>CBDHDM010000093.1:0-190934 GCA_965261315.1 Endozoicomonas sp. | reverse complement strand
CCAGTGGGCATGCTCCCTGTGCTTTTCCGGCATATGTTCAGGCTGAGTGCTGTACCGGCCTTTCTGATACAACCGCTGATGGCTGGCCACCCGTTGTTGAAGTGGTTATAGTTTTCCGTACACACAAACACGGGTAATATCAAAGCCCCTTAAGGTGTGTCCAGATGTCAGAAAAGAAGTCAAAAACCTATACAGCGGAGTTCAAGGCATCTGCTGTGCAACTGGCTGTAGAATCCGATCAGCCAGTCACTGAAACAGCCAGAGATCTCGGTGTTAACGTGAACACCCTGCATACCTAGATTGGTAAGTATCATCGGCCTAAAACATCTGGCAAGGCCGAAAAGAATGTTGAGCATGTATACGACGAACTGAAACGTTTGCGCAAAGAGAATGCACGACTGAAAGAGGAGCATTCCATTTTAAAAAAGGCGGCAGCCTTCTTTGCGCGAGAAAGTCTCTGAGATTCAAATTCATCAGAGACTACCAGGAGAGCTTCAGCATCGCAGCCATGTGCAGGGTTATGTCTGTATCCAGCACTGGCTATTATGAATGGCTCTCTCGGCCTGAATCCAAGCGATCTCAGGAAGACCAAGCATTGAATACCCCCAGGGCATAAAGGCAGAAATCAGGGTTATACACGAGAAAAGTCGTAAAACTTATGGCGAACGTCGTATCAAAGACGACTTGGCCCTCTTTTTAAGTTTAAAGCGGGCAAGAATATTAGTCGCCAGAGGATTAACCGACTTATGAAAGAGGAAGAGCTGGCTTGTAAAACGAAGCGTAGATTCAAGGCAACAACTGACTCCCGGCATAATAAGCCAGTGGCGGATAACTTGTTGGAGCGTGACTTCCATCGGGATCAGCCGAACCAGGCATACGTCGGAGATATTACGTATGTCCCAACTCGTGAGGGGTGGTTGTACCTGTCGGTATTTATTGACCTGTGCTCCAGGGCAGTCGTTGGTTGGTCTATGAGCAACAGGATGACAGCAACGCTGGTAACCGACTCGCTGGAGATGGCAATGTGGAAACGCAGGCCACAGGCTGGCTTGCTGGTGCATAGCGATCGCGGAAGCCCAGTATGTCTCAGAGCGCTACCAGTCATTACTAAACGACAATGAATTCTTCTGTAGCATGAGCCGCAAAGGAAATTGCTGGGATAATGCAGTGGCCGAGAGCTTCTTTCACACGCTGAAAACAGAACTCATTCATCATGAGGATTTTTAGACCCGGGAAGAGGCTCACCAGGCAATTTTTGAATATATCGAAGTGTTTTATAACCGTCAGAGAAAGCACTCGAGCAATGGCTATCTGGCACCGTTCAAGTATGAACAAAAACTTGCCAAGGCAGCGTAAAAAGTGTTCGGAAAATCCTTGCCATATCAGTTTCATAGTGAAGCTGTTTTCTACTGGAAAGCTCGTTACTCGTAGTCGGGAAAACCGTATTGGTGACAGCTCCCCGGAACCCATTAAGAGCCAAGAACTTTTAAAATGAAGGATGATCAAACTGATTGCGCTCTGCCCGCTCAAAAGCCTCATGCATGTCATTGCTGTGAGTTGGAGAATGCTCGTGACCTTGTTCATCAATAGGAGCAAACATCCGTTCAACCTGTCGTTCCATATAGTCAGCCAGCACCATAACTTCAATTCTGCGGTTGGCACTGGATTCAGGATGTTTCAGGGTCTCGAGGAACCCGGTCAGCCATGCCAAGAACCATGAGAACTTTTTCTTCAAAGAGCCCACCAAAAAGCAATGTTTTACGAGCTACTTGTGCCCTGGAAGCCGACAGTTCCCAGTTGCCATAATCAGAACGTTGAAAACCTGAACTATCGGTATGACCACTGATCATTATGCGATTGTCGATCTTATTTATAATAAGGGCCAACTCAATTAATAAGTCCTGAAAGAAAGGATTCATTCGGCTGCTTCCCCTTTCAAACATACTACGCTTGTTATTATCCAGGATGACAATCCGCAAACCTTCCTTTAACTGCTCAAGGTATATGAAGTCTTCATACTTGCCTGCGGAATCATCCCCCCCGATCATCCGCTGGAGCTCATCCATAAGATCTTTAAAGTCCGGATTCTTATTCAGCGTCTCTGCATTACCATCACCAATGATTTCAGGGCCTTCACGTCCTTTCATGCTGGGACCCGGATTGGGTATCTCAACCAGTGAATCCTGACCGCCAAAGTCAATAGGGCTCAGACTGGTTTTATGACGAAAGGCTCCCGGATCTTCAAAATACGCAGCAATGGCTGACTTTGCATCGTCATCCGTAGCATTCATGATCCAAAGTAATAGGAAAAGAGCCATCATTGCGATAGCAAAGTCGGCCAGAGCTACCTTCCATGACCCTCCATGATGGCTTCCTCCTCCACGTTTGGTTTTCACGTTAAAAGGCTCCCATATCCATTAAGCCTGACCTTCTAACATTTTTTCCAGCTCACTAAAGCTTGGACGACAGTCATCGTAGAGAATTTTACGCCCAGCATCCACAGATACGACGGGTGGAAATCCAGATTTATAACTGGCTAACGAGACTCGAATACAATCAAACGCCTGAAGCTCATTATTTATAGAGTGGCCAATAGCAGTGGCTGCTGGACCAACCAGACCATACGCAAAGAAAACACCCAGAAACGTTCCTGTCAGTGCCGCTGCAATGCTGGCACCAATCTGGTCCATAGGGCCATTGATAGCACTCATGGTAATTACTATTCCCAGTACCGCCGCCAGAATGCCAAATCCCGGTAGTGCATCAGAAACATTCTGAAGCGCAGCCGCAGGGCGCATCATTTCGTGTTCTTTTGTTCCTATCTCCTGCTCAATAATTCGTTCATATTCATGGGGAGAGATACCATCCACAAGGGAAAGCCTGAGATTCTCGACAATAAAATCGTATATATGAGGAGTTTTCAGAATCAGAGGAAACTTTTTAAACACGTCACTGGTGTCAGGGGACTCAATATGCTCTTCAAGAACCTTATTTCCCCCTTTCTTCCTGGCCATCTCAAAAAGTGTATGAAGAAGAGTCAGCAGCTCGTCGAAGTAGGCACGGTTAAATCCGGTTCCTTTGGCCATGTAAGCCATGTGTCTTCCTGTGGCACGAACGATCACCATAGGATTGGCGATCAGGAATGCACCAAAAGCACCGCCAGCGATCATTAAGATTTCCGCCGGCTGCCAGACAGACATTAACTTCCCGCCAGCAATCATAAATCCGCCAAAGATACTTCCCAGCATGGCCAGCAGACCAACAGTTTTCATATCAGGGCTCCCTGCTCCACTCTTCCATAAATGAGCGCAATCTCAATAGCGCCTGCTGATGGAGTTGAGAAATTCTGGCTTCAGTTAACTCCAGTATCTGACCAATCTCTTTCATATTGAACTCATGAACGTAATACAGGTTCATCAGTTGTTGTTCTCTTTCAGGCAACTCTTTTAAGGCTTTTGTCAGTGCTTTATTGCACTCATCACCTTCGGTAATGACCTGTATAGAATCGTCATCGCTGACTTCGATGATGCTGGCACTGGCTTCGCCATTAGTGAGAGCATCCAGGCTCAACAATGTACCAGAGCTGCCTCCCTGCAAAATTCGGTGATAACGCTCAACACTGACGCCAAGTTCTCCTGCAATTTCCTGCTCTGAAGGCGACCGTCCCAGCCGGTTGTTTAACGTCTGAATGGCATCTCGGATGCTATGACTATGTTCACGATCAGTGCGACTTCGCCAGTCCCAGTGCCGAAGTTCATCGATCACCGCCCCTCTGATCCGGATTCGGGCATACTGCTCAAACGGGATGTTCTTCCCAGGTTCAAAACGACTTGCAGCATCCAGTAACCCCATCATACCCGCTTGCAACAGGTCATCTTTCGGAACATCGCCTCCCAACGCTCCAGCAATATGTAACGCAACTTTTTTAACCAGTCCCAGATGCGCCCGGATGAGCTCATCCCGGGAAGCAATGCCACTCTGTTTCTGGTAGGCATTCAGCCCTTTGAGTTGCTGTAGCGACATAGGGTCAGAACACTATTGGATAACCAGATCAGTAATAATCAGATCGCCCATCGTGACCTCAACCTGCTCTTTAACCAGGAGGTTATTAACTCTGGAAATGGACTCTGTTCGAATTGTATCGGGAGCTTCAGGCTTTAATACATCCACATATTTCAGCGTATTCAAATAGCGAATAATTTCATTTCGGACCATAGGGCGATAGGTCTCTAATTTTTTCAATGCCTCTGGATCCCGGCTCATTAAAGACAACTTAATTTGCAGATAGTGAGGACGGGCTTCACTCTTGAGTGTGATGATAAACGGTTCCATTTTCATAAAATGAGGCACCGCCAACTTGTCCGGATCTTCAACTTTCTGTTGCATGAACATCCAGGCCGCTCCCCCAGCAACAGCAATAAGCAAGAGGATCATAAAGATAAGAATGATCATAAGCCCCTTGCTTGATTTCTTTTCAACTGTTGCTTCAGTCTCCACCCCTTCCGCCATCATGCCTCCTTGCACCATTAAGCCCCAGCGATTAAAAGCAAGAGCGATTAAAACAAAATGATCCAGCAATCGCCCTCCTCTAGAGCGAAAGAGCTGAGTACCGGATAAATACTCCGGGTTTTCACTCCCCCAATCGGCTAATAGCAGGGTTTCTGAAGCAGCTGTTTCTGTAGCGTGATGCCTTCCAGCCTGCCTTCCCTGCCCAGAATGAACATCTACTGATAATTCCGATAAATCCATATTCTGTTCGGCTAAAACCTGTCTCAGCCTGTCAGCCTGATTAAGTAGTAGGTCCCGGGTCATGGCTGAAGATGCAGTTACCTGAAGGGAAAGTGATTCAGCTTCAAAAGGAAACAGAGAGAGATAAGCGACCAAGTTCTGGTGGATCAAGCCGGATTTCCAGTCCAACCTCCCCTTTTCTGAGCATCTGGATTACTTCAGTACCCAAACGTTGAGGAAATAAGGACTGTGGGAAAGAAACTTCCCTATAAGAACCAGAAATGGCTTTCTGTTGATGAGGTTCTGCACTGGATTCAACAGAAACAGACACATTCTGTTTTATAGTATGAGAAGCGTGACTGGCATTGACGAGGTCGGCTTCTGCAACCTGGGGCATCAAAGGTACTTGCTCTCTGACGGTTACCTGATCGATGAGAAAGTGAGCTTCTGGCCTGACAGAATTAGTCATCTTATCAATAATGCCTGGCTGCTGTTTATTTTGAATAAAAACATTATTCTCCAGCAGTACTCCATGATTAGCAGTTAGCGTTTTCGAAGCCCCAACAAAGTGCTTTTTATCAATGTGTAGTGGATCACTCTCAGGGGCTCCCAATAGCGATTGGGGCAATTGCTTTAAGCCATTGCCCGGAAAAATCGTTTGATTGCTGGTGTCAGATATAGCTCGGTGTCGTTCATCTCTGCGTTCAGTCAATTCCTTGACCTCTGGAGATGCCTGATGCTGATTTACAGTGCCTACACGAACAGAATCAGACCCTCGAAAACTCATTTGTGCTGAAAGTGCCTGACCTATAACTGGTGAAGCAAGATCAGAATAGGATATTTTGTTGAGGTGCATTACAGCTGGAGGAAAAGAACTAACTGAAAAAAAGGGCTGACCGTCATTAGGTTCTAACGGCTGCTCAATCTCCCTATTCCAGGACACCCATTGTTCTGTAAGGGTGGACCGGATATCTATTAACGGGTTACTGTTTCCAAAAGTATCAATTTGTTGATAAATCTGATGAAACAAAAAATTTTGATCACCAGAAGCAGCTTGTTGCTGCAGTGTTACATGCATTGGGAGGTTCGAAACGGGCAAATGCTGGACTGTGTTCATTACGCCCCTCGGAGACTACTGGCTCGTTGATAGCTGGAAAGTGCTGAGCTATCTTTTCGAGTTTTCTTGATCACTGAAAGGCTGTCTGCCCTGTGCCGGACACATATCTGTATCAGCGCCATGCACAATACCTGCACTCTGGAGAGAGCCTCCTGAATTTGAGGTTGCTCTGTTAATCCTGCATCAGCGAGCTTTTGAAAGCATCTTTGCAGGTCCTGATTAACCACCATCATTTGATCCCAGTCCCTTAATTCAAGAGACGCCTCAAGAGCCAGCTCAAATGATCTCAGTTTATTCAAATAATCAGTAATAGGGAGGCTATGATCTTGCATCATTATTCGGCACTGGCCAGAGCACTGCTTTCAACGTTACCACTGAGAACCGACTGCCACCCCTCCTGAATCTCTCTCATTAATCCGGAAACTTCATCGATAGCAGCCAGATCATTATTCGCATTTGCTTCAGTTAACCGCTTCATACAGAACTGATAAAGTCCTTGAAGGTTATCTGCAAGCTCACCACCACGCTCGTGATCCAAAGACTGTTCAAGAACCAGCAGGATATCCATGGCCAGATTAATCCGGTCCACCTTATTGGGGCAGTCTTTTACTTCTATGAAGTGGCGGGCTCTAGCCAGAGTTTCCATTAATTTGTCAAACAACGTTGCCACCAGCTGTTCCGGTTTAGCGACTTCAACACTGGCTTTCTGCTGTCTCTGATAGGCATTAATGCCTCCCTGTTTTCTGAACACGTGTCGATCCCCTCACACCCTATGATTACTGGTTATTGTTGTTAATTGAGCTCAAATTATTGGTAAGCCACTGACTAGTACTGCTTAAGGACGCCAGCAGATTTTCCATAGCCAGAAACTGCTGCTGGTAATAACTTTGAATTCGCTCTAGGCGGACCTCCAGGTCAGTCCGGTCATCACTAATATCCCGGAGAGACTCGTTAATGCGATCTTCTCGGCTGGCAATAGAGCCATCGGTGCCCATATAACTACTGAGGTTTTGTTCAAGCCTTGTCATTAACCCATTGTCACCGCCCAGAACCAACGCTAGCTCATCAAAGTTACTGTTCAAGGCATCATCAAGACGACTGCTCTCAATGGTTAGCTCTCCAGTGCTGGTCGTTTTCAACCCCAAATCACCCAAAGTTCTGAATGGATCACCATCTGCCCCCATTAAACCACTCAGCTCTCTGCGTAACTGTGATTCAAGCAGGCGAGCCTGGGCATCGCCATTGAGAGCGCCTGCAGTTACACCGTTATAGTCAGTCAGGTCATCAAACGTGGACTTCAGGGTATTCCAGGCCTCCACAAAAGACTCAATTGAGGATTTAACGGACTCTCTGTCCAAAGTGACGTCAAGGGTTACCGGTGTTGCAGAAACACCTTTCAGATCGATAGATAGGCCATCCACCAGGTTTTCCAACGTATTATCAGAAGAAGTTATGGTAATAGCTGAAGCATCATTACCAAATTTGATGACTGCATCCTGGGCGGGTTGCAACTCAGTGAGAGAGCCAATAGAGGAAATTCCACCTACCAAACCGCTGAAATCGGCATTAATCGCGTAGTCAGCACCACTTTCACGGCTGGTCAACATCAGACGCTGCTGACCACTGTCATTAATAATAACCGCCTGAACATGCTTGTTATCTGTAGAGCTGTTAATGGCATCTCGAAGGCCTGAAAGCGTATCAGAGCCTGCTGCAATGGCTACAGAGAACGTCTCACCATTTACCGTAAAACTGGCTGTCCCAGTGCCTATTGTGGAGCCCTCAGCGATTGACTGTGATGCCAGCTGATGTCGGCTGGCCATTTGATCCACCATAAAGGTGTAACTGCCTTCCGCCGCAGCACTGGTCACTGAAGCGCCAATAATCGCTTCGTCATTGATGCTGAAAGCTCGCGGACTGAAACCTTCCACTGAGTTCAAAGAACCAATCTGGCTTTGAAACGCCTCTAGAGAAGATTTCAGCTGCCCGATGGCGGAAAGCTCAACCTTATAAGCTTCTTCACTCCGGTTCAGTCTAGACTCGATAGGAGCCCGCTCAGCATTAACCAGGGCATCCACCATGGAGTTAACATCCAACCCGGAATAAAGACCTGAAACACTGAACATAATCAGCCTCTGATTAAATCACTATCTGTTTGATGTCGGCGCGGCTTTTGAAACATAAAGAACGGGAGCAGAAGCTCCCGTTAAAATGAACGAAACCACACCCCATACTTCTTAACGGAGCAGAGACAGTACGTTCTGAGGAATAGCATTGGCCTGAGCTAGAACCGCTGTACCGGCTTGCTGCATAACTTGATATTTACTCAAGTTGGCAGTTTCAGCAGCAAAGTCAGTATCCATCACCCGGCTTTTGGAAGCTGTCAGGTTTTCACGGACATTAGCCAGGTTATTGATTGTGGAACTCAAACGGTTCTGAACAGCACCAAGACCTGCTCTTTGTGTATCAACCGCTTGCAACGCTGTATCAATGCTGGTAAGAGCAGCATTAGCGCCAGCTGTTGTTGCAATAGTTGCACCTGATATATCTGCACCGGAACCGCCACCAGTATGACCACTACTATCACCAAAAGCGGCAATATTAAAATCACCAATTTCGATATCAATGTTATTGGTAGCTCCATCATCATAATCTACGGCAATACTGATGCTGGTGTTATTGGCAGACAATAAAGCTGTGCCATTAAACTCCGTTGTAACTGCAACCCGGTCAATTTCAGTCAGTAATGCTGAGAACTCGGAGTTCAGTGCAGCCAGATCATCGGTGCCGTAGGTGCCATTACTGGCCTGAAGAGCCAACTCTCTCATCCTCAGCAAGGAGTTGGTCATTTCTTCCATCGCCCCTTCTGCAGTCTGTGCCAGGGAAATACCATCATTAGCATTTCTCATAGCAACCGACAGACCACCGATCTGAGCACTCATGCGGTTAGCAATCTGCAAGCCAGCCGCATCATCTTTAGCACTATTAATACGCAAACCGGAAGACAGGCGCTGCATTGAAGTCTGCAGCCCTCCTTCAGTGCGCATCAGCTGACGCTGAGCATTCATGGAAAAAGTGTTAGTGTTAACGGTCATCGCCATTGTTTTTACCTTTCCTTAGGTTTTAAACAGAAATTCTTTTCTGCAGCTTCACTTAACGAAGCAGCGACAACACGTTTTGAGGAATAGCATTAGCCTGAGCCAGAACAGCGGTTCCTGCCTGCTGCATCACCTGATACTTACTCAGGTTGGCAGTTTCAGCTGCAAAATCTGTATCCATTACACGGCTGCGTGAAGCGGTCAGATTCTCACGCACATTGGCAAGGTTATTAATGGTAGAGGTCAGACGGTTCTGAGCAGCACCGAGATTGGCTCTTTCGGTATCAACCAGCTGTAAAGCGGTATCAACTGCACCGATAGCCGTATTTGCATTAGCCGTATCTTGAAGATCACCACCAGCAGCGGCACCTGAAACATCAGCAATCACAACTGTAATATTGTTGGTTGAACCTGTTTTGTAATCAACAGCAATCGAAAAGCTGGAACCGCCCAGCAAGACGTTGCCATTGAACTCAGTAGTGGTTGCAATTCTTCCGATCTCAGTATTCAGAGCCTGATATTCGGCATCCAGAGCATCGAGATCAGTAGCTCCATAGGTACCATTGGAGGCCTGAAGTGCCAGTTCACGCATTCTCAGAAGAGAGCTTGTCATCTCTTCCATTGCTCCTTCAGCAGTCTGAGCCAGTGAAATGCCGTCGTTGGCATTTCGCATAGCAACAGATAAACCACCAATCTGAGCACTCATGCGGTTAGCAATCTGCAAACCAGCCGCATCATCTTTAGCACTATTGATACGCAGACCTGATGAGAGGCGCTGCATAGCAGTCTGTAAGCCACCCTCAGTTTTCATCAGCTGACGCTGAGCATTCATTGAGAATGAATTGGTATTAACGGTCATTGCCATTGTT
This sequence comes from Endozoicomonas sp., assembly GCA_965261315.1. Lineage (GTDB taxonomy): Bacteria > Pseudomonadota > Gammaproteobacteria > Pseudomonadales > Endozoicomonadaceae > Endozoicomonas. The sequence goes on along the minus strand of CBDHDM010000093.1, from coordinate 181,122 downwards.
ATTACTCCTTCCTTGGATATTCGCTATGAAACTTCAGCGATATTTCTGTTCTTTATAGTTTTAAGAAACGCTGAACCCCCCTATTCGGTGACCACCTGAATCCACTTAAACAAATAAATGATTTTTTCAGTCGTTTTTAGATTAAAAAAATGATTTTATATATCTTTATATAAATAAATGAGCCAAGGGCTTGGAATGCCAGCGGTTAGCCCCAGTTGGCAGATAAGACAGTCACTATATTTCTCAAAAATCAGAACAGATTAACTTGAGGAGACTCCATGACACCGGAAGTTGTGGCAGACCTTTTTAAAGACGCGCTGACCCTGATAGTTATCATGGTTTCTGTCATTATTCTCCCAGGCATGCTGGTGGGCCTGGTGGTCAGCACCATTCAGGCCGCTACCCAGATTAATGAACAGACTCTCAGCTTTCTACCACGGCTGCTGGCCACTCTGATTACCATTGGCCTTGTAGGAAACTGGCTGATTCAGGAATTTATGGATCTGTTCATCCGGCTTTATGAGTTGATCCCGGAGCTGCTGGCCTGATGATCGGTTTTACGTTCAGCGAGCTAACGGGCTGGCTTGGTCAATACCTCTGGCCCTTATTTCGGATTGCCGCGCTATTGATGACCATGCCCATGGTCAGCAGTCAGGTGGTTGCTCCCAGAATACGTCTATTAATGGCGCTGGCCATCACCTTTTTAATATCTCCATTACTGCCAGCTGTTCCCGCTGTAGAGCCCTCCTCAGCGGCAGGCTTGCTAATCACACTGCAGCAACTAGCTATCGGCATTGCTATGGGATTGATCTTGCAGATTTATTTCGCCATTTTCACCTCTGCAGGAGAATTGGTTTCCATGCAGATGGGACTGGGTATGTCAGTGATGGTAGACCCAATCAACGGTATCCAGATCCCGGTGGTCAGTCAGTTATTTCAACTGCTGAGCTTCCTGATGTTTCTCGCCATGGATGGGCACCTTGTCGCTATATCCATCGTCATTGAAAGCTTTACCATAGTACCAGTCGCACCGCTTGACCTCTCCCTGATTATTCTGGAGCAGTTACCCGGGATGGTGTCATGGATGTTCGCCAGTGCTTTGTTAATGGTTGTTCCTGCCATTATCTCCTTACTGATTGTTTCGTTTACCTTTGGCGTGATGAACCGCTCTGCACCACAGTTCAACATTTTCAGCCTCGGATTTCCTCTGACCATGCTGGGAGGCCTGATTATATTGATGCTGGTGAGCAGTCAGTTTTCAGGAATATTCGTTCGATTCACTGAAGAGGGGCTGGAAGCACTTTCCAGCCTGCTCTTATGATGGCCAAAATGGGGAGACTATAGAATGACCGATGAACCCCAACAAGAAGAGCGCACTGAAGAACCTTCCGAGCGAAAAATCCAGAAAAGCCGTGAAGAAGGACAGGTACCACGCTCCCGTGAACTGGTGACTACAGCACTGATCGGAGGCACTTTACTGGCCATGTGGTTCAGCGGCACCTTCATCACCCAGCAGCTACAGGGAGTCATGCAAAGCAGCTTTACCTTTGATAAAGCAGTGCTTCGTCAGGAAAATTGGCTGAAAAGCCATCTAATTAACAGCCTGACCGAAGGATTCTCTGGACTAATACCTTTTTTCCTGCTGATCACCTTCGCCACCGTTGGTGCTTCCCTTGCACTTGGGGGTTGGCTGTTCAGCAATAAACTGCTGCAGTTTAAAGGCGAACGCATCAGTCCACTGAAAGGGCTGCAGCGTATGTTTTCTGCCCGTTCACTGATGGAAGTGGTCAAATCCATTGCCAAACTGCTCTTGCTTGGCTTTTGTCTTTGGCTAACGGGCCAGTGGTTTTTTGAAGAGTTAATGACGATTAACCAGTTATCTATTGCCAGTGCACTTTACCTGGGAGCAGGCTACCTGATTAAGGCTGTTGCGATTATGACTCTGGCACTGGTGATTATCTGCATCATAGATATTCCATTTCAGCAATGGAGCCATTTACGCAAGTTACGCATGACACATAAGGAAATGCGTGATGAAATGAAAGAACTGGAGGGACAGCCTGAAGTTCGCTCCCGCTTGAGGGAAAAGCAGCAGGAAATAGCCGGCCGACGAATGATGCAGGCAGTACCGGGGGCTGATGTCATTATCACCAATCCGACACATTTTGCCGTGGCCATTCGATACGACCGGAACCGGGCAAAAGCACCCTATCTGGTGGCGAAAGGCGTTGATCAGGTAGCATTGAGAATTTGCGCAGTGGCCAGAGAATATAACCGGCCGGTTATTCAGTCACCGGTTCTGGCCCGGGTGGTTTACCACACGACAGGACTAAACCAGGAAATAGCAGACGAGCTATACATAGCCGTTGCTCAGATATTGGCTTACATCAAACATCTTAATGATTATCAGGCTGGAAGAATGCCCAAAAGACCTGAAATGCCGGAACCGGATGTTCCAAGGACTTTTCAGGAAAAGTGGGATAAGCAGCAAAGATAAACAGGCTTTATTAAAAGGACCAGACAATGATCAGGGAAGCTCAACGTCTGCTGGGAGAATTATCGAGCAAAACCAATGGGCTGCGTGTTGGTATTCCGTTAATCGTGCTGATGACCCTTGGCATGGTAACACTACCCATGCCACCTTTTATGCTGGATGCTTTTTTCACCTTTAACATAGCCCTCTCACTCCTGGTCTTACTGGTCAGTGTTTACACACTTAAACCCCTGGACTTTGCGGTTTTCCCAACGATTCTTCTGGTATCTACACTGCTTCGCCTGGCACTGAATGTTGCCTCAACCCGTGTCGTTTTACTTAATGGGCATAGCGGCCCCGATGCTGCCGGTAAAGTGATTCAATCATTTGGTGAAGTGGTCATTGGTAATAACTACGTTGTCGGCCTTGTCGTATTTGCGATTCTGGTCATTATCAACTTTGTCGTCGTCACCAAAGGGGCTGGCCGAATATCAGAAGTCACTGCCCGTTTCACCCTGGACGCTCTGCCTGGAAAACAGATGGCCATTGATGCCGACTTGAATGCTGGCATCATTGACCAGCAAAAAGCTCATGATCGTCGCGAGAGTGTAAGACAAGAGGCCGACTTCTACGGTTCCATGGACGGAGCCAGTAAGTTCGTCCGTGGTGATGCGATGGCAGGCCTCTTGATTCTGGCCATCAACATTATTGGCGGTATGCTGATCGGTACGCTTGGGCAGGGGCTGAGTGCAGGTGATGCATTTTCTGTCTATTCGCTACTGACCATTGGTGATGGTCTGGTAGCCCAAATACCGTCACTCTTATTATCAACAGCAGCAGCCATGATGGTCACCCGGGTTTCAGAATCGGCCGACATGGGGGAGCAGGTATCGGAGCAAATGCTGTCTTCACCCAAAGCCATGATGCTTACGGGTGTAATCCTGATCGTCATGGGGTTGGTTCCCGGAATGCCATTTGTTCCTTTTGTTGGCTTGGGATCATTGGTTTTACTGGCGTTCTGGTGGCTCCACAGAGACTCAAAACCCTCAGAAGATGACGGAACAAAGGAACAACAGGAGCAAAGCTCGCCGGATACATCCTGGTCATGGGGGGATATTCCGCCTGTAGATACGTTGAAAATGGAGCTTGGTTTCAGGCTGATTACTCTGGCCGACGAGAAACAGGGTGGACAACTGTTAACACAGATCAAAGGTATCCGGAAAAGCCAGTCCCGCCAGTTAGGCTTTCTGGTTCCGAGTGTCCACATCAAAGATAATTTAAGCCTTAAACCCGATAGTTATACCATCGAATTAAAGGGAGTCACTGTCGCTGAAGGGCAGGTTGATCCTGGAAAGTTATTAGCAATCAATCCTGGTGAGGTATTTGGGGAGCTTAACGGTACTCCAACAACAGATCCGGCTTACCAGCTGGATGCTCTTTGGATCGAACCTTCAGACAGAGACCACGCTTCAGGATTAGGATATACCGTCGTTGATCCCGCCAGTGTCATCGCAACTCATTTGAATAAAATTATTGATGAGCATGCCAGTGAACTGCTTGGCCACGATGAAGTAGAACAACTGGTCGATAAGCTACGCCATTACTCCCCAAAACTGGCCGATGAGTTAATTCCCAAAAAGATTTCCATCAGCATTTTTTCAAAAGTCCTCAGGGAGCTATTGATGGAAGATGTACCTGTTAGTGATATTCGTACCATTGGTTCTACGCTATTGGAGTCTTCAGAAAATAAAAAAGAAACCTGGCAGCTCACGGCAGAAGTCCGGGTCGCCCTGCGCCGGGCTATTGTACAGAACCTGATCGGTCATCAGCAGACACTGCCTGCGGTTACCATGAGTCCAGAGCTGGAGCAGGTCATCATGCAAAGCTTTCAACAGGCGGTAAAAAACAATCATTTCTCACCTGACTCCCTTCCACTGGAGCCGGGCATTGCTGAACAGCTTCAACAGCAACTACCCCTCGTTGCCGATAAATTGATCGCGGAAGGAAAGCCTCCAATCATGCTGGTGAACGATACCATTCGCCCTGCTATGGCCCGCTACGCAAGACTGTGCACTGATGGAATGCATGTGCTGTCGTTTAATGAAATACCTGAAAATAAAGAAGTCATAGTTGTGGGCAAAGTAGGTTAAAACCTGCCCCATTAAAGAAAAGTTGTTTGTTTTTAAGGTTTAATAACGGTATCGTGAATTAGGCTAATTCAACTATTTCATAAAGACAGCTGACAAAGATTACTCCTAACTTTCGATTAGTGTCTCCTTTGAGCAGGTATTTCCATGGACAGGAAATCAAAATCATCACTGAGCAGTCATGATCTGTCAGGCTCTGCAAAAGTACAGAAGGTACACTCTTCTTCTGAGTTTAAAGATCTTGAAACTTATGATCTGACCAACCCGGATTATAAAATCCATGATTTACTACCTACACTGGAATTGATCAACCAGCGTTTCTCTCAGCTGTTCAGACATGCCGTGAGCAGTCTTTTCAGGCATAACATTGATGTGCACTTTGAGAGTGTTGATTCATTACAGGTGGGTGATTACCTTGCCAGTGAAACCACACCCGATATCAAACATATTTATAAATCTACCACTCTAAAGTGCTCTGGATTTATGGCTATTGAATCTCCGATGCTTTTTTCTCTGGTTGATATTTTCTTTAGTGGATCCGGAGATAGTGTAAATCCAAAGCGAAACGAACTTACAACCGCTGAAATCAGGATATTGCAGAGAGTTCTGAAAGCTGCAGCGGATAAACAAACAGAAGCCTGGGGAAGTATACTCTCCTTCAAAATTAAGCTGGCGGATAATTACAACAGCCCAATCTCAACTCTATTTCGATCGGACACTGAAATTATTCTGCTTAGTCAGTTTACACTACAGCTAGGCAGTCAATCCTGCGCATTCCACATTGTCATGCCTTATCAGGCACTGGAACCCGTCAGAGAAAAGCTTCAGGCATTTAAATTCGCTGAACAGGATCCTCAGTGGCAACGTAATATGCTGATGGGATTAATGCAGGCCCCTTTAGAAATGTCCTCACGCCTTTGTGAAGTTGATATCAGCCTAAGAGATGTCATGAGACTCAAGCCCGGTCAGATCATTCAGGCAGATGTTCCCCCCAGTGTTACCGTCAAAGTTGCAGGCGTGCCCTGCTTTAAAGCTTCGGTATGCACGGTACAGAATAGTCTGGCCATTAAGATCACCAAAAAATTGCATATTGAAGAAGCAGAGTTGTACCAGCACGAGGAGAAGGAAATCCATGAGTAACGAACAAGACCGGGAAGACAGCTCTACCTCAAATGACAGCATGAGCTTTCAGGACAGCCTGGAATCTGAACAATCAACCCAGCCAGTTGAAGAAGCTACAAATCTCCCCCAGACGATGAGTGACCTGGGTATGATTCTGGATATTCCCGTCACTCTGTCGCTGGAACTGGGTAGCACTAAAATTAATATCGGTGATTTGATGCGTCTGAACAAAGGCTCCATTGTGGAGCTGGAAAAAGAGGCATCAGAGCCATTGGAAGTCATGGTTAATGGCAAACTCATTGCCTATGCCGAAGTCGTGGTTATTCATGATAAATACGGCATTCGTTTCCTGGATGTGGTCAGTGAATCAGAAAGACTGAAGCATATTTCCTGAATGAAAAACCAAAACAATAAATACTGGCTGATAACGTTCGCATTATCGGCTTTCTTTTGCTTTTTTGCTGTTGATAGTTTTGCAGAGTCAGGCCTGCCACTGATCACTGTAACGAACAACGGGGATTCAACAGAGTACAGTGCAAGTCTTCAGATCCTGATTCTGATGACATCGCTCAGCTTTATCCCGGCAGCATTACTGATGATGACATCTTTTACCCGGATCATCATCGTTCTCGCTATTCTCAGACAGGCGCTGGGTTTACAGCAAACACCACCAAATCAGGTTTTGCTTGGTATTACGCTGGCATTGACAATACTTATCATGACCCCATTATTTGAAGACGTTTATGCTGTGGCAGTTGTTCCCTATCTGGACGATAGCAAAACCTTGCTGGAAGCACTGACTCAGGCCAGCTTGCCAATCAAAGACTTTATGTTGAAACAGACCAGAGAAACTGATCTTGAACTGTTCTTCAGTATCGCCAAACAGGAAATTCCAGTAAATTTGGCTGATACACCATTATCAATTGCGATACCTGCATTTGTGACCAGTGAACTGAAAACCGCTTTCCAGATTGGTTTTATTATTTATATCCCCTTTCTGGTCATTGACCTTGTTGTGGCCAGTGTTTTGATGGCAATGGGTATGATTATGCTGTCACCACAGATGATATCTCTACCCTTTAAATTAATGCTATTTGTTTTGGTTGATGGCTGGGCAATGATTATGGGTACGATGACATCCAGCTTTTTTTAAAAAGTGGACACAGAAATACTATATAATCATCAAACCTCTTTTAGTATTGTCCGCTCAATCAGCTCAGCCTTTTCTCGGAAAAATTTCATCCTGGCATAGAGTTTTAAAACTTCCTCATGAGCCTGGCACGCCTGCTCCTGCTCCAGATCGGACCAACAAGGTAAAGGTAACTGCTTTAAATCCCGGCTGTGGATAAATGGAACATTATTTTCTGTGCGTATGGAATCAATTAGTTTTTGACCCGTCTCAGACTTCAGAAATCGAAAGAGGACAACAGAGCTATGAAGTCCATTATCAGGCTTTTGTCGTAAGATAACAAAGGACTGGCCAGCGACCCAGTTATTACCACATAACTCTGGAACTAATGCCAGTTTCCCCGCCTGCCCCTTTATGGCCAGCAATATATCTCCAGCTTTTAATATCTGCCCTTCTGCTCTTTTCAAACTTTCAGGGCCAATTTGTACGGTACGTTTTGGAGCTTCAACCAATCCAGATTCATTTATATTATTGACAGTTACTTCCATGAATACCCGGGTATCCTGATCATGTTCCGCCACCCTTAAGGCCTGAGCCCGTATAATCTCAAACCCATCCTCCAATGCTGAAACTGCACTGTTGGCTGAACGAAAAACCACTGAACGATTGGTCCCTAAATAATGTCCAGGATCCAGTGGAAAATGGGTATCACCAGCACTCAATAAATCAGTGCAATTTGCCTGATAACTGACTCTGGTATTTCGAGGATCCTGAATTTCTTCGACAATAACATCCGGGCTATTTAATCGATACTTTGCTTCCCCACGCTTTTTCACTGCGACTGCCTTAAAATAATCGTTATCACTGTTGATAAAGCGGATTGTATTAGACGTACCATCACCAAAAATAAGAACAAACATTGGCTGTGCTCGTCCTGGCAATAAACCACTGGGTAACCGGATAACCCCGGAAAGGCGTCCACCCTGAATCAGTTTTTTTCGAAAATTACGGCTTTCAGAGGTATTTTTCAGGAGAAAGCGACCAGGAATCACCAGAACAATCGGGCCACTGCATTGGTGAAGCATATGAGTAACAAACAATATCTCCTTCTGACGTATGCTGGAAGAAAATCTTCCAAATAGATCCCTGACTTCATTCACCTTATAGCGATAATCATGCATTAAAGCACCAACTCCATAAGAAAACTTTTTAAGCCTGCCATTTTGGAAAAAAGCCGGATTCAAGACCGGATCTCCTTCTCGCAGAGTCACTTGGCTATTCAGTAAAGAGATGAGAGAGTGCATTGTCTCAGGCTGAGAGTATTCAGAGAACAGCTGTATGTTTTGGCCTGCCAGTAAAGGCATTAAGCCAAAGGCTCCATCTCCAGAAAGATAAACATTATGCTGAAGATCTTTTGGTAACAGGTTTACCATGAGGTCTCTGACTTCCATAGGCAGAGCTGGCCGTACTTGTAGATATTTACGATAAAGAATGTCTGGCAGCTCATCATATCGGATAAGCAGATGTCGCTTTGCGGTAGCAAGAGATATCGTGAGTCGTTCAAGCTCTGAAGAGGGAATAGACTGGAGATAACTCTGATAATTTGACCATGCCGATTTCCAGACCGGATCACTTCGAAAGAGTGAAACTCCTGACAAGCCTGCTGACAATATTTCTGCTACCAAAGAATGGTCAGAAATATTATAGAAATCACCTTTAAATCGTATCTCTTCATTGAGCAGACCATTCTCACTCAAGTAACACCAGGTTAAAAGCTGTCCCATCAGGTTAATGTAATCAGGATACCAGCTGTTTTTTCTAAGCTGATCAGGTGCCAGTGCATTTACTATCTCTCTTCCCATTATCGATCCCTGGTTTAATTAGAAGAAAATAAACAGCAGATGAATGTAGTCAACAAGCCATGTATTTAATCATCTGCTGATTCGATATTTCACTGCAGAAATATCGAATCAGCAGATGATTAATCGTTTCATGTGTCGATTTTTTTCCTGATTCCGTACTGAAAAAGCACTCAAATGAATTACAGCCCGGTCTGAACTTTGTTTTTTGCGATCACCTGGGCATCAACCACCTTTCCTGAGGAGCGGTTGCGGACACGGATAGTCTCGGACAGTAAACCACTTTCCAGCGCAATACCGGCCATCGCAACATACAGGTTATCCCTCCCAGCCAGTATGGTTACCACTTGTCCTTTCTGAACAAGATAGTCAGGAACCAGAGCACTCCCTTCAACCAAGCTACCGATTGAAAGTGAACGCCTCAACTGTCGCCCGGACACCGTTTCAGGCTTTTGGAAAAACTCACCTCTCAATTTATCCCAGGAAACACTTAACAACTGCAAAGCATCTTCAGTGATGATATCTCCTCGGGATAACGCCTTACGAACATGAACTGCAGGAATCTGAACGTCTACATCGGCAGTAACGTACTGTCGCCACTGCCCGGGACACTCAACGTGCAGCCTTACCTGGCCTATAGGTGGGCGATGATCAGACCGTCTCGAAACCACCAGGGCTTGCTGACAGCTACCAGGCACTCTTTTTAAAGGCCGTAGAGATATAGAGCTAGTGGCATCAGGGTAAGCTTGCAGGAAATCACCAAGAGAGCTCTCAAGGTAGCTGGAAGCCTTATCAGAAATAACATTTTCAATCGATGACTGGGCTGCGAAAAGAGGTGTGCTAGCCAGTAGCAATGGGGCAAAAAGTAAAGGGGCGAAAATACTGGATAGAAGCGGTTTACTGAATGACATATGCGATCCCTGCTCTTGCTCATTCAGCAATCAGGCTATCACAATCATCTATTATGCGAAAACCTGTATCAATATCGTTGTAAGACTTCTTCCAACTCGTTTTTAATCAGATGGTCCGCTCTTTTTCTGTTCTTGATTTGTTCCTTACGGGAAAGGTGCTCCAGGCCCCGGGTTTGTTTCTTCTGCTCTTCAAGGCTGACTTCCAGTTGCTCAAGGCTCTGCTGTTGCGCTGTCAGTTTCTGATCCAGTAATAATAAAACTTCGTTAACTAAAGAGGAGAACTGACTTCGATTCCAGCATGACAAGGCATTACCGGTATAGCCAAAATTCAGAGCACTGCTGCTTTGAGAGGCACTGATCAGCTGCTTCTGCTTATCAAGCGCTAATAACTCGGTTTGTGCCACAGCAAGCTTTTGTTGCAGCTGCCGGGTCTTGCAATCCATCGCTTTATAGATACTCTCAAGCTGATGCTCATCAGCCATGGGTCAATACTTCCTTTCTCGCCATCATTCGATTAAGCAACTGAGTGCTATCTTCCGGGTTTACCTGTTCAAAGCGGCTCTGTTGAAGAAATTGCTCCATGGACGGCCGCAGCTCAATAGCACGATCCAACTCAAGGTCAGCACCAGCCTGATAGGCACCAATGGCCATAAGCTCCTGAAATTGATTATATCTGGCATAGAAGCGACGAAAAGTACGGGCATTTGCCTGATGATGTTCATCAACCACCTGAGTCATCACACGGCTTAACGATTTGTCCAGATCAATGGCTGGGTAATGCCCTTTCTCAGCAAGCTCTCGACTCAACACAATATGTCCATCCAGTACTGAACGAGCACTGTCCACAATAGGATCCATAAGGTCATCGCCATCCGCCAGAACTGTATAGACGGCAGTAATGGCACCATTTCCTGAGCCTGTTCCAGAACGCTCAAGGAGAATAGGGATTTTACTGAATACAGAAGGAGGAAAGCCTCGAGAGGCAGGAGCTTCACCCATTGCAAGTGCAACCTCTCTATGAGCCTGAGCATATCGGGTTAGAGAGTCCATCAGCAGTAAGACTGACTTTCCCTGATCCCTGAAGTACTCTGCGATACGATGACAATAGGAAGCTGCACGAATTCTTCTGACCGGAGATTCATCACCTGGCGCAGCAACAACAATGGTTCGGGCCAGCCCTTCTGCTCCCAGTGTATTCTCGACAAACTCTTTCACTTCCCTGGAGCGTTCACCAATGAGTCCAACAACAGTTATATCCGCCTGAGTGTTTCTGGTCATCATACCCAGTAATGTACTCTTACCAACACCGCTACCAGCTAACAGTCCAACTCTCTGCCCCTTCCCCAGGGTTAGCAGTCCATCAATTGCTCTGATCCCTACATACTGTGGGGTATCAACAGCCCTTCTATGCATAGGGTTTATTGGATGAGGCAAGGCCGGTATGCGCTCGTTCACAACCAGTGGCTGGTTATCCAATGGTTGCCCCATAGCGTCTATCACACGTCCAATCAGTCCACTATCTATAGGTACGCTTTTATTGGCCGCTGCTGGAATAATCAGATCGCCCGGGGATATACCATCCTGATGAGCAGACAGTGACATAAGAGAGGACTGCTTTTTATTAAACCCAATCACTTCTGCATCAAACTCACTTCCCGATCGTGAGCGAATACGGCACAACTGGCCAACGGGTAATTTGATACCCGTCGCCTCAAGCAGCAAGCCATTAATCGATGCGACTCGGCCAGTCACTGTGGCCACAGGGACGGAACGCAGACGATTGATCAGGGTATCACCATCCATAATAAGCCCCGTCATGAAGAGACCACCTCAAGGTTTGCAGGCAGGGATTCCCGGATAATATCCAGACATTGCATCAGCCTGCTCTCCAAACGTGCATCGGCCTCTCCATCACTGGCAACAATACGACAATCTCCAGAAGTCAACTCATGACTGACTGACAGCTGCCATGGAATACCAAAATCAGGTTTCACTTCTCTGAGAAGCTCTGCATCCTGCTCACAAACATGAATAGAGTACTCATCACTTTCAGGTATAAGATCCAGTGTCTGGCGAATAATCTCAACAATTTGTCCCTGCTGTGTACTGACTTCCTTACGAACAACCTGACGGCAGACTTCTTCCACAACTTGCCCCAGCCAGATAGACAGTTGTTCACGATTCTTAAGGTGTTGAGTCTGAAGTGATGCCAGTTCTTTATGAAGGCTCTCAAGAAAGGCTTTCTGTTGCTCGGAAGTCTGCTGAGTCTGGCTTGCTACTTTACTGGAGGCTTCCTCAAACCCCAGTCGCCTTCCTTCATCATAACCACGTTGATAGCTTTGTTTCTCAACCCTTTGTACCTCCGCAGTATGGTTTTCCACCCGCATTTTTTCTGCAGCTTCTGGGCTCTGTGAGTTATGTACATTCTGAAAAGTTGATTCTGGCTTGATAGAGTGAGTCTGATAACTTTTTTCTTTAAATGCCCTCACTTCACTTTCCGTAGATCCAGCCTCATTACGCTCCTGAATGGACTCACGGTCATGCACGGGAAACTGAAACCGTTTATAGGCCGCTGTCTCAGGCTGCCAGATCTTGTTTCTGTTTTTCATGGTAGCCTCTTTATCAATTACTCAATCATCTCTTCATCATCATTGAAACTCAGCTCAATTTCTCCACTGGCTGCCAGCTGTCGGGCTATGCGAAGAACATCATTCCTCGCACCCTGCACCTGACTGGCACGAACAGAGCCAAGGTTTTCAATATCTTCCAAAAGAAACTTTGCAGTGCGCTTGGTCATGGTAGCCAAAATGACATCCATCACCTCCTGAGCCACTCCCTTTAGAGCTAGCGCCAGAATATCCTGACTGACTTCGCTGATAATCCTTCGCAATACATCCTCATCCAGGCGAACAATGTGTTCAAAAACAAACATCTGCTGCTCAATTTTTTCCGCCAGCTTTTTATCCTGCTCTTTAAAGAAGCCCAGTACATTTTTAACAGTCGTTTCACCCATCCGATTCATAATATCGGCCACCTGCCGAAGGCCACTGACCGTTGTGTTATGGCTGGTTCCCAATCGGCCAATATTGTCGTCAAACATCCGGTTCAATTCTTGAAGAATGGAAGGGTGGAGCTCTTCAAGTCGTGCCACTCTGGCTAGAAGGTCCTGATGAGAGGCTACCGGCAACCGCTGCAAGACTTCGGCAGCCTGCTCTGGTTCAAGGTAGGTCAAAACGACAGCCTGCAACTGAGGATGTTCGCCAGCAATCAACTCTGTAATTGTTGCCGAGTCCATCAACTTCATAGTTTCCAGAGTGTTGTCTTCATCACCAAAAATGGAATCCATTACCCCCTTCGCCTCTTTATCACCCAGCGCAAGCTTGAGCGTCTTATCCAGATATCCCCTGGATGAACCGGTTAAGCCACTGTCATAACGATAAGTGTGAAAGAAAAGTTCCAGAACTTCCTGAACCTGATCACGCTTCAGTGGCGCCATTGCAGCCATTGATGCACTGATCTGGCGAATCTCTCTCTGGCTTAGATGCCCCATAACTCTGGCAGCACCTTTTTCTCCAAGACTTAGTAGTAAAATGGCAATATCTCTGGTCGTAGGCTGCCGTATTGCCAGTGCTCTGCTATCACTCATAGCTGCTCATCCATAATTTAATGACTTGGGCAACCCGCTCAGGCTGCTTGGTTGACAGTTTTCTCATATGAGTAATCTGGGTTTCAAAGTCCGCCAGCTCTGGAGGAAGCAAATTGAATGTTTCGTCAAACAGGGCTCGACGCTCATTTTCTTCTCCTTCCTGGCTACCCCGCACTCCACCTTCAACCAGTGCTGGTAATGACTCTTTGGGAGGCTCCAGCTTAACGGTCACCTGTTTCATTAATGGCCGGATGAGAAACATCATCACCATGATCGCCAGTAACGTGCCGCTGCCATATTTGACGTAGTACAACGCTTGAGGCTGCTGCCACCATGCAAGAGTCTCTGGAACAACACTTGCAACAGGCACAAACGGTGCCGTGTGAATACTGATCTGATCTCCTCTTGCCTGGTCCAGGCCTGTGGCATCGATGATCATCTGACGGATGCTATCCAGCCTGGTCTGATCCCAATTCACCGCTCCCAGTGACTGGTCAGGCTTTTCATTAAAAACCACCGCTATACTGAGCTTTTCTATACGCCCCTGCTGGTTGGAAACCTGCCGTACAACCTTGTCGACCTCATAATTGCGTACAAACTCTGACTGGGTACTGGTTTCAACTTCACTTTCTGAATCAGCCTCTTCCGGTGGTTGATTACTTAATGTGCCTGGAACCCCCCTGGCCTGACCACCAGCATTGATCCGCTCTTTTCCCTGCTCACTGCGCAATACTGCTGTACCAGGATCGAACTGCTCAACGGTCTGAATAACTTTTTCGAAGTCAACGCTAGCCGTGACCTGGGCTCGATAATTTCCCGGGCCTACCAGTGGTTCCAGCAAATGACTGATTCTTTCCTGATAACGAGACTCGACCTGTTGTTTGAAATCAAACTGCCTTGAGACTTCGCCCAATGCACTGTTGTTGAGAAGAACCTCTGAAGAGAGCAGCTTGCCGCTTTGATCAATGACAGACACATCCTCTTTATTCATATTGGCAACACTGGTAGCAACCAGATTGATAATGCCTTCTATCTGTTCAGAGCTCAGCCGGTAGCCCGCAAACAGGCTTATAAAAACCGATGCCGATGGTTTTTCCTGACGCCTAATAAAGCTGCTTCTCTTTGGAATAGCTAAATGAACCCGTGCATTTTTGATAGGCTTAAGGCTAATAATGGTTTGAGCAAGCTCACCCTCCAGCCCTCTAAGGTATCGAACACCTTCAACAAACTGGCTGGTTCCAAGCTCCTGTTGATTCAGCGCATCAAGACCTTCTGGAGATCTTGCCTGAACACCCGCAACGGAAAGCTTCATTCTGGCTTCACTGAGTCTGCCGGCATCGATCAATACCTGGCCAGACTCAGGGTGAAGCTTATACTCCATACCCTCACGGTCGAGGACTTCAACAATACTGGCAACATCGTATAACTCCTGATTACCGTATAGAGGCTGGTAATCCGCAGACTGAGACCACAGCCAGAGCACCACCAGCAACGCTATACCTGCGGCAAGCATGACCATCATGATGGTTTGATACCCACGATTATCCTGAATAAATAATCGTACTTTCTCCAGATATACCTGCCAGGATGCTTTGGTCTGCTCTTCCTGACCGGAGACTTCCGGAGAGCTATCAGCTACCGTCTCTGCCATGGCTTATTCTGCCTTTGCCTAAAGATTAAATTTGCATACGCATGATTTCTTCATAGGCTGCTACCGCTTTGTTTCTGACTTGTAGCAGTGCCTGAAAAGAGATACTGGCCTTTTGGGTAGAAATCATGGTTCCAAGAAGATCCTGAGACACACCAGTATCTACCTCATGCATTTTTACAGAGGCTGTCTGTTGCAGTTCATTGACTTTATTCATGGCAGTTTTTAACACACGAGAGAAATCCGGTAGCTCACCGCCAGAAGCGTGCCCTGAAGGAAGAACTGACTGCGCGCGGTCAGACAGAACAGGGCTGACCGATTTTGAGGGTAATCCTTTGATATCCATTTGCACTCCCTTGCACATTTCGCAACAGCATCTGGAATCAGGCTCTAAAAGTCCTTAAATAAACTATGGTTCCAGAATATTTAGGATATCGACGGAGTATTGACAGAGTTTAGGAAAGTGGTGGTTACGATTTATCGCTTTAACCAAATCTCGACACGCCTGTTTTTATCACGGCCTGCTTTTGTTTGGTTATCTGCGACAGGGTATCGCTCTCCATGAAAGCGCATTAAAATTTTATCCTCAGAAACACCCAACTGTTTCAAGCTCGCGGCAATGGTCTGGCTTCTTTTTTTAGACAACTCCCTGTTGGCCAGTTCGTGGCCATAAGAATCAGTATGAGCATCAATGGTAATTTGCTGAACAGAGTGATCGGCCATAACATATTCGGCAATATGAGTAAGCAGTTCATTCTGCCGGGAATCCAGACTCTGCTTCCCCGATAAGTAGTAGAAAGTATTATGTTCAGCCTGCTCAAAACTCAGAAAAAGTAAATCATCCATACAGCGATAAAACTGCTCAGCAACCCGCTGAACATCCAAAGGAGTAACCTGAATAACAACATCATTGCTGGTATCCGTTGCAATCTGTAATTTCAGCTGTTTTCCCTGTTGGAAAGCTTTCATAAGGGTCAATGTATTGAGATGAATACTAAGAGAGTCCCCTTCATAAAGCAGGGTACTGGCAACAATCGTATCATCCGCCATGCTCTGCCAGGGTGACGGTGTCAGTGAAACAGTGACTTGTCTATCATTATCCGAGAATGGATCAGGAACTATAGACAGAGTTTCACGGTCGCCAGCTTCAGCTGTCAAACTGACATCACCCAAGCCGGGCACGTGGTTTTTCAATAAACAGGCGAAGCGGCTACCTGAATGATGCCATC
Organism: Endozoicomonas sp.; assembly: GCA_965261315.1. Taxonomy (GTDB): domain Bacteria; phylum Pseudomonadota; class Gammaproteobacteria; order Pseudomonadales; family Endozoicomonadaceae; genus Endozoicomonas. The sequence goes on along the minus strand of CBDHDM010000093.1, from coordinate 164,958 downwards.
GAGTATCTGAAAGATCATGAGGGTATTGTACAGGCACATCATCGGCAATAATTAAAAAAGCCTGAAAGAACAGGCTTAGCACAATCCCATGTAAGATAAGCCTCATTATTCAGCCATTGAATTAACAGTCAGACCATTCTGATCATAAGTAGCGGCTGTCTGTTCAGAAAAAGTTAACTCAATGATTTTTCTCGTACTTGCCGACAACCTTGCCAGCAGTCGTCCATTAGAACTGTTGAGCTGCTGACAACGATTCGCTGATCCCTCTAACTGGATCCAGTATTTATCCAGAACCTGCCCGTTAACTGTTGACGTGTTTACCGGTTGCCGATTCACAAGAGAGAAGAAGTGTGACATTCCCTGCTGATCGGGACTCAGCCCAAAAGGCTTGAGATAATGTTCCCGAAGAGCCCCGTTCATTTGGAGCATATTCAGTAGTTGGACCTGCATTTCCAGAGAGTGCTCAAGAGCAGCAACATTACGGTTCAGCATTTTCTGGTGTACAGACTCCAGAACTCGCTCCAGCTTTCTCGACAGAGCCAGTGCATCCTGAATATTACCCAGCATTTTCTGGCATAGATCCTCTATGCCACTATCAACACCTGACGGTTGAGGAGTTGAGGTATCACTCACGTTTTTTGAATCAGTCGTCATTCTCTGAGTTGAGTTCATCAGAAAGTTCCAGAATTTTGTCAGCAAGCCGCTGATAATCAATGGGAAAGTTGCCCTTTTTAATCGACTCACGAATACTTCTGACTCTGGCTGCATTAACATCTTCCAAATCAGCCAGCTGCTGAAAAAGCTCATCAATTTGCTGGGCCGAGGCGCTTACATTTAAACGGTCTTCGGCTACCCGGGGAGAACGGTCTACAGTGGCACTTTTTTCTACGCGAACTTTTGAACTGTTGACTGTTCCGGTCTTTTTACCACCTGGGCCTTTTATGCTGGACATAACTGCACACTCCCGAAAACGTTCTGTACAAACATCGGCAAGTGTATTCAAAATCTTAAATTACCAGAGATTATGGCCTCCGGATTAAACCCGATTTATAGAAGGACATCAGGTAAAGTAATTGAACAGAGATAGCTGCTTGATATTGGCGTATACCTGCTGGCTGGCAGACAATATCAACTGCTGCTGATTCAAACGCGTCGTCGCTTCAACCATATCGATATTTTCAATGCTTGATTTCAACTGTTCGGCAAAAAGGCGAATATCAGCGTGGCTTTCTGAAATTCGATCCAATAAGTTCAGGTCACTGCCGCTGCGAGTTTGTGCACTGCCAATACGCTCCATTGTTGCATCTACCCAAACAATGGTATCTGAAAGAACCGTTGAAAGATTTACTGGATTATTAAGTTCAGTCACTGCGGTCGTTAAAGCATCAAAAATACTGTCCAGGGGAGGAATGGCAGAGCTATCAAAGAAAAGCTCGTTTCCGGGCTGAGTAATCTGAACCTTTGCAGAGCCACTGATCTCAACCTGACGGAACTGGCTATTACCGTTGTAAACGTAATCTCCACCTGATTGAACCAACGGTTGCTGGTTTGTTGTCGTACCTGAAAACAGATACTGACCATCTGCCATCTGATAATTGGCAAGACTCAGCAGTGATTCATTCAGAGAGCTTAACTCTGTTGCAAATGACGTCAGATCAGCACCGCTCTGTGTACCATTGGAAGCTTGGAGCAGAAGGTCTCTTGCCCTCAGTAGCAAATCATTCATTCCACTGTAAAGCGCATCCTGTTGCTGAAGCCAGCCAGTGGCAGAACTGATATTATTTTCAAACTGACCTATGGCCGTTAGTTCATTATTCAGATGTAAGACCTTTACGGTATCAATGGCATCATCTGAAGGCTGAAGAATTCGTTTACCGGTTGAAAGCTGACCTGAAGTTTTCGCAAGATCAGCCATAGTATGCTGCATGACCTGAAGCATGACTCTGTTAAAGTTCCCTGTACTTATCCTCATGGTTCCTTCTCCCTGGAACGCTTTCATCCACTCTATAGTTTTTAATCAGTAGAGCTCGTTCAGAACATTGCCAGCAAAGCATCAAAGGTTGTGCGAGCCACAGATATCACTCTGGCATTAGCACTGTAAAGCTGCTGGAAGCGAAGAATGCTGGCCGCTTCTTCATCCAGATTAACGCCACTGTATGCACTGACAGCAGCTTCAGCCTGACTTAACAATGCCTGCCCACCATCAGCCTCTGTTTTAATCCGCGCAGTTTGCACGGCGATATCGCCAACAAACCCTGAATAGGTAGTCATCAATGTACTCTGGCCATTATTGAGCAACCCTTTGGACTGAATGGCTACCAGTTCCAGCAGGTTACTGTTATCTCCCACTCCTCCTCCAGGAGCAGAAAATGCCAGCGCAGCAGGATCCGTCAGAGAATTTTGGATCTCTCTGGCACCAAATCGTACTGGTGATAAGCGATAAAGCTGGTCTGTTGCTGCACCGTCAACACTGATTTGAACACCATCAAAAGCAATAATATCGGTGCCCGAGCCAGACAAGACACCAGAAGCCACCTGAGAGCCATCGTACCGCCGCACCAGACTATAATTACCGGAATTATCTACTCGGAAATCATATTCACTTGCCTGTAACTGACTGGCATTAATGATCGTTAATGCGGAAACTGCTGTTGATGAAACATCCATTGCCATCACAGCTCCAGCTGGTGTCTTCAGATCGTTGAATAATGCAGCACCCGAGTTGCCATTCAAGTCCTCTCCAGCCTGTAACTGGTCATTAATTTCACTGGTAATCAAAACGGCAAGGCGCCCCAGCTCATTGCGTGCGTACACCAGTTCTTCTGACTGATAGGTAATCAAACCTCCTATTACACCTCCGGGGTCACCAGTAATCGGAATTTCAGAATTACCGGTATCGAGCTGCAATTGAAACCCATCTGCCGTATCTACCTGACCAGTTACACTGAGTGCATTGAATTGATTACCCAGAATAAGAGGCTGGCCTGATTTCATATATATACTGTATGAGCCATCTGGCTGTTCCAGTACATTAACCGATACCAACTCCGACAAATCACGAATGGCCTGATCTCTCTGATCCAGTATTTCATTGGCAGGCTGGTTACCTGTGGACAAAGATCGCAGCTGATCATTAAATGCCGCAATGTTAGCCAGTAAGCCATTGACCTGATCAGCTGCCGCATTAAGCTGCTGACCGATCATTGCAGCCTGTCCCTGTAACTGGGCATAAAGGGTGTTAAAGCGTTCAGCAAGCCCGACACTTTCAGCGATAACCACCTGCCTAGCACTGGAAGCATAGGGATCAACAGAACTGCCATTCAGCGCTGAAAAAAACTGCTCAAAACCATTCGATAACGACGTATTCTCATTTCCCAGCCATTGATCAAGATCGTTGAGGTACTGAGCATGGATATTGCTCTCACTGGCAAGGGACTGACTCTCCCACATCTGGGCAGTAAGAAAGCTGCTGGTGATGCGGTTAACAGCACTGGCAATAACGCCTGTGCCGAGAGCACCTGTCCCGGGATACAATGTATAGGCAGGGCTGTATTGAACCGTTTGTCGGCTGTACCCTTCAGTCTCAGCGTTAGCGATATTATTACTGGCAACATTCAGTGCCTTCTGACTGGCCAGCAATCCTGAGGTCGCAATTTGAGTCAAACTCATGGTGGCTTCCGAAATTTTATCCTTTTACTCTGGATGCCATCGACCACTGAAAGCTGCTTCTTGAGTACCTTTACCTACTCAATGCTCTCAATCACCCAGCTGCCTGATCAAGGCCTGGGCAATACCAAGCCCCCCCTTTTCACTCAAATGTTCTGCTAACTGAGAATCAAACATGGAATGGAAAAACTGAGTATCTTTACTCATCATGGGTAACTCACTGCCTGCCATCATGGCTTCATTCGCTTTACGCATGCTTTTCAGTAACTCATTTACAAACAAAGATTCAAATGCTTTGGCTGCAGACTCGATACCTTCAACCTGTTCAGCTTTCAAGTTTGCAGATGCAGCAATATCAAAGGTTGGATTTATACCTGAGAGCATTTGAGTTCCCCCTTTATATAGAAAACGGCGAGAAAGGCTTAAATCACGATCAACTCTGCTTCCAGAGCGCCTGCGGCCTTTAAAGCTTCGAGAATTGACATCAGATCTGTTGGTGTAGCGCCAACACCATTAATTGCCGATACCACTTCTGATAACGACACGCCTTCTGGTACGAGGTATATCGCAGATGCCTCTTCCTCAATGGAAACATCGCTGTTTAAGATAACTTCAGTAGAGCCACCATCAGCAAACGCCCCAGGCTGACTTGCCGTTGCAGTCTGGCTAACTCGAACCACAAGATTGCCATGGCTTACAGCTGCTGGTCGCACCCGTACGTTTTCTCCCATGACCACGGTACCTGTACGTGAGTTAAACACGATCCGGGCGGCTGGGCTGGCAGCCTCGACATTGATCTGTTCAAGCATGGACATAAAAGCAACACGCTGGCTACTGTCCACAGGGGCTGATACTTTTATTGAGACACCATTAGTAGCTGAAGCGGTATCAGGTCCAAAAAAATTATTGATTGCTTTGACAATACGTCGTGCAGACGTGAACCCGGGCTCCTTCAGGTTAAGCACCAGATGGTTACCATAATTAAATGGTGTCTGAACCGCTTTCTCTATAAATGCCCCTCCGGGGATACGTCCTGCATTCGTGCTGTTGATTTGAACTCTACTTCCCGCCCCGGGATTATCCGCACGCCCTGACAAGCCTTCAGCAGAGACACCACCAACAATCAGGCTTCCCTGGGCAATAGCGTAAATCTGGTTATCAGCCCCTTTCAGCGGGGTAAATAGTAATGTTCCCCCTCTAAGACTCTTGGCATCCCCTATAGATGAGACAGTGACATCCAGCTTCTGACCCGGACGGGAAAAGGCTGGCAAGGTTGCGTGAACCGTTACCGCGGCAACATTTTTTGAATTAACATCAACTGTAGAGATCGTCAGCCCAAACTCCCTGAGCATATTAACCAGAGATTGCTTGGTAAATGCTGACTTATCCCCGGTTCCATCAAGACCAACCACCAGCCCATAACCAATAAGCTGATTACTCCGGACACCTTCAACATCAACCATATCGAGAAGCCGTCGACCATGGGCTGATGAAGAAGCCCCTAAGACCGTAATTGTCAGGCATAGAAAAAAGAAGACGCTAATAAAATAGTAATGACGTTTGTTCCCTGTCATACCGCCTCCCTGAAATGAAAGCCCTTTAAAATGGAAAGAAGGGGCTATTCAGCATTTTGGTAAACCAGCCAGGCTCATGGGCGTTTGCATTATCTCCCAAAGCAACGTAGTCCACTCTGGCCTCTGCTATACGTTCAGAAGATACTTTGTTATCCGTGCTGATATCTTCCGGACGGACCAGCCCACTGATGCGTATCTGCTCCCGGCCTGAGTTAATCGTTAGCCACTTATTCCCTTCGATACGTAAGGTACCATTGTAAAGTACTTCAACCACTTTAACGGCCACACTGCCTTCCAGCCGGTTGTTTCTACTCGAGCTCGTGGTACCGCCATACTCTCTTGTTGGTTGAATATCCGAGGCCAATGACCAACCACTGCCAAGAATGGATGCACTGCTTCGTCCAAGCAACGTTGGGTCAGGAATGGAAACCGTCGCACTTTTATTGGTACTGCTTCCGCCCCCCATACTGATATTGGTCGTTCCTTCCAGCTCAATGGTCAGAATATCACCTAAACGGTAAGCTCTACGGTCAGAAACCATAAGGCTGCTATAACGGGCATTGAACAGGCTGCCACTTGGGGGGACTTCAGGCTGAGGTAGCTCACCCCTGACAGCTGTCGTACTTTCCCTTTGATCCTGCTGGCTTTCAACCATCTTTTCCGAGCTGAGGGATGGTTTGACAGGTTGATGCTGACAGCCAGCCAGAATCAGACACAGTAATAGCAACCACCCTTTCATAAAAGACTCCTTCCTCTTTTTACAGCGCCTTTTTACCGCTTAATTGTGCTTTGGCCCTGAAAGCCAGATCAGAGTGTCTGATTAACAAACTGCATCATTTCATCAGCCGCAGCGATTACTTTTGAGTTCATCTCATAAGCCCGCTGAACTGAAATCATATTCACCAGTTCTTCAACAGTGCTGACATTTGAAGTTTCCAGAGTAAATTGCTTTAAAAAGCCTAAACCCTCTTGACCAGGCAATGCCTCGATTGGGTCACCACTGGCGGTGGTTTGTTGGTACAGGTTCCCACCCTGTGCAAGCAACCCTGCCGGATTCACAAAGTTCAGCAAAGTTATCTGGCCTACGTCCAGTGGATCTATGACCCCCTGTTGTTTCACCATCACGATGCCATCTTCACTGATGGTGATACCGGTAGCATCTGGAGGAATAGTAATTCCTGGCTCCAGAGGCAAACCATTACCGTTAACGATTTGACCATCTGCATCGATCTGAAACTGTCCATTCCTTGAGTAAACAGATGTTCCATCAGGTTGTACAAATTGAAAAAAACCATTGCCAACGATGGCAAGATCCAGTGCCTGACTGGTTGTCTCATAATTGCCCGGCGTAAATACTTTCTGAGTTCCGGTCATTTTGACGCCAGTACCAACCTGTAAACCAGAAGGCAGCTCATTGTCCTGATCATTCAATGCTCCCGGCTGGCGCTGAATATGATAAAAAAGATCCTCGAATGTCGCCCTGTCCCTTTTAAACCCAACAGTATTCACATTGGCCAGGTTATTGGAAATGATGGCCATCTGCTTTTCCTGAGCTGACAGCCCGGTCTTACTGACCCATAGTGATGGATTCATTTCAGATCTCCCTATCCTGTCTTATGAATATCAGAAACTATTGATCTCTGACCAACCGATCGCCTGAAGAGGCCATGTCACCTGCAGCCTTCATGATTTTCATTTGCGCTTCAAACTGACGGCTCAATGACAGAAACGACACCATTTCATCGAGCGCATTGACATTACTTGATTCCAGATAGCCTGTTCTGAGACGAACCTCAGGGTCAGCATCCAAATCATCCCCTGCAGTTGCAACAAACAATCCATCGGCAGACTTTTGCAGTTCACCCGGCTCCGGGTTCACCAGTTTCAGTCGACCCACTTCAACAGGTTCATTGGCCTCTCCGGGAGGAATCACCGTGATTGTGCCATCGATACCAATATCGATAGATTGAAACTCCGGCAGCTGTATAACACCCGCTTCGCCTACCACAGGTAGTCCTCCGGCAATGATCAATTGCCCATCCGGATTAACCTGAAGCTGCCCTGAACGGGTATAAGCCTCAGTACCTGCTGCGGTTTCGACACTCAGCCAGCCATCCCCATTAATGGCAACATCCAGATTCCTGCCTGTAGTTTCCATAATGCCCGCATCAAAACTACTGCCAAGACCCCGAGCAACAGGCATTACCCGACTACCAAGACCATCACCCTGTAGCTCAACGGCAAGGCTGCTGACAAAGTCACGCCGGAAACCAGGTGTACTGCTATTGGCAAGATTATTGGCATGAACCTGCTGGGCCCGCATGGCCAGATTCGCGCCTGCTGAGCTGATATAAAGAACCTTATCCATAGGTAATCAATGTCCGTCAGATGATATTCATCAACGTCTGAGTCAGGTTATTACTGGTTTCAATGGTTTTAGCATTGGCCTGATAATTACTCTGAGCTTCAATCAGTCTTACCAGCTGTGAAGAGATATCGACATTTGACTGTTCCAAAGCACCCGATTCCAGAGAGCCCATAATACCTGAGCCAGGCGTTCCAACTAATGGGTTTCCTGATGCAAAGCTGGACTGCCATAAGCTATCGCCCATGGGAATAAGTCCACTGTCATTAGGAAAGTCAGCCAATACAACTTGCCCCTGTGTTTGGGCCTGACCATTGGAGTACAGCGCCTGTAAGATACCTTCCTGGGTAATCTGAATACCTGTCAACGAGCCGGGAGGAAAACCATTCTGTGCAACCTGATTAACAGAAAAGTCAGCTCCCAGCTGGGAAAATCTTGAAATATCGATATCCATGCTCATGGCACCAGCCCCGGCCAGACGGGAGTCTCCAGCGGCAATACCCAGAGCTATCGAGCCACCCGCTGGTGTTGCCAAACTGCCATCACTGTTAAAGGTGATACTCTGGCTTAGATCAGCAGTGGCTGCATTGTCAAAGTAGAGGTCAACCTGCCAGGTGTTGTCCGACGTTTTGGCAAAATAAAGACTTACCGTATGTGAAGCACCAAGACTATCATTCACATCAAAAGCCATTGTTGAATTAAAAGTGCCTGGATCACTGGTATTGATCGCTCCAGAGAGCACTGATGCACGTGCATCAAGGTTTGCTGAGCTATTCACTTGACTGGTTGCCTGAGCAGGCATGGTACTTTGAGCAATTCTTAAATCCGTTTGGGTTCCTGCCAGAATATTTCCTGAAGCATCTGCAGAGTAACCTTGCAGGTTCATTCCCTGGTTATTGATCAGATTATTATTGGCATCCAGGGAGAAATAACCCGCCCTGGAATAGGCAAGCTCGCCATTGTCGCTTACAGTAAAAAAACCTTGACCATTAATGGCCATATCCAGAGCATTCTCGGTATAGGTAATGCTTCCCTGAGAGAACTGCTGGCTGATATTAGCAACCTGAACACCCGCCACCTGGCTGTTACCACCCGCTACGGAGGAGGCATAAACATCGGAAAATTCGGCACGTGACCCCTTAAATCCAACGGTGTTGGTGTTGGCAATATTATTGCTGACCACCTGAAGATCCTGCTGAGCGGCATTGAGTCCACTGAGTCCTATTTTAAAAGACATGTTTATCCTCCCTGATCGTTGTTTCCCTGAATACTTTCAACATCTCCATTACTCAGCGACTTATTCTGAGATGGCCTGAACCGATGACAATGGATAGGTGCCAAGGTTAGCCAGTTTCAAATAGGTTCCTGCACCAATGGCTTCAACCCCGGATACGCGTCCACCAAGGCTGACGCCTGCGGCATAAGCCTCATCACCACTGACAGCCGTTGCCGTGATGGTGTGTTGTCCTGCGCTGATATCATCAAGGGTAAAAGCAACTTTTCCACTGCTATGGGCTCCCAGAGCCTTTGAGGTAACCAGCACACCATTGATATCATAGGCTCGGATCAATACATCACTGGCAGCCACCGGTATTTGAGCTTCACCCGTTACATCACCAGACTCTTCAAGCTCAACTCGATTGGTATTGACGGTTATTTCTTTACCCACCAGCTGTGAGGCTCCAAGCATTTGTGATTGCTGGAGTGAACTGGTTAGCCCATCAACACGATCATCAATTGAGTTGAGACTCTCCACTGAAGATATCTGAGAAAGCTGCGTCAACATCTGATTGGTATCCAGTGGCGCTAAAGGATCCTGATTATTCAGCTGAGCCACAAAAAGCTCGATGAACTGATTCTGGTTCACCTGCAGAGAGCTTGAAGATGGTTGAGCTGGCGAGCTGGAAGAATTAATTACCGGGCTGATCCCTGTCACATATCACCTTTAAAGCTTATCCATGCGTTATCACCCATGCTGAAACATTCATTATTCGGCAAGTGATAGCAGCTTTTGCTGTAGTTTTCTGGCACTGACCATTACTTCCATACTGCTTTGATAACTTCTCGTAGCAGATAACATATCTGCCATTTCCTGGATGACATTAATATCCGGATAATAAACATAGCCAGTCTCGTCCGCTAAAGGGTTACCCGGTTCATAACGACGATTCTTATCACTGGGAGGCATTCTAAATACTTCATCTATCGTTACCTGGGCAGCCTGCCCCCCCCCCTGAAGCTGGTCATAGACACTAGAGAAGACAGGTCTCAATGGACGATATGCTGTTTCTGGAGAGCTTCCTGCACTGGACATATTTGCCAGGTTACTGGCGATACTGTTCAGCCTTACCGTTTGAGCATTAAGGGCTGAGCCGGAAATTGCGTAAAGATTATTCAGTGACATATTACATGCCTCCCCTGATCGCCAGCTCAAGCCCACTGAGTTTTTTTCTGACAAATGTCAGGCTGGTTTGAAAATCCAGGGAGTTACGCGCAAACGATGACTGCTCGACCCCAAGCTCAACGGTATTCCCGTCACTGCTTTGTTGATGAGGAATTCTATACATCAACGACTGAGTATCAGCTGTCAGGTTCAACTCCAGATGAGCGTCTTCTGCATCTTCTGGTTGATTCAATTGATGATTCAACACAGCAGAGAATTCTATATCACGAGCCTTGAACCCCGGAGTATCAACATTCGCAAGATTACCGGCCAAAACTTCAGCCCTTAGTCCTCTGAATGCCAATGCCTGTGGATGAACACCTAGAACCTTCTCAAAGCTGATGGCCATATTTAGCCTGCTCCATAGACAGTAATTTATTTTAACCTCTGCCCCTAAGCATCCTGAAAAGAAGGACTCTTATGGGTATAGGGTTTTATCTGTCATGAGGGGATATACTTTATCTTGGTGAATGGAATCAAAAATATGCTGCCAATAATACCTTTGGACATGAACATATTGATTCTACTGATTTGCCCGAGCTGAAAGTAATTCGCAAATGAGATAACGTAAGTTCTACGCGCAGAAAACCATAGGTACACCTTCTGTTAGTACCGTAAATCAATATGCGTTTTTCTGGGATGTCGTGAATAGGCAATCAAACCTGCCATCAGAATGACAGCAAAATTAAAGGGGGAACAGGTTCCAGCCTGTAGACGTTCTTCCTCGCTTATCCTCTTCGCAGAAGACCTTATGGCTACTGAGCCTATGGTTATTGCAAACGATGATCGAAGTATAATCTATGAAATACAGGCTCGTCTGCTGCCCCATTGCACAGAGACTTTTGATAACAGCAAGTGGAATAAATGCCTGCTTCATTAGTTCTACAAAGAGGTTATAGGACACCAGATTCGGAAAGTAGCTAAGCTTATGGGAAGTGATCAATCGCTGATAATAGTGTTTGAAATTGCGTAAAGCACTCTGATGGAAATAAATGATGGTGGTCATTATTTCACTGAGTTATCCGATCTAACCATACTTCTACTGCTACGCGTAAACGTGGCCTGGTGGGTAGAGATATTGCCCCACCAAGCGCTTTATCAAAATATCAGTTAATGCAGACAACACTTCTTGAATTTTTTACCACTTCCACAGGGGCAGGGGTCATTTCTGCCAACACCGGCAGGTGAGGCATTAAATGGCGTTGATGGTTGAGCATGTTCCCCATGCTTTGGAGCCGTCTGATTAATCACCATATTCTCCAGATTGGCTAACAGCTCATTACCCTCACCTGAATAACAGGTCAGCTGTCTCAATGCAACCACCGCATCATCCAGGTAGCAGTAAAACTCACCTTCCTGTTTCATTACCGATTTGTTAATCACTTCCGGAGCCACACCACAGCGTAATTTAAGCTCATCCAGCGTAATGTAATACGTATCCGCCCACTCTTTTTCATAGAGGTCTTTCAGTGACTCCATAAAACTCTCAGGCTGGGTGTTATAACAAGCCTGGACCCAGGCATTCCATACCTGATTCTTTTCCTGCTCAAGACCATATTCATGCAGCTGATGCAGATAAGTAATCAACGCCTGAAGTTCAAGGTCTCCCTGTTGATAACGGACAACCAGAGCACCCAGCGCAGCATCCCTGACATACTCATCAATACTGCTGTTTTCAATAATGGATTGCAGGGGGCGTATATCACCAGGACAGAGTGTCGCAAAAATCTGGCTTAATCGGTCACAAACGACCTCATCAAAATCATCTCCAATCGCAATATTGTCTTCAGAGCTCATGGAGCTGAACAGATCAATGACAATAGGCCAGGCTGTCAGCTCACGAAACTCCGTTAGCAGGTAAAGGGCATGAAGCGCTAAACGGCTCTTTGAGGATGAACTGCTTCGCTTGTCACGGATTTTAACCGCTTCAAGTGCCTGCAGAAGTGTGACCGTTATCTCTTCCTGATGCTCAGTGGCCTCTCTCAAAGCCGATAAAGGCAGCTCACTGGACACCTGAGAAAGGCTTTTTTTCAGCCTGGAGATATCCTCATTAGAAAGTGGCATGACCAGTCAATCCAAAATATCAAAGAAATTGGGCGCTAGGATAGACGTTCACGAGATTAAGATACAGCCTTCGTAGGCTGTATCAGGTTATTCTTTTCAAGGGCTGTGACTATCTTTCGAGCCATCTTTGCCAGCCTGTGGATATCTCCAAGTGTTGGTTTATCCCCGGCATTCAGGCGCATGCTCCAATCTAATAGCTCCTGATCCAGAAACTCCAGCAGCTTTTTGGAACATCCTTTACAAGTTCCTGAGCATAATTCTGCTTCAGATAGACCAAAAGGAATTGCGCCCCGAATATCATGAATAAGAGAGGCCATTGCGTCAGGTGTCGAAGGTTTCATCACTGCTTCTTCAATTGAGCTTTTTCAAATAAGAGAACGGAAAAGGTGAAAATGGCATCAGAACAGGCATATTACGATCCGCATTATCCCCAGATGACTTACCCTGATTTTATCCCGATAATCTGCGAATGAATGATACTTTTATTGTCCCCTGCTGTAACGAGCCATTAACCGAACTCTATCGCGATGAGTGTATCGTGGTTGTTAATAAGCCTGCAGGCCTGCTCAGTGTTCCCGGAAAGCCACCCAACCATGAAGACAGTGCCCTGTCACGATTGCAGAAGATAAATCCTGAAACCCGCGTTGTGCACCGTCTGGATATGTCCACATCGGGCCTTATGGTGTTTGGGCTTGATGCTGATAGCCACCGTGCACTGAGTCGGCAATTTCAGGACCGTATGGTCGAAAAAGAGTATGTCGCCGAAGTCTGGGGAAAACTGGAAAAACCTGAGGGGAAAGTTGAATTACCACTTCGCTGTGACTGGCCAAACCGCCCGAAACAGATGGTCGACCATGAGCTGGGAAAACCCTCACTGACACTGTTTCAAAAGATTGACAATCAGCGGCCGGAGTTTGATCGTGTGTTACTCAAACCCGTGACCGGGCGTTCTCACCAATTAAGAGTTCATTTAGCAGAGCTTGGGCATCCTATTCTTGGTTGTGAGTTTTATTCACACCCAGAGGCCCAACAGGCCAGTAACAGACTCAACCTGCACGCAACTAAACTCAGCTTTATGCATCCATTAACTGAAGCACCTGTTACTTTTATTTCAGACGTTCCGTTTTAGAAACGCTTAAGAGGCTTCGGAAGGCACATTAATCGTAGCATCGACCAAGGCCTCTTTATTTCTCAGTATATTGAGATACCTTGAAGATACCTGCATAAAACCACTAAGCTCAGAGCCATCCAGTATCCGGTTGGTTCTTAGCTTAACCCTCATTGCATCAACAGGGCGGCCATCCACATACACTTCGTAGTGAAGGTGTGGCCCTGTGGATAAACCCGAGTTACCGGATAAACCAATAACGTCTCCACGACGAACCTGCTGACCCGCCTTAACCTTCAGCTGACTCAAATGCAGGTACCGGGTGATATAGCGGTGCCCATGTTGAATCTCGATATAGTTTCCGGCTGTTGGATGACCGGCCACCGACTCAACCACAATACCATCTGCCGTTGTTATCACCGGTGATCCCAAAGGAACCGCCCAGTCTGTCCCTTTATGTTCACGAATCTGACCAATAATCGGGTGCTGTCTCAATAAATCAAAACCGGAACTTACCGGATACTCCTTCTCAAGAGGTAAGCGTAAAAAGGTTCTTCCGGGCAGCTTTCCTTCTAAAGTGTAATAACGACCGTCACTATATCGAATTGCCGTTAATGTCCTCCGCCGTTGATAAATCTGTGCAGCCAGAATTCGAGTATCATCCGCCAGTTGATCTCCAGAAACCTTTTCCAGCAGAATTTCAAAGCGATCACCCCGATGAATATCCCGACTGAAGTCCAGCTGCCACTGAAAAATATTGGCAAATTCGCTCATGGCTGATGGTGATAAACCTGCTGATTTTGCACTGGCATAAAAGCTGTGCTTTATTACTCCTCCAATACGGATGGTCTCCAATAGTCTTTTTTTATCACTCGTCTTTACAGTAAAGGTATCACCTCCAGCCTGAGTTACTTTTGAAAATGACAGCACCTCACCAGAAACGGTAGTTAATTCCAGTTTGATAACTCGGTTATCATTATTCAGCAATGAAATGGAGTCCATAGGATCATCAGCAGCCACAACAGGCGAAAGCAACGCGTAATTGAATGAAATCAAGAAGGATAAAAAAACAGTCTTTGCTGCTTTCCTGATAAACACCATGAATCTGCCCTGTTGACGTTCGATTCAAAGAGTATCTCGTGATACGGGAAAGAGCCCTATGCTGACTTGCACTTAAACAACGATAGTCAGGAAATACCCCTGACATTCAAATGATAAAATCAGCTCAATCCGATACGGTATTTTCTTATTTAAATGAGGCTACCATCAGGTTCTGTTAACAGAACCTGATGTGGAAGGATTTACATTCAGGCAGTTCATGGTACCAACAGAGCAAATCGCATTGTCGATACCACAAGCATTATTTGGATTTACTCAACACCCTGGCTGCGCAGATAGTCATCATAAGTACCATGGAAATCCACTACACCGGAATCTTTGATTTCAATAATCCGTGTTGCCAGCGATGAAACGAACTGACGGTCATGGGAAACAAAGATCAATGTGCCCGGGTAGTTTTCCAGCGCCAGGTTCAGAGACTCAATGGATTCCATGTCCATATGGTTGGTAGGTTCATCCATCAACAGGATATTGGGTCGCTGCTGGATCAGTTTGCCAAACAGCATACGACCCTGCTCACCACCGGAAATGACCCGAACGGACTTTTTCAGATCGCTCTGAGAGAACAGCATCCGCCCTAATACGCCGCGAATGGCCTGTTCATCATCGCCTGGGTTCATCCACTGGCTCATCCAGTCGAACAGGTTCATGTCCATATCAAAGTCAGAACTGTGGTTCTGAGCGTAATAGCCAATATTGGCATTTTCTGACCATTGAAGCGTTCCGGTACGCGGAGTCATTTTGCCAGCCAGCGTATGCAGCAGGGTGGTTTTACCAATACCGTTCTGACCGATAATGGCAATACGCTCACCCACCTCAACCATCATATTCACTTTGCTGAACAGGTCATCTTCATAGCCCTGGCTCAGCTTTTCAACCACCAGCGCATTTCGGAACAGCTTCTTTTCCTGCTCAAAACGGATAAACGGGTTCTGACGGCTGGAAGGCTTAATCTCAACCAACTGAATTTTGTCAATCTGCTTCGCTCTGGAAGTTGCCTGTCTCGCCTTGGATGCGTTAGCAGAAAAACGGCTGACGAAGGACTGAAGCTCGGCAATCTGGGCTTTCTTACGGGCATTATCAGCCTGCAGACGCTCACGGGCCTGAGTTGCTGCAGTCATGTATTCATCATAATTGCCCGGCATTATCTGCAGCTTGCCATAATCCAGGTCCGCCATATGAGTACAGACACTGTTCAGGAAGTGACGGTCGTGGGAAATGATGATCATGGTGCAATCGCGCTGCTTCAGAATATCTTCCAGCCAGCGGATAGCGTTGATATCCAGGTTGTTGGTCGGTTCGTCCAACAGCATAATTTCAGGGTCTGCAAACAGCACCTGGGCAAGAAGCACACGCAGCTTCCAACCGGGAGCTACGGCGCTCATCAGGCCATAATGCTGCTCAATAGGAATATCCAACCCCAGCAACAGTTCGCCTGCACGCGCTTCC
Organism: Endozoicomonas sp.; assembly: GCA_965261315.1. GTDB lineage: Bacteria > Pseudomonadota > Gammaproteobacteria > Pseudomonadales > Endozoicomonadaceae > Endozoicomonas. Next base: position 149,170 of record CBDHDM010000093.1, on the reverse strand, counting down.
GCGGAGTAACCATCCATTTCGCCAAACTGAACTTCAAGGTCTGCAACCCGCATGCCTTCTTCTTCAGTCATGTCAGCCTTGGCATAAATGGCATCGCGCTCGGCTTTTACTTTCCAGAGTTCAGCGTGCCCCATGATAACAGTATCGATGACCGTAAAGTTTTCATAGGCGAACTGATCCTGACTCAGTTTAGCCATACGTTCATGAGGATCTTTGCTGACAGTCCCGGACGTAGCTTCAAGCTCACCGCCAAGGATTTTCATAAAAGTTGACTTACCACAACCGTTGGCACCAATGAGTCCGTAACGGTTACCTTCGCCAAACTTGACGGATATGTCCTCAAACAGGGGCTTGTCACCGAACTGCATGGTGATGTTGGCTGTAGAAATCAAATTTATTGTCCTGCTCTATTTAATTAATCAGAAAGTGCGGCGCAGACTACAGTGACTATTCCCTTGAGCCAATAGGTAGTTTACAAATTCTGCTATTGTAATTTTCAGTAATATTCCAAGCCCAAAACCGGAGCTAATTTCAGGCTCCTGCATCTGCTCAAAGAAATATCGGCCAGACCTTCTCGAATATCAAGCCAAGGATGCTACCGTCGCTCATTTTCAGCAACTCAGGTAACCAATGACTCAATCTGCTCCTGATACAACAATGAGAATAGTGTGACTCTTCTCGCAGGCTTCGCTCACAAACCAGCAAATCGCTAGTGATCAATATAGAGTTTACTTAAAATCGCAAGAATTTTGTTTATAAACTTCATTCAAGGAAAAAAGCCTTTTTTATGGATGTTAGAAAAACGCTTTTTATCGTATTGCTGATAACCACTTTGACCGCTTGTAAGAGCGGTAGTTCAGACTCTGATTCAAATACACCCGAGCCTGATCCAGTAGAGCAGGCTTTACAATCAGCCTTTCAAACGGGTGATCCTTCCGGGATACCTTCAGCCGATTCTGTCATACAAAAAATTGATGACGTCATCGAAACAGGGCATGGTCAGTTCAACCCTGTTATTCACCGTCTGTTTCAGCTGAACGAAGATGGTTCAACCAATGCCAATAGCCTGACCAATATCCACTGGGATGTTACCCACGACTCAGTCATCATTGCACCGGAATTTGGCAAGTCCGCAACGTTTCTTCAGGCCAATGCTTCCGACAGAAGCGAATTTGATCCTTTAAAACCCGGAGCTCTTGGCGTACTGGGCGAAGAAGGTAACAGCCGATTCATCGCTTTATCATCAAACCGATGGAAGCCTTTTCTGTGAACAGTTTGAAAACCCGGCGATAGTCATTGAGAACGGAATGACCTGGGATACACCAACAGCACCTTAATAATGCTGCAGTAGTTGAATATCCGCCAGAGACGATTAAACTCTCTGGCTTTTAACCATACCGTCCATCCTGATGCCCATCCTACTTCGTTGCCCTATCTGTTATGAAGCGCTGTCCTCAGAACAAAAAAGCGCTGTGTGCAAAAACAATCACCAGTTTGACCGGGCACGTCAGGGCTACCTGAATCTGTTACCCAGCAATAAGAAACGGAGTAAAAACCCCGGTGATGACCAGATGATGGTCGATGCCAGGGCACGATTTTTGAACCATGGTTACTATCAGTCCGTCATCGAAGCATTAATCGATAAAATCAACACGTTCAGTGACCAAACAAACCAAAGCATTCTTGATGCCGGTTGCGGCGAAGGTTATTACACCTCCGAAATAAAAAAACGCCTGAAAGGTAGTGAAGTCTGCGGATTTGATATCGCCAAACCAGCAATCCTGGCCGCCAGCAAACGAAACAAAGCGATTGAATGGCTGGTAACCAGTGTCAGTGAGCTTCCTTTGATGGACGAACAGTTTGATGTAATTATCAGCATATTCTCCCGCAGTGACTGGCCCGAGTTTTCCCGGGTGCTGAAGCCCGGGGGACATATCGTTATCCTGACACCCGGGCAAAACCACCTGCTGGCACTTCGCCATGCCATTTATGATGATGTTCGCCCTTATCCGGAGGATAAACGTCTGCAGGATTTACCCGAAAGCCTTCACCTGCTGGAAAGCCAGAACATCCGTCATTTGATGGTGCTGGAAAACACTCAGGCTATTATGGACCTGCTGACCATGACGCCTCACTACTGGCATGTAAATGCCACACAGAAACAGCAACTGGAACAACTTGGCCAGCTGGAGTGTGAACTGGAGATGCGCCTGTCTGTCATAAAAAAATCGTGATACAAAAAGACAATAAGTCACTATAGGTAAAAGTACTGCCTTACATCAATTTTACCAAGCTTGACTGATGGTATAACTGAGACATGGCCATAGCCTCCCACGCCTCTGGCCAGAAACCTTACGGGGGGTTCATCATGTTTCAGTTAGTACAGATCATTGCCGGTAAAAGCGAAAAAGACCTCTTCACTGTTCTGGCTCTAAAAGCCGATATCCTACTTGCTGTCATGCTGACCATTGCCATTTTACAACTGGCAATAAAGGGTATTGGAACCAGCTGGATACTTTTACTGGTTGGATCATTAGCCTCCATTATCGTGCTCACAGGGCTGAATAAGGGAGCACGTAAAATATTAGCAGGCATTCCCAGTTATATTCCCTATGTATTTGGCATCTACCTGTTCTTTATAGAAGGGTTTGGTCGCTTAACGCAACTACTGGCCAGTTTCACCATTCTTGATACTGCGTTGGTTATTCTGTTTTTTGTTGCGGGTAATATTGTGGCGACTGTCGGTTATAATGCCGTTGTCTATGCCAAGCGGCTGGAGCAGTCTCATTGAATAAAATCATTTGTAGTAAGGAGATACTATTCTCCAGCGACGCCATGCAATATCAACAACCTGGAAATAAAGCAGTAATATGGAAAAAGAAGCAGTTACCACCTGGTCTCTGGAAATGACCACTCAGGATGAATTGATCCACAAACCAGTGACCAGCCCGGATTTTATAATCCAGGAATGCCAGGTAAAGCAGTTTCAGTTCAACCGTTTTCTCTACAGCTATATTGGCCAGCAGTGGCAATGGACTGACAAGCTGGTCTGGTCTGATGAGCAATGGCGTGACTATGCAGAGAACGACAATCTTCGCCTCTGGGTCGGTTACTACAAAGGCAGCCCAGCCGGTTACTTTGAACTGAAAAAAGTGGAAGGTGATATTGAAATTGCCTACTTTGGCTTGGCACAGCCTTTTATTGGCAAAGGTCTGGGTGGTGCTCTGTTAAGTACGGCCATTCAGGAAGCTTGGAACTGGGGAGCAAAGCGTGTCTGGGTTCATACTTGCACACTGGATCATCCCTATGCCCTGCAAAACTATCAGGCCAGAGGTCTCAAAATTTATAAAGAAGAAACTGACTGATATTAGAAATATCCAGCTACTTTGAGAAAATACCAGTTGTAGGCCAAAGTTATAATATTGGTATTCGTAAAGGCAGGAGCTATTTTTAGTATGATTCGCTCAAAAAATATGCAATTCAACTGAGCGGGAATTGCTGACCATTGGTTGATCTGCCATCTACATGTTTCTCCAGATCCTTCAGATACTGCAACACAGCATGCTTATCATTGATTAAAATAATAAAACCCACCAGCCAGTGACTTAACAGCGTAATAATCACAATACCTGCAAGATTCAACACCATACCACTTCTCACCATATGCCAAATCGGCAGCATACCTGAGCCATAAACAATTGCGTTTGGAGGCGTAGCTACTGGCAGCATAAAGGCACAACTGGCAGCGATGGCTGCAGGAATGGCCAGAATGGCAGGATCCATACCCAGTGAAACTGCCAGTGCTCCGAGTGGTGGAAGGAATGCTGCGGTAGTTGCCGTATTACTGGTAACCTCGGTCAGGAATTATAAGAATGGTGACGACCAGCGCAAATGGCCATCAAGGGAGGCATATCACCCAGGATATTCAATGAACCTGCTATCCAGTCCGCCAGCCCCGTTCTGCGGATCATTGCCGCTAAACTCAGTCCACCACCAAACAACAGCAGTACGTTCCAGGGCAGGCGTCGCATTTCCTTCCAGCTCATCAGAAACTCAAGCTTCTTAAAACTGGCAGGCAAAATAAACAGAAGAACCGTGGCGATGAGGGCAATCGTTGTGTCAGACAACTCCAGCCAGGGAATCATATCGCTAACCCATGGCCGGACAATCCAGGCTAATGCTGTCAGCAGAAAGATAGCAGTCACGACTTTCTCAGGACCACTCATGGAGCCATTCTGCTTTTGCTGCTCTTTGATTGACTCCCGAACCACAGGGTTCTTCTTTCACCACTGAGCCGGTAACCAAAATACCCTAACCAGATTCCGGTAATGGCCAGCATAATAATTGAAGCAGGCAGACCAATGATCAACCAGTGGGCAAAACCAATCTGAATGCCGTATTGCTCCTGAAGAAAAGCCACCAGTAATGCATTCGGCGGCGTTCCAATCAACGTACCGAAACCACCAATGGAGGCTCCGTAAGCAATGGATAGTAAAAGCGCTATTGGAAAACCACGGCTCATCTTCCCCTGGTGACGAATCATCGAACTGACCGATAAACCAATCGGCAACATCATAATGGTCGTCGCGGTGTTGGAAACCCACATACTGATCAAGGCAGTAGCGATCATAAAGCCAAGAACCAGGCGTTTCTCTCCCGTACCCATCACCATCATAATTCTTAACGCAATCCGGCTATGCAGATTCCAGCGCTCCATCGCCAACCCAAGGACAAAGCCCCCCATAAACAGAAATATCACGGGATGGGCATAGGGAGCCGCGGCTTTGTCGAGGCTGGCCAGCCCAAGTATCGGCGACAGAATCAGCGGTAAAAGTGCTGTAATAGCTGCCGGGAGAATTTCAACAGACCAGAAGACCGCCATCATCATGGCAAGCCCTGCGCAACGCCAGGCCATTTCATTCATGCCCACTGGTGGTTCAACCAGTAACGTGAATAATTGCAACGCAATTCCGATCACGAGGCCGGTGAGCCAGAACAATGGATTGTTTTCCTGCTGATGTTCCTGTTGCGCAGGCTCTGACGTCGTTCGAGGAGAACCTGAAGTCATGATTCACTCCATTGCGTTTATTAAAATGACTTGGCAATTCAATAGTAAATCGGTAATTCTTACCGGGGATTGAACCTTGAGTCCTCATCAAACCACAGGGTTCCTAATGAATTGCTGTAATGATTAGCCGTCATTAAGAATAGACTCTGTTATAATTCTTTACATATTCTGTACCATGGCACACGCCAAGAGCTTGATTTGACTGCACCTATTCCTACCCACACCAAAGCCGCAGCATCGTCCCCTTCCCGATTCAGCGACCTCTCTCTGCCTGAATCCCTGCTGAATAATCTGAACAGCCTGGGATATCTGGAAATGACACCAATACAGCAGCAAAGCCTGCCCGAGCTGCTGGAAGGCAGGGATGTGATTGCCAAAGCGAAAACCGGCAGCGGTAAAACGGCTGCTTTTGCCATTGGCCTTATCCTGAAGCTGAAACAGAGTGATTTCGGGTGCCAGGCACTGGTGATGTGCCCTACCCGGGAACTGGCCACTCAGGTTGCCCAGGAAATTCGCAGGCTGGTTCGATACCAGCAGAACATCAAGGTGGTGACACTCTGCGGCGGCCAGCCCATTGGCCCACAAATCGGCTCACTGGAGCATGGTGCTCACGTGGTTGTCGGTACTCCCGGGCGAATCCAGGATCACCTGCGTAAGAAGACGCTATCGATCGCCCGAACCAGTACACTGGTTCTTGATGAGGCCGACCGCATGCTGGATATGGGCTTTATTGATGCGATTGAAAATATCATCAGTCACCTCCCACTCTTTCCACAAGAGCGGAGACAGACACTCCTGTTTTCAGCGACGTACCCAGAGGGTATCAAGACCCTGAGTCAGCGCTTTCAGCACCAGCCCTTAGAGATCACGGTCGATAGCACTCACAGCCACGAGCACATTGAGCAGCGCTTTTACCATGCAGAGAACGCGGATAAACCGGCCATGCTGATCAAGCTCCTGAAACACTACGAGCCAGAGTCCAGCGTCATTTTCTGTAACACCAGGCAGGAGTGTAAGAAGGTAGGTTCTGAGCTTTATGACGCAGGCTACAAGCCCGTTGTACTCCATGGTGATATGGAACAGAAAGAACGGGACCAGATGCTGGTTCGCTTTGCCAATCAGAGCTCAACCCTGTTGATCGCCACTGACGTCGCAGCCCCGAGGCCTGGATATCCGATAACCTTGCAGCAGTGATCAACTACGACCTGAGCCGGGACCCTGAGGTTCACGTTCACCGTGTTGGTCGAACCGGACGGGGCCGGTAAAAAGGGTCTGGCTCTCAGCCTGCATACCCAGCGAGAGCAGTACAAACTGGACCATATCAGTGACTACCTCAAGGCCCCCCTGGTGTTTGGGGATCCGAAAGTACTTATCGAGAACCGTCAGCCAGAACCCGCCCCCATGGTAACACTGGCAATTGATGGTGGCCGCAAGCACAAAGTACGCCCTGGCGATATTCTGGGCGCCTTGACCGGCGATGCCGGAATTCCCGGAGACCAGGTCGGAAAAATCAATATCTTTGACTTTGTAGCCTATGTGGCTGTTAAACAGGAAAGTGCCCGATTTGCGCTGAACAGGCTCGAACAGGGCCGGATTAAAGGCAGAAAGTTCAGGGTTCGCCGCCTGTAATCATCATCTGCTGAATTAGAGTTTTACTTCACCCCATCAACGCCTGATTGGAACTTAATCAGGCTTTTTCTGTCGAAAGTGACATGACAGTAATCATCTAATACATAACGGAAGTAATTCAAATGGCTGACCCGATTTCGCAATCCATTCCACCTCATGGCGTTCCAGCTGATGTGCCGACACCACCTCCCGCGACAGTCCCCGCGTTTAATGGGTATGGTGCCAGGTTAGCACCACCACCCAAACAATATTTTGCTCAACCCAATACCCCACACCATGCACCAGCACCTGCACACACGGCTCAACCATCGGGTATCCCTGATAATGTGAAGAGTGTTAACCCGACCGTAATCACCAAAGGATCCCCTGAAGTTCCTCAAACGCCTGAGACTGATGACGCCAAGAAAGCAGATGAAAATTTTAATAATTTGAGTGATCAGGATCTGCTTAAACGGGGTGATGAACAACTGAACAAAACCAAGAAGGAATATACAAACTATGGTCAAAATAGCCTTGCGCATAAGGCCCGAGAAGCCCTGAAGCCATTTATGAAGTGTGCCAATAATGCCAAAGCGAAACTTTCCTATTGCCGGTGTAGATTGGTTGAGGAGTTCAGACGAGCTTATTGAGTCATTAAAACAACTTAAGCTTCCCGATGGTACTCCAGAGGACTTTGCTGTTACCATTAAATTCCCCGGAGAAGAAGTCATCTCACTTATCCCTCCAGGTAATGGCCTCAAAACCAAAAATCCCACCCAGATATATGAATGTTTCGTCCACGCTCTTGGGGTAATGGAGAAAACGGTTGCAGATTTAAACAGCGGAAATGACAATGCCCTCGCTCAAGCTGAAGCCTAGGTTTAATGATGTGTTTGCTACACTGAGGGCAATCAGGGAAGAGATTGATAGAAGAAAGCTCAATCCTTCAGGAAGCCAGCTTGAATATAAATTCCAAGAGTTTAAAGACAAAGGGATCACTATCAATGCCGTTGCCGATGGGAGGGAGTTTGCATTCTATGAAAACAAATTCATGCGCGAGACACTTGACACAGCTTCAAAGCCAGAAAAAACCACGGATCCAGCTTCAACTGATGGGGAATCAGCAACATCAAGCACCTCCTCCGCTCCTGTTGAGGAAAGTGCTGAAACGCCAGAATCCAGCCCGGTGATTCCCAACAGCAAACTGTAGTGTTACTGCTATTCCCAATAGTAATTCTCAGATACCGGTTGAAACCTATTAATAACTATGCAGTCTTTGCCGTTACGGTGTGAGTGCTTTCTGTCTGTCTGTCACTTTGTGCCAAGCAGAGTTTGGTAATACTTGCCAAGTTCTTTCATCGTATTTTCATGACCCCTCTTATTCTTGCTGCTTCTCTCAATCGACTCACTGGCTTTATCAAGCAGGGCCATATGAATGGCCCTCTCCGATGCATCATTTTCCAAACCAAGAGACTGGAGCGCATCTGACTGCTTTTTGCCGGGACTTTGCAAAAATGGTTTGCTACTCAACACCTCACTGGAAATGTACTTTTTAGCCGTATCCATGATCCTTTTTGACTCGGAAGGATCACTCATATTTTTCTGCAACTTGTCATAAGCAGCTTTGATCACCCTCATTTCATTATAGGTGCTGGCAACACCCAATAACTTCGCATCATCCGCCCTTTCCTTCTTTTCTTTTGGACTTATCGGCTTAGTCATCCCGAGTTTGTTTGGTCGGGCATAACCGGAAGACTCAACACGACTCAAATCAATGCCCTGATTTACTATTTTCCGGCTCGATTCCGGTGCAGGTGAAGAAGGAATAGCGCTTGTTGTGGTTGGTTCAGAAGACTGTGATCGTTTTCTTCTCTGTGCGATTTCACGAATACTGGCCGTATTTTTACTTACATCAGTCGATCTATCTAACGTAGCAGGTTCTTCCTCTCCGTCGGTGGACGAAGCAATCTCTGGCCCAAGTGCCTGTACATCATTCTGATCATCTTCAAACTCATCACTTTCTATTGAATCTGTCGGGATCGCATCTAACTGACCACTTGTTTTCTCATCGGATAGTCGGCTGTTTTTCATCTGAAACCGTAGCTATAGCCTCAAGCCCATCCCCAGAATCGATACTTACAATGGACGGCATAGATACTTCCGGAACAAAAGGCGATGTCAGCACAGGGCTATCCTGGATCTTTGGCTCGGCAAACAGCTCTGACACTCCGTCGAGCTCACTGTAATCCTCCCCGGTTGTCATTGTTTGCGCCGATGCTATGGATTCCGTCTGGACCGACTGAGCACCATCATTGCCTGAAACTGCCCCACTGGCGGATAGATTACTGTCAACCAGTGTTTCACCTTCAGGCTTTGCCATGGTGTTGTCATCTGTCTCTGGACGATCCACGGCTGCGCTTTCGCTGGAGTCATCTGGCTCGGCAAACAGTTCAGACACTCCGTCAAGTTCACTGTAATCCTCCCCGGTTGTCATTGTCTGCGCCGATGCTATGGATTCCGTCTGGACCGACTGAGCACCACCATCGCCTGAAACTGCCCCACTGGCGGATAGATTACTGTCAACCAGTGTTTCACCTTCAGGCTTTGCCATGGTGTTGTCATCTGTCTCTGGACGATCCACGGCTGCGCTTTCGCTGGAGTCACCAGGCTCGACAAACAGTTCAGGCACTCCTTCGAGTTCACTGTAATCCTCCCCGGTTGTCATGGTTTGCGCCGATGCTATGGATTCCGTATGGGCCGACTGAACACCATCAACACCTGGAACAGAACCGCTGGCGGGTGTATTGCTGTCAACCGGTGGCTCGGATCCTGACTCTGCCGCTATGCTTTTTGTATCGCCCTCCACCTCGACAGATACCCCGGAGATATCTGCCAGACCTAAGTCCTCTACAAGATTGTCTCCAGCCACATTCCCGTCCACCGCGGTTGCGGTATTATCAGGCGGGGTAGCTGCCGTTCCGATCTTTTGAAAACCTGTGTCAGCTTGTGGGCCAGAAGCAGTCTGATAGCTGGGATTGTCTGCCCGGTCAGGGGCATTGCTTACCCACCCCATGAACGAATTCTCAACCTGGCTGTAATCCGAACCAAAATTGTTTTCAGCCCAGGAAAAACCTTGTCTTGCCAGACCATCAGCCTCCGAAGGGGTGTAGCCTTTCTGAGCAAGGGTGTGAGCACCCTGTGAAAAGAGGTTCTGGCGAACCTCAGGGGAAATGGGAGGCTTGATGTACGTATTGGTAACAGTCGTAATGGCTACTTGCCGATTGCTGATATCGACCTTTACAAAACTGCCCGGAGGGACAATCAGAACAACGGCATTTGGCGGTACCGCCACCACTGTCCTGCAGTTCTGCCTTCCCGGCCCAGTGATACCCGTAGCATTCGATGGTTTCTGGGAATGATTGACTAACGCAGGCTGTACACCGGCATTATTTATGCCACTATTACCATCCATATACCGTCCTTAGTTTACATTAACACTCGCCGTAGATTTGCCGGGGACTGGAATCAACCGAAATATGAAATGGTTATCGTACAAATCCGGTGTTTTTTTATCCATTAGCCCGTAAATGGCAATCGTTAACTGCACCTGCTAATCCACGCCAGGAAACATCAACAGGCCACAAAACAGATTTGCGGGTGCTGTTCTTTATCCGGTATGCAACGGCAACTCCAGTGTAACCTTCAGTCCCTTCAGGCTGTTTCGATACAGATCTCTCCACCATGATTACGGACAATATTTCTGGCAATAGCCATACCCAGGCCAATCCCCCCCGTGTCACGATTCCTTGAGCCTTCCAGACGGAAAAAGGGTTCAAAAACCTGCTCCATCTTGTCTTCAGGAATACCTGGGCCCGAGTCATGTATCACCACGGCAGCAAAATGCTGACCTTCCCTGCCATAAAGGCTAAGGCTCACATCAACTCGCTGACCATATTTCACCCCGTTCTCAATCAGGTTTCTCAGAGCCCGCTTCAGGCTCACCGGACGACAGCGAATGATGATCTCGCTGGTTTCCTGAAAACTCACTGCCTGCCCCATCTCTGCAAGGTCATCACAAAGGCTCCCCAACATGGCGTTTAAATCCACCTGCCGGGTCACTTCGTTATCCGATGCCTGACGCATAAATACCAGCGTGGCCTCAGACATTTGCTGCATCTCTTCCAGAGTAGCCAGGAGCTGGTTACGATCCTTGCTTTGTGCCATCAACTCAACCCGCAGCCTCATGCTGGTGATGGGTGTCCGAAGGTCATGGGAGAGCGCCGCCAGCATCCGGGTTCGATCCGACACAAATCGCTGCAGGCGATCATTCATCTGGTTAAATGCCCGAATGGTCTCCCTCAGGTCAGCCGGACCTTTTTCAGGCAGAGGCCTCACCAGCTCTCCCATTCCCAGACGAATGGATGCCTTTGAGAGCATGCGTAATGGTTGGGTTATGCGCCTCACCATCACCGCAAGTGCCGCCAGAACCAGAATCATTGCTGTAACCAGAAAAATCACAGTCTGCTTTGCCGCCAGTGGCGGTGCTGCCGGAGCCGTTGCTTTCAAATTCAGCCAATCACCATTCAACATATGCACCGAAACCTGCAGACTGGTCACAACCGGCGGTCGCCACCCTTCCCGGTAATAGCGTCGATCAGCATCATGCCGTGAATCCGTCATCTGCCGGTTTTGATGCCATGGTTTCTGGCAACCTTCGCCATCACTGCAATACCTGGAGGATGTCCAGTGTTCCGGTTCACCGTTTTTGGGGACACCGCTGTTTACCTGATTTGAATCACGGGAGTGATCCACTTTAACCAATAGGCGTTCTTTGTATTGATTGCCCATCAAGTGCAGCAAACGCTGCACCAGTCGTTTATCACGGGCACTCATATTACGGCTGGCCAGATCACTCTGTTCATCAACCGTAAACCAGGCGTTCTTGGTTCTGGCCGCAGCAAGAATCGCTGCGTAATCACTGATCGGATTGTTTTCCAGCAACCAGACAAGGGATTCAATCTGCTGAAATTGAGATTTCTGGCTGATATCAGACAGTACAGTGCGATAGGCATTGCCGAGAATGACAAAGCTGAATATCTGCGCAATGGCAAGGGCCACCAGAACGGCCAACACCATCTGGGTCACCATACTGGACCAGAAACGTTTGAAGACACCCGGCCTGCTTATCGTCTTGTGTTTAGAATCCGGATCAAATACGTCTTTCATACCGTTCTTGATTCTTCTGTAAACATATAACCCCCACCCCAGACGGTTTTAATCAGTGTTGGATTCTTAGGATCTTTCTCTATCTTTTTTCTTAACCGGCTGATCTGGTTATCAATACTCCGGTCAAATGGCAGAGCTTCACGTCCTTTGGTCAGGTCCATCAGCTGATCCCGACTCAACACCTGCCTTGAGTGCTCCAGAAAGACCTTTAACAATCGAAACTCAGCCGCACTCAAAGCCACCAGCAGACCATCTTCCCGAGTCAGCTGATGCTGGTGAACATCCAGGTTCCAACCTTTAAACTGCCATTCTGACTGATCGCTGCCAGAAGGCTCTTTTACTGAAACATGTTCCAGACGACGCAGAACTGCCTTGATTCGCGCCAGCAACTCCCTTGGGCTGAAAGGTTTGGTGACATAATCATCCGCTCCCATCTCCAGCCCGACAATGGTATCTGCTTCCTCGCTCATAGCCGTCAGCATGATCACAGGTGGACCATTATTCTCTTGAAGATAGCGACATAAAGTCAGGCCATCTTCTCCCGGCATCATGATATCCAGAACCACCAGGTCAATCATTTCACGTTCAAGAATCCCCCGCATGGCTTCGCCCCCGTCTGCCAGAGAGACGAGATAGCCATGCTGATCCAGATAACGCCCTAATAAGGCGCGAATATCGTCGTGGTCATCAACTACTAGAATGTGTTTTTTCATGGGGTTCCACAGCGTTTGGATTGCCGGTCTAATCATTATAAGGTTGAACCGTGGTGACTTTGGATAGGCTGCGAACAATTGATACAAATTGAGACAATCTCCCATTGTCTGGGGATATTTCTGAGAGATTCATGGTTTTTAATAAGCGCATCGAAACCAAGAATAACGATCAAGGTTTCATCAAGCCAACGGGAGATCTCTCGAGGAATAGAACCATGAACAAGACAACCCTGATTGCAACCGCCCTGGTCACTGTATTTTCTGCCTCCTCTGCCTTTGCCTGGTGGGGTGAAGGTGACAAGGGTCACAACAACAACAACTGCGGTGGTGAAAACCGCTCGAGCCATTACGAGAAAGGGAAGCATGGCAAGCGCGGTATGAAAGGCATGCACGTCAAGGAGCAGATGGATCGCAGTTACTCAGCTGACGAAATCAGAACCCTCAATGAAGCCCGCCTGATCATGCAGGGTAACCCTAACGTTAAGGTTGGCAACGTCACATCCACCAAAGACGGCTATAAAGTGACCATCGTGACCAAAGACGACTCTCTGGTGAAAGAGGTGGAGCTGGCGAAAAACGGTATGCAGCTGGAGCGCTACAACCTGATCAAAGAAAGAATTGAAGCTAAAGAGAGAAAGTAAACAGTAATATCCGGCAGTCGAAAGGCTACCGGTATTTCTACCCTGTTTGAGAACAGTTTATTTAATAGTTCTGCAATGTTGCTGCTTGATAAAACCTAATTCATGTTTTGATCTACTTCCTCAGACTTTTTGAACCCATACACTAACTAAGACCGCCTAAAACCAATTTAGTTACTTAATCCGTTTCAAGGTAATATTGAGCGCCTTTGATGCTTTACCGTACCAGCCACCAGCGTCCTGAGCCACTGAAGAACCGGTGCTTCATTATCTTCTTTCCGCCAGGCAAGGTAGATATCAAAGTCCGGAACCGGGACCGGGCAGGGAGACATGGTTAACCCCTGGTCAGGCCGTCCAGTTGCAGCCAGTACCTGTGGCACCACACTGATCAGAGGCTGTTCCGGCAAAAGACGCAATAATGAGGTAAACCGTCCGCAGGTCACCCGCACTTTTCTTCGATCTCCACGCTGGGCCAGCAAATCATCTACAACGCCTTTTACATTACCAGTGTTGTTTATAAGCGCATGATCAACGGAGAGAAAATCATCATACGACAGAGGTATATCCAGTTTCAGTTGTTCGTTATCAAACAGGCAGACATGTTTCTCGGTATAGAGCTTATCCACAGCCAACTCATTAGGTCCATCGCCAAGACTGCCAATCGCAAGGTCTAGCTGACCATTACGAAACAGGGTGAAGGCGCTGTCCCGATCCACCAGAATAAAGCTGACCGTGCAGTTAGGTGCGCTTTGCAATAAAGCCTGAACAATCACCTCCGCATACAATGACTCAGCATAGTCAGTCATACCAACATTCAGATGGCCATCAAAGCTGGCAGGATCAAAATCCTGGACAAGTAACAGATCGTTCCGCACCTGATCCAGTATCTTTTTTACTTTGGGCGCCAGCTCTCTTGCCCGCCGCGTCAGTTTCATCTGGCTGCCTTGCCGCACCAGTAAAGGATCGTCAAAAAGCTCCCTGAGCCGGTTCAGATGGTGGCTCATGGCAGGCTGTCCAATAAACAGGCGTGAGGCAGCCCTGGTTACACTGTGTTCTTCCAACAGGGCTTCCAGAGCAGTCAGGAGGTTCAGGTCAATTCGGGAAAGATTCTGTTTTAGAGGCTTGGTCATTACAGCAGTCTTGGCTTGTGTCCTATATGACCACAGCATATTGCTGGTTGTCCCATCAAAGCACAATAAGAATGAGAAACCAGGGGGGCGTCTCAATTAGCCTTGAGGCTCGTTGATCACACTCAGGCAAGGCGAGCGGCACTGAGCATGGCGGTTTCATGTTCAAGTCGTTCAACGCAGCATGAGTGCTTGTGTGAACATCCCGAAGGCCGCCTCTGGCAACCTAGAGGACCAAAACAGCATGAAAATTTGTAACTGCTCAAAATCCACTGGCAACAACCTGATTATTCACGGTTGTTGCTCTTCTGATCAGCTCGGCAATTTGAGGTATCCGCACTGCACCGGAGAGTCTGTCCAGAAGGTATCTTGAGAATGAGACCCCATGTTGTTGACACGTTTTCTTCAGGCTCACAAAGGTATCCCGACATTTCTGCCAAAGGGTACTGCGTGTTCCTCCACTGATTTTCCGCTTTTTTACATATTCCCTTATCTGGCGCTCACTCAGGTTGTTGTGCAATGGAAGCCAGGGCAAGTCCAGAACCCTTAACAGCGATTCTTTTATCACCATTAGCTTGCCGAGCACGGCTCGAAGTTCAGGGTAATAGCCCTTGTTGCGCCAACCTGTCTGGACGTCTTCCAGATGGCAGACTTTTTCATGGTTTATCTGCCGCTCAGGCGCTGATGTCTGGCCAGAATTCTGGTTATCCTGACACTTTGCCTTTAGTGGCGGATGGTTGCCGGGCGTCTCTGATTTTTCGGTTTGATCCGGGCTAATCTCATCAGCATCACTGCCCTGTGGGTTATCTGGCTTATTCGGGCGGATGCGGGGCTTACCCTTAAGCTTTTTCAAATGACGGACTTCATCGTTGAGCGCCTCAATCTCCTTCTGTTGTTTTTCAATGATCAAACGCTGCTGCTCAACTTTATCGAGAAGTTTCTGGATGAGTGACCGGAGCTCATCAGTGACAGGGTCTGTATGTAGGGATTGAGTTGGCTGCATAAGCAGCAGAGTACAAGATTTGCCCAGTAAGTACATTGACCTCAGAGTCTTGACTTGCAGTGCTTTTTGAGCAGTTACACAAAACCAAGTGGAGATCAAATACAACCAAACGCTCTTGAATCTAACGCAGTAACTGAAAAAGAAATAACGAAAAGCCTCACGTCGGAAGACGTGCCTGATAAAACAAGCGACCAAGAGCATAAATCAGCTAAAAATGAGAAAGCGGTAAATGATGGAAGAGAAGAAAAAGACAGAGAAACCGGAGCTATTGCGCATCGATATTTTATTTCCACTTGTGATTCTGCATCAAATAGAAAGGTTCCGGAAGGAGTATGCTTTATGAAGGATATTCCCGATGAACTATTAGAAAAATTCGGGATAAAAACCCAGAAAAAGAAAAAAACCAAATTAAAGATAAAGGTATCAGCGAACAAACCCTTTATAATTGGCGAAAAACACTAAGGGAAAAAGGATTGCCTGTGCCAGGGAACGAACAAAAATCAGAACATTGGTCTGCTGAAAGTAAGTTTGCTGTGGTGGTTGAAACCGCCGCCTTGTCAGAAGCAGAGCTGAGCGAATACTGTCGTAAAAAAGGCCTTTATCCTCAACAAGTGAAGGAGTGGAAGCAGGCTTGTATTTCTGGCGCCGACCATGCTTCTCAACGTGCTGACCAGGACAATAAACAGGTCAAGCAAGAACGTAAACGTGTTCAGAGTCTTGAAAAAGAACTCCGTCGCAAAGATAAGGCGTTGGCAGAAGCTGCAGCCCTGTTGGTGCTTTCAAAAAAGCTCGATGCCTTCTACGGGATAGACAGCGAGGACAACTGACACCGGTTGATAAGCGCCGAGAATTGCTGACATGGTTTGATGAAGCTGTAGCAAATGGCGCTTCTCGTTGGAAGGCTGCTGAACACTTACAAATCGCCCTGAAAACACTGAACCTAAATTCAGCAGTCAAATCTCCAGCTAAACTGTAAACCTCAGTCATGCTGAGGCCTACAAGATGGTTTTACCCCCCAAACGGTGAGTTGTCCGATTTCGAAAAAGACCCATTATCCATCAAACTCGAAGTGGATACTTTCGAAGGAAAAGTACATGTCGAGTGGGCACCCGGCGCATCTGTCACGGCAATTTCCCCTCTAACCCTTGGTATTATTGATGGTAATCAACTTATCGGGAATTGCTGGCTGATTACCAGCCCCGCTTTCACCAGTCTTCATCCAAATATAAAGGAACTACGCCCTCAGAGTCCGATTGCCTGTGCCAAGAGTCATCAACGTCAATGACAACAAAACTGGCTATGATGCTGAGTCATTATAAAAGTACTACCCCTACTCCAATAAACATCAACACCAGCCAAAATACCGAGAGTTTCATCACCCGAAGCAGGAAGCAGCCAATCAGAACCAGCGCCATCTCCATTGCTGAATAAACAGCGGAAGTGAACACCGGTGAATAAAGAGCAGATAACAACAAGCCAACAACAGAAGCATTAATACCGGCAACGGCTCCTGCAATCCGTGCCCGTCCAGCCAGAGCCTGCCAGGCTGGAAGCACGCCGACCACCAACAGAAAACCCGGCAGGAAAATGGCAATAGTTGCCGCAATAGCGCCCAGTATGGGTGTAGACTCAGAAGCAAAGTAGCCAAGGTAAGTAGCCAGAGTAAACATTGGCCCGGGTACAGCCTGAGCAGCCGCATAACCGGTCAGGAAAGTGTCAGTACTGATCATGCCTTCCGTTGTACTTTGCAGCAATGGCAGAACCACATGACCACCGCCAAATACCATACTGCCAGCCTGGAAAAAGTCACTGATCACTCTCGCCAATGGTGAATACTCTGCGAGTAGAGGCAGGCCAAACAATAAAATGGCAAACAGAATTAACGGCCAGAAAACAAAACGACACTTAGCCTGGCTATCTTCATTGCCTGGTAACCAGCGATAACCAATCAACGCCGCGGCCACCAGAATGGCCATCTGTACAAATACACCGGGAAATACCAGCAATAGTGCCGCACTGAATACACACAGACTAATGGTCAGCTGACTTTTACAGAAAGAGCGAAACATCTGCAGGGTTGCATCAGCAACCACCACAACAGCCATCAGCTTCAAACCGGCAATTATTCCCTGGTACCAATCAGCCGTGAGGAACAGCTGACTGCTCATGGCCACTGCCAGCAGAATGGCAAACGATGGCAGGGTAAAACCGACAAAAGCGGCAATACCACCCAGTAAACCTGCTCGCTGATAACCCAGGGCAAAGCCAATCTGGCTGGAACCAGGGCCTGGCAAAAACTGGCTGAGGGCGATCAGCTGAGAATACTCAACATCCGTTAACCACTTGCGTTTCTCAACGAACGTATTGCGGAAATACCCAATATGGGCCGCCGGGCCTCCAAAACTGGTCCAGCCCAGCAGGAAAAACTGCCAGAAAATGGTGAATAACTTATCCACAGGCAACTTACCAAAAGATTAAGAAAGTAGTTACCCGATGATAAACAGCTGTTTCCTATTATGCATATTGATTCTTTTGATTGATCAGAATCAATATGATCAATATTCCTGCCCAGCCGCAATCCCTTTAGACTGTAAACTAAAGCGCTCCAAAGACACGGACTATCAAATGAACAACCACCTGGCAGTCATTGCCACCAACCGTTTTGGTATGGGGGCCAGAGATCATGAAATTAAAAATGCACAGTCTGACCCGCAGGGCTGGCTTCAGGAACACTTAACCATACCTGTTCTGGATAGCTCACTGCCGGACAGCTCAACCATCATAAGCCAGTATGCAGAGTTCCGGGCGAGAAAGAATTCAGAAAAACCCAACCAGAAGCAGGATAATCCATCTTCCATGATGGCTCCTATCCGGAGAAATTACTTCCAGTTCAGCAGTGATACCCTCACTCGAAGCATTGAAAGCCCACACTCTTTCAGCTGGCGCCTGCTGGACTTTTTCTCCAACCACTTCAGCGTTTCAGCCCAGGGCGGCCTGATGACACCACTGGCACCGACCCTTGAGCGGGAGGCCATTGCACCTAACCTTTTTGGCTCATTCGCTGATTTGCTCATTGCGGTGGAAAAACATCCAGCCATGCTTGTCTATCTGGATAACGAAAAGTCCATTGGACCGGAGTCAAGACAGGCCAGCTATCTTAAAAAGAACTCAAAAAAAGCCAGGGGAATGAATGAAAACCTGGCAAGAGAGATTCTGGAACTTCATACCATGGGCGTTAATGGCGGCTACCAACTGGAAGATATTCAGGAGCTGGCAAAAGCCATTACCGGCTGGAGTGTCGCCAGACCTGGTAAAAAAGAAGGCCATGGTTTTTTATTTCGTGAAAGAGCCCATCAGCCAGGACAACGCACCATTCTAAGGAAAAAATATCCGGATACCGGCGCAAATCAGGGAGAAGCTATTCTTCGAGATCTCGCAGTACACCCGGCAACAGCCCGATACGTTTCCTGGAAGCTCGCCAGACACCTCATCAGTGACCAGCCACCTGCAGGCCTTGTGGATACAATGCAGGAACAGTGGTTGAAGACCGGTGGCAACCTGAAAGCCGTCATTACCGCACTGATCCAACACCCACAGAGCTGGCAGGTTGAGCAACGAAAATTGAAGACTCCCCGTGAATTTCTGGTTTCCGTCTGCAGGGCAACTGACGGGCTCTCTCCCCGAAAGAAAAACAGGGAACACCACAGCAGAACGCTGGTCAATACGCTAACCGCTATGGGACATAAACCTCTTGGTGCAGGCTCACCTGCGGGCTTTGCTGATGTGAGCAGTGCCTGGGATGGCTCCGATGCACTACTGACCCGGATCGACTGGGCGAATCGCTGGGTAGAAAGTCTGAAAAAAAGAACCGACCCGCTGGCATTGGCGGATACCATTCTGGGCCAGCAGGTGATGAATAATTCCCGAACCATCATCAGCCGTGCAGAGAGCCGTCAGCAGGGTTTATCGCTATTATTGCTTAGCCCCGAGTTCATGAGGAGGTAGTTTGGTGAGGAGAAAGGATCGTAAGGAGAAAGCTGCGTGAGTAAAATTAACCGACGTGACTTGATCAAATGGCTTGGGGCTGGAGTAGTCTGCTCACAGATTCCGGTGACTGGCAGTCTGGCATTTGGCCAGACTTCAAAAAGTCAGAACAACTCGCCCAAGCTGGTATGGATTGTTCTGCGGGGTGCTATGGACTCGCTGCATGCCGTTATACCCGCTTTTGATAATGACCTGCTGAACCACCGTCGCTCGATTGCCGAGCCCGTTATTGGCTCCATGCTGCCACTGGATCGGGGGTTTGGCCTGCACAGTGATCTCCCTACCCTGCACAGCTGGTATCAGCAGAAACAGATGATGCCTGTAGTTGCTGTTGCATCCCCTTATCGTCAACGCTCGCACTTTGAAGGTCAGGACATACTGGAATCTGGCCTGGTTCACTTAAACCAGGACAATGGCTGGCTTTCCAGGACACTGGAAGCGACGGGTAAAACCGGACTGGCTGTATCTCACTCTCTGCCCGTTAGCCTGCGTGGAGGACAACTGGCAGGTACCTGGTACCCAAACACTATCCCCTCCGCCAAAGAAGACCTTTATCAGAGACTCTTCCAGATATACAAACAGGATGACCTGCTCCACAGCCGTCTGGAAGAAGCGTTGAATGTCAGAGGTATTGTGGGTAATTCCATGGATGGCAATAGCCGTAAATTCAAGGCACTTGCAGAAGCGGCTGGTACGCTGCTCAGTCATCAGGAAGGTCCCGATGCCCTTATGCTGGAAATGGGCGGTTGGGATACCCATGATAGCCAGCTTCCCCGCCTTTCACGACAATTTCAGGAGCTGGACTCAGGCCTGCAGACCATGAGAGCCAGCATGGGAGAACAAACCTGGGATAATACTATTGTCATGATTGCCACCGAGTTTGGCCGAACGGTAGCGATGAACGGTACGGGTGGTACTGATCATGGGACAGCCTCCTGCTTCTTTATGGCTGGCGGAGCGGTTAAGGGTGGCAAGGTAGAGGGCGACTGGCCAGGGCTTGCTAAAAAGGACCTGTATGAAGGGCGGGATTTACGTCCAACGTCTGATATTCGTCAGTGGATATCAGCAGCCTTGATGCAACACTGGCAACTTTCAGCTCCTCAGCTGAAGAACATTTTCCCTGATATCACACCAGTCCGGATTGTTTAAATAATATTCTTTGCATTTCATCACATCTCTTAGCAGGAGCCATTTACTCCTGCTTACTTCCTGATACTCTGCCCGTAAAGCGTACAACTTATCGAATAATCATGTATGCTCTCAGTAATGATCATCTCGAAAGCCCACGCCTTTTATAAACGACTATTAATGGCTACTTACAAGAGCACTTTATGCTGCATGCTGTTGTGAAAAAACTTCGACTGCCAGGCCTTTTTGCCTGCGCTTTATTTCCCAACCTGGCAAATGCCCACGGCTGAGTTGAATTCCCCGAAGCCCGCCAATCCATCTGTTATGAAGATGGCGGCTTCTGGTCTGCTGATGGTCAGGATATTCCCAATGCGGCCTGTAAGGCGGCCTTTGATATCTCTGGCACTTACCCGTTTGTACAACGTAATGAAGTAGCCATGCTGGTAAAAGACTTCCGCAATATGGCAGAAGTCAAACGGCATATCCCGGATAGCACACTCTGCTCTGCTGGTACCGAAGCCAAAGCGGGCCTCAATGTTCCATCCAGCCAGTGGCAGAAGACCCGGATCACCCTGGATAAAAACAACCAGATTGAACTGCGGTTTAATGCTACAGCTCCGCACAATCCATCTTTCTGGGAATTTTACCTGACCAAGCGTGACTACGATCACAATCAGGCCCTTACCTGGAGTGACCTTGAGCTGGTAGCAACGGCAGGCAATGTCGCCGTTGGCAGTGACAAAAAGTACCGTATCAACATCACGCTACCAGCTGACCGAAAAGGGGATGCCATTCTGTATACCCGCTGGCAGCGCGATGACCCGGCTGGTGAAGGTTTTTACAATTGCTCAGACATCACCTTTACCACGGATGGAGACTCTGGTGGCGGCACTGGTCCCGATCCGGAAATCCCAGAATTTACGGCGCTGGGCTACTATATCCCGCAGGGATTCCCAACACCGGATCTTGATGACTACATCAGCTTCCGCGGCTTTGACAGCAATGGTCAGGAGGTTCTGGAAGAACGTATTTTGATCACTCACCAGAATCGTGACAGCTGGCCTGAGTTACTGGCGCTTCAGGTTTCCGACAAACATAAAGCCTTCACCATTGGCATCTGGCACGAAGCCATGGGTCACTACATGTTTGACCGGGAGAACCTGTATGCAAACCAGGTATGGGCACAGGACACAAAGGCGTCTTACGCCCTGTCACTGATCCCGGGAGATACCATTGATCCTCCACCGTTACCCACAGGCCAGTGGGCCCCGGAAAAGGTTTATGTTAAGGGAGATGTGGTACGTCATGATGAACAGAACTGGCAGGCACACTGGTGGACGCAGGGTGATGAGCCGGGAACTACCTGTGAATTGGGTGTCTGGCGTCAGGCTGAATAATCCGACCGTTTTTCTTCTGATATCACCGGCGTAAAAACCGGTGATACTCCTCAGAAAAATTGATCATTTCCATGCCGCTGTACGACAATTGACAACCTATCATCAGCGGACATTGCTCATGAATATTGTGATTACCGGTGCCAGCTCTGGAGTTGGTGAAGCAGCGGCTCTTAAATTCTCACAGGAAGGTCATCCCCTGTTATTACTTGCACGTCGGTTAGATCGTATGGAAGCCCTGGATTTGCCTGATACTTTGTGCCGCAAGCTTGACGTCACAGATCTTCAAAGTTTCCAAACTGCACTCGAAGAGGCTGAAGACCAGTCAAGTTTGCTGTACATGCGATCAGCGAAGGTATTCGTGAAGAGGTGGCTGATGATAATGTCCGGGTTGTCACCATTGCGCCCGGCATCGTGGAAACGGAAATTCTTGATCACACCACCTGTGCTGAAGCCCTGCAGGACTACAGGGACTATAAAAAAGAGATTGGAGGAGGTATCAGTTCAGCAGATACCGCTGAGGCAATCTGGTATACCTATCGCCAACCACAAAATGTATGTATTCGTGAAGTAGTACTTGCTCCAACCCGTCAGCAGCCATGATCACAGAATGGTTTCCTCTGATTATTCGCAACCCAATGGCTTGAAAGGCTGTTTCGCTTTATATTGATCAGTCAAATAATAAAAATAACGAGAGATACTGATGGACAATATGACAAAACAAGCCTCTGAACAGGCAGTGTTCAAGAGCTTTGCAGAGTTCTACCCCTTCTATCTCAAAGAGCACAGCAACTCTGTCTGCCGTGCACTTCACTATATTGGCAGCTCTGGAGCCCTGGTAATCCTGGGGTATGCACTTTATAGCAAAATTTATGCTTCAATCTTTCTGGCCCTGATTTTTGGTTATGCCTGCGCCTGGATAGGCCACTTCTTTTTTGAGCACAACAAGCCAGCCACCTTTAAATACCCTTTTTACAGTTTTATGGACTGGGTCATGCTCAAAGACTTTCTGCTTGGGCGCTTCCGCAAACGTTAGGAGGGCCGGGCAGGTTCAGGTTACCCGCAGCCATCTGCCTATCTCTTACGTTCGCGGAAGTATTTCAACCGGTAACTCTCAACAACCACTCCCCTATCCACATCCTTTTATCGCACCCCGAACATCAAATTCGGTAATCACTTCGTTGACGATGAGAATCATTTTCAGTTCAAATGGCCTGTTATAAATTAGCACAATAGAACCAAATTAAATTCATCACACTTTCTATCTCATAACAGCGCAGCTGTATGAGTCAGATCAACGGCTCCAGAGCCATGAGTCTGAGCGCCAATATCTTCCTAAACAAGCAGAAGGAACAGGCGATTTAGAAAGTGATATGAAAATGCTAAACGCCCAGACTTCACCCAAAAGGCCGTTCATTGAAACTACTCTGGAAACTCCGGTTTATTCTGAAGGACTACTGGCAGCAGTACCTGCTGGCCTTTATCTGCCTGCAGATTGTCTCAGCGCTGAACCTGTTACCCCCCTGGCTGATTGGCCATGTGGTTGATGGAATAAAAGACAAGAGCCTTACAAATCAGGAGCTGCTCAATTACGTGGCGGGCATTGTAGTGACCGGCGTGGCCGTTTACGGTTTTCGCTATGTCTGGAGAGCCAAGCTCTACGGTGCGTCCATTGAACTGATTCGCAAACAGCGCAGTCGGTTATTTGCCCACTTCACTCAACTCTCACCAGAATTTTATCAACAGCATACCTCCGGCGATCTGATGGCTCATGCCACCAATGACCTGAACGCTGTAGAAGAAAGTGTGGGTGTTGGCATCATGACACTGGTGGACTCGCTCATTGCAGGCCTTACCGTACTGTTCGCCATGGTGTTTCTGGTAAGCGGTAAGCTCACACTGCTGGCCATGCTGCCATTCCCACTGCTTGTCTGGGTGACCAAGCGGTATGGTGTCGCACTCTATTCCCGCTTTGGTCGGTCTCAAGCAGCCTTTTCCAACTTGAACGAAGAAACCCGTGAGTCCATCACGGGTATTCGCGCGGTAAAAGCACATCAGCTGACAGATCGGCAAACTCAACGCTTTGAACAGCTCTCCATGGAAGCTGTCGAGGCCAATACCAGCGTTGCCAGAGTCGATGCATTGTTTGGCCCAAGTATCAGCCTGTTCTTTGGCCTCTCTTTCGTATTGTCACTGGTGGGTGGAGCCTGGCTGATCAGCCATGGTCAGCTCACCGTTGGCCTGTTAACCAGCTTCACCCTGTACCTGAGCCAGATGCTGGGGCCTATGCTGCAATTTGGCTGGCAGTTTAATGTCTTCCAGCGTGGCAGTGCTTCCTGGGGACGTCTGGAAAAATTATTGGCCCGACAACCCAAAATCCAGGATGCAGCCAATGCCCGGCAAGCACCAGACGACACAAGTCTTTCAATAAATATTAAGTCGTTTGCCTATGGCGATGCTTCTGATAAAAGCCCGGTACTTCAGAATATTACGACCGAGATTGCTGCAGGTTCATTCATTGGTATTACCGGTCGTACCGGCAGTGGTAAAAGCACCCTTCTCCGGTTAATTCTGCGTGAGTTTGATTTGCCGGAAGGATCAGGCATCAAGATGGGGAATATTCCCCTGCAACAACTGACCGTTGAGTCATTGCGCAAAAAACTGGCCTGGGTCCCACAGGAACCCATGCTGTTCTCCGGCACCATTACCGACAACATTCGTTTTTCTGCGCCAGATGCCAGCCTGGAAGCAGTAGAAAAAGCGGCAAAACTGGCAGCCATTGACGAAGAAATCATGGGCTTCAAAGATGGCTACAACACCTTACTGGGAGAGAATGGCATCAATCTGTCCGGTGGACAGAAGCAGCGTCTGGCACTGGCCAGAGCACTGCTGGCTGATGCGCCGATATTGTTACTGGACGATGCGTTCAGCGCCCTGGATATGAAAACCGAAGCCCGTATCCTGAAAAACCTGATGGCCATGAAAGGTGAGAAAACCATCATTCTGGTCACTCAGCGGTTACCGGAACTGATGACTGCGGACCACATTCTGGTATTGGATCGTGGCCGAATCATTGAACAAGGCAACCATGACGGGCTGCTTTCTAAC
Organism: Endozoicomonas sp.; assembly: GCA_965261315.1. Lineage (GTDB taxonomy): Bacteria > Pseudomonadota > Gammaproteobacteria > Pseudomonadales > Endozoicomonadaceae > Endozoicomonas. Next base: position 124,113 of record CBDHDM010000093.1, on the reverse strand, counting down.
AGTGAAGACCCCAAAGACCCGTCAGAAGAGAAAGCTGTCGAACACTGGTATGCAAAAATCTTCCGACAACAGGCTCGTATCCTGCTGCAACCTCTGGATATTAACCCAGAACCCACGACTAACCGGTCTGACGTCGCCTGAGGAATTAAGCTTTGCAAGCAAAAGATAAAAAAGCCTCATCAGGCTATCGTGGTCTGGCTAAGCTGGTTCGCTACGCAAGACCGTATAAATGGCAGTTTATGGGTGCTTTTCTGATCCTGCTGTTAGCCACCAGCCTGGAGATGCTGGCTCCGTGGCTGATGAAAATCATTCTTGATGAACATATCGCCGCAGGTGTGAACGACAGCATGGGTCTCGCCATACTGGGTTCTGCCCTGTTTGGAACCTACCTCGGTTCAGCGATTCTCCAGTACATTCAGAACGTGGTTTTTCAGGAAAATGCGCTCAAGGTAGTACACGACATAAGACGAATGCTATTCGCCCATGTCCTGAAACTGCCCATGCGCTACTTTGACAGTGAGCCCACCGGTCGCCTGGTTTCCCGTATCACCAATGATTCTGAAGTACTGCGTCAGATGTTTGTCGGGGTTATTCCTGCCATCCTGCAAGCCTTTTTCCGGGTGGTCGGTATTTTTATTGCCATGGCTCTGCTGGATATCCACTTGATGCTGATGACCATGCTGCTGATTCCGGTCATGCTGCTGGCAATTCACCTCTACCAGAAAATCAGTCACCCGCTGATTCACGGTGTACGCAGCCAGCTGGCCAATATCAATACCCGCATCAACGAATCCCTGAATGGCATGCGAATCGTTCAGGCCATGGGACAGGAAGGTCATCTGCAACAACAGTTTGATAAGGATAACGAGGAGTGGAGCCAGCTCAAACGGAAGAACATTAATATCGACAGTCTGCTGTTAATGCCATTTACCCACCTGCTTAACGGCATTGCCCTGGCAGTAGTGGTCGGCTGGTTTGGCTATCAGGCCGGTTTCTCTCTGATTGAAGTGGGTACACTCTACGCCTTTATCAACTACCTTGGCCGCTTCTTTGAACCATTCAGACAGATCACCATGCAGATGAGCAGTCTGCAGCAATCTCTGGTAGCGTCCGAAAGGTTGTTCCAGGTATTGAATGAAGAGACAGAAACGGATCAACACACGCTTCAAAACCGCAACAACAACAGTCAGGAGAACAACCCCAGTATTCATCATGGCAAGCTGGAGTTTAGTAACGTCTCACTGTCTTACGATGATAAAAACCTGGCACTGGATAACGTCAGCTTTACCGTAGAACCCGGGCAGTTTGTAGCCATAGTAGGTCACAGTGGCAGTGGTAAAAGCTCGGTCATCAATCTCTTGATGCGTTTTTATCAACATAATGAAGGCCAGATTCTGATTGATAATCATCCACTGACCAGCCTGACGGAAGATACTCTCAGACAAGGACTGGGCCTGGTATTTCAGGAGCCTTATATCTTCAGTGGGACCATGGCCGAAAATATCAGCCTGAACCATCAGAAGATCAGTGATGACCATATTCTGGCTGCGGCAAAGAAAGTTCATGCGGACCCATTTATCCAGGGACTTGATGAAGGTTATGAACATAAACCCGGGCCAGGAGGCAAAGCGCTATCCACCGGCGAAAGACAGCTGCTGTCGTTTGCACGAACCATTGCCCAGAACCCGAAGATTCTTCTACTGGACGAAGCCACAGCCAATATCGATGGTGAGACAGAGCATCATATTAAGGAAGCCCTGATCACTCTCAGGGAAAACCGCACCACCATTGCTGTCGCTCATCGTCTGGCTACGATTCAGGATGCAGACCAGATTCTGGTGATGGATAAAGGGAAAATTGTTCAACAAGGAAAACATGAAGCGCTGCTGCAGGTAGAAGGTCACTATCGTGATCTCTATTTAGCACAGCAGACAGAAGAACAGCTGGGAACGACTCAGCAATCCGGAATGATGATGGCCGCAGTCAACGCCTGATGGTATTGTCACAGGAGCAGTCATGACAATGGCTGCTCCAAGAGTGAAAGATTTACCACAGAGACTCTATAGGGTGTTCACAGAACCAAAGCCACTTCCTCGCCCCACATCAGCTATCGATATATTACAGACACAAAAAAAGCCCATCAAAAATAAGATAGGCTTTCCTGATATGGCGCGCTCGGGAGGATTCGAACCTCCGACCGCCTGGTTCGTAGCCAGGTACTCTATCCAGCTGAGCTACGAGCGCATTATGTCAACGAGGGCGAATCATACTTAAATCCTCGAAGGAGTCAACAACTATTGTTTAACTCATTAGCAGGAAGCGTTGCCACCTCTCGTCAGCGGCGTGCATATTATAAGAAGGCCGGGGTGATGTACAGCCCTCATCGCTAAATAAGTTAAAACTGATGATTAAACTCTAACCGCCACTGCCAAAATCCGGATCTTGCTGATCAATGATTTTAGCTGTGTCCCGCACCGTAATACCGACACCGGCCAGTGGATAGAATTGAACAGCCCCAAACTTTGGTAATGCCTGAATAAAACTGTACGACGCACTCCCCATATCATTATTAAAATCCCAATTTACATCAATTTGAGCACCTCGACCGGTGGTGGTATCCAGACTGAAATTACGATAACGCAGAGAGTTAATGGCATCATTGCCATCAAGCCCAAGGCTATCTCCCATAAACCCTTTAATTTCAATAATGTTCATGGCCAGAGTGTCCGGGTCTTTTGTGTCGTAGGCCTGGCCAATCTTTAAATTCAACCCTTTATCAGTGATACCAGCACCCGCCTGGGTATAAACGGCAGTGAGGTCCGACATATCCTGAAGCTCAGGCTCATCAGCAGCAGCCATAGCGGTATGGGGCAACATCATTCCCAGCAAGGCAAAAGGCAGGGCAGCAACAGTCCGTGATGTTTTTATAAACATAATAAGGTACTCGGGAGGTGGTCAAAAAAAGGGAGCCAATCAGGCTCCCTGAGTCAAAGGAGGGGTATGATTCTTAACTTTGGTGATAAAAGTGGGCATCCACTTCCTGTCCCTTTGCAGGACGGGGCACAATTTCAAATGAAGGATCAAACTCAATGGAGGCCTGCTTCAGCTTATCCATTACACGGGCATCTCCTTCCAGTCCGGCCTGACGGCTTTCAAACAACTCAGCCAGTGTAGTTTTGCCAAGCAGGATGCGGGTTATGTCTGACTTGTTAATATACAGTGTGGCATCTGCACTATGGACTTCATCCACCAGGCCGTTATTCAGGTTGCCGTTGGACATTTCTACAAAGTGCACTTCATCGAGATCCGGAACCACCACATTCATGGTAAATGGCATGTGTTGTGCAACGGTTGAGTCCACCTTTACTGCCATGTAATCCAACAGATTGGTAATGGACATCTCAGACAGCACATCTGGTGATGCCGTCTTGGGTGTTCCAGGCAACGTACCGACACGCAGTTCCTGGGCACCGGTAAGATAAGTATTACGCCAGCCCATATTTTCGGACTGATAGCCCAGCTGCTCATAAGTATCCGCCAACAACTGACGAGCCGCTTTATTGTCAGGTTCTGCCTGTACTACTTTATTCATCACTGTGGCGACAAAACGGTACTCGCCCTTGTCATAATCTGCCTGGGCCAGCTGGAATACCGCTTCACTCCCGCCCATGTAGTCGACCATTTTGACGGATTCCTGTTTCACAGGCAGTGGGTTCAGGTTAGCCGGATTCATATCGAAATAACCCAGGTACATGTTGTAGACGGCCTTGGCATTGTGACTGTATGAACCATGATAACCATTGGTATGCCATGCCTTTTCCAGTGTTTCAGGCAGCACATCGACGACGGCATCACCAATGTCCTGCAATACCACCCCATTGTTCGCCAGGCGCAGCGTCTGGTTGTGGACAAAACCGTAGTTATCCCGCTGCAGCTTCATATAATCCACCACCTCATCACTGCCCCAGATTGGAGATGAATGAGAGCCAAACAGCACATCGATATCACCGCCCCACTCATTGATCATCTCATTGATGTCTTTGGACCATTTCAGGGCATCACGCACCTTGGCTCCCCGCAGGGTGTAGACATTGTGCATACCGTGATACATCATCTCACCGGTCCACAGGGCATCCATGGATGGAATATACGTCACCATGCCGGAAGGCGCTTCAGTACCGGAGGTGTCCATAAAAATCATATCCAGGCCATCAACACGGTAATGTTCATACTTGCCCTTACCATTGAATGTGTAATCCGGCACTACATAGGTGATTTCTCCCTTACCGTATTCTGGCGAGCGGGTAGAAGTTGATTTACCTAAACCGGCATCAACAATACCGTGTTCATGAGCACCCAGCGTCGAGCCGTACTGATAAGACGTCCTCCGGGACATGGCATTACCGGCCAGTACATTTTCATCCACCACTTCCTTGGTGATGTTATGGGAACCGTAAACCTTCACATCCGGAAACATATCCTGAATAGCTCTGGCACCACCAAAGTGATCGGCGTGACTATGAGAATAAATCATCGCCACAATGGGCAGGTCACCACCTTCTGGGACATTTTCCAGGAAGAACCTTGTAGAAAGTTCCGCAGCCTGTCGGGTCACCAGAACATCGTAAACAATCCAGCCACTCTCACCTTGAATAAACGTAATATTGGACAGATCCGTGCCACGTACCTGATAAATACCATCGCGCACTTCATACAAGCCTGCCGCCGTATTATTTACCTGAGCCTGTCGATACAGTGATGGATTAACCGTGTCGGCTATTTCATCCTGGCTGATAAAGTCATAATTGTTTCTCATGATATTGGCTGTTTTGGCATCAAGAGGAACAATCAGGCCCTTGTCATTACGCTCAAAAGCATCTCGATCCTGCCAGTTCAACCGCTCACTCAATGTCTTGTTGGCCGCAATGGTATGCTCGCTGGCAGGTTTTCCCTTCACCTCAAGATCACCATGAACATGATTGTCTGCCGCACCGGCAGGAAGAGCCAGAGACATGGCCAGGACAAGAGCGGTTACTTTGGTTTGAGTCTGAGTTTTCAAAATCACCTCTTCAACTTTATTCTTTGATCTGTTTTCCAGGCTCTGATAACAGAAGCCATCTTGCGTTTTGTTGAAGCCAGTGTATGGGCAAGACTCATAACAAAAAATAAAGTAATGTTTATACAAAACATCACGAATGGTTATGTATTGTGATTACAAAAACAGATACCCCTCTGGACCTGAACCTGCTATCGGTTTTTCTGGAAGTTTATCGCCTCAGATCAATCACTCTGGCTGCCGATGCGTTAGAGATGACTCAGCCCGGTGTCAGTGGAGTCCTGAAGCGCCTACAGCAAAAGCTGGGTGCCGAACTGTTTGTCAGAGAAGGAAGAGGCATTTCTCCCACCCATATTGCCGTCCAGCTCGCCAGTGAAATATCGCCAGCCTTGAATGATGTCAGCAATGCCATCAGCAACATCAAACAGTTTGATCCACAGCAACCCAGAGTCTTCCGCGTGCTCTGCAACGAGATGGCACTGCTCCACTTTCATCCACGTATCGAGCACGATAAAACACTGGGTAATGTTTCCATTGAATTTGTTATCGCCCCCAGTAATGAGGACGACATGCTGCAGGAACTCAGCCTGCAGAAAGCCGACCTGGCACTGGACATAACCGGACAATTAAGCCCTTCCTATAAAAGCCACCCAGTGATTCAGGATGAGATTGTTATTGTGGCCAGAAAAGATCACCCACGGATTCATCAGACACTGACTGAGCCGCAGTACTACCAGGAAAAACACGTCACAATGCGTATTCGCCGGGCAAACATGTACGCAGCCGACTACTTCACCAAAACACCACTGAAAGCACGAAAAATCAGTGCAGAGTGTGACTCCCTGATGTCTATGCTGGCGCTGGTTTCCAGTTCAGACAGCATCGGCAGCACGTCCAGAAGTCTCGCCAGACAGTACGCTCCGCTATTCAACCTGCAGATCATTGAACAACCCTTTGAAACCCTGCCCATTGAGCACGTTATGGTCTGGCACACAAGAACAGACTACAGCCCTGCCCACCAATGGCTCAGGGAAAAGATCAAAAGCCATGCTTGCATGAAGTTGTCATAATCAAACGTTCCACCTTGATTTTTCCTCTGTATGTTTCATGGTAATGGAACGTTTTAAAATCTGAGAGACAGGGCTTATGCAACGAGCGGTGGTAATCGGTGGAAGTGTCGCGGGTTTGATGGCAGCCAAAACCCTGTCTCCTTTCTTCCAGGAAGTAATCGTTCTTGAAAAAGACACGCTCAACAATGACAACGGACTACATAAAGGCGTTGGTCAGGGTCCGCACTCCCACGTTCTGCTACCCAGTGGTATTGAGCTACTGGAGCAACTCTTTGGCACACCAACACTTAACCTCAGGGAATACGGTATCTACCCTGCCGACGCTGCTGATGAGTTGAAATGCCGAACGCTACAGGGTTATCATTCGTTATATACTCTCGGTATTTATGTGCGTACTGACTTACCAGGGATTAACCAGCTTAAGCCTAACATTGTAGGTAAGCCCAGCTACGGCTCTGTACGTTTGCCTACTTCTCTTTGTACTGATTCAGAGCTTCATGATAATCAACATCATTCACCACCTGAATACCGGCGTTTTTCAGAATTGCAGTAGTCGTTCCATTGCCATTCAATACATCAATCCCATCCGCAGAGCCGCCTTTTCCGACAATTCGGGCCTTGGACCGTGGCGTTATTAACCCTCCAATCTCTTCTGGGCATACCGGAATGAGCTGAACATCATCACGATCATCTTTTAATTTCAGATTCGTACAGGCGCTGACCATCACTTTTTTATCAGACATCATTTCCCCTGCCAACACTGAACAATAGAAGTTGATTACTCATTTATGGCAGTAAAAAATATATGTGTGATCAGCTATATCTCTGATTGATTATATTTTTGGCGGTAGCCTCAGGCTGCGTTATCTGATTAAAGGTTCACCACTTCAGGAAACATAAACCTCGCGGGTAACGCTCTTCGAACAGCAATGCACGCCTACCAAGAGGAAAATATTTACAGGAGTAACTGGGAAAGTCGAGAAACCCTGGCCTATCACAGCGCACCAGATTATATCCGATAGAATGCTTGATAAAGTCAGGGTGGGGCGTTAAAGCTTTTTATCGCCATAAAGCCAATCATGTATATCTCGACATTCACGGCGGATATCTCTGAAGACATTTTTGGAGTCCTGTTCAGCAGAAGAATGTCCTGTCTCTTTAACTTCGTTATAGGTCACCACGCCCTCAACCAGGCTGTATGCACCAAGAACCGCTCCTCCAACACCCAGAGAGACCGGATTCAAGAGTATTCCAGCTGAAGTCACTGCCGATCCAACCACACCAATAATCTGACCAGGAAGCCAGCCAATATTAGCGCCTCGATGGAAGTCTTTTATTACGTAGTCTGAAAGTGGCCGTGTTGATTTCTCACACAAGTTAAGCTTCGCTCCAATAGCTCTTGCAAGCTTAACAGTTCCACCTCTTACAACACCTACCACGGCACCACCCGCACCACACACTGCTTCAGTACCTATGCTTAAGGCATGATATAAAACATACGGTACGGCAACCGCTATTTTGCATACATTTCTGCCAAAGCATTTTGCAGCTCTACCTAATGCATTACCAGTCGAGCTATTTTGAATTTGTTTTTGAGCAGGGTTGAAATTAATGGTTGTAGAGTCCATTTAAATGCCACCTCCATTATTAGCATTTTTTATTTATTAGATTGTTGTATGGCCAATATTCACTTCAAGAAAACAAGACCCTCTCTATTCATAATCATGAATAAAAAAAACAAAATATATCAACGTACTAAGTTATTAGTCATTTTTTAAATTAGAAAGTTCAATTTCTATGAATTTTCATTAAGCACACTGCCATTCCCACTCATTACTGAACAAATCATGATCAGAAATCAGAATCTAACTAATTAGGGTTGGTAACAGGGTAATGAGCTACCCTGGAGCAAGGTGATTCGAAGTAACATGCAACAACCTACTGTGCATTAGCCCAACAGATATTAAACAAAACAGATACTTTTCGGGCACATCGGAAAGAGAAGTAACAATAGGAAAAACAATAAATTAGACACACATTGGTAACGTATTGAATCGCCCTCTTATTTATTGCATGTTTTATTTATTCTCAGAATATTGATAGTATATAGAGAAATTCACATTTCTCCATTAATAATTCAGGCTATAGAAAACCGCTCCAATATCATAAAAAATCAATACAAACAAAGAGTTAGGATATCTAATCAATAAAGTAGACCGTATATCATAAGTCCAATATCAGAATAACATGATATAATGTTAATTTAGAATCACTTAATTCATTAACAAAAAGGGAATTTTGCCATGTCAATCCAATGCTCTGGAGAATCATTTCAATTAAAATGGATGGATTCTGCTCGATTTGCAAAAGAAGAAGGCCTCGGATTAAAAAAAGCATTTATTGCATTTTTTAAGGGTAAGACCATTACTCATACTGAGTACTTAAATTTATGCGAAGAAAGCCAGACACTTTCAACTAAAACGCTGAAACACTTTGACGAAGCTAAAAAAGTTTATAATCGAACGATTAACAAGAAAATTTCAATATTACCTGAAAACACTGTTTTTGGAACTAACCAGAATGATCCTGAGACAGACTCTGATAAGAACGCTTATTTAAAATCTTCAAGAACCAATGAAAATGAAGTTTCAGATGAAGTTTTTGAATTACGTGAGACGCAGGAATTATTATTTCGGTTGATCAAAATCAGGTTTCAAGAAAGTGGACTTAAGTTATCAATATTTGATAATAAAGAATCCAGGGAAGTCATGATAGAATTGGAAAATTCAAACCTTTTTGATTACAAAGAGCTCAAGGCAATCAGAGAGCATCTTGCTGATGAGCTTGATAGCTCACCCTATTGGAAATAAAGAAGGGATTCTTCCACAGCCCAGAGGTAGAGCAACTCCCGTTCATGACAACCCAGCTGTTGCATCAGCTGCTCCACATCCTGCTGATACATCAGAAGGTCTGCAGGAGACGGTGCATCTTCCTGCCGGGCACTGTCCTGCTGAAGCTGCTCGCTGACAACCAGGTGCAGGTTCTGGTGTCGAACCTGGTCAAAAAACAAATTGCGAATGGTTTGCATCAGGTAGGCTGACGGTACACGAACACTGTTGTCAGGCCGGCGAAGGTAACGTTCAACCGCCTGCTGCAACAAATCATAAGCCTCATCACCATCGCCGGTCAGGGAGATGGCATAGCGATAGAGCCGGTTAAGTAATGCCTTATCCATAGCTTCTGCAAAAATAACCTTTGCTCCGGGCCAGTAAATCCTGACCGGTAAAAGCCGTGCCAGCCGCCGCCAGGGCAAATTCACGCTTAACGCCATTAAGGTTGGCAATAATACTTTTATCCATATTCAGCTTATGGAACATATACATCAGCATCACCACCATCACGGCAACGCCGGCAGCTCTTACCAGTGCGGGATTGCCAAAAATCAGCACCAGCCCGGTGGATGGCCAGCAGCACCAGTGCCAGCTGTTCTGGCGTATTTTTATCGTTTGTTATCATCATCCGGCGCTTCCATCTGTTTATAGTTATTTTCTTCCCCTTTATAGAAGACGAAAGAAAACCGGATTTGATTGCACAACAGTAAAAATAAAATAGAGACTACCCTGCAGTGCTTCAGACAATCAAAAAATCAGAAGATGGAAAGCTCCTCTGTTTTTTCAGTACAGAATCACAGAGTTTTAAAATACCTTCCTCAGTTACTACTGACCTGAGTTCTTCTTTATGAACAGAACAGCACACCACTTGACCATGTGATACATGGTGACTAACCTTTTCAATAAATAATGAAAAATGACTGAATCTATAAAGAGAAATGGATAAATGTTGGATACACAGAAAAAGCTGAAACGCTTTACATTTCTAATTACCCCAAGAACCTCTATTTCATTCTTAAGCATGTAGAAAATGAACCATTTTGAGTTTATCTAACAGGGAATACCCTTTTCTTGAAATAATAATAACACCTGTTAATTTTCACTTTCAGTTGCCAGCATAAATCCACCTACTCCTGATGGCAATTCTTTTTCTGGGCATGCGAATAATAATAGAATGGATAATAGCAATAGAATATCAAAGTATTATTTAAATCAAGACATATAATAAAACTTTTATTTTTTATAAATTACAATTTAAAAACCAACGTAAGGTCTTTCAAACTCTTTCAGAGTGATGTTCACAGCTCACTCCATCAAGTATTGTTACAGCAATGACTTACTCACCATTTACAACCTTCACTATTTTCTTCAGGATATGACCAAACTAACAAAGTCAATATAAAAAGAAATCATCCGGAACAGTTAGCAGGGGAACTATATGCGTTTATTAAATGTCTAAAGAGGTTCACCACCTTGGTGAAATATCAAAATAATTCTAATGTGCACATCAAAAAGGATGTAATAACAGTGAATCAAAGTCCACTGGATATGTCAGCAAGTGAGGTCTCCCCAGCTTATCCCCCCCCTCCAGCCTCGGACCTTCACAATCAAGAACGCCGTGGCAAGCTTGGTCCCTATGAAGTGGGCCAAAACACAATGCAAGAGCAATTTCACACGAGCTATGAGCAAACTGATTCAAGTACCTCATTTGCGCAGCCAGTAAGTAGGAGAGGGGCTGAAAGTACTAGCCCGCAGTCTTTATTATCTAAATGCACAAGGGCTGAAACTAAAGGAGACACTACTCCTCTTTCTCCCAAAGCTAAAGAGATGGTGTGGGAACCTGAGAATTATACCAATAATTCAAGTTCTCAGCAGACTGATGCAACAAATCTAGCTGAAAAGGTTCTTAAACACTTCAAAATAACACCGCCTATCGACCCTATCCTCGACTTGGGCTGTGGAACCGGTAGGAACTTATCCACTTATCCAAATATTTTCCGTAGCAAGACCATCTACGCCGTCGACAAAGATCAACGCATGCTGGATGCTGTAGAGCATTCATCTAATGACGGGTATAGAATTGTCAAACTACCACCTGCTTCAGCAGCTGATTTCTGCTGCAGTACTAAGGATGAGAAGCCAAAAGTCATTCTAACCAGCCATGTTATCCACTGGATAGATGGAGCTGATTTACGCCCCTCAATACAAAATATCTACAATCAGCTGGCTGAGGGAGGTTATCTAGCTGCTTTCTATGCTGCTAGCAAAGAAGGCTTACCATTTCAAACTGCGCTTAACGGACTAAAATGTAGTTCGGGATTCAAAGATCCATTTTCAGGTTTTTTACCGACACAGCATTTTCATCAACAGGAGGTTATGGAAGACATGCTGAGCGCGGTCGGTTTTACCGGGATTGTTCTTAACTCAGACTACGTAAACAAAGAGTTTGATAATAGAGAGAAGCTACTGGGATTTGTTCAGCAGTGGCTTCCAGAATATAATCATCTTAAACGAATAGATCGTGATTTAGCAGACAGTTTTTTAAATCAATTAATCGACAATTATCTTAAGAATACTAAACAAGAGGGTTCAAACCCAATCAAGTGGCGCGAAAAGAGCTTCACACTGTTTGCTTATAAACCCAAATCTGAACATAGCAATTGATATTATTCTTTTATATAAATTCTCCTGAATCATTCAGGAGGGCTTTATTGCGCTTTGGAGTCAGAACCGTTCGAGAACTAGCAAGCCAGATTCTACGCCACACCTTTGCCATCCACTTTATGATGACTGGCGGAAACATTCGGGTACTGCAAAGTATCCTCGGTCATGCCGACATTAAGATGTCCATGAAATACGCGAAATTCAGCAAAGAACACTTAAACGACGCCGTAAGACTAAACCCATTAAGCAAAATGGACACATCTTGGACACATAGGTAATTTGGAACAATTGAACCAGGATAAAAGGAAGGTAAATCAAGGAGTTAAGAAAGGAATATGGCGGTGAGGGAGGGATTCGAACCCTCGGTACGCGATTAACGTACACACACTTTCCAGGCGTGCTCCTTCAGCCACTCGGACACCTCACCATTTGCTCAAAGCGTTACCGCCCGAACAGGTGGCGTACTTTATATCACCCGATGCTCAAAGGCAAAAAGAATATATACCTACAGACAAAAAAATTACTTGAGCCGATTCAGGCCAAAGAGTCTGCCCAGTACTTTCTCCAGAATAGCGGTTGGCAGTAGTGTTTTCAGTAGGGGGAAAGCCAGGCTGCCATTGGCCAGCCGCACAATATTGAGCCCACGCCCAGACTCCAGTTTATTCACCAGGTCACGGCAAAAACTATCCGCCGGTGTGGGGTTGTCCTGTGAGGCATTGGCTCGCTTCTGCACACTCTGCTCTATAGGCATATAGAGGCTGTCTGGCTTCATCACCTGTTTGAGCACCCGGCTGGCATTATCTGCAAACCGTGACTGAACTGCACCGGGTTGAACGGTGACCACCCGAATACCAAAAGGTTTCAACTCCATTCTGAGAACATCGGATAGAACATTGAATGCGGCCTTTGAGGCACAATAGCTGCCAGAAAAAGGGGTATACAGAACACCGGAGACGCTGCCAATATTGACAATAGTACCCTGTTTGCGGGTACACATTTGGGGAGCCAACTTACGTATCAGGCTCATGGGGGCAAAAACATTCGTGCTGAACTGGTGTTCGAGTTCTTCACCAGGCAGGTCAATCAATGGCCCCATGCTGCCATAGCCAGCATTGTTCACCAGCATATCCAGGTGACCATCCGTCTTGATAATCGTCTGAACCACCTCCTCCACTTGCGATTCACTGTTCACATCCAGTGACAGCAACTGAATATTCTTATCCGCAAAATCCTGAAGGCTTTGCAGGTTACGGGCTGTTGCCCAGACACGATAACCTCTTTGCTGAAACTCCAGCGCCAGTGTCCGGCCAATGCCACTGGAGCACCCGGTAATCAGTACATTTTTATTGTTTATTGACATGATTCATCTCTTTTACTCTGGCGCTATGGATAAGCAACCAGCTTACCACGCTGCACCTATCTCCAGAGTATGCAAAGTCCCGAACGTTTTTTCAGGCTAGCCTACACTGTCGTATACATTCTTCCCGGCATGACTGCACAACCATGGTTATAAAAAGTCACAGGCTCATCTTTTTTGGTTTACTTGTCTGCCTGACCAGCTTTGCCATTGGCGCCTCAACAAAAAATACTGTCGTTTACTGGAACAGCCCTGAAGCCATCCCAATGCAGAAACGCTTATCTGAGGACGCTGACTTCTGGCGACTGGTTCCTCACCTGACGACCCAGAAAACACAAACTTACTGTGGTATTGCCAGTGCCGTCACGGTGCTGAATACGCTGGGAGCAAGCCAATATGGTGATCCAGTCTATTACCCTCATACTTACCACACTCAAGACAGCTTCTTTACCCCCCTCAGTATTGCCTGAGGTGGCCCCCAACCACCGGATTATTTCAGAACTTCTGAGCAATGCGATTGATATTGGTCTGATCACTCATGAAACTGATGAGCCCGAACTGATAACAACGGCCATTGACCATGAGCAACTGCTGCTTGTGGTTCCGGCTAATTATCAGGATGCCAGTTACCACGATTTGTGCCAGCTGGGAGTGATCATGCATCCGGATGCCAAACATCACATCTCATCAGTACTCAGGGTAAATTATCCGCAGTTCCAGCACCTTTCAGAGTTCCCGGTGAAAGGCGCTATTAACCAGATCAATCTGATTCTGGAGCCTGTAGCAGCCGGCAATGGTTTTACTGTTTTACCAGAGTCTATTGTGCAGACCTTTCACCGGCAGGACGATATCGCCATCCTAAACATGACCACTGCCGCTTATGAAACGATTTACCTGATCCATAAACGGCACCGCCCAGTGGCAAGCCGCTATTCATTTATTCTGGGTGAGTTATTCCCGAACCAGCTGTGAGTCGGGAATAGCAGGCTTGAAGATGGAGCGCCATCTGGCAACCATCAGCGCCATAAAGATCAATCCACACCCCATCAGTTTCTGGGCAGTCATGGTTTCACCCATCCAGATAGCACTCATCACCGCCGTCCAGACTGGCTCAATCACCATAATCAGTGCAGCATGGCCCGCTTCTGAGTGTTTCAGAGCCCATGTATAAAGAAAGTAACGGAGACTGGTAGCCACCAATACCGCTGCGGCCACCCAAACCCAGGTATCGGTTGCAACCTGTTCCGGCCAGCTTTCTGTCGTGAAGGAAATGGCCATACCAAGCACGCCGGGTACCAGCAACAGCATAAAGGTCAAAGCCATTGAAGGGATGCCGGGCGCATTATGATTGGTATACACAAAGTGCAAGGCAATAAACAGGGTTGCCATAAGATACAACCCCTGGGCAGGTTCAAATTCCCAACTGCCTTTCAATGCCAGCAATGCAATACCAGCAATGGCGAATGGCAGGGCAAACAGTGTAAAACGATCAATTCGGCTGCCATAGAGCAACCGTCCCATGAATGGCACCATAATCATGGACAGGCTCATGATGAACGCCCCTTCACCCAGCCGGTCTGAGCTATCCACCGCCTGAATCCAGAGATACATGGCCATGGTCTGAATTAACCCCACCATCACACAGATGAATAGCTGGCTTTTGTTTAACTGAAACAGCTGCCGTGCGGCAAAGGGCAGCAGCAACAAAGCCGCAGCAATATAACGGACACCAATGTAACCAAGAGGAGGCATGCCACCGATGGCAAATTTGGAAAACAGCCAGCCAGATGCAGCCAGCAGAGTAACCAGTAGAAGTACCAGATCTGCCTTAATCGTAGTGTTCATTAGAGTGTGCCGGGGTTGAGATTTCAGATAAGTCCATATTCTTTTGGAACTAGCTTACTGAAATCCCGGCTTCGGCACAGTGGGGGTAAATACGCTATTGAGAAAAGGTTACTTTGAGGGGGTATCTTCTGACCTGAACTGTTGCTCATAGTCAGACAAGGAATATTCAGGATGCTCCTGCTCCAGTCTGGCCAGCTCTGCTTCAAGGGACGGCAACTCTCCGTCTGTAGAGGACAAGTCACTGCCCAGCTCGGCAAGCTGAGATTCCAGCACGGAGAAGTCCGGAGTATTTGGGAGTTCACCTTCACCTGACGGCACATAGCCATTGTCCCCGACTGAAGACTCGGTCTGTTGCAGGTTTTCAGTCGCTGTCGTTGCCTCTGCATATTCAAAACCCGGTCTGGAATCCAGCGAAGCGAGATCAGGCGCTTGGCTCCCTGATTCAGCCACCATTACGGACTCATGAGACGTTGCTTCTGCAGCAGCAGGTTCTTCCACAACATAATCTTCCGGAGTCTGTGCGTGCTGCTCAGGCAAACCGTAATCTTGACGCTCAAAGGACTGCTCCGCAACTGCAGGAGTCACTTCAGGCGCGACAACATCTGAGTATGTCGGTTCCTGTGGTTCAGGTTCATCAACAACCGTACTATCCACACCCCGTTCAGAAGTGGGTTCTTCATAGGCTTCTACTGGTTCTTCCGCTAATGAATGAGCTTCTGTGACAGGCGAAACCTCTACGGGTTCTGGCGTTGATTCCCGGGCTTCCGGTGTTTCTTCCTGATGGGACGTTACGACATCCACTTCAGAGGCTGCTGACTGAGCCCCTGCTTCAAAAGCCAGTAACTCTTCGGCCTCAAGGGGCTCCAGATCAGCCGTTTCCAGCGTTTTGGCGGGTAACTCTTTCTTCACCCGAACACCCAGCGCCAGAAACTGATCGGCCTGGGCTATCAGATTGCCACGGCCATGCTTCAGCGTACCCATAGCTTCATCGTAGGTACTGCGGGCATTGCCCAGCTGTGTATCCAACTTCTCCATTTTTTCCACGAATATACGAAGTTTGTCGTATATCTGACGACCTTTATCAGCCAGTTTACGGGTATTGGCATTCTGGCGTTCAATGGTCCACAGGTTGGCAACGGTTCTCAGGGTTGCCAGCAGGGTGGTCGGTGTTACAACAACAATGCGCTTTTCAAATGCATCATTGAACAGCTTCTGATCGTACTGGAAGGCAGAGATAAACGCAGGCTCAATAGGCATGAACATGAAAACGAAATCCGGAGCCTTGATTTCCGGCAGGCTGGGGTAGTCTTTCTGGTTCAGGCTGTTGATGTGATTCCGAATAGATTGAATATGACGAACCATAGCCGCATCACGATCAGCATCCGTTTCTGCATTCACATAAGCCATGTAGTCCACCAGCGACACCTTGGAGTCAATGATCAGGTGCTTACCTTCGGGCAGGTGAACAATAAAGTCCGGACGCTTATTCTGACCATCCTCATCTTTGAAGTTGGCTTCACGCTCGTACTCCTGACCTTTGATCAGACCACTGCTGTCTAGGATGGTCTCAACCTGCATTTCACCCCAGTTACCCTGAAGCTTCTTGTCTCCTTTGAGGGCTTTAGCAAGACTTTCAGCATCGTCCGTCATCTTTCGATTTAGCTGATGCATGGTTTCCAGCTGTTGCTTCAGTGCTGCGCGGCTAACGCTGTCTTCTCTGTGCGCTTCTTCCACTTTGTTGCGGAACTCACCCAACTGTTCCTTGAACGGAGCCAATAGTGAATGCAGCTGCTCATGGTGTTGATCAGAGAGAACTTTACCTCTGGCTTCAAAGATTTCGTGCGCCAGGTGTTTGAATTCCTGCTTGAGGGCTTCCTTGTTTTCCTGAAGCTGCATCAGGGCTTTCTGGTTTTGGCTCTGTTGTTCTTCAAGGCGGGTTTCCAGCTCTTTTGCCCGCTGTTCTGCCTGACTCCGCACAGCCCGCTCGGATGCCAGCTCTTTAGCCAGCTCCTGAAAGTCTCTGGTTTTTTCAGCTTCGCGTTTGCGCTCTGAAATCATCATGGCTTCCAGACGCCCTGCCTTGACCTGATGCTGGCTGAGCTGATCACCGAGTCGCTGAGTCTCTCTCTGCAACCGGGATCGGCTGTCCTCCCGCTCGCTCTGCAATACAGCCTTTTGCTCGACCAGCTCACTTTCAAGAGCCACCTTCTGCTCTGTCAGCTGGGCAATCTGCAGTTGCTGGCTATCCACTTCACGCTCCATCTGCAATTGAAGGCGCTGTTGGGTTTGTCGGCTGACAAACCACGCCAATGCAAATGACAGCAGTGAAGCTAAAGCAACTACAACGAGGGCAGTAAGCGTCATGGAACGATCTCTCTGGAATTACACTGGAAACTTTTTGACAGGTTCGTCGAGAAAAAAGTTCAGGTCAATAGCAAGAAATCATGCCAAAGACCTGACTAGCAGCATTTATAGCTGGAAAAATGGGTGTAAAAGTATGGATACGGCCCTTTAAAGCGGAGAAAAGTGCCTGTAACTACGCCATATTCACCAGTCTCTCATAATGAGACGTCCCTTTGTCTTCCCTTTGTTAAGCCTACAGCTCAGGCCTTTACACTCCGGACAATGAATAATGGCAGCAACTCAATAATCTGCTCTAGTTAAGCACAAGCTCAATTGTCAAAAAGGTACCCTGTTATGCTGACAGCACTCTCCGGCCGCTCCGTGATGATCACTGGCGCAAGCAAAGGCATTGGCAAAGGTATGGCCAGAGTGTTTGCCGATAATGGCTGCAGAGTATTATTAACAGGGCGGACGGAATCTTTCCTGCAAGCTGCCGTGAGAGAAATTCGCACATCAGGTGGTACTGCGGAATCTATCACCGCTGATGCTGCCGACCCTGAGGCCATTCAAGAAGCCGTTAATTTTGCAGAAGAGGTGTTTGGAGGGCTTGATATCCTCTGCTGCAATGCCGGAATTTTCCCCAATACTCGCCTGGATAAGATGAGCGGAGATGACTGGGACACGGTCATGAACACCAATGCCAAAGGGATGTTTCATTCCATCAAAAGTGCCATACCATTACTGAAAAGGTCAGACCAGGGACGCATTATTCTTACGTCGTCCATAACCGGACCTGTGACCGGCTATCCTGGCTGGTCACACTATGGCGCCAGCAAAGCGGCAATGCTTGGTTTTATGAGAACTGCTGCAATTGAGTTCGCCGACTCAGGTATAACTATTAACGCCATTTTACCCGGCAATATCGCTACTGAAGGCCTGGATGGACTGAACAGTGAATATATGAAAACCATGAAAGACTCCATCTCCATGAAGCGCTTGGGGTCTACCGATGACATTGCTTTTGCTGCACTGTTTTTTGCATCCCGTGAAGCAGGTTTTATCACTGGGCAAACATTGATCATTGACGGTGGTCAGGTATTACCGGAATCACTGGAAGCATTGTCCTGATATTCACGTATCCTTGTCGCAATGTCACATCTACCTATTAATTCCATAAATTCGATCATTTCAGTAACGGTCACCTTACTCTCCAGATATTCGAGTAGTTTGATGCTCCCATCTGCGGAGTGTGTAATTTGTTCTTGGTGTCGATAAGGGATGTCGATTAAGAATATCAGACTATCAATATTACGTGTATTCAGGTCATCAGCGATCCCTCTTAAAAATTTCCTATTTAGCTGGAGAACTTTGGTCTCACTCAATCCCTGCCCTTGATTGTTACTCCTTTCAAGAGCTGCCAGTCTATCAGTCAAATTTGTAAGTTTTGCATTCAACTCTGCTCGCTGGGGCTTAAACGCAGGGTCTGTAAGTTTACCCAGCATAAGTGTTGCTTTTTCAAGTTTGCCTTTGGCTTGTGTATGAAGGTCATTTTTATTTGGAGAGTTGGGGTTACTTGCTAAAGCATCGATCGGAGCCTCTGCTTCATCCAGAGCTGTTGTAATTTTATCTACTTTGGTTTGCCCCTCGTTACCACTCTCAGGTTGGGTGCTGGCAGCAATGGATTGGCCGTTATTTGCCCCCCCTCCCCGAAGCTCTGTCCATCTATAGAGCAAAGTGGCATTCATCGTTTGTAATCGATCTCGCTCAGCCCGATTATCCAAACCTTTTATCCGAAGTATTTCTTCGCTTATTTGATCTAGAAAACCTTGAATTTCATCCATATGAGTTTGATTGAGTGGGGCTCCTGCCACGACTTTTCGCATTTTTTCTGCACCATTTAATCGGCTACCAGCTTCGTCAATTAATGTATCTATGCTTGTTATCAACGCCTTAACATCTCCCTGAACAGCAGATTGCATTTTCGAAGCAGCGGTCTGTCCAGCACCTGCCTGGCTTTCAAACTTTGCCAGCCTTTTCATCAAACTATTCAGTTTAGCAAGATATTCATCCCTTCCTTCATCCACCACTAGTGGCCTGGCAGTCACCAATGCTAAGCTGGCTTGCTCAACCAAGTATGGCTCTGGGTTACCGCTAGTTTCATGCTCCAGCGCTTTTATGTTCTTTTCTGCTTTTTCAAGCTCATCGATTAACTGTTGTTTTTTTACTTTCTGCTGAATCTCTGTAAACTCATCTCTAAGCTTGCTGGATTGCTTCATTAAATCAGTTCGACCCTCACCAGAGGGAACCCTTCTGATTAAATCATCTAATGTATTAAGCCTTTTAGAGAAAGCCTCAATATCCTGTGGTGATTTTTGATACGCAAACCCACTGAGGTCACTTGTCATGTTTTTGATTGTCTCGAGAGCAGCAACACATGTCTTCCATTCACCTATATGAGCTTTTGATGCTTCCACTCGATCATGAAGTGCCTTCTTCTGATCCTCTACTAAAGAACTTAGATCCCCAATCTGCCTGTCTATACTTTCAAGCTCTCGCTCAATAGCCTTTACATCAAGGAGGTTCTCTTGTTTTCTTTCTTTCCCATCTAACAACTCCAGCGTATCCATTTTCTCATGATAGCCCTTGACCAAAAGCATCTCACAACTTACCCGCTGTTGTTTTTGAAGAACATCAAACTTGGCTTTTGCCTCAGTATATTTCTCTTTCAAATTTTCTGGTACAGATTGTAAGGGTATGCGGCTAAATTCAACGTCAACCCAATTCATAGCACTCTTAAAAGCCGGGTTTTGAAAATCTGTCTCTAGTCCTTGCTGCAAAACAGTAATCTGAAAACTCACACCTATAAACCATGATTCCAAGCTCTCTACCTGACTTTCCGCCATTTTTTCAGCCTGTACAGCATAGTAGCTAGGCGGTGCTGAAGGTTCATTCGTTGGAGCCCCACCTAAAGGTAATGGCGGTTTTTGACTTCCCTCAAAAAGTGGATTTTCAGCAGGTGACAAGCCTGGCCCTTTTACACCCTGACTTCCTTGGGTGGGGCTACCATTACCAGCTTGCGGTGAGCCCTTCACTTCAGACTCATACTTTTCCATTTGTTGAATAAACAACGTCCGTCCCCCTACAAAAACACTTGCTGGATCTTGTAAAAGGTTTTTTAACTTTTCTGCTTTAGACAGATCATCATCTTCTTTAGCCTTTGTTGCTTCCTCTTGTACACCTTTAAATAAATTAAGAACTGCACTGAGTTTATCTTCATTATGACCACTGCGGTGACTAAAATTTCTCGGCAAGTCATGTTTTTTGAGGTCTTTTACAAGGTTTGATTTATTCCACTGATCTCCTTGCAACTCTCTGGATGCCTCACAAGTTGCCAGCGCCAAGTCTTTAGTTTGCCTGGGATCCAATGCTAACAGATAATTACTAACACGATGTTTAGTAACACCTCTAATATCAAATTTGACAGGTGTCGTATCTACATTCCCACCTTTTAAAGCTGATGGATCTAAAGCTGATGGATCTTGAAGTTGAAATGCAACAGCACTCTGGCCATGAAGTTGCTGAGGTACGCTCATATTATATGCTCCTGATCAAATAGATTTTCTATAAATTGGATTTTTTGGTCAAAAAAAAGTTCAGTTCTTTACTTAAATATTTTTTTCATCTCTAAAAAAATTAATAGCAGTTCTTTTGATTAATAGAACGCGTATAATCTCAACTTATGTTTTCATAACTAAGCATCATTCTTTTCCCAAAATTCACCAGACGTTATTTCTATCCGTTTTTTAAATGAACGATGATATGTGCATGGCCAGCTATTTTGCTTATAGAGTCTATTTGAGCGCAACGCCATAGGGTAGCCTCGTGTGTCACTGGACCTTAACTCCCGCTTA
Source organism: Endozoicomonas sp. (assembly GCA_965261315.1). Lineage (GTDB taxonomy): Bacteria > Pseudomonadota > Gammaproteobacteria > Pseudomonadales > Endozoicomonadaceae > Endozoicomonas. The sequence continues at coordinate 102,976 of CBDHDM010000093.1, read as the reverse complement.
ACGACTTGAAAAAGAAAGGCAGAAGGATTGGAAGGAGCGTCCCCTGTGCTGTTCAGGCAAAATACCTGTGTTCACAACAACGCACCCATAAGGTGCTGCACAGGGACGCTACAAAATGGTAATTCCAAAGCCTGAAAAAATCGAGATTGATTTTACCGATACCAAGCTGACTGGCATGGCCGGAAGTCTGTTCATAACCCGGCTGGCCAACCAGCTCAAACTGCCCGACCTGCGTGCAGACACACCAACAGTCAGCCTCCCTGGCCTTGAGGATGTGCGCTCCTCCAAACGCATGGGAGAATATCTGACCCTTTTTAATGCGGATGCTATAAAAGCCCTGTACTCCGTTGCCCGCAGCCTTTGCCAACAAGTAGCACCCGACGTGATACAGCATTTCCACCCTGTAAAAAGTTTCATGCGAATCAAGCGTTGATAGCCTGTGCGCGGGAAACACCGAGTAAATGTAAATATGGATAAAAAATAAACGGAGCGACCATGAACACAAGCTGATCCTGTAAATCAGATTTTGGTGTGTATAAAAACTATACTTTTTTGCCCGGTGTGCAGGCCGTAAACTCACTCATTCAAAATTAAGCGGGAGTTAAGGACTCTTATTTGCTCAAGAAGTTTGCCTGGGAAGTCTGTTAGAATCCCCCTAAGTTTAAATCAGGAATGTTGATGACAATGACCTTCTCTTCTCAGCCTGGGGATATACCGGCAGCGGTATCCTTCGATGAACTTGCTGACCGGGTGGCAGACCTGGGTGGTCTTAGTCACCCATCTGAAATTCATGGCTATTTATGCGGCCTGTTGTCAGCGGGAAGCCAGCCGGATGTTCAGCAGTGGCTGAAGCAGCTTGCAGAACAAACGGGCGATAAATCGTTTGATGAATCAACGGGACAGTTATTAAGTCAGTTATTTTTGCATACTTGGAATGAGCTTGAGTCTGGCAGTCTGTCCGCAACCATACTACTTCCTGATGATAACGAGGCATTGGGGCTCAGGACTGAGTCATTGGGTGTATGGTGTCAGTCATTTATCTCAGGTTTTGGCCAGAGACTGGAGAACCGGCAGGTCAGTGAAATGGTGGAAGAAGTACTCCGTGATTTTGCTGAGATCAGCCTGATTGAAACGGCTGAAGAGAACGAAGAGTCTGAAAGGCTGTATACAGAAGTCAGTGAGTTTGTGCGCCTGGCCTGGTTGAATGTATATGCAGAAGTGTGTCAGCCGGAGTCATCAAGCGATAAAGAGCCTTCCAGTGAGCCGGGAAATTCGGCTAAAAGTGAGATACTGAAAACACTGCACTGATACGAATTAACGCATAGTTCCAGCTAGGCATGATGGTGACTGAGGTATGGAAAATTCTGCAGATAATATGGACTTCGATGTTCTGATTATTGGTGCTGGACTGGTGGGTGCCAGCCTGGCCTGTGCATTGGAAAAGGTTGTAGATCAACAGGGGTTAAGACTGGCTCTTGTGGAAACCCATGACCTGAGTCAGCCAAGAGATATTCCTCCGAGCTTTGATGCCCGTGCCTCTGCCCTGTCATGGGGAACCTGTTGTATCTATGATCAGCTTGGGTTGTGGCCAGACCTTATTGATCAGGCTGAAGCCATTACCCATGTTCATGTTTCTGATAAAGGCAGTTTCGGGGCTTCCCGTTTGCAAGCCTCTGACGAAGGTGTTCCTGCATTGGGATATGTCGTCAAAAATCATGTGCTGGGTGATGTTCTTTTGAACCGGTTAAGCGATTTCCAGAAGCAGGGCGCTGTGACGATGTTCAGCCCGGATGCCGTGGAAAGCATGAGTCCTGTTCCGGGGGGCATGAAGGTTCAGCTGGGGAGCTCAGATATTTCAGCTTCACTGGTGGTTCTTGCGGATGGCGGTCGTTCCGGGTTGATGGGGCAGCTGGGAATAGAGCAGGAGCAGCGCGACTACCATCAGCATGGCGTGATTGCCAATATTGCCCTTGATCGCCCCCACAATGGTATGGCCTGGGAGCGTTTTGCCGGTAAAGGTCCTATGGCACTGCTTCCCTTAACGACCGACAACCATTTTGAGCATCGGATGGGGCTGGTGTGGACGGTGCCGGATGAGGAAATAGATAACATTTATAATCTGGCAGACGATGACTTTCTGGCATTGTTGCAGGGCACGGTTTGGTTACCGGGCCGGGCGTTTTCTGGCGGTGGGTAAGCGGGACCGGTATCCACTAATCATGCGAATAGCCAGGGAGCAGGTAAGACCGGGACTGGTTATTCTGGGTAATGCGGCCCATGCAATACACCCGGTAGCGGGGCAGGGTTATAACCTCTCTATCCGTGACACCGTTGCACTGGCAGATAATATCTCAGTTTCCCTTGAACGAAAGATACCCGTAGGAGACCTTGGTCGATTACAGGACTACTGGCAACAGCGGCTGAGTGATCAAAATATGACCAGTCGTTTTTGTGATGGTCTGATACACCTATTCTCTCGTACCGACAGTACTTCTGCCCTGGTTCGAAACCTGGGTCTGGTGACGCTTGACTATTGTCACCCGGTAAAATCAAGGTTTACCCGCAAGGCAATGGGTCTATAAACAGCCATGAGCGGAAGTGCCGCTCACGAACCTGGTAAATAGGGATCACAAATGCAGACAATTGACGTCATTATTGTCGGTGGAGGTATGGTGGGAGCCTCTATGGCTCTGGCTCTTGATCAATCTGGTATGCAGACGGTACTGGTAGAGCAGCAGACATTGCAGGCCAGCTCGTTTTCAATGCAGGATCCATGGCAGCCGAGAGTCAGTGCTTTGACTGAGGCATCGGTAAAACTGTTCAAATACCTGGGTGCCTGGGAAGGCATGGTTGCCCAGCGTGTGTGTCCGTACTCTCATATGACCGTCTGGGATGGTGAGGGGACAGGGCAAATCGAGTTTGACTCCAAATCCCTGCCGCAAAAAAATCTTGGCTACATTGTTGAAAATGACGTGATTCGAAATGCGCTTTTACAAGCGCTGGCCAGTTCGACCGTTCAATGCGTTGATGAACAGACACAGCTTGAATACAAGCTTTCCGGACAGGGTGGAGAAGTCATTCTCCAAAGCGGTGAAGCGCTTTATGCCCCTCTGCTGGTGGCTGCTGATGGAGCGGACTCACGCTTACGGCAATTGTCTGGTATTCCATCGAATCAGAAAGATTATAGTCACCACGCTCTGGTAACGACGGTTGAGACCGAACTCTGTCACCATCATACGGCACGGCAGGTTTTTCTGGATTCGGGTCCATTGGCATTTCTGCCCCTTCAGAGTCAGGATGGACGGCATTATTGCTCGATTGTCTGGTCTCTTCTGCCAGCCGAGGCGGACAGGATAGAGGCCCTGAGTGACGAAACGTTCTGCAGCGAACTCGAGAGAGCTTTTGAGCGTCGAGCTGGAAAAATCCTGAAGGCTGATAAGCGGTTCCGGTTTCCCCTGCGTCAGCGTCACGCCCGCCAATACCATCGACAGGGTGTTGTTCTGATAGGCGATGCTGCACATACCATTCACCCTCTGGCTGGACAGGGGGTTAACCTGGGCTTTATGGATGTCGCTGTACTTACTGAAGAGCTGGTAAGAGCTACCGGTCGGGGAGATGACTTTTGGGCATCTTATATCCTTGACCGGTATCAGCGTCGTCGCAGAGGTCATAACTCGTCTGTGATGGCTGCTATGACTGGATTTCAGAATCTGTTTGGTGCCAATGACATTAATATTCGATGGATGAGAAATGCCGGTCTGAAGTTGACCAACCGGTTACCCTTGATTAAGGAAATGATTGTTCAGCAGGCTGCTGGCCTATCAGGTGATATTCCTGAGTTTATTCGTTAATTCTTCAGCCAGCCCTTCAATTTTTTTCTATCCTGACTGCTGGATGTGATTATCAAGCAGGCAGGATATGAAACTTCAGACGCTTTCTTTTGGACACGGTCGTCTTGTGCACTGTCTAAAAAAGGTTATGGCTTTTGACTTTTGTAATAACTATCTCAAGTCATGCCATATGATTGACAGGGCCAGTGACTGTTTCCACATTTGCAGTCTGCCCGAGTCTGACTTTAAAAAGTTATTTCTGATCTTTCAAACCGTATTTACTCTGTGTTTCCTGTCTGTTGGTGTTGAGGCAACGGATGTCGGGTTTAAAATGGAAACACCGGCTGACTACCTGGTCAGCCTTGTCAGACACGGTGAACGCTCTCCACGGGACCTCGGGGATATGGCTCAATACTGGCCGAAGGGGGCAGGTCAATTAACCACGGGAGGTCTTGAGCAGGCTTATCTATTGGGAAAGAAAATCCGACAGCATTATTTTTCTGAAACGCTACCCGATTCCTGGTCGCCAAAAGTCAGCCGACATTATGCCAAAGGTCTGGATCGCACGATCCAAAGTGCCAGTGCACTGCTTCAGGGTATTTACCCGGGACGGTCAAGACATGCTGGTTTGCCCGGCGGTATTCAGTTACCGCCGGTTTATGCGTCTCCCCTGGCCAGTGATGACCTGTTCTCAGCGCAAAGGTTATGTCCGGGATATTTACACCGGGTGCAGGCTCTTGAGAAAAGTGCTGACTGGTTAAGGAAAAAAGAGCAATACCGTGACCAGTTGTCTTCCTGGTTTGAACTTGGCGAAGGTGATGGCGTTGGAAACCTTTATTCGCTGATGCCTCTGATTGATCAAATTGCCATACATCGAATGCACCGCCGGCCAATGCCAAAAGGTATCACAAGTCAGGAGGCAATTGAGCTGGAGGAATTACTAAACTGGGTGGTCAGCCGGATTGTTGCCAACTATGAGATTGCCCAGTTGATTGGTGCTCCTTTGGCAAAAGCGATGATCAGAGACTTTAAACGTGTACAGCAGTGTCTGGAAGATAAAGGAAACTGCCATTCCTGCCAGCGATGGACTCTTTATTCCGCCAGCGATAGTAATTTGCTGGCAATTATGACGATGCTGGGAGCCCCTTCAGATAGAATCGTTGATTATGCTACTCATTTTGGTGTCCAGTTGAATTGGAACGAGGGGCGGCCGGAAATAGCGCTCTCACTCAATCATGAGCCTTTTTCGGTTCCTGGCTGTGTTGGGCATTGCTCCCTCGACCAGTGGCTGGTGCTTCTTGAGCAGTCATTACCTGATGACTGGGACTATCTTTGTGCGAGGGACAGAGGGGGATTTATGCCGTACCCGGAGCCCTATGTGCCTCCAGGAAGTGTGGCTAGTCGTTAGTGTACTTTCATTTAATTCAAGCCATTCCTGCCGGAACCTGAAAAAAAACTGAACTATATTTATTCAGTCCCGTCAAAACTGTACTGAATAACAAGTTCATCAGTTTCTGGAAAGGAGGAATTAAATGCGGAAGTATTTTCTGGCAGCAGTATTGTCTGTGTTTGCCATCTTGGTCATGTTACAGGGCTGTAATAAAGCGCCTGAATGCCCAGAGGTCACAACGGTTGTTTATGAAGGACGTGTCCAATGTGGATAAAGGGGCTGAATCCTATACCTGTAACAATATAGGCAAAACCAGCGTTCTGGAGCAGACCTGGTGTGAAGCGAAAGAACAGTTTGAAAAGCGAGGTCAGTCCTCCAATTCTGATGATTTTCTGATTTATCTTAAAGGGTTCCGTGAAGGCTATGCCCAAGCCAGTCAGGTTGAAGATAGCCGGTTGAGTCTTTTTGACGTCAATAGCCAGTCTGAGCCTCCCTATGATATGGGCTATCGTGATGGTTATTTTGCCATTACGGATGCCATGGGCGTATTTGATTACAACTGTGGTTCCACTGATTTGGCCAGTGAATACAAGGATCGCTGGTGTGAAGCTGCTGATGCTTATCGTTCCAGTGGTGCTGGAGGCGAAAGTAAATCCTTTTGTTAAGGGGCGCTTTATTGATGGGTATATGACTGGTGGTCGTGTTGCTTTGACAGTGCCCACTTCTATGGAAGCATTTTTTGGCGGTGAAAACCCTGAAGGTAAACAGCCTGCCATCGTTCAGCCATCGGGAGAGCTGAAAAATACGGAACTTGCCTTTTATCGGGGATTTGATGTCGGTTATAAGGCTATGATTGACAGTATTCGAGAGTCCATCAACCAGGTTATGCAGCAAATGCAGATACCTAACAAGATGGATTTTCCTGAAGGGATGATGCCGCCGCCTCCGGGGCAATAAGTTATGGACTTCAGCCATTCGCTGGTGTCTGCTATCTTGCTACGAGTCTCTATTGTCACAGATGTTCGCTTGCTTGCGTTCATGCTCCTTTTTCACCTTGGGTTCTGTTGGCATAAGGTTGTTGCTGAGCCTGATAATCTTATGTCAGCAGAGCCTAAGTTGATTAACTGAAAAAGTATTTTTGTCACTGGAAATTGTCTGTTTATTGATTTCAGTACCGTTAGTGAGAAATTTACCTGGTGTAAGATCCCTGTCGTTTTTATAGTGAATAGCACTCTGGCTAATCGATAAGCTCATTCGCAGATGGAGTGGCACAATGGTCAGGGTTAGAGAAAAATTATGACAAGTCTAAAAAGTATCCTTATTTTTATTTTATTATTAGCTTTCTGGCCCTTTACATACATTGTGTCCAGTTATCTTGCACTGGGTGAAGTCGATCACCTTACAGTCCATGAACTCTATAATTTTATTCCTCTGGGCTTAATCAGTGGATTAGCGGTGATTACCCCTCTTTGGTCAAGGCGATATACCCATTGTCTTTTCTGGGGGCTGGCAGGGTTTATGGTTGCTGCCCCTATAGCGTATTTTGCCAGCCTCTATGGTGGACTGGTTCTGGCTCCATGGCTGTCAGCAACCTTGCTGGGAAGCTTGCCAGTACTGATTTTCACGTTTATTGGCTATAAAGTTGGTGAAAAAGTTCAGAACTATGCAAATGGCTACTCCTTTGGTTGAGCCGGTTCATTTAATGGATAGGCTGTTAAACGCATCAGTAAAAGATTTTTTTTTAAATATTAACCGTAATTTAGCGTTGCTCCATAACCCTTGTGAGAGAAGGTTGCTAAACTGAAAGTACCCTTCTTTTAACATGAATATTGAATAAGAAACACAAAGGTTTGAACGATGCATAAGGCGGTTTTTTCAGTAAAACTTAATTCCGATCAGGTCCTGGAGTTCTACAAAGGAAAGAAGCATTCAGTGAGGGTTCGCACCGAATCAGGGCAGACCATGAGCATCCCCTACGACATTCTACTGAAGTTTGTCACCAGAGAAGGGATTTACGGTCGTTTTGAAATCACGTATGGGGATGATGGGAAGCTCCTGAATCTTGTTCGCCTCAACTAAGGCCCATGACTACCAACTCGGCTGCATTCCTTGAGAATTGTAGCTAATTTCCGGGCTGCGGGCCCTGTGCTATTGGTATCAGGGAATACCAGGTAGAGCTGGACATTGCGGATATTATTAGGTCTGACGTTCAATGTCTTAATTGTGCCTTCTTCAAGCTCTTGCTGGATATGGTGCGTTGGTAACCATGCAAACCCGAGCCCTTGTTTGACTAACCTGATCGAAGAGCTGATGTGGCTGACAGTCCATCGCTCTTCAGACCCAAGCCAGCCAGCATTAGCCTCTCTTTTGATACCTGAATCACGTATGACAATTTGGCGATATTGCTTAAGTTCGCTGTCATTAATTGTTCGATCTATTTGGGCCAGGGGGTGGCCAATGTGGGCTACAGGGGTAAAATTGATAGAAATCAAAGGCTCACCGAGAAAGCCCTGAGGCACGATACCGGTAATGACGATATCGGCTTTGCCACTGACCAGTATATCGGTTGTACCTGATAAGACTGATTCTACAAGCTCAAGGCGTGTATGCCTTGATATGGGCGAGAAACGCTCCAATGCTTGCATTAGCAATGAGTTGGGAAAGATAACATCAACAGCAAGAGTCAGCGTTCCCTCCCAGCCTTCAGACAGGCTCACTGCCACTTTTTCTAACGCTTCTGCTTCTTTCAGGAGAGTTTGAGAGCGTCTGAGCATGATTCGACCCGTTTCGGTCAGTTCTGCCTTTCTACCCTTTATTTCCAGTAGCTCAATACCCAGCTGACGCTGGAGCTTATTTATTGCGTAGCTAATGGTGGATTGGCTTTTGAAAATAGCCTCGGAAGCTTGGGCAAATTTGGTGAAAATGGACAGTCTTCTCAGCTAACCCGGAAATTCGTCGAAGGTTTTTTGAAGGCAAATCCGAATACTCTGCATACAGTGAGAGATTTGGCCAACCAGCCTATTCCCCATCTGGATGCAGAGATCGTGATGGGCTTTGGCTTTTCGGATGATCAGAAAAATGGCAGACAGATTGAAATGACGGCTCTTTCTGACCAGTTGATAGAAGAAGTGAACGTTGCTGATACTCTAGTGATTGGCTTGCCTATGTATAACTTCAGCTTGCCCTCGGTTCTGAAATCCTGGTTTGATTTTATTGCCAGAGCGGGGGTCACTTTTAGATACACTGAGGAGGGGCCTGTTGGTCTTCTTCAAGGTAAGAAAGCCTACATAATGGCTGCTCGTGGAGGGAAATACGCTGGTACGGAATACGATACTCAAACGGCTTTGGTCCGACACTTTCTTGGCTTTATCGGTATTACGGATGTTGAGTTTGTTTATGCAGAAGGGCTCAATATGGGAGATGACACTAAAGAACAGGCAATGAATGATGCTGGGCTGAAAATAGAGAGTCTGGTTGCCTGACTGGTAAAAATAGGTCGCAAAAGTGAATATTGCTTTTGCGACCTGCTTTCAAGCCGCAGTAATAATAAGATATTTTTCCATCAGCTCTTCCTCTGTCTCCTCGCAGTCCGGGTTTTTCGGAATGCAGTCAACAGGACAAACTTGCTGACACTGAGGTTCGTCGTAATGACCCACACACTCCGTGCAAAGCAGCGGATCAATCTCGTAAATTTCTTCCCCCGGTGAAATAGCACTGTTTGGGCATTCGGGTTCGCAGACGTCACAGTTAATGCAATCGTCAGTAATCATTAAAGCCATAGGCGACCTTTGGTTTTCAGCTCCCGCCTGAAGAAGGTGTTTAAGTCTGATTCAGGCGCTTATCAATATGTTCAGGCGGGCAGTGTCTCAGTTTCCGTTGAATTTTTCAGTCAGTGCTTTCTGCACGCAGGGAGCAACAAACTTGGATATATCACCACCCAAGGATGCAATTTCCCGAACCAGGGTAGAAGAAATATAAGAGTATTGCTCTGCAGGTGTAAGAAAGAGGCTTTCTACTTTCGGTGCCAATACCCGATTCATATTGGCCATTTGGAATTCGTACTCAAAGTCGGAAACTGCTCTGAGCCCTCGGAGAATAACATGTGCCTGCTGCTCTTCTACAAAACGAGCCAGGAGTGAACTGAACCCTGTAACATGAACATTAGGCAGATGAGCTGTTGACTCTTTGGCAAGGCCTACTCGAGTTTCAAGGTCAAACAGGGGTTTTTTCTTTGGACTTTCCGCAACGGCAATGATAATTATATCAAACAGCTTGGCCGCTCTTTCTACAAGATCCATGTGGCCCTTGGTGATAGGGTCAAACGTACCAGGATAGATTACCTTGATCATTAAAAATGACTCTCCGGCCACAATTCCAGTAAGAGATCAGAGATACCAGAAAAATTAGAACTTCTGGCTTTCATCAGAAACCTGTCTTGTCATATTTCCGGACAGGCTTCTTGAGGAAGCACTCCACTGATCTGCGAATATGGCGACCTTATTTTAGTAAAAGGGCATGTTAACGAAATAGTCAAAAGGGTTCAAATGGTCAGATATCCGCAATTCTTGTTATAAGAAGTAAAAGTAGGCAGGGGGTTACCCTCCTCCATGGGGCCAGTTTGAATTCAGAGGCTGCTCCCTTGAGAGAACTTGAAGAGTTTGTTGGTGTGGCGAATTGTAATAGAAGTTTTGCAAAATCTGTTGGAAGACAGGGTGTCCGCCACTTACTTGATAAAATAACGTAGCGCAGGCGTGAAGCTTCAGTGCGTCAACTTCTCCCATTCTCCCACCGCCCAGGATACCTTCAATTGATCGCCCTGCATGCTGATTTACAGCATGCAAGCAACCTGGCCTGTAGTGTTGGGTGTGACCAATACTCCTGAGCTTCATGCAAGCTTTTAGGAGTTGTCCTTGAATAATTCCGACATTTTGAACTCGGTCTCCGTTCATCCTGAGCGGAGTCGAAGGATACCTGGCACGACACGTGGGGCCAGAGTTCACGCCCTTCGACAGGCTCAGGACGAACAGGGTTTAGAGACTCAGGAATGTGCGAATTATTTCGGGACAATTCCTTAATCTCGAAATCCAGACATGCCTGGCTCGGGTTAATCCCCAGCCCTGAATTCAAGGCCAAAGCTGCCCTGGCTGCCATCAAGGGAGATCAGACAACTCCCGAGCTGGCAGCGCGCTTTCAAATTCACCCCACCATGGTAAGCAACTGGAAGCCGGAGCTACTTGAGAGAGCTGGTGAACTATTTAATAGAAAAACGGGTAACCAGTCTAAAAATCATCAAGAAGAAGTAGACAACCTGTACCGTCAAATCGGCCAGCTTTCGGTAGAACGCGATTTTTTAGCACGCAAGCTCGATCATTGAAAAAAGGCGTGCGCCTAACGTTGATCGAGCCACACCACCCGGAAGTAACACTACATGCCTTAAGTCGTATAGTTTTATATTAACCAAGCATACTATTTATGGATGAACCAACCCGCTCCGTATTAAGACAGAGTTCCAGATTACTTTGTAGACACACTGAACACTGAAAACACAAGAATACTGAGAGTCTATGTTGTATCCAGCATAAGCGTTTTCAGGCGGATACTCTTTCCTGCGATTATTGCTATCCGCCTTTTTCACACAGCAGTCAGGACAATGTACGGTTCCAGAAGCAAAATGCCCTGTTCCATCAATAGGGGCGAGATAGCCTTCCTCAAAATACTCAAATTTGAGCCGCCCGGAGCGCTGAACATAGGCAAACATGGTCGTGAAAAACTTCCTCAAATATCGGGTTTCAATGGGATCGAGCAGTTCACGAAGGCGAGAGTCACTGGGGACTTTCTCAACGGCATAAAGGGCTTTCAGGTTATGGAGCTTATCAGCATCATGCAGTCTTTTTATTACCGCCAAGTAAAATAGGCTTCTATTTAGTAACTTTTAAGAGTATTGGATTGACGTATGTTCTCTCTACCTCACCTGAGAGGTAGAGAGTCATTAAGGATAATTGAACAGCCAAATTCACTACAACATATGTTACGAAAGTCTATGCTATAGCAGTTGTGGGAGGCGTAGTTTACTCAGGTCAGGTTTACTATCTACCCACTCCAGCAGATCAGCTTCGTTCTTTATACCGGGTAAGCCTGTGATTGTTTTCACCCACAGAATACCTACATCATGCGAAATGTATTCGCTTGCTCGTGCACTTGTAGAACCTTGATATTTGCTCACAGTCTGAAGGGCTACCGGGTTTATTCCACTGGAACGCGGACCATCCGCTACATCCGCTACAACATTAGGATCAAGGACAAACCCTTCCATCCCGTCACCATCTGTCTGAAAGTCATCACCATCAGACTGTACAACAACACCAAAAGGTCTCAGTATAGTATTCTGCGTCTGTAGCTCACTCAGTACGCCATCAGGCTGCCTTCTCAAATCAAATCCAAAGGGAATACCAAACCCAGCTTCATGTGATGTAGCTGCTTGGGTATCAGCCCCCAGAGCTTTGAGCACAGGTGCGACCAGACTAAAACCAATATCTTGCAAATGGCTATGCTTTTTATCCCCTGGACCGTGAGCAAAACATACTACCTCCTGTTGAGCTAGATCTTTATTCGTAGCCCAGTTTACCTGATAAAACTTCGCTCCCTGCTTTAAACCTTCAGGCATCCGGAGATCCAACCCCATAGGGCTATACTTTCCCCTATCACGGCTGTTTTTGTATATTTCATGATGGCGTTGAGGCATGACGCTTTCAAGTTCTACCTGAAAACTAGCACCTTTAAAATCGCTCTCATTCGGAGCAAAAGCATATACCTGCACTAGTTTTATATTATCAGATCTACGACCATGACCAGCATATGCTTGTATCATTCTGCTTTGCATCTCCTTAGACAAAGATTGAAGGGGAATTTCAGAGCTAGTTACAAGCGATTGTATTCTATCAGTGGAAGGCTTAATGCCCATACTTGCGATAGAAAATACCCCACTATGCATCATGGTTTTCGTGACCGCCAAAGTACGGGCAAATGATGCCAAGCTAGTTCCAGGCGTTAGGACAGCTTTTGTCTTCGGAGGCTCTGCATGCAGATTAGCATTTTGCCTTGCTGGTGAATGCGATACTCCCTGCGGGGGGACGTTCTGCCTGCTCTGTGCAGTCTGACTCGTAGTTTGCCCTACAAACGAACCTGCTGAAGGCGGAGCACCCGGCCCTGATGAAGCAAGCTTGCTTAAAAGTGCGGACATATTGCCCGTCGCCACCTGAAAACTCGCTTGTGAAACTGTTCCACCCTCTCCAAATGCTTGCATCTGGTCTCCATACGCTGCAACCCCTTTTTGAAGCAATGCATCTGGATTAGGCTCGGCAGCATTCATCTGTGCTTGCCCCCCTCTCTCAATGTCATTTAACTGTTTATTCAAATTACCAAGCCTTGTATTCAGCGCTATCCGCTCAGGTTTGGAATCCTTACCTGCAAATGTGCCAAGCATCTGCGTTGCTTTTTCAATACTACTCCTTGCTTCTGCACAACGATCATCTTTCAAAGAAGAATCAGGGTTGCTGCGCAGAGCTTCTACCAGAGCTTCTGCTGCTTCCAGCGCTGCCTTAATTTCATCTACTGGGGTCTGGTTCTGGTTACCACTCACAGGTTGAGTGCTGGCAGCGGTGGATTGGCCGTTATTTGCCCCCCCTCCCCGAAGCTCTGTCCATCTAGAGAGCAAAGTGGCATTCATCGTTTGTAATCGATCTCGCTCAGCCCGATTATCCAAACCTTTTATCCGAAGTATTTCTTCGCTTATTTGATCTAGAAAACCTTGAATTTCATCCATATGAGTTTGATTGAGTGGGGCTCCTGCCACGACTTTTCGCATTTTTTCTGCACCATTTAATCGGCTACCAGCTTCGTCAATTAATGTATCTATGCTTGTTATCAACGCCTTAACATCTCCCTGAACAGCAGATTGCATTTTCGAAGCAGCGGTCTGTCCAGCACCTGCCTGGCTTTCAAACTTTGCCAGCCTTTTCATCAAACTATTCAGTTTAGCAAGATATTCATCCCTTCCTTCATCCACCACTAGTGGCCTGGCAGTCACCAATGCTAAGCTGGCTTGCTCAACCAAGTATGGCTCTGGGTTACCGCTAGTTTCATGCTCCAGCGCTTTTATGTTCTTTTCTGCTTTTTCAAGCTCATCGATTAACTGTTGTTTTTTTACTTTCTGCTGAATCTCTGTAAACTCATCTCTAAGCTTGCTGGATTGCTTCATTAAATCAGTTCGACCCTCACCAGAGGGAACCCTTCTGATTAAATCATCTAATGTATTAAGCCTTTTAGAGAAAGCCTCAATATCCTGTGGTGATTTTTGATACGCAAACCCACTGAGGTCACTTGTCATGTTTTTGATTGTCTCGAGAGCAGCAACACATGTCTTCCATTCACCTATATGAGCTTTTGATGCTTCCACTCGATCATGAAGTGCCTTCTTCTGATCCTCTACTAAAGAACTTAGATCCCCAATCTGCCTGTCTATACTTTCAAGCTCTCGCTCAATAGCCTTTACATCAAGGAGGTTCTCTTGTTTTCTTTCTTTCCCATCTAACAACTCCAGCGTATCCATTTTCTCATGATAGCCCTTGACCAAAAGCATCTCACAACTTACCCGCTGTTGTTTTTGAAGAACATCAAATTTGGCTTTTGCCTCAGTATATTTCTCTTTCAAATTTTCTGGTACAGATTGTAAGGGTATGCGGCTAAATTCAACGTCAACCCAATTCATAGCACTCTTAAAAGCCGGGTTTTGAAAATCTGTCTCTAGTCCTTGCTGCAAAACAGTAATCTGAAAACTCACACCTATAAACCATGATTCCAAGCTCTCTACCTGACTTTCCGCCATTTTTTCAGCCTGTACAGCATAGTAGCTAGGCGGTGCTGAAGGTTCATTCGTTGGAGCCCCACCTAAAGGTAATGGCGGTTTTTGACTTCCCTCAAAAAGTGGATTTTCAGCAGGTGACAAGCCTGGCCCTTTTATACCCTGACTTCCTTGGGTGGGGCTACCATTACCAGCTTGCGGTGAGCCCTTCACTTCAGACTCATACTTTTCCATTTGTTGAATAAACAACGTCCGTCCCCCTACAAAAACACTTGCTGGATCTTGTAAAAGGTTTTTTAACTTTTCTGCTTTAGACAGATCATCATCTTCTTTAGCCTTTGTTGCTTCCTCTTGTACACCTTTAAATAAATTAAGAACTGCACTGAGTTTATCTTCATTATGACCACTGCGGTGACTAAAATTTCTCGGCAAGTCATGTTTTTTGAGGTCTTTTACAAGGTTTGATTTATTCCACTGATCTCCTTGCAACTCTCTGGATGCCTCACAAGTTGCCAGCGCCAAGTCTTTAGTTTGCCTGGGATCCAATGCTAACAGATAATTACTAACACGATGTTTAGTAACACCTCTAATATCAAATTTGACAGGTGTCGTATCTACATTCCCACCTTTTAAAGCTGATGGATCTAAAGCTGATGGATCTTGAAGTTGAAATGCAACAGCACTCTGGCCATGAAGTTGCTGAGGTACGCTCATATTATATGCTCCTGATCAAATAGATTTTCTATAAATTGGATTTTTTGGTCAAAAAAAAGTTCAGTTCTTTACTTAAATATTTTTTTCATCTCTAAAAAAATTAATAGCAGTTCTTTTGATTAATAGAACGCGTATAATCTCAACTTATGTTTTCATAACTAAGCATCATTCTTTTCCCAAAATTCACCAGACGTTATTTCTATCCGTTTTTTAAATGAACGATGATATGTGCATGGCCAGCTATTTTGCTTATAGAGTCTATTTGAGCGCAACGCCATAGGGTAGCCTCGTGTGTCACTGGACAGCCCGCGCCAAACCCCATAGACTCCGCCCGTTGGTTGGGGTGTTCTGTATTTGGTTGACAGAACTGAGAAACACCCATAGAACCTGAACCAGATAATGCTGGCGTAGGAAACCAACGGGTCTTTTTTCGTGAAAGCGTTTCCTGTGAGCTGATAAAACTCTGCATGTACTAAAAACAGTACGAAAGTCTATTATTCAACGCTCTACGGGACACTCTACTGTACAGAAACGCCTGAACAGAAAGCTGAACAATTATCAGCCCAAGGCCCGGATCACTTTCCCCCGCCAGCCAGGAGCCCGTCGGACTTAAGGCTGTCCTGCTGCGGTTGCGATAAATTGGTCTAAAAAAACTGCTTCTTCGTCAAATAGCGCCGCTATTCTCCTCAAAAGCAGAATTTTTTATCCTCAATTTCTCGCAGCTCTCACTACGGACGCTTAAGTCCGACAGGCTCCTCGGATCGATGTACCCATATGGAGAGTTCCGAGCTTATGCCTTCTACACCTATCGCTTTGACCATTGCCGGTTCTGACAGTGGCGGTGGAGCCGGAATTCAGGCGGACCTGAAAACCTTTTCAGCCCTTGGTACCTACGGCTGCAGCGTTATCACTGCACTGACCGCACAGAATACACTGGGTGTTCAGGGTATCTTCGATGTGACACCAGCATTTGTCCGACAGCAACTGGACTCTGTATTTTCAGATTTGAATATCTCTGCAGCGAAGGTTGGTATGTTAAGCCAGCCTGAGGTGATCGATACGGTTGCTCAGGCGGTCAGTGACTACCAACTCAAGCACCTTGTTGTTGACCCGGTCATGGTCGCAACCAGCGGTGATGTACTTCTACAGGAAGCAGCAATTGACCACCTCCGCAATAAACTGATCCCCAAAGCAACGCTGATTACACCGAACCTGCCAGAAGCGGCTGTTCTGCTCGACTGCCCACGTCCTGAGTCTCTGGAAGCTATGATTGCCATGGTGGAGCCTTTAATGGAACTGGGAGCGGGGGCCGTATTACTAAAAGGAGGCCATTTACCTTCAAGTAATGGAACTGGCAAGGCTGTTGACCTTTTCCATGACGGTAAGGCTCTTCATAAGCTTGAGTCGCCCTGGGTCGAAACCCGTAATACCCACGGTACTGGATGTACTCTGTCGTCTGCTGTCACCGCCCTGCTGGCAAAAGGCTATCCGTTAATGGAAGCCGTACGATCAGCTAAAGAATACATTGCCGGAGCCATTGCTCACGCAGACAACCTGAATATCTCCAGGAACAAGGCTGAAGGACACGGACCTGTCCATCACTTTTACCGCACCTGGTCGTAAAAAAGTGTTAAGGAATACACAGACGTATGTTTGATGTGATCATTCGGAATGCCAGTCTGAGATTTGGCAACCACTGCGTTTTCGAAAAACTCAATCTGACCCTGAAAGGAGGCAAATGGACCTGCCTTCTGGGGGGCAGTGGCGTGGGAAAAACCAGCCTGTTGCGTTTGATTGCCGGCCTTCCTGCCGGTGAAACCTATGGTGAGATTCTCTGTCAGGATGGTTTCCCCGTAAACAACCGTATTGCCTGGATGGCTCAACAGGATCTGTTACTGCCCTGGTTTTCAGTGCTCGAAAATATCACATTAGGGCAGCGGCTGCGCCGCAACTGGACAGACATGCTAAAACGTCGCCCCATATTACCACCGGAAGTTCAGGACAAAGCCATGTCCATTCTGGAAAAGGTCGGGCTGACTGAGAAAGCACATGTTTTGCCCCAATACCTTTCCGGTGGCCAGCGCCAACGGGCTGCACTGGCACGAACCCTGATGGAAAACCGGCCACTGGTTTTAATGGATGAGCCCTTTGGTGCTTTGGATGCCATCACCCGGCTTAATCTTCAGGATCTTGCCTGCGAACTGCTAAAAAACCGAACCGTACTTCTGATTACTCATGACCCTCTTGAGGCACTTCGTCTTGGTCATGATGTCTATCACTTGAGAGGCCAGCCTGCTCAGTTGACCGATGCCATCACCCCGCCGGGAGAAATACCCCGGTCACTGGAAGATAATAACCTTATGGCTTTGCAGGGAAAGCTTCTGGATCGTTTACGACATGAGTCGCTTTTAGAGCCTTTGGCAGGAGAGCAGTGAGGAATGAAAGACTCCATCAAACCTTTTGTTGTTCTCCTTGGCCTTTTGGTTCTCTGGCACACGCTGGTGATTGCCTTTGATATGCCGGACTACATTCTTCCCGGACCCGTCGATGTAGCAAAGAGTATGGCTGAGAATGCCAGCCTTTTATGGGAACACACACTGGTGACACTCAGTGAAATGCTGCTGGGACTGTTGCTTGGCGTATTACTGGGTATCGTTCTTGCGCTGGTGCTGGTCTACTTTGCAGCGTTGAGGCCATGGCTGTTACCGCCACTGTTAGTCACCCAGGCGATACCGGTATTTGCCCTCGCCCCCATACTGATGCTCTGGTTTGGCTATGGCCTGACCTCCAAGGTCGTAATGACCATTCTGGTGATCTTCTTCCCGGTGGTCACCTGCTGCTATGACGGGTTACGTCATACTCACCAGGGCTGGCTGGATATGGCCCAAACCATGGGGGGAAACCGGTTTGCCATTCTCCGGAACATTCGCTGGCCAGCAGCATTGCCAGCCCTTGCTTCCGGGCTCAGGGTTGCCGTTGTGGTTGCACCGATTGGTGCAGTCGTTGGTGAATGGGTTGGCTCCAGTGCCGGGCTTGGCTACCTCATGCTCCAGGCCAATGCACGACTCTGGGTTGACCAGATGTTTGCGGCGCTTACCGTGCTGGCATTCTGTTCTGTCACCCTTTATTACACCACTGACCGCCTTCTACGCAGATTCATTCCGTGGCAACCGGTTACTTCTCAGGAATAAGAAATGAAAAAACTGATAAAACTGACTTTCCTCTGGGCAATAACACTGATGCTGTCTGTTGGCCTGCATGCCAGTGGAAATAAGCAGGAAAAAGAACTCAAAGAACTGACCCTGATGCTGGAGTGGTTTGTAAACCCCGACCACGGCCCCATCATCATTGCACAGGAAAACGGTTACTTCGAAGATCAGGGGCTCAAGGTCGATATTCAGGAACCAGCGGACCCAAACCTTCCGCCCAAACTGGTGGCGGCTGAAAAGGTGGATCTTGCTGTTTACTATCAGCCCAGCCTGATTCATGGCGTAGCCAATGGTCTTCCTCTGGCCTGGGCAGGCACGCTGATTGCTACACCTCTGGATGGACTGATTGTTCTGGATGACAGCCCGATCAAATCCCTGAAAGACATGAAGGGTAAAACCATTGGCTTGAATATTGGAGGCATAGAGAATGCCATTCTGGACACACTTTTTGAACCTTATGGGTTCGGTGCCAAGGATGTAAAGCTGGTCAATGTGGGCTGGAACCTGTCCTCTTCCCTGATGAGTGGCCGGGTAGATGCAATTATGGGTGCCTATCGTAACTTTGAGCTGAACCAGCTGGCCATTGAAGGGCGTAAGGGACGTATGTTCTATTACGAGGAAAACAATATTCCCCCTTATGATGAACTGATTTTTATCGCCAATAGCAAGAAGAACGATAAAGATGCTATTCGTCGTTTTCTCAGGGCGATTGAATTGGGCACACAATATATTGTAAATAACCCGGAAAAATCCTGGAAAATTTTCAGGGATTACAGCCCAAAGAAACTGGATAACGAACTGAACCGTCGCGCCTGGTTTGACACCATTTCCCGCTTCGATCTTAGACCTGCAGCTAAAGATGCAGGTCGTTATCAGGCATTTGCAGACTATCTGCAGGAAAATGGGGAGCTGAAAGCCAAAGTAAACAGTAAGGACTACATGCTGGATTTCTAACCCAATATTGGTATTAGAATCTGTGAAGCTTGGTTTCAGCAGATTCTAATACGTCAAATTGCTTTTCCACCTCGGATGATGAAAATGCAATCGATGGTCACAGGAATTAGACACTACAGAAGCATCTAAAGTGATCTCACCGATCTCAAGCCACTGCTTTCTCCCATGACTATCTTCTAAACTGGCCACTGCGATTGTGAATTTTATTTCTCCAGCATGCATATCCACATTCAGCTCATCCCGAAAATCTTCAGCATTGACCATTTGCCCTGGTACCGCCCGGGTTATCAATCAGAAGAAATTCGCCGTTTCCACTACTTCATCACTGTCAGTGGTTGGAAATAACTTACCCGCAAAACCAAATGCCCGTTGATTGCCTTTTGTGGTTTTATTAAAAGCCACCGATCTCTGGTTATTATAAAAGCCTCAGAACCCTGTTTAAAATATCCTCCGTATGGATTCTCATTTATTATTCTCCCTTCAGATACACTCATCCTTATTCCATAAAACCATAGTTATTACAAAAAAATATTCTAAAAAACAAGGGGTTACCATGCTATCGCATGCCGTTAATTTATTGAATAATGGCCGACCTGCTGCTGCAAGCAGTTGATCTCAAAGTCACTTTACGGAACTAAAGTCAAAGATCTTACGTCTCAACTCAAAGCCCTGGAAAAAAAGCTTAATAGAGACACAGGCTGAGAATATCTTAGTGCCAGCCATAAGCGGGCCCTGAGCAGATAACACCTTTTAAAACAGGAAGGGAATAAGAACCATGTCATTAGCAGTACTGGCCAATATTTTCATCATGGTCGCTTTGCTCTACCTCCTCTACCGTTTCCAGAAACAGTATATGCCGTTCACCCGACGGGTCTTTATCGCACTGGGTATGGGGGTTGGTTACGGTGCCTGTCTGCAACTGTTTTATGGTTACCCTTCCGAAATCCTGACGGAGTCCATCAGCTGGTTCAATATTGTCGGTAATGGTTATGTTGGCCTGTTGAAGATGATTGTTGTGCCACTGGTCATGGTTTCCGTCATTTCAGCCATTCTGAAACTGAAAGGTGCCGGCACCCTTGGCAAAATCAGTGGCTGGATTCTGACACTGCTGATGGTGACCGTTTCCATCGCGGCAGCCATTGGTATTATTTCCGCCCTTGGTTTCGGTTTGAGTGCTGAATCCATTACTTCCGGGGTTCGCGAAGCAGCAAGAGGTGAGCAACTGCTGTCGACTGTCACCCGGGTGGAAAACCTCTCCATTCCCAATATGCTGATCAGCCTGATCCCGTCTAATCCATTCCTGGATATGACCGGAGCCCGCAGTACGTCCATTATCGGCGTTGTGATTTTCTCAGCCTTCATTGGTGTCGCTGTACTGGGTCTACACCGCAAACAGCCTGAAGTCGCCGGTCACTTTGAACGAGCCGTTGAGGTTGCTCATGCCATCGTGATGCGTATCGTGACGATGGTATTGAGACTGACGCCCTTTGGTATCCTCGCGTTGATGACCAAGGTCGTGGCAGGCAGTAACTTCACCGATATTCTGCAACTGATCCAGTTTGTCATCGCATCCTATGCGGCTCTGATTGCGGTCTTTGTGGTTCACCTGATCATGGTGACCATGGTGGGTGCCAGCCCGGTCCAGTTCATCAAGAAAATCCTGCCGGTACTGACCTTTGCCTTTACCTCACGGAGCAGTGCAGGCACCATGCCGCTGACCATTCAGACCCTGACTCAGCGTCTTGGTGTTTCTGAAGGGGTGTCTAACTTTGCTGCGTCTTTTGGCACTACAATCGGGCAGAACGGCTGTGCGGGTATTTATCCGGCCATGCTGGCAGTGATGATTGCACCCACCGTGGGCATTGACCCAACCAGCCTGAGCTTTATCGGCACCCTGATTGTTACTATCGCCATTGGTTCATTCGGTGTAGCCGGTGTGGGTGGTGGCGCCACCTTTGCTGCACTGATTGTTCTTTCTGCCCTGGGCCTTCCCGTTGAGCTGGCCGGTTTGTTGATTTCCATTGAACCATTGATCGATATGGGTCGTACTGCCGTCAATGTCAGTGGTGCCATTACCACCGGTTTTGTCAGTGGCCGAGCCATGGGAGAGGTGGATATGGAAACCTTCAACAACAATAATCCCTTTGAACTGGATATGGATGCAGTTTCCTGATGTCTGCTTATTCTGAAAAACGAGAGCCTGAGCTGAATCAATCCACGACGTCTAAGCCACTCAGAATCGTGATTATCGGTGGTGAGGCAGCGGGCATGAGTGCCGCTGCCAAAGCCCGCCGGGTGGCAAAAGATGTCACCGTCACGGTCTTTGAACAATCCGGTGTGATCTCTTTTGGCGCCTGTGGTCTGCCCTATTACGTGGGTGATTTCTTTTCTGACGCCAGTGAGATGTCAGAGTTTTCCCCAGAGCAATTTGCAGCCAGAGGGATTGATGTCCGAATCCGACACAAGGTCACTCAAATTAATGCCAGAGAACAGACGGTTCATGTGCATAACCTGGCCACTGGTGAATACTCTGAACAGCCTTATGACCGCCTGCTGATTGCTACGGGAGCCGAGCCTGTTATTCCACCAGTACCCGGCCTTAAAGAAGGGTTGAAGGATGGTCGGGTTTTCTGTGTCAAAACCATGAATGATGGTATCTATCTGAAAGAAGCCATTACGAACCCGGAAATCAGAGAGGTTGCTATTATCGGTGCCGGCTATATCGGTCTTGAAATGGCAGAAGCTCTTGAACGACAGGGTAAGAATGTTCGCATCATTGAAAGCGCTTCACACCCACTGGCCGGCACTTTCGATCAGGAAGTAGCGGAATGGGTGATGGACGCCCTTAACAAAGTGGGGATTCAATGCCACTGGCAGGAATCGGTTCTATCGTTGAAAGAAGATAACGACCACCGACTTCTATTAACCACAGACAAAGGCCAGTACCAGACAGACCTGGTGGTGCTCTGTACCGGCGTTCGCCCCAATACCCGACTGGTCAGTGATCTTGGTCTGGATATGCTGGACAACGGTGCCATTGTTACCGATGATCAGGGTAAGACTAATCTGCCCAATATCTTTGCGGCTGGGGACTGCGCCACCGTTCCTCATGGGCAACTGAAAAAGCCGGTCTGGATTCCCCTGGCCACATACGCCAATAAAATGGGTCGCCTGGCCGGTGAGGTGATGGGAGGATTAGACAAACACTTCCCCGGTGCTTACGGTGCAGCTTGTGTCAAAGTCCTGAGCCTGGAAGCAGGACGGGTTGGGTTAAGCGAGCGGGATGCCAAAGAACGGGGTATGGACTACCAGACTGTCGTCATCAAGGACAAGGACCACACCAACTACTATCCGGGCCAGTCTGATATCCTGGTGAAGCTGGTTTATGACTCCTCCAGTAAAAAACTACTGGGTGGCCAGATCGCCGGTGAAAGAGGTGCAGTGCTCAGAGTCGATGCCCTCGTCGCTGCTATTAAAGGTGGGCTGACGACAGAAGACCTGGGAATGATGGACTTCTGTTATGCACCGCCCTTTGCCCGCACCTGGGATGCGTTGAACGTTGCGGGTAATGTGGCCAGATAGCCAGGCTGTTCAGATAACTGTATTTCCGGTGATACGCTCCTGACTTAAAGAATCAAGCCGAAGAATCAACCGGGTTCTTTGGCTCATTGCCGGTCAGTATCCTGCGTAATGTTGACTTTATCCCTTTTAACGGCTCACTGGTATAACCGTTCTCATCTTTACACAGGTGCAACACTCTCTCTTCAAAGCTCTTACCTTCTAACGCTCTTGGCAGACCATCAATACATGTTTTGTATTCATTGAGAATGGACTTAACTTCTTTCTCTATAGCTTCAATCAAGAACAGCAAGTGCTTTATAATTTCCAGATCTTCACATTCAAAGCGTGAATAATCAGTATTGCAGGATACCATCCCCTTAACACGCCTTTCTGAATCGTATTGCCCTAGATCAGCAAGCCTATATTCTCTCTCGATCAACTGAACCGCCAGATTATAATTGACACAGGCATTTAACAGGTCGAGATTCCCTCTCTGTTTTTCCAAAATGGTATAGTCAGCTATTCGACTTAGAAGCTTTGTTTTCTTGAGTCTGTGCTTATCTGATTTTCTCGCGACATCAATCTTCGACATCAACTCGTGAGAATAGAAAAAAATCGCAGGAGAACAATCCGCTAAATATTTCAAACTTCCACTTTTAGATTTTTGTTTAAGCTCGTCCTTATTAACTTTTTTAAAAGACAATGTTTCATAGAGTTGAGCACGATCTATGTTTTTTATTAATCCTCTAAAGCATTGGCCAATATCCCTTTGAGCATTTGCGAGCAGTTGTGTAACCTCAGAAATGCGCTCAAAGGCGGTGATATTATTTTCGAGCCAAAAAATAAATCGTGTGTTCAAACCACCACTCAAGCCTGTAAAAGGATTCATGCATTTACCACGATCATCAACCCAGCCCATCCACTTAGCAAAAGTTCGCAACATAAAATTTTCAACAGCATCTGTCGAAAGGCGTCCACCTTGATATTTATCTCTGTACCAATTTGGTAATCTCTTCGGATCATAAGTGATAAGTCCATCAAATATCATTCTGGATGTGGTTTCTTTGCATTGACCCGGATTAGTTATCTTTTCAGCTACCGCGCAGATCTTCTGACCATTCATAAATTGACTTTGAGAAACAGAACCGAAAGCAGAGGAACTGCTGACAGAGCCCATAGAACTGAGAGACGCTTTCCCAAGGGAAGCCGTTTTCCCTGTCGATAAAGAATCTGAATCAGCTTCTGTATTTACAGTCAACACTGAAGATATCTGGTCATCGTCAAAGCTGTCCGAAATAACGTCACACTCAGGTTGCATAGACTGTTCACTGCCAGCCATAACAGGCATTACCTGGCTACTGAAACCTGAATCTTCAGTGATCTGACGCAGAGTGTTTACATCTCTCAATGCTGGCGAACTTTCGGATTCGGATAGACTCAAACCAGCAGTATCTGAATCCCATGATAACCTTACACTGCCATTTCCTTCTACCTCATCAGCAGGCGCCTGATTCGGTAATGAAACGTGAAAGCTAACGGGACTCTTATTTCTCTCCCCCGAATGATTATGGAGCTCCGTTAAACCAGGTAGAATTTTCACGACGACCCTTTCCCGGTATCTCTCTATATGGATCTTATTATTAGCAAGTAAACTGTCAGTAAAACTGACCACTCCTTCAGCAATTCGAACTTTATGATGACCCAGCCCCCCGAAGTTTTCTGCTTCAGCAACTGAATCAGTTTGAGTTGATACATGGATAGGTATTTGTGTTGATGCTTGTGCAACGGCTGGTTTACTCATAGCAGTATCCATAAAAACTCGCCTTCCTCTACCAGAATTCAAGTTGATTTTACAGCGGAATATACCTGCTATTGAACATTCCAGGCTGTTTTTGTTTATTTCTTTTAAAATTCATTTGGTCAGGTACTTAACAGCGCGATTTCACCGTAAAAAACCACCTCATTGATTCAGATCAATATTTGCAGCAATAAAAATAAAGACACTGTGCGTATAAACCGCAATGGACCTGATGCTGTGACAAAAAATACCGCCTTTAAACGATCTTCGCCCGGTGCGCTCTACTGGCTCTCTCTGTTTGCAGGGCCGCTGGTCTTACTACTGACACTGGTCGTTCCGCCACCTGCCGGTATGGAGCTGCACGCCTGGTATATGGTGGGTGTGGCCACCATGATGGCCATCTGGTGGGTATCGGAAGTCGTGCCCATTCCGGTCACTTCATTATTACCCATGATGATTGTGCCTCTGCTGGGAATCGCCAGCATTAAAGAGGTTACAGCCCCTTATGCGCATCCTACGATCTACCTGTTCTTTGGTGGGTTTATGCTGGGCATGGCGATGGAACGCTGGAATCTTCACAAACGAATTGCATTGCATATCATGCTGAAGACCGGTGTCAGGCCAGATATGCAGATTGCCGGTTTTATGATGGCCACCGCCTTTCTGAGTATGTGGGTCTCCAACACGGCCACCAGCGTTATGATGCTGCCTATTGGTTTATCCGTTGCGTCAATGGTCAGTGGCAGCAACGAGGCCGAAAACAGTGCTTTTTCCAAGGCGCTCCTGCTGGCCATTGCCTACAGCGCCAGTATTGGTGGCCTGGCAACCCTGATCGGAACACCACCCAATGCGTTACTGGCTGCATTCCTGTCTGAAAATTACAACATGGAGGTCGGCTTTGCCCAGTGGATGATGGTGGGTCTACCCATGAGCGTACTCATGCTGGTTGTCACCTGGGTCTGGCTGACACGGTTTGGTTTTAAACTTTCGACGGAAGAAAACCCGGAAGCCAGGGGCCTGTTTCGCCAGCAACTGACCGATCTGGGCCCAATGAGCCGTGGAGAAAAAACCGTTGCCGTCATATTCACAGTGACCGCCCTGTCCTGGATTCTGAGACCTTTCCTGAAAGATTATATACCCGGGCTGTCAGATACGATCATTGCCATCGCAGCGACCATCAGCCTGTTTATTATTCCGGTGAAACAGGACAAACGGGTCTATGTCATGTCCTGGGAGAAAGCCCGGGAAATCCCCTGGGGTGTATTGATGCTGTTTGGTGGTGGCCTTACGCTGGCAGCGCAAATCAAGAGTACGGGGCTGGCCGGCTGGGTTGCTGATGCGATGAGCATAGCCAATGGTATGCCAGTACTTCTGGTGGTGGCTTTTGTGGTAACGGTGATTACCTTCCTCACCGAGCTGACCAGTAATACCGCAACCGCCGCAGGCTTCCTCCCTCTGATGGGTGCACTGGGTGTCACTCTGGGTATTGACCCGGTCATGCTCGCTGCACCCGCGGCTCTGGCCTGTAGCTTTGCCTTTATGATGCCGGTCGCCACACCACCTAACGCGATTGTCTTTGGTTCAGGAAAACTGGCAATTAAAGATATGGTGAAGGCTGGTTTTGCCCTGAATATTATGGGGATTATCCTGGTAACACTGGTGGGTTACTTCCTGATTGGCCAGTTTTTAATTTGAGCAGCCCCTCAACCATAGCCCGCAAGTGCTTTCAGGCCCCTGCGGGTTACGGATTAAGTAATTGGCTAACCACTTCTTCAGGTAATTACTCCACCTGCTTTAACTGATACCTTTTAGCATCTTAAGCATGAAAAACGAGATCGGCCTGCGGCAGTGACCGCTGACTTTTATCATTCATGCGGGAATCATCATGACCTCTGTCATTACCTTCCTGAGCTATTCCTTGCAGAGCCTCTTTTCTATTTACAAATAGTTCCATCTTCCTCATCCATTCCCTGGCTACAGATAATTCTTTAAAATAAGAGCGTATATTTTCTAACCTTTCTTTCCTCTCTTTAAGAGCCTCCAGTTGATTATCTCCAGCGGCCGACGAAAGAGACTCTTCTTTTTTAAGGTTTTCTAATACCTGAGTTTTCAAACCTGCTTCATCTTCAGAATTTCCCTTAAGACTGGCTGGACAAGCATCTAACAGTTTCTCAAATAGCTTCCATATAAAAATACTTTTTCTGGTGCTATCCGGCAGCTTATTGTCATCCTGTACCTGGCTCTCTCTGACGACATCCGACTGCCCAGAAAACGGAAAAACCTCACCTTTATTCATACTGGCAGCGGCTGGTACAACTCTCGGCTTTTCAGAGCCACTCTCCGGAACAAAATCAGTAGATGGCGCGACTACAGGCCCTGGCACAGGGGCTGCAGAATGATGCTCTGCCGTACCCATTTCCTGCCTTGGCATTGGAGCATAATTCTGATCAGCGCTTCCCTGAATAAACGACTGCGGGACAGGAGGCTTTGTAACTACACTATCAACAAAAGCGCCCTCTCCATGATATGCTGAAACATCCAAAGTGTTGAGCATGTTGTCTATCGCAGAAAAAGGGACATCATTCCAGGTAAAGGGGGTTTGCATACTGGATAAACCCACTCCAAAATCAGAAGCATAAAATAAATTCTCTAGAGAAACTGATGCTTGCTGATCTAAAGGACACAAATGTAACTTATCAAAATGGCCACCTTTAAATTCGCCAAGTATCTGAACCAATTCTTCTAAAGGAGCTGCAAGTTCACTGGAAAAATAGGCTTTTAAATCTTCTCTATTCTGATGGAAAGGATGAATTTCATCTTTGAGTCCCCGAATACAATCTTCATACTCCATTACTTTTTCAGCCGACATTGGAGAAAACGCTCCAGCCTGTTGCATAATTTCCTTTTCAAGCTCATCAATCTCCTTCTTCAGACAATCAACTTCAGCCCTTTCATTCAAGCCATTGCCACTCTGGCCAACCTCGCTAACCTCTCTATCTCTTGCAACTGGGGCATTACCGTCAAACTGCAGTGCTTCACGATCTTCAGCAGACAAACCCTCTCCCGTCGATTCTACCGAACTCCCGAAAACCCTCCCCCTACTATCCACATTCACGGGGCCAGAACCTACACCAGGATATTGAACGATATTTTGTGCTAACACTGCCCCAGCCATAAGAAGACTCGCTCCTGAAGTAAAAATTCAGTATTCAGTCTAATCTGAAAGATCACACCTGCATCGACGCAATCGAAATTAGAAATCTGCTGAGGTTACTAAGAGGTTATTCAGACGGTATGACACCTGTTATGCCTGCAGACAAAATTAAGTATGACTAATGGAGATTTAATCTTACTTTTTCTTTTTAGCCCGGGGATGGGCCTTGTCATACACCGCTGCCAGGTGCTGAAAATCCAGGTGGGTATAGATCTGGGTTGTGGATATATCACTGTGGCCAAGGAGCTCCTGCACCGAGCGCAGATCACCACTGGACTCCAGTATATGACTGGCAAAAGAGTGCCTTAACATATGGGGGTGAACACCCAGCGGCATACCCGCTTCCCGGGCGAACGCTTTAATACGATTCTGAATCTGCCGGGTACTGATACGCGGCCCCAGCTTTGACAGGAACAAAGCACTACCACTGTCGTTTTTTACAAACAGCTCCCGAAATGATAGCCAGCGCTGAACCGCTTGACGCGCTTTACTGCCAACAGGAACTATGCGCTCTTTGCTGCGCTTCCCCAATACCCTGACCTGTGAAAACCCATCAGAGAAACTCTCAATATTCAGCGCTGTCAGCTCAGACAGACGTAAACCGGAAGAGTAAAAGAGTTCCAGTATGGCCAGATCCCGGCACTTCAGAGGATCGCTATCCGCCTGACCATACTGATCATCAAGAAGGCTGTTAACCTGGTCAGCATCCAGTGTGACCGGCAGCGGTCTGCCGGTTTTGGGCGCCCGTAACCGTTGGGCAGGGTTATTGGCTACAGCGCCCTGTGTTAACAGGTATTGATAAAAACGACGGAGTGAAGAGATCAGCCGCTGCAGGCTTCGACTGGATAACCCATCCTCATGCCAGAGTCCCAGCCAGTACTTCAACTGCTTCTCTGAAATGACTTCCCAGTCCTGAATATCACTGACTGCAGCCTGTTGCATAACCCGGGTGAGATCGCGCTGGTAGGCAGACAGGGTATGAGGCGAGTGTTGTTTTTCATAACGGAGGTAATCAATAAAAGCGACCACTGACTGCTGCAGGCCGCTATCAGGAGAAGAATCAGAAGACGAATGACTCATGAATGGAGCTGTCGAGCCAGAATGCGGCTCAGCACATCACCCAGGTAGCTGATAAACAGGGTGCCCATACTGGCTTTGAAATGATTTTTATCCTTACTGCCCAGGGCCAGGACCCCAAGCTGCTGTGGCTCACTGAGAGCATAGCTCAGGGGAGCAATAGCCACTGAGCCAACATTGCCGGCCTGTTCCTGAAACAGAAAGTCCAGCTCTGCCTGGGTAACCTGCCCACAAATGGCTTTCCCACTGGTCATGATGGAGCCCAGTGCGTCGACAACAACGTCCGTATGTTCAATCCTCACGGACAGGCTCATCGGTTTCTCACTGAACAGAATCAACGAATGGAACTCAATGCCAAATTCATGGTTAAGGCTGTCGCCGATCACTTCCACCAGCTGCTCCAGACCTTTGCTTTCCAGCAGTGACAATACCAGCAGCCGCATGCGCTCAAAGAGTTTTTCATTCTCTTTGGCATTCTCCGCCAGACGAACCAGCTGGTGCCGATAATCCAGGGCCCGCTCGCGCAACAGTGCCACCTGACGCTCCACCAGAGAAATGGCATCGCCTCGTTGATGAGGCAGTTTCAGATCCAGCAACAGCTCATCTCGCCCCACAAAGAAGTCGGGGTGCGCTTTCAGGTAGTCAGCAATCTGTCCCGGTTTCAGAGCCCTTCGCTCATCAGAGGCCATTGACTCATCAATAGCTTCCTGCTTTTCCTTGTCTGCTTCGACGGTTTGCTCAGTCATTGTCTTATGCCCTTAGCTGATTTTAAGCCTTTAGCCGATCTACAGCCGGGTGTACCCTTCATAAACACGGGTTGCAGCACCTGTCATCATAACCGGACTCCCTTCACCCGGCCAATAAATAAACAAGCTGCCTCCAGGCAGATTGACTTTGACCGTTTCATCCAGCAGGCCTTGCAGGCGACCCGCGACCACTGCAGCACAGGCACCGGTACCGCAGGCAGGTGTTTCGCCCACGCCACGCTCAAAGACCCGTAAGTTAATTTCCTCGGTGCTGACCACCTGCATAAACCCGGCATTACATTTCCGTGGAAAATCAGGATGCGATTCAATGATTGGCCCCCAGGTTTCTACGGGTGCCTGGTGAACATCGTCCACCCGATAAACGCAGTGAGGGTTCCCCATGGAGAGGGCGGACACCTGGATAACCTGATCTTCAACCTGTAGAGGGTAGGTAAAAGAACGCTGCCGGGCATTAAAGGGCACTTGCTCAGGGTCCAGCCTGGGCATCCCCATATCAACAGAGACTTCACCATTACTTTGAATATTCAGCTCAATGTTCCCACCGGCCGTTTGTACCCGGATTCGGTCCCGGCCAATCAGCTTCTTATCGCGCACAAACCGGGCAAAGCAACGGGCACCGTTACCACACTGCTCCACTTCACTGCCATCGGCATTAAAGATACGGTAGCGAAAGTCCATATCCGGGTTGGTCGGTGCCTCAACCAGCAGTAGCTGATCAAAACCAACCCCGAACCGCCGGTCCGCAAGGCGGCGGATTTTTTCCGGAGGCAGCCGCAAGCTCTGGGACACCATATCGACCACCATAAAGTCGTTACCCAGACCGTGCATTTTTGTGAAGTGTAAAAGCAACGCCAAAATTCCTCTTTTAGATCGGTTGCCGGCAATCCGTTCAGGATTACCGACCTACGGCAGCAGGCTTTCTGAAGCAAATTGTTCTTCAACGGTTTCCCGACGCCGGATCACATAAGCCTCGGAACCATCAACCATCACTTCAGCTGCCCGGCAACGGGTATTGTAATTTGAACTCATAACAAAACCGTAGGCACCTGAAGAATAAACCGCCAGAAGATCCCCTTCCCTGATAGCCAGCGCTCGCTCCTTACCCAGGAAGTCACCGCTTTCACAGACTGGTCCCACCACATCATAAGACAGGCTTGCAACATCTGAGTGTTCTACCGTATTAACAATGGTGTGCCAGGCGCTGTAGATAGAAGGCCTCAAAAGGTCATTCATGGCACCATCAACGATGGCAAAATTCTTTTCCCCGGTGGACTTAATCAGCTCAACACGGGTCAGCATAATACCGGCCTGAGCGGCAATGGAGCGACCAGGCTCGACGACCAGCGTCAAATCACCATAGCCTTTCTCAGCCAGTCGCTGCTTCACAGAGACCAGATAGTCGGAAGGTGAAGGCACAACTTCATCCTGGTACTGAACACCGAGACCACCGCCAATATCAAGATGCTTCAGATTAATCCCCTGCGCCTTCAGCTGATCCATTAATAACAACAGACGCTCCAATGCATCAAGAAACGGTTCTGTTGTGGTCAGCTGCGAGCCAATATGGCAATCAACCCCGACGATCTCAATATGACTCAATTCTGCAGCACGGCCATAAACAACCGGAGCGCGGTTGATATCAATACCAAATTTATTATCTTTAAGGCCCGTGGAAATGTATGGATGAGTCCGGGCATCCACATCCGGATTCACCCGGAGCGAGACACGGGCAATTTTGCCCATTGCCTGAGCCTCTTCCTGGATACGCTCAAGCTCCTGTTCAGATTCAATATTGAAACAGTGAACCCCAGCGTCCAGGGCGCGGCGAATCTCATGGGGCTGCTTGGCAACACCGGAAAAGACCACTTTTTCTGGATTACCACCCGCAGCAAGCACCCGCTCCAGCTCGCCAATGGAAACGATATCAAAGCCCGCGCCAAGTCGCGCCAGCACATTTAAAACCGCCAGATTACTATTGGCTTTTACTGCATAACAAATCAGATGAGCCCCGTCAGCCAGTGCCTGAGAATAGGCCTCATAGCTGGTTTCGAGCGCTTGTCGGGAATAGACATACAAGGGCGTACCAAACGTCTCCGCCAGCTGCTGTACGGGAATTTGCTCGGCAAACAACTCTCTATTTGCTGAAGACTGAAAAGTAAACCACTCCATAAGGTGACTGTTCCCCATATTCATTCAATTCTTAGTGTAATTATCCAGCGGGCTGACAAAAGATCCTTAACCTAGGTGATAACTCGATACATCATTATCAGCCATTGAGGTCTTCGGTTGATAAAGATCTCCCTTCTGTCCACAGCCTGTCAGCAGCAGGACAAAGAAAGCAACAGCGGCTAACGCCGGAGCCTTCAGCTGATTAATAGCGGTGAACAATCTCATAGCCCTTTCCCTTATACTCGATGGCACACAGTATAACTGCCGAATTACTTATGGCTCTACTTATAAATAGCGGAAGATTTTATTGTAAAACGCTGAAGGCTGTTGTTGAAATACGCTGAAAGCTCTATCGACGGAGCCATAGGCAGGCTAAAATCCGCTCATTCTGATCCTGTTTTCACTGAGATAACGATGAAAGAGCGCCTTCCGCTAACTGAGAGTCAATACAATGAACTGCTTGATGGCCTGATGCTGGCCATTGAAGACGCCATAGACGATTCCGGACTGGACATCGACTATGAAAACTCCGCAGGTATCCTGACCCTCACTTGCGAAGACAACAGTAAAATTATCCTCAGTCGGCAAACGCCCCTGCTGCAACTGTGGGTGGCTGCCCGCAGTGGTGGTTTCCACTTTGATTACAATGATGAGCAGGGCGACTGGCTGCTGGACGGCCAGGGGGAATCCTTTATCTCACTGCTGAATCGCTGCCTTACCGAGCAAAGTGGCGAATCGGTACAATTGGTTATTTAGTGCAGGGAAGCGTTAAAACCCATACCAATACTACCGCAGTCATTCCCGCGAAGGCGGGAATCCATCGCGGGCAGTGGATCCCCGCCTTCGCGGGGATGACGATGCCTGGGTATCAGCGCTTAGCTGCACCAGGCTCTGTTGACATAAGATCTGTCTGAAAATAGACGACCAAAGACTTTCTCTTCTTTTATGTAGAAAGCCCGCTCGTTTTTCACAAGCGTTTTTCAATTTATTGTCAAAGTTCCCATAGCCTGACATTCATGACCTATACTGCAGCCGGTTTGTGACAGCTTCTTCAGGTGTTGGTTTTTCCTACTGGGACAAGGCTTAAACCGGACCCCGGAACTCCATCTGCTCTCCTGTTTTTTTGAAATGTAATAGCTCCGAAACTGTCACTACAGCCCAGTTAACATCACCTCATTAACCTGGGGTATTTGAAAAAACAGCCTTCTGCCTCACTGATCGAACTGATGATGAGTAAAACAATAATGACTCACATTGCTGCACTGGCCGGTTGCAGGAGATTGTGTGATACACCACTGAGGTTCTTAAAAAAACATCAGTAGCATCGGGAGGTCATCACTATGAGTAACCTGTATAAAACGGACTTTTATCAGTGGACCCGTCAGCAAATTGATTTACTGAAAAGGAGTAAGTTTCGGTCTCTGGATCTGGAGAATCTGATCGAGGAGGTGGAAGACCTGGGACAGGAAAAAGTCAATACATTGGAAACCCATCTGACCCGGGTGCTGGTGCTTCTACTGAAATGGCAGATCCGCGCCTTCAAGGAAGATTTGCGTACATTAAACCGCTGGTATCGCAGCTGGTTTATGGTGATTGATTACAGTCTGGAAAAAGAACGGGCGATCGTTAAACGGCTGTTGATCAAGAATCCCAGTTTATATGGGCTACTGGATGAGTGTCTGCTGGAGTGTTACCCCATTGCCTGTCGGGATGCTTCGCGGGAATTGGAAATTCCGGAGGAAGAGTTTCCGGATACCAATCCGTGGACAATGGAGCAGATCATGACGGATGGGTTTCCGCCCGGGCCGGAATGATTTTTTATAAAACCGCTCTGCGCGGTTTTATTAGTGCTGGAAGCGGCGTCATCAATCACCAGTCCTGAGCCCTGAGCGGTTAATTATCATGCACTTCCATGCCTATCGCGCTGGCTTCTTTGTCCAGTTCATTGACAACCCATGCCGGGAAATCAATATTCACCCTCTTCGCTTCAAGGTTGGGCCGCTGAGGGTTATCGGTGTCGAAAAATTCCAGTACGTCTTCATCGTCGTCGAATCTCCCTCGTTCCCATGGTCCGCCGTGGGAATGCAGACGTAACGGGATGATTCCGGAGCTATCTGGTGACAGAGCTATCAGAAAGAATGGAGTCTACGGAGGTTCAGGGTATGCATTACCACGCGGGAGCGTGGGAACGAGGGTGGAAGGGTTGAACGCAAAAAACCCGCCGGAGCGGGTTTTTTGTTGCCGGAAATTCCGGCGAAGACATTGCTGCTAAGCAACCACTTCGATATTAGAAGTAGTAACGAGCCTGCAGAACGATCTTGTCGTCAACGTCCTTACCTTCAGTGTCTGTACTCTTTTCAAACTGGTAAGTACCAGACAGCTGAACAGGGCCCTGAGTGTAAACTACAGCCATTGGGAAGTGCTTGATTTCAGCCTTGTCTGGGAACAGTACTTTCGTCTTTCAGCTGGTTGTAACCACCTTCAACCTTGAACATTTCGTTCAGCTGGTAGCTGGCATACAGTTCGATACCTTCAGCCTTGTCAACTTGTAGTAACCACCAACCTTAGTGCAGAACATCACGGTTCTTCAGCTTAGCGTAAGTTACCGCTGCGTAGATCTTGTCAGCTTCGAACTTGGCACCAACGATAGCAGACTTGGCTTTGAAGTCTATCAGCGCTATCAGTAGTATTTTCAACCTTAGCTTCGTTGTAAGCAGCACCGATGCTCAGGCCCATTGGCAGATCGTAGCTGGCAGCAACAGCATAAGAGCCATCACGAGTCTCAGTACCATTACCAACTGCCGTCAGAGACTTTTCACCAACCTGGTACTGAGCAGAAACATTCAGGCCCATGAAGCTGTGGTTGTACTGCAGAGCATCTTCAGCACGAGCAGTACCCAGAGAGTCGCCATCTTTACCGTAGTAACCGGACGCACTGCCACCAGCAGCAGCGAACACATCAGTCCAGCCAGCTACCATGCCGTAGGTAGACCACTGCTGACCGTAAGAAACAGCACCCAGCTGCTCGTTCTTAGCGCCAACGTAAGCCAAACGCTGCCAGAAGAAATCTTCTTCAGTACCAGCAGTGTCAAAGCCCCACTCAGCCTTGGCAAAAACAGTAGTCGCTTCAGTCATCTTGTTTTCGAAAGCGAAGTTAATACGGCTGCTGTCACCCATGTGGCCTTTTTTGTCGCCTTGGTCAACATAACGCAGATCTAGGTAACCGCCGATTTCAGCTTTGGTAGTGCCGTCGTCAACGATAGTAACAGCCATCGCCTGGCCAGCCATTACGGACGCTACAACAGCAGCAAGAATTTTCTTTTGCATGGAGTTCACTCCTGAAATTGTGTGTGATGTGTGTGCTTTTTTTATCGTCTTTCTTCTTATGCATGGTGGAGCGCAGAAGCCCCCACCGATGCGGACGACTTAGTTTGGATGCAATTATTCAAGAGTGTTTGCACGAACGTCACATTACAAAAACGAATCAGCTTATGATTTTTTTTGCTATTGCGTGAATGCTTTTCAAACGACAGGTGATAACCAATAACCAGTGATCAGGGTGAAAGGCCTTGATTAATAAGGAAGGGGAATAAACCATGGAAAAGAATGGATTTTAAAATAATCAAATAACTGAATAGGTAGTTTCCGAAACAGGCGGGCGTGTACGACATTGCCTGTTTATGAGTATTTACATTTTATTGATATACATCAACATTTAACCCCACAGACAGAAACCTGAAAGAGGATCTATCCGCGCAGGTCGGCTCTGAAGAGCCGACACCCGAACCAACCGCCATACCCTCGTTCCCACGCTCTGCGTGGGAACGAGTTCATGGTGGGTTCCCGCCTTCGCGGGAACGACGATGCTGAGATATTTTGGTGCTCATACCCTTTTGCGACAGCCTCGAAGGCGGGAATCCATTGCGAGCAGTGGATCCCCGCCTTCGCGAGGATGACGGTTGGGAGTTAATTCGCTCTTTTGCAACGGCCTCCTTCGCGGGGATGACGATGGTATGGGGATCAGCGCTTAGCTGCACTAAATAGCGGGTTGATCAGGGAGGCGGCCAATAATCTGGATCAGGATTTCTTCAATCTTGTCGAAGCGTTTGTCCTGTCGATCAAAGCGCTGCTCCACCCGCTGGAACTGTGCCTTAACTTCCCCTTTGAACTCGGTCAGTTCTTTACGGGTGTCTTGCTGCTCTCTGAGAATAAGGGCAATCACTTCGTGAGTGGCTCCGACAACTTTCATCATTTCGTGAAGGCTGTGATCCAGCGCTTCCTGACCCATCTCAAGTTTCTGCACTCTCGACTCAAGATTCATACGGCATACCTTTATGAATTGTTGTTTGAGCGCTGAGCATAGCAGAGAATACAAAACAGGCAGCTGACGTTAAAACGAGCAATCCAGCCCCATCTGCCAGAACCCGATTTCCAGACGGGTGGCTTCCCGGAAGGTCTGGCAAAGCGAGTCCATGCGAGCCGCGTTGTAACGGGATTTTGCCAGCTTATCCAGCCTTTCCACCTGCTTTCTGGCGCCTTCCTGATACTCTTCACCACCATAGGTTTCAATCCAGGCCCAATAGGGGTTACCTTCTTTCACGGTATCTGGAGCCTGCTTCAACCGGTAACCGATTTCTGCATAGCCCACTGCACAGGGGGATAAAGCGGTGTAAAGATCCAGAATATCGCCGGCCATTCCCCGCTCCAGAACATAACGGGTATACGCCATATTGGCCCGGGCTTCCGGCAGGCTGACCACATCCTTTTCGGTCAGACCCCACTCTTGGCAATAGGCCAGATGCAGTGTCATTTCCCCCAGAATACCGCTGACCGACTCCGAGGCAGAGCGCATATCTTCCAGGTTATCCGATTTGTAAACCGCTAATGAGTACGCCCTGGCAAAGTGAATCAGAAACAGGTAATCCTGTTGAAGATAGTGGCGAAAAGAGGCCAGCGGCAGAGAACCATCGGCCATTCCCCGGACAAATGGATGATGGCAGTAATCGTTCCAGTCCTCCTGACAGGCTGCTTTCATGCGCCCATAAAGAGTATTGTTCTCGTTGAGGAAAAAGCTATCTGAGCTCATGACCGGACTCCAGGAATTATTTTCGATCCGCATCATAGCTCACCGCTTCCTGTTTGCACATTCTACCTTTCATAACCATGAAGAGCAGCTTAGAAGTACTTAATATTTCCAGAGACGCTGGCAGGGTTGTAATATCGAAAGCATTGAGCAATAAAAATAAAATAGAAAATACACCTTTCATAAAGGATAATTACTTAAAATCTATTTGAAAATTTTGACAGGCCATTAAAACTCTAAATAAAAAACGACAAAAGCTGTCTTTCAAAACCACATAAATCAATAAAAAAGTATGGTTAATTTGCGCCAGATCAGCATTTTCTCCCGATAGAGAGGCTGTTGCAAAAACCGTTTTTGGACAACCTTGATAGACTGGGAACCTCTCTCATGCAGCCATGGTGGCCCACATAAAAAGCCTATTGCAATCTGATGAAAAATTACTGCCCGTCAAAACGGCTTTAAATTGACACCAAAGGCGGTAAAAAAGCCGCAAAATCAGGCTTGAAGCAGCAGCGGCCACTACCCTGCTGAGATTGTATGCCAACAGGTGGAGGCTGAACTCCAGTTTAACGCCCGATAGGCCTCGACGACGGAAACGGTTGAGCCCCTGTACCGTTCTCAGATGGCCGAAAACCGGTTCCACCATCGCTTTTCGATGTTTAAATACCTTTTTAGCTGCCGGGTGTTGCATGGTTTCCCGTAGTGCGTCTTTGGCATCATCAATGGTAAACCGGCTGATCTGCCTGCCTTTCTTTTTACTGCTTGTGCACCGGTTTTGCAGTGGGCAGTTCTGGCAATCTGCCCCGCCATAGACCCTTGCGGCATCAGACTTTGCATTTTTACCGGGTTGATAAAGAAGCACCAATGTCTGCTCACCAGGGCAGTAGTAAACATCATTTGTCGTATCATAACGGAAACGACTTTTATGGAATTTTTTGCCCTTTTTAGGTTTGCCCGGCTTGCCACTCTCCGGACACAACAGGCTGATATCACGCTCTATCGTTGTCGTGATGACAGTTTCATTGGCATAACCTCCATCCAGCAGCAATTCATCAGGACTTTGTCCGGTAGTGCGTACTGCCTGATCCAGCATCTCTGGAATAACGGCCGTTTCGTTAGTGGGATCAACGGCCACGGCGACCACCACCCGTTTCTCATTGGCCAGAACCGAAGGGGTATAACCAGGCGCATAACCCCGCCCCCGTTTCATTTTCTGAATAATGGCTTCAGGCTCTGTTGGGCTGACCATGGTGTTTTCAGCCGCTTTCTGGCTACGTTTTTTGCGCTTTTCCTTTTGGGTAAGCAGCGTCTCAAGAACCACCGTCTTGTGTTCGACTACTGTCTGCTTTTCTTCATCCCCGGGCGCTTTCTCCGCTTGACGCCGAGCTTCTTCCAGAGCAGCCCTGGCCGCTTCTTCTTTCACCAGATTGTAATTCGAACAAGCCGCTTCAATGGTGGTGCCATCACCGGCCAGACAGTGGCCTGAAGAGCGGGTCTTTTTCAGTGCCAACCGGGCGAGATCCTCAAAAAAACTGAGGCTCAGGGATTCGGCATGCATAATGACAAACCGGCCAATATTGGCATGATCCGGAAAGATACCGCCACTGACCCACATGCAGCCCAGATTAAGCCGGGCAAGTGCCTCCAGCCCTCGCAGAGAAGTTACGCCCTGCATGATGCCGTAAAGAATAAGCCCGACCATGTTGCGAGGTGCATAGGGTGGGCGACCCGATTTGCCATAGCGTGCTTCAAATTCCGACCAGTCCAGTTCGTTAAGGAAATCAGCAACAATGATGGGGGTTTTCTGACCAGCCTGTTCCAGGTGTTGTTGCAGGTAGGTATGTCCAATCGTGATGTCCGATGGTTGCGGAGCAAGAAAGCGCCTTTGCTGGCCTATACCCTGATGGTTCACCGATCCTTTTTCTGGGATGTCAGACAGTTCGGAGAAAATGTCGTATTGGGAAGTACGACTGATATCCAATTTTTGCTTTGTTGTCATGGCTGGTTATGCTGGCGCTGGAATAGCGGTATTTTAATAGCTTTCGGGGTTTCGCGACAGCCTCTCAACCGAGGGCTGAACCGATTAATTGTCCATTTCTACAAACCGGTGATGCGTGTACTGCTGGAATTCCGCTATCTCGTGGTTGCCCTGGGCATTGCCATGTTAATGACATCGATCAGCTATATTGCCGGTGGCCATATGGGTTTTACCACCATGCCAAAAGTGGAAGCCGAGTTTTCGGCAGGTCGGGCAACTCTGCCAGTGGGAACCTCTCTGGAAGACGCCACAGCCATTCGTCATCGACTGGAACGCTCCGCACAGAACGTCATGGATGAAAACGGTGGAAAAGCACTGGTCAAGGGTATCTCCAGTATACAGCGAAACCTTGATGGCGAATTTATCATCATTGTCCGTATGTTCCTCCAGCCTTCTGAAGTTAGAACAATGAGCACCAAAGAAGTCTCCCGGCTCTGGCGGGAGGCCACCGGTAATATTCCCGGGGTTGAAGGTATTCGTTTCTCATCAGCAGGCAGCGGCCCTGGCAGTGATGTCGCCGGTGTCACCATTGAAATGCGCCATCATGACAACAATATGCTTGAAGAAGCCAGTAATGAGCTGGCCATGATGCTCGCCGGTTACGCCGGTGTCATCGATATTGAAAACACATTCTCATCCGGCAGCAGCAAGCTGAATCTGAAACTGCTGCCTGCCGGGCAAAGTCTGGGCCTGAATGAAAAGGAGCTGGCCAAACAGGTTCGCTCTGCCTTTAATGGCGTGCGCTCTATTCGCCAGCAACGGGGCAGTGAAGAGGTTGACATCAAAGTCATGCTGCCAGATTACCAGCGTGCCAGTGAGTTCGATCTGGAGCAGTTACCGGTTCGGGTTGGTAATGATTACGTTCCCCTTGGGCAGGTTGCCAGCATCACCCGTGATTACTCCGCTTCTGTCATCCAACGACGGGAAGGCCGCCGCCGGGTGATTGTCAGCGCGGATATTACCCCATCGTCTGAAGCCATGACCCTGAGCCAGACGCTGTCTGAGGAAACCTTTCCAATCCTGAAGCAGAGCTACCCCGGACTGGATATCGGTTTCCGTGGAGATCAGATTGAGCAGAAAGAGAGCATGGACAGTCTATTCGTGAACGGCATTATGGTGATGCTGGCCCTGTACTGCCTGCTGGCGATTCCATTTCGCAGTTACAGCCAGCCATTTATCATCATGGCCATCATTCCTTTTGGGCTGATCGGCTCCGTGCTGGGCCACGTTGCCCTTGGCTATACCATGAGCGTAGTCAGCTTGCTGGGTGTACTGGCTCTCAGCGGCGTAGTAATTAACGACAGTCTTATTCTGGTAACAGAAGCCAACGAACGACGGGAAAAGGACCAACTGGGTGTGCATGATGCCTTGCTTGAAGCCTGCCATCGCCGCTTCCGCCCAATCATTTTGACAACATTAACCACCTTTGGCGGCCTGTCGCCCATGATACTGGAAACCTCTAATCAGGCTCGCTTTATGATTCCCATGGCCATTTCCCTGGGTTTTGGTATTTTGTTCGCCACGTTGATTACTCTGCTTCTGCTGCCCTGTATGTATTCGGTACTTGAAGATATTAAAGGGGTGTTTACCAACACGGCTTATGAGACTGAAGTTCCTCTAAAGAGCTGACTTCTTGCCTGCGTTTTGAGTAACGACAAAACGGATGCTTGTCATTTAAAGGCAAGCGTCCTTTCCAAACGTCATGATGTAATGATCAGGACAACCACTGCTGTCCATATTCATAATATGAAAACCTGCCTGACGAACTTCATCCAGAGCCTGAACAGGCTTTACTCTGGCATGGTCGCCCCTGAAATCGACAAAAACAACGGTGGATTTATCATCGATTTGCTGGTGTAAGTTACTCAGGAAGCGAGGGCGATCCTGGATAAAACGATAAACATTGGCCAGAAAAACAATATCAACCGATTCAGGAAGACAGGGGTTGGTATACTCACACAACCTGGTTTCTATATTGGATAACCCTTCTTCCCTGAAGCGTTTATCCATATAGCTGACCATATTAGTCTCGGTGTCCAGCGCATAGACTTTTCCCCTGGGTACAAGACGGGAAAACTGGCTGGAAAAATAACCAGTACCCGCCCCTACATCGGCAATCGAGGTATCTTCGCTGAGTGCCAGACTATTTAGTACATGGGGTGTGTTCTGCCATTCGACACGATTTTCCGAGTCGAATATCTCACTGCACTTTTCCGGATCTGCAAAGCTGACAGGTTTAACCATACTAAATACATCTCCTTTAAACGCCTTATAAATAATAAAGTAATTTACTCAAGTATTTTGCTTGCAGAATAAGCTCATTAAAATACGTAAAGATTCATATTATTTACATCTTATAGAAATAGATCTGCTTCGTACCATCTTTCTTCAGGAACAGATAAAACAAGAGCTGATGAGGATCAGCTCAAGGGAAAGGGAATGTTTCAGTTTTTGGGGAAAAGGATATTAAGTAATTTTAACTGGGCTCATCATCCTGCATATCCGGCTGCAACAACTTCTTAAACGATAAATGGTCATGCAGAACTTCAAAAGCCGTCTCATTGACTACTTCATCTTTCAACGCGGGGGATTGCAGTATGGCGGTTTCAAGATCTCGTACCGCTTCATCATGCTGCCCCAGTGCAGCCTCAGCACAAGCTCGCTGCCAATAGGCAAGCGCATATTCCTGATCATGATCAATCGCCTGATTGGACAATGATAATGCCCAGCGAGCCTCACCAAGATCCAGCAAAGAGTCGGCCTTATAAGTCAGTGCCTCTACATCATCCGGATTGACGTCCAGAATCTGATCATAGATGTTGATCTGCTCATGGAGATTAGTCTCAAGAGCCGCACGCATCCATAGTGAATGAACCTGGTTAGTTTGTGAGATTTTTTCCTGCGCAGATATAATCTGCTCTGATCGTATGACCAGTTTATTCTCAAGTTCATTCAACCTTTTCTCATACTCCAGCGTCATCGTGGAAACCTGGCTTTCGACCTGATCCTTAATGGTTTCACGGACTTCACGTAAAGAGCGCCACCCCAGCAACACCAGAATAGATGCCGCCGCAGTGATGATAAAAAAGATATTATTGACGGTATCCGTTGTATAGCGAACAGCTCTGTCCGAGGCATCCAGCCTGGCCTCCGCCACTTTGTCCGTCAGTTCTCTCCGCATCGCCTGCTGATCCTGACGAAGCATCTTCAGCTCATCGAGAATATAGCGCTCAATAAAAGGCTTATAGAGTGGTTCATCAATCTCAGCAGCAGTCGGTGTCTGGGCGTTTACTGAAGAGAAGTTCAGCATTACATAGCAGGCAAGCAGCAGCTTGAGGATAAGTTTATGAGGCATTAACCCTCCCTGGATTAGCCATCATCTGACAGTTACTGCGTTAAAGTTCCACCTTATCCTGATTCAGGAAAACGGGTCAATGAGGTGAGTATCGGCTTATCAATTACTGTTTGAAGCTGGGCAGGTATTAAGCATAGAGAGTCTCAAAGTCACGAAACTCTCTTTATTTTT
Source organism: Endozoicomonas sp. (assembly GCA_965261315.1). Taxonomy (GTDB): domain Bacteria; phylum Pseudomonadota; class Gammaproteobacteria; order Pseudomonadales; family Endozoicomonadaceae; genus Endozoicomonas. The sequence goes on along the minus strand of CBDHDM010000093.1, from coordinate 60,786 downwards.
GAATGGTTCAAATAACTCCACGTTGAAGTGTAGTTTTAGATTCCATTACTAGTAAGTAGTTGACTAAATGAAATCATATTTTCTGAGTAAGTGGTCATCAAGCTATCTCAATCAGGTTCCCCCTGGACTCCAGCCAGGACTTTCGATCACCACTGCGCTTTTTAGCCAACAGCATATCCATACGCTGAGTGGTTTCTTCCTCATCATCCAGAGTCAGCTGAACCAAACGACGGGTGTCGGCAGACATGGTGGTTTCACGTAACTGCAGAGGGTTCATTTCACCCAGTCCCTTGAAGCGCTGAACATTGATTTTGCCTTTCTTTTTCTCGGCACGGATACGTTCAAGGATGCCCTCTTTTTCCGCCTCATCCAGGGCATAAAATACTTCTTTGGCCACATCAATCCGATACAGCGGAGGCATGGCCACATAGACATGACCTTGCTTAACCAGTGGGCGAAAGTGTTGAACAAACAAAGCGCAGAGCAAGGTCGCAATGTGTAGACCATCGGAATCCGCATCGGCCAGAATACAGACCTTGCCATAACGCAGCCCGCTAAGATCATCTGAAGCCGGATCAACACCCAGGGCCACAGAAATATCGTGAATTTCCTGAGAGGCCAGTACTTCAGAAGAGTCGACTTCCCAGCTGTTCAGGATTTTACCCCGCAGCGGCATGATGGCCTGATACTCCCGGTCACGAGCCTGTTTTGCCGAGCCGCCAGCAGAATCACCTTCTACCAGGAAAAGCTCTGTCATGTTCAGGTCCTGGCTTGAGCAATCCGCCAGTTTACCGGGCAGTGCCGGCCCCTGGGTGACTTTTTTGCGGGCCACTTTTTTGGCTTTACGCATCCGCTTCTGGGCATTGCTGATGCAAAGATCAGCCAACAACTCTCCATCTGTGGTGTGCTGATTTAACCAGAGGCTGAACGCGTCTTTTGCCACACCAGAGACAAAGGCGGCACACTCTCTGGAAGAAAGGCGTTCTTTGGTTTGACCGGAAAACTGTGGGTCAGCCAGCTTCGCAGACAAGACATAGGCGCAATTTTCCCACAGGTCATCACCGCCGAGCTTAACACCACGAGGCAGAAGGTTCCGGAATTCACAGAACTCTCGAATGGCTTCCAGTAAACCCGTTCGAAAACCATTGACATGGGTACCGCCGAGCGGCGTTGGAATCAGGTTGACATAACTTTCAGTGAGTAACTCCCCACCTTCAGGCAGCCACTGGACGGCCCAGTCCACCGCTTCGCTTTCACCTTTCAGAGAGCCGGTAAAAGGTTCCGCAGGCAGTGTGCTAAAACCCCTGGTTGCACTCTTGAGGTAATCATTCAAGCCATCTTCGTAGTACCACTCGGTAACGTCGTCGGAAATCTTGTCATTAAACTCAACCCGAAGACCAGGGCACAGTACAGCCTTGGCACGGAGAATATGCATCAGCCGAGGTACTGAAAAACGTGGAGAGTCGAAGTAGCTGGAGTCGGGCCAGAAATGCACCGTTGTTCCGGTATTACGACGTCCACAGGTGCCAACCTCATGCAGGTCTTCGTCCTTGTAGCCATCTTTAAAGCTGATGGACGAAACCACGCCACCACGGCGAGCGGTGACTTCCAACCGGCTGGAGAGCGCATTGACGACGGAAACACCCACCCCGTGCAAACCACCGGAAAACTGGTAATTTTTATTGGAGAACTTACCACCGGCATGCAACCGGGTCAGAATCAGCTCTATACCAGAGATGCCATGTTCCGGGTGGATATCTGTCGGCATACCACGGCCATCATCCACTACTTCCAGAGACTGGTCTTTGTGCAGGGTGACCTTGATACAGGAGGCAAAGCCTGCCAGCGCCTCATCCACACTGTTGTCGATGATTTCCTGGGCAAGATGGTTTGGCCGGGTAGTATCGGTATACATCCCGGGGCGCTTACGCACCGGATCGAGGCCACTGAGTACTTCAATCGCCTCGGCATTGTAGTCGTTCTTTACCATGAGTCCTTGCTGACAAATCGTTTAATGAAGGAAGTGTAACGAATGCACAGGGATTTGTTCAAACGGATGTCAGAAAATCGAAGACTTCAGGCAGAATATCCTCAAAATGATCAAAGGCATGACTGCCTCCTTCCTGAACGATGGATCTGCATTTTTTGTACTTTTCCACAGCCAGTCGGTAATCCAGCGTTTCATCACCCGTCTGAACCAGCAGCAGCGTGTTTTCAGGTGAAGGCGGTGGTTCTGCTTCCAGAAGTAACAGTTGTTCAACGTACTCTTCTGTCATCACCCAGTCAGCACCGGTATGGTAGTTTTTCTGGGGGCCAAGAAACGCCTCAAATCGCTCATGGGGAACGATTGCGGGGTTGATCAGCACAAGCCGAACCTTTTGCTGATGTCTATTTTTCAACAGCCAATCCAATAGCCAGGTACCAAGAAAACCGCCCAGTGAACTTCCGATAATGTATATATCCCGTTGGTTGATCGACTTTTTCAGATGGCTCTGCAGACACTGAACGATGTCAGATGGGAAGACTGGTAAATCCGGCATCCAGAGTTCAACATCCAGCCGACAATTTTGCACATACTCTGTCGTTTGGATAGCCTTCCGGGACTGGGAGGAACTGTTCAAGCCATGGAGGTAAACCAGCAGAGGTTTCATAATCGGGCTCCCATCAATCTATTCACAAGTTCAACGGGGGACTGGTCAAAAACAGCTGGTCATACCAGTATTGAGTAATAAAGCCTTCATTCACGGCATTTTCCAGCCAGGCCAACAAGTGATCATAATAGCCAGCCGTATTCAGAATGGCACAGGGTTTAGCGTGGTAACCAACTTGCCGGTGCGCGATTTCCTGAAAGAGTTCATCCATGCTGCCAGCCCCGCCCGACAGGGTGATGAAGCCATCAGCAAGTTCACTCATTTTCTGTTTACGCTCATGCATGTCATTCACATGGATCAATTCACTTAGACCATCGTGAGCCTGTTCCTGTTCGACAAGGGCATGGGGAATGACACCGACCACCCTGCCACCACTGCTAATGGCCCGGTCAGCAATGGCTCCCATCAGTCCGACATTGCCGCCACCATAAATAATCGTGATGTCTTGCGCTAACAATGAGCCTACCAATGCTTCAGCAGCCTGACGATACACGTCCTTACGACCAGACCGGGCACCACAGAATATTGCGACTGACTTCATGCTTCCCCCTCTATTTCTCTGCTGGCAGTGGCAAGCATACACAATTAGCTATACTGCTTCCTGTCCTTATGGTCAGAATCATTTTCACTATGCATAATATCGTGATTGACATTGATTACAGGGAAAGGGCTTCAGGGATTATTGACACACTGCAGAGTCAGGAAGGTGTTGTCGTGAACACCGTCTCTCTTGACAGCGGAGATTATAAAGTCAACAACGATTGGCTGGTTGAGAGGAAAACACTGATCGACCTGGCTGCCTCCATTATTGATGGTCGGTTATTCCGGCAACTGAGCCGGTTTTGTTTTCCCTATCGGAAAGTATTACTGATTGAGGGGACTGCTGGCATGTTGTGTTCATCCGGTATACGCCGGGAGTCTATTCAAGGTGCTCTTGTCATGGTTTCACTGTATTTTGGTATCCCCGTACTGCGTTCCATGAATCCAGATGAAACGGCTGCATTACTGATGACGATGGGGCGACAGTGGTACAAGTTCAGAGGGGTTATGAATTCTGCGGGTATTGACTCCCGGCCTGTTCAATCCAAAAACCCTGCCCGGCAAGCGTTGAATATGCTGCAGTGTTTTCCGGGTGTCGGCTTGCTGAAAGCCCGTGCTCTGTTACGGCGATTTGGTTCAATTGAAGCTATCTTATTGAGTACGGTTGAAGAGCTGGCGAACACCAGAGGGGTTGGCAGAAAAACAGCGCAGGGCATCAAGCAGATGGTCGTACATTCCCACGCAAGCCCCTTAGAGGCTGAAAGCGTAGGAAAGTGAAGAGCGGATTAACCTTTTACACGAAGGTACACAAACCACTTGCTCAGACCGACCATAACACCACCACCAATGATGTTCCCGATAGTGACAGGCAGCAGATTCATAAAGATATTGGTCAGGTTGATCATGTCAAAGTCCGCTGCGGTGTAGCCGATTGCCTGCCAGAACTCAGGACCCGCCAGAGACTTGATCATGTAGCCCACAGGCAGCAGATACATATTGGCTACGGAGTGCTCAAAACCAGCGGCAACGAAGGCTGCAACCGGAAGAATACAGGCCATCATTTTACCGGCAGCCGTGCGCGCACTCAGGGTCATCCAGTAGCACAGGCAGACCAGCAGGTTACAGAGGATACCGAGAATCAATGCCTGGAAGAATGGATAGCCCAGCTTGGCCTTGGCGATATACATGGAAGAGAGGCCTACCTGACCATTGCCGCCTTCCCAGACACCACCACCAATAATCAGCAGGGCAAAAAGAATAGAGCCGATAAAGTTGCCAACGTAAACCAGTCCCCAGTTCTTTACGATGTTGCGGAACTTCAGCTTGCCTGTCGCCTTACCCATCAGCAACAAAGTACTGCTGGTAAACAGTTCTGCGCCACAGAGCACTACGAGCATCAGGCCGGTACTGAATACAATACCGCCAACCAGCTTGGACATGCCGTAAGGCATGCCTTGAGCACCAGCCATAACCACGGAATAAAACATTCCGGCGATCGCAACAAAGATACCAGCCATAATCGCCAGAATCATGGTTACTTCAGGATGCTTTTTTGCTTTACCTATTGCCGCCTGCTCAGCCAGCTTTGCCATTTCCGCAGGAGGAACTGCACCATAGTTGGGCATATTTTGAACTTGCATGGGGTTATCCACAGCCAATCGATTTTGGCGCTAAGTCTATCAGTGAGAGGAATCAGGTATCAGAGTGGTAAATTCAGCGGGTATTGTGAAAAATACCTAGTACAGTGCAGCCTTGAGCTAATGAAAAAGAAACTGACTTCATAAAAAGTGATCAGTGAACAAAAATAGTGCATTAAAAAATAGATGAGGTCTGGGAAAAAGAATAGTTGATTATTGTGATTGATATGGGGAGGATAAGGAAAATCGTCTTATAAAAAATGCTGTTCAATATCTACTGGCATAGAACATACCGTTTTCCGGTTCTCCATATAAATGGAGAGAAGGATGGAGGAAAGGGTGCCATGAATGGTCATCTGTTTATCATTGCCTTAGGAGTAACCGTTCTGAGCACGGCTCAGGCAAACGACCATGTTAGCATGATAGACTCAATGGATCAGATTTCCGAAGTTCATTCCTCCGTTAAAGATCATACTTCTGCTATTGAACTGAGCAACCAATCTCTAAACCCGGCTGATAATGCCAAAGGCCTGCGTATTGACTATCAGCCATTTGATAGCAATTTCAGTATGTCTGCGGGCAGCTTTCATAACTCTTCCAAAGACTCTCAGACCGCACGCTATAACAACAAGACATACCTTGGTGTGGGCTGGAAGAAAATGGTTGATCAGGCACGGCTGGATGTGAGGGTCGACATTGGCGCTGTCTATGAAAACAACGAGGGGCACAACCTTGCAGCCCCTTCAGTCAATAGTTTGAAGTCCATTTCAAAAAATAATTTCGATGAAACGGAAACTGCACGCTGGCAGCCCGTTATCAGCTTCGGTGTTTCCTACCGTTTTTAAGGCATGCCTACTCATGGAGAGCCTTCATTGGTTTCAGGGCTGCCGTTTTCTTTTCTGCTGCCTTACCAGCAGTGACTGCGTTAATGTGCATCCCTTTCAATACATTCAGAGCCTGGTTTAACTGGTAATCCTGAGCCAGCATATTGGCAATTTCTTTTTCTGCCTTTCTGGTATTTGAGCTGGCCTCTGACTTTTTCTGACTTAATGGCTCCTGGTCTTCTTTATTGCCATTGCTCAGATGTCTTTGAAGATCTGCTTCTTTATATTGCTCAGGTGCATCAATCGGCGTTACCTTAGCCCGCTGTACCACAATATCGGGTTTGATACCTTCCGCCTGAATCGAACGCCCGTTAGGCGTATAATAAAGCGCTGTTGTCAGCTTCAAGCCTTTTGCAGAATCGACACTTAAGGGTAATACCGTTTGTACCGATCCCTTACCAAAAGACTCGGTTCCCATCAAAACCGCACGATTATGATCCTGCAAAGCGCCGGCAACAATTTCTGAAGCTGAGGCAGAACCACCATTGATTAAGACAACCAGTGGAACACCCTGTGAAGGGTTATCAGCGGTAGCGTTAAATCTCAACTCAGAGTTTGGAATACGCCCTTCGGTGTAAACAATCAAGCCTTCGCTGATGAAAGCATCGGTAACACCAACCGCAGCCTGAAGAACGCCACCAGGGTTGTTGCGAAGGTCAAGAACCAGACCATGAAGTTTGCCGTCTTTGTGATCTTTCTTCAGCTCCTTCAGTGTATCGACAAGTTCTTTGCCGGTATCCGCCTGAAATTGACTGATACGAATATAGCCATAGCCGGGTTCAAGATTTTTCGCCTTGACGCTCTGAACCTTGATAACCGCCCTCTCCAGTGAAATCTCAAGAGGCTTTTCCTCACCGTCACGAACAACCGTCAGCTTGATAAGAGTTCCGGCCTTACCGCGCATCTTGTCGACAGACTCACCCAGGCTCATCCCCTTAACAGAGACATCATCCAGTTTGATAATCAGATCTCCTGCCTGGACACCTGCTTTTGATGCCGGGGTATCATCAATGGGGCTGACCACCTTGATAAAACCATCCTCCATGCCCACTTCAATACCAAGTCCACCAAACTCTCCTGACGTATTTTCTTCCAGCTCTTTAAAGTCATCAGGCTTCAAATAGGCAGAGTGAGGGTCAAGACCACTAAGCATCCCCTGAATGGCGTTTTCGAGTAGCGTCCTGTCATCCACTTCCTCAACATAGGCCTTTTTAATGCGCTCCATCACTTCAGTAAAAGCCCGAAGCTCATCAAGAGGGAGTCTGCTTTTCAGTTCCTTCTTCTCTTCTGGAGAGTGCTCGGATTCCAACTCAACCGGTGCCTGGCTGGCATTTCCGGAAACAGGGATCTCAAGAGCCTGTGGTTCCTGACCAACAGTATCAGCCCAGCCATTCAGTGCCAGGCTGGTAGCCAGTGCTAAAAGCGCCGACTGCCGAAAAAAAGCCTTGAAAAGCCGGTTGAGATTAAAAATCAAATTCATGAATGCTCCCGAGCATTTTTAAAAATCAGTGAAGTATAGGAATTACTTATCGGTATCACCGATTGAAACTACACTGATTACTCAGGCAGGCTCCTACCGGCCAAGCCATAGAGATGGATTTTGGGGTTTACCATTATGGCGGACTTCAAAATAAACACCCTCTGTCAGCTGCCCGCCACTCTGGCCACTTAATGCCAGAGGTTCACCGGCCAGAACGGTATCACCCTCCTGCTTGAGAATGGAATCATTATGAGCGTACAACGTCAGAAAGTTATCCCCATGGTCAATGATAGCCAACAGGCCATAACTGCTTAACCAGTCAGCAAAAATAACCCGACCATCATGTACTGCATTTACCGTTGTTCCAGATTTTGTGGCAATAAACATGCCCTGCCAGCGCATACGGGTTTCGGGGTTCTGATCGTTGAATTTGAACAGAACCTTGCCATCCACCGGCCACAGAAGCTTACCTTTGCGGGTCTTGAAGGACTGGCTATTGATAAGCTGCCGACTGATGATACTGGCAAGCACCTTATCCAGTTTCTCCCGCTCCTGCTCCAACTGCTTAAGCTCCTTCCCCCCTTTGCGATAGCGATTCGCCAAATCCTTCAATAGTTTTTTACGTTCAGATTGCTGTTTGACCAGTGTTTGCTTTTTCTGATCAACCAATGCCTTTTCCTTATTAAGTCGGGTAAGAAGCATTTGCTGAGCGCTTTCCACAGACTTTAGCTCCGTAACTGTTGTCTCATACTCCCGAATGGACTGAAGCTGTGCCTTCTGAAAATAGTCAAGATAAACCAGCTGTCGGGAAACACTCTCCGGATCCTCCTGGTTCAGCAATAACTTGATACGACTATCCCCCAGACTCTTGTAGAGAGATTGCAGGCTCTGTGCAACCTGTACCTTCTGCTGTTCACTCTTTGCCGTCAGTTGTTTCTGACGGCTCTGGAGCTTTTTTATTTCGCCCTGCCCCTCCTTAAGGCGAGTTTCCAGAGAACTGATATCACTGTTCAGTTGATGGATGGCTTTATCATTTTTCTGAACCTGGTTCTGGGCTGAAGTTCGTTCAGAATTGAGAGATTCCAGCAGCTTCTTCGCATGCTGAATATCACTCTCAATGGCTTTAATTTCTGCTTCGGCCACAGCCTGCTCATTACTCATTCCCTGCTGAGGAATAATGGATAATGCGGCAATCAACAGCGCTGAGAACATCCTTTTATTTCTGCCCTTTCTATGGAGCAGCGAATTGAAAAACGTCATGGGAAAAATCTTTGGCTATCGGCGAAAAACGTTATCAGTATGCCTGCAATTAAAGACCAGATATAGATGAAGGGAAAGAAGACACTCAACCCGGTGAATTGAGTGTCATGAGGCGTTATTGCCTGGCTTCTGCAACCAGAGCTTTCTGGATATTGCCGGGAGCCTGCTCATAGCGGCTGAATGTCATGGAAAATTCACCTTCACCAGAGGTCATGGACTTTAAAGCATTGCTGTATTCCAAAACACTGGCCAGCGGAGCCTCTGCTTCAATACAGGCTTCATCCCCTTCTCTGGACTCTGAACCAGTAATCATCCCTCGGTCCGCAGAGAGATGACCGGTAATATCCCCCACGCTCCATACAGGCGCCGTCACTGTTAACGTCATGTAAGGCTCAAGGAGCACAGCTTCAGCCCGGCTAATGGCATCCAGAAATGCTTTTTTTCCAGCGGCGATAAAGGCAATTTCTTTGGAGTCCACACTGTGGTGTTTGCCATCATAAACCACAACCCGAATATCCTGCATCGGGCAACCGGCAATGGCTCCTGCGTTCATCACTTCACGAACCCCTTTTTCCACCGCCGGTATATATTGACCGGGTATCACACCACCGACGACCTCGCTGGCGAACTCAAAGCCAGCGCCTCTCGGCAATGGTTCAATCCGTAGAAAGACCTCACCAAACTGGCCGGAACCACCACTCTGTTTTTTATGCCGATGATGGCCTTCTGATGGTTTCAGAATGGTTTCACGATAAGGAATCATTGGTAAGCGTGTACTTACTTCAAGATTGTATACTGCCTGCATTTTTTCCATAACTATCTGCAGGTGTACACTCCCCAGACCACTGATCACCGTTTCGTTCCGGGACTCACGGTGCTCAACAACCAGACTGGGATCTTCAACCATCATCCGAGGGAGAGCATCCGACAACTAGGACTTACGGGAGACCGGCTCCACGCCCAGCTGGGCATTAATCACCAGTGCCACTGACTCAACGGCAGGCAATATGCTCATAGCCCGGCCAAAGAGCTCAGGGGTTCCGGGAGTATCAATCAGGTTTACATGAGTGTTTTGATGATGAAGATGAAAAAGAGAAGTTTCCAGTGAGTGGCCAGCCTGCTGTTCGAGAGGGGTACAATCTGTAATTCTCCGCCCCTGGCCTTCCTGATCCGGTATGGCTCCTGCCTGTATTGGAAGAGCCTCAATCAACGTGGATTTGCCGCTGCCAGAGTGCCCCAGCAGGGCGATATTTCGGATAGGGTCGCTGTGTAACTCAGCCATGCCGCTTTTCATAACGAGCGCCTCACATCTTCATTGTTATCATTGATTCCGAGTATATGGAGGCAGTGATCCGTTTATCTTGCCAGATGTCAATAAACCGAAATAAAGAGCAACCCACTACTTATTCCTGAACTAAATTAAAAAAGTAATAGAAAAAACAAAAGGAATTTAGAAAGGACCCTCCCGATGCTCTCGGACTACCAATACCTTCGCAAGTGGCTTGCACAGGCTAACATTCTCATTAAAAGTGGCTCTGCAGAAGCTTATGGAAAAACGCCCAAAGCCCTCAAAAGTATTGCCAGCAAACAATTGATTGATTCCGGCCTGATAACAAGCAAGTCTGAGTATCAGGAATTAAGCGAAGATCTCGGTCGAATCTATATGGTGTGGCCCGGTATCATGCCCCGTTTACAGGCCTTTCGCAAACTGCAGACATTTAACCCGAACCTGAGTAATAACGACTTCAGTGTTCTGATGCGCAGATGGTCTTATGATGAACAGGAGCGTTGGTGCAACGTCGTGAATAATACATCATTTGATAATAATGACTCTGAATCCCCCATTCTGGCTGAAGTGTTTCGCCAGGCCATTCATACTCTGAGTCGAAATGGGCATCTGCACCCACGAGTATTGAATGCCATCCAGTTTATTGGCCTGAAAAGCCTGTCTACTGCCAATATCCTTGACCAGCTTCAAGCATTCAGCACACTCTGTTACGGGCTGAATGGCCACTGCCTGGAAGCAGACGAGATGGCTGATATCATAAATCAGGTATCCATGAGCCAGGAAACCATCCAGAAAATCATCAACACCTGGCACGACCCTGAAGTGCTTGAAGAGCTTGCTGATGAGATTTCAGAGGGAAGAGTTTCTAACTGATTCTTCCCCATTTTATATTTCATTTAACCTGAATTCTTTTATTCAACTCCGTAAGTGTTATGCCTAAATGGATAGTTAAGAACTTTTGAATTGATGTGGGCTTGTAGTCTAAATGAAAGACCATTCTAAGAATCTCGGAAATTTGCTCTGGTTTCCATTTATCCCCACCATATCCATGGGATTTAGGTCCTTTATTCAAAACTTCAAGAATACTATCTCTCAGTTCAGGTGATATTTTATTCGACCGTATCTTTCCTTTTGAGAAAGCCGTCATCGACTCCCCCACTTCAGGAACCACTTCACCATTACCAACAGGGCTAAAATAAGTTTGGAAAGGTATTTTTTGATTCTGTAAAAAAAGATTGTTTCCTTCAAAAAATACTATTTTTTGAGGTTCTGTCATGGCTGAAGACTGGCTCTTTAAACTTGGCTCTGAAGTCTTTTGATGAATAACAGGAATTCTTTTTAGACAATCGTCGATATCGTCAAAATCAATACCTACGACAGCCGCCAGGTCTCTTACGATATCGGAAACATCAATCCACTCAACTGCTTGTTCGGCCTTATATTCGCCCTGGGGTTTCACTGGAAGAGAGGGTGCTCTTACTCGCCGATCCTGTGAGTTAACAGTCAAGTCTAATGGGCCACTGCCATCATTTTGGCTATGATTATCCCCATGCTCTTCTCTCAATGGATCAGTACATATTTCTCCAGAGCCTGAAGTAAAGCCTATTCCTGAGTCTTGCCCTGCAGCTGCCTTAAATTCATGCGGACCTGCCTCAGGTAAATCCCTTATCGCAGACTGAATAGGTACCACAGGACCATATGCCCTTTTTAATGAGCTACGATCAAGACCACCTGCCAGAAAGTCCTCATATGATGACTCATACATGTCAACCTTTGGAAAAATTTTATCCAATTGGTCTGACCAGTTTTCATTTTCTATGACCTCAGCTTTCTCAGGCTCAGGATATACAGCTGAGGAATGAAGAAGATAGCAGTGAACTTTAAGCCTCTCTACCGAATTAAATCGTCCAAGGCAGCCTGGACATTGAAATCTTGATAAGCTCTGACGAGATAAAATCACCTCTCTTGGAATCTCTGTGGCTTGATTTTCATTTTTCTGACAGCGATACCCCATAAACAAAGTATTCTGCTGATCATCCACGACATCCCTTTCATGAACACCTCCCGGTTCTACCGGAGAATTTACACAATGAGCTTTAACCCCATAAAAATCCATAAATAAGCACCCAGCAGTTTAATTAATTAGATTGATAACACAACCTGATTCGATTCCATATGCTTAACAAAATTCCCCAATAGCTCAATAAAATTAATTTTATCAGCCTCGCTATAAAACGATAAAAAGGCGAATAGATTTTTAAATGCTCCCCAGACTGTTAAACTTCTTCATATTACAACTGTTCAGAGTAAGCTCATGAGACTGACTTTTCTCGGAACTTCGGCGGGTATGCCCACCACCGAAAGAAATGTCACGGCACTGGCACTGGCCATTGACGATGCCAGGCAGTGGTATCTTGTGGACTGTGGCGAAGGAACACAACACCAGTTGCTCCGCTGTCGCTATACACTCAACAATCTCAAAACCATCTTTATTACTCACGTTCATGGCGACCATATGTATGGTCTGCCCGGACTGATCACTTCGGCCAGCATGCAGGGACGAAAAACGTCTCTGACAATCTGTGCACCTGATGGTGTGCAGCAGTTTGTCGAGGCTGCGTTACACTACGCAGATGTCTCCGAGCTTCCATTCAGTATTGAGTTTATTCGTAGTGATCAATCCGATTTTCAGTATCAGGATAATCAGGTTACGGTCACTGCCCATGACCTCTCTCACCGTGTTCCAAGCTTTGCCTATCGCTTTGCAGAACAGACATTCAGTACTCAACTCAATATTGAGCAGCTAAATGCACTGGGAGTGCCCAGAGGAGAGCTATGGGGACTTTTACAAAAAGGCCAGACGATTACTCTTGAGGATGGTCGTCAGATTCATCCTGAACAGGTGCTGCACCCCCCGCCAGAAAGCCGGGTTGCCATTATTGCCGGCGATAATGATAAACCCGAATTATTAATTGAAGCCCTTCAAGGTGCCCACTTACTGGTTCATGAGGCCACACTGACTGATGCAGCGCTTCAAAAAGCCGGACCCGCATGGATGCACAGCTCGGCCCGAATGGTTGCCGAAGCTGCTGAAACCAGCGGTGTTCCCAACCTGATCCTTACCCACTTCAGCGGCCGTTACCAGCGCTCTCCTGAAGCGGGCTCAAACAGTATCGATGCTTTAAAAACAGAAACTGAATGCTACTATTCCGGCCATATTGGCCTGGCCAGCGATTTAAGCACCTGGGAAGTGGATAGAACCGGTCGGCTGATTGAGGGTTAATAGTAAGTAGCTGGCCACTATAAACCAATAGTTGATAATAACCTGAATCAACAGAAATGCATTAACAAATAAGAAACATTGATAATCAAACATGAATCATTATTTCAAGGTTAACAATAAAAACATTGCAACTTATTGATAAAGTCATTAAAGATAGGACCACAAAAAATTCAATCAATGAAATAATAAAAAATAAACCTTATTGTCTATACTGTCGTTCTATTGAAAAAACACAATTGAAAAACCATTCTAAAACCCAGTCAAGTTAAGGCATCGATAATGTACACTGCAATGGAACAACCCTCACCGGAATCCCGCTATCAGCAATATCAAAATCATGTAAAAGAAACCCTGCATCAGGAATCTGTGCAAAACAAAGAAAGATCTTTATGTACAAATACCGAAGCAGAACCCCTTACTAACCATCTTCAACTGCAGCTTAATGAATGGACATGGTTCAAAATCCGGACGAAGGATGCTGTTAGACTGGAGTGTACAAGAGTTAGAAGGAGAACCTTCTGACGGTACAAGTATTCATGTAACGCATGCAGAAGAAACAATGGAAAAAGTTGAAAGAGAAGGCCAGAAAAAGCCTGGGTATATTGTGAACGCTGAAAACAATACAAAAAACTTCTGCCATGACATCCTGGAAACTATTAAAAAAAAGAAGAGAGGGTTTTGCCAATCACCAGAAAAGCTCTTCTTAATCGTTGTATAGAAGTAATAAACAAGGATGCACCAGAATGTGAAAGGGTACATGTAACACTCCAAAGTGAGTCTCAACTCAAGACTGAAAGAGGCTTAAAGCAAAGTTTTCAGGACCAACTGGCATTCGTTCGTTCAGAGAGGGAGTCTCTAAACTCCGAGCAATCGGCTTTAGAGTGCAAGCCCAAGACAAGGGATATAGATGACAGGTTGGGCTTCATTAAACGTTCTACATCAGAACTGGGCAAACAGGAGTCAAGCTTGGTCGAAGTACTTGCCAAAATGCATATGCCATGGTTCCCATTCAGTAAAAGGGATCCATCTTGAGCCAGTGTTTATGCTGATCTGTGGCGAATAATGAGACTACTCAGCGAAAAATCAAAAGAAGTGGTCATATCCAGTTTTACCACAGTAGATCTGTGGTAAATCAGACTGGCTCCGGGAAACACTTACCTCTGTTACAAGCCTGGCAGAGGTAACTCCCTAATACTTTCTTCTGCCCGTTAAGTTCAACACCCGAAAAGTAGATAGGCCCTGTCAACGGATTAACGGCTAATCGTGATATACTCCCCGCCTAATTCATAAAGAAGTTGATAATTAATGTCTGATATCTATAAAACCATGGAAGAACGTGTCAGCTACGGTATTGGCCGCCAGATGGGGGACCAGCTGGCTTCCAACCCAATCGCCGGTTTATCTATTGATGCTGTCCTGGCCGGTCTTGCTGACGCCCTGAACGGTGCTGAAAGCGCAGTATCCCATGAAGACCTGCACGCCGCCTTCTCTGAAATGCAGAAGCGACTGCAGGCGGAAGAAGCTGAGAAAGCCCGTGTTCTGGCTGCAGAAGGTGAACAGTTCCTGGCAGAAAATGCCAAACGTGAAGGCGTTCAGGTGACTGAATCCGGCCTGCAGTTTGAAGTGATCACTGAAGGTAGTGGCGAGAAGCCAACCCATGCCAGCACTGTGCGTACTCATTACCACGGCACCCTGATTGACGGCACTGTATTCGACAGCTCCGTTCAACGTGGTGAGCCTGCAGAGTTTCCGGTTGGGGGAGTTATCGCTGGCTGGACTGAAGCCCTGCAGATGATGAATACAGGCTCCAAGTGGAAACTGTTTGTTCCTTACCATCTGGCTTATGGTGAGCGTGGAGCGGGTGGTGCCATCGGCCCATACACAACTCTGGTCTTTGAGGTTGAGCTACTGGATATTGTGTCCTGATCCGCACAGAGTCTGTTAAAAACATGCTTCTTGTCTGTTAAGACAAGAAGCATTGGTACTCTTAAAATTAAGAAGTTAACATTGTTGATTTCAGCCAATGAGAGTCAGCTTAAACACGAATCCACTTCCAAAACCGACTCCTTCCTTCTTCGATAGCAGCCATACTCGCATCTTTAGCTCTTCGAGCTGCCTCTGCGTATTGCCCGTCAGCTAGCTCTTCCTGGAGCTTTGATACATTATGCTGTCTAACCTCTTTTTGGTTAAGAATGTTCAACTCCGTTTTTGATGCTTCTCTGGAATCTTTCAGGTCCGCTCGCCCTTTATCATCGAGATAGATATGAAACACCAATCTAAAGCTGCAAGCAAAAACATTCCAGCGATGCTTCATCTTCTCTAACCAGACAATTTTACGACTGGAAAGATCTTTACCCTCGATAGTCCTGACTTCTGGTTTAGTGACTCTTGAAGCATGAACTTTATGAGCACTCCTATTAAATACTCTGGCTCTCTGCCCAATGTTTACTCTACCATTTTTTCTGACTTTTGTTTGAGGTGGTGTTCGAACCTGTGAATTAATTACTCCATCAGCTTTGTTAATCATAGTCTGTACTCCTATTCAGACCAATTTTCGCTAAGATATGGAATAATGAATAAGATTGAAATTATACTTTAGTCCTACCTACAACACCCAAAAAGTTAACTTTTTGTTTTTATTATACAAATAGGATCCCAGCCAACTAATCACTGATTATAATTATTTACTTACATATCAAGTATCAGAAAAACCTCAAACCAATAACACCGTTTAAATCGAACACACTGGCTCAAACTCTGTTTAAAATCACAACAAATACAACCCGTTATTTTTATAAAAACAATAACTCAGACTAATTCCTTTATACAGATCTTAACAATCCAAAATGTGAACGAATTCCCAAACCCACTTACCAATCGAAAGAAAAAATATGTACGATATATCAACATCAAATACTATTTATACTGGCAGAACAGTACCTTTTAAAACAAAAATAGAAGCTAAAAATAAATAATCATCTATTATGATATTTTGTGAAAATTTCGAGATTGGAATCACTCTATAATAGATTTAAAGGTAAATCTGAGATGTCAAACCAAATTGGTGCCCCGTACCCTTTCTATGGAAATGCTTTTCAAACACCACCGAATTCAACCCAAGCATCGCCAAATCATGCACCCAATCAGCCCGGAAGAATAGCCGAATGCACCGTGAATGGTAACTATATGCCTAGTACAGGTGAGTATGGCGGATCAAATTCATATCCATATCAATCACTTGGGCAGAGGGCTTCTCAGGCATTGCCAACTAGCCAGCCAGGAAACGTTCGCGTTACACGCACAACCACCGTTTTCCAACAGGTTGTAGAGACTGAGGCCTCCCAAGCAGAGATAGAGAGATTTTTCCGTACCAGTTTCTCTCAACTGCCTACATCCGAATTCCCAGTACACACTTTCGCCCCTTTACCTATAGTTTCTAATCAACAGTTCAATACACTAGTTCCGATTCCAACACCACCACCGACGCCCTCAAACACAGCACCATTAGGACAACAAGGGCAAGGGCAAGGGCAAGGGCAAGGGCAAGGGCAAAGTCTAATAACGTTCGGCAGTACTCACTATATTCCAGCTCAGCAAAACACTTTTCCATCATCGGGTAGGTAGAAGTGAGCTAAGTAGCGTGCGAGTAAACAGTATTGCGTTAAACTTGCATTATCTAATAACTACATCTGAAGATAAGCGTACACACACCACTTATCTTCAGGCCATAAATCGTTATCAATATAAAAGGGACTAGAATATGCAGATCTGCATTCTGCATAATATGCACGTTTTTAATATCACTCAGACATGTATAAATTTAAAGTTTAACAATACTTCGACAGCCGTCTTTCGCTAATCCAAACACAGTACTCACCACCCAAGGGAACCTTTGATCCTTTTCCTCTAAGCAGAGCAATAAGATGTATAAATCATTGCACAAAAAAACCTAAATTCAAGATAATTAACAGTAAATTCTTGACATATCAGTCAATATCTTATTGCATTTTCTATTTTAAAAAAATAACCCTAATAATTTAATACGTCTCTGGTTACCTATGAATACTGTTTTTTTTATTCAGTAAAGTATCTCAAGAAGTATATACAATGGCTGACACGGGACGCGGTTAGTTGTCTATTCTCATATTTTGGTTTTGGAAGAGCAAACGCTAATCAATCATCACCAAGTGGGGTCAATTCAAAATACAAACATCGTGCAATAGAAAATATAAGTGCTAAAGTTGAATCATTTAAAGCTAAGAAAAACCATTCTAATGGTAACTGCTCAAAACTTGGTGGTAAAAATGCATTTTCTGGAAAATCTTTATTGATTTTACTGGGCTGTAGAGGTGTCTCTTTTAAATTCCCCACCAAATTTTGAGCAGTTACCAAAACTTCCTATCAATGAAGAACAGCAACTGTAATCTACAGCAATTGTTTCTGCTCTGAACAAGAGTAATCAAAGAAGCAGGGAAGACCACGTTCTTAAACAATCAAACAACTACACTTTAAAATAAACACGCATAACATTTATGTCATAATCAGTAATCAATAAAATACAAATACTGCCTAATTAATTTTAAAATTAGATGGAAAAATACTGCATAAAATATCACCTATGTATTTAGGTGATTTAACAACGAGAATAATTATCATTTTCCCATAAAATCAATAAGGTTTAGATTTATACAACCCAAGAAAATAGATAGCAAGTTATTGACTATACACAATGACATATTATTTCGTTTTTTTATAATTCAAAAGAACACTCAAGCAATTAATCAAATAAAACATCTTTTATAAACTCTATAAACCGAACAATCAACTTTCATCTATCATGAATAGCTAAAACAGAATCATGTTCTGTTTTTTTTCTCCAACGTTAATTTAAGGAGTAATACGCTATGTCCTTTCCAGTCCAAAACTCTCAACATTCTCTTTCAATGCCCAACACCGATGGAGAGTCCGGTCGCCTCTCAGAACCAGAAAGAATGGCTGCATTTTTTGGCCCCTACTCAGCAGAGCAGTTGGATTATATCGAGGGATCCTTCAGACAATGTATATGGTCAACCAGACATCAACTAGACAACCTCTGTTTAACCCCTGAAGAATACAATAATGCAGGCCAAAGAATTATCGATAGAGCGGCAGAAATTCTGCAAGTAACTTCACCTCGAATCAGAGTAACTGAGTACAATTCTTCAGAGAGTGGTGTAAACATCAATATTAATATTCCAAATGAAATTGGACGTGAGAGCTTAAACCAAGTACTGTCTTTACTTTCACTCCCCAGCTCTCTCAGACGAGAACTGCCTCATGTCCACAGCATGCCCTACCCTCAAACATCAGGCCCTGTTCCACCACAATTCCCCATGGGACCGGAAGATTCTGTACCTGATCTGCGGCCACAACAACAAACACCAGGTCATACCCAATCAGGTTCTCAAAGACTGCCCCAGATAGGTGGCAATGGAGGGTTCAGAATTAGCTTTTCATCCCCAACATCTGGTGATCATGCCCCAGACTGCCCAATGATGGGAGCTGGGCTTGGACCATTATTGGGTGGAAACCCACTGATGAATCTCGTAAACCTGATGGGTGCAAGATCACGACCAGGGGCGGGGGCGGATTCTCATTCAGACCCTGTAGGTATTGAAAGGCTTCTCCATATGGTACCTACAACACAAGATGCTTTTAAAGAAATGGAAAATTTAATGGTCATTCGAGGAGAAAATCCATTGCACTGTTTTGATCAGGAGCATTTAATCAAACAGTGGTCAGACCCAAGTAAGAAGGGAGAAGTAGAAACAATACTGCAGGCAATTTCCAAAAAGCCGGATCATCTAAAGGGGGTGGACTATAAAGAACTTAAAAATAAAGTTCAGAAAGATCAGGGTCTGCTCTTTCTGAAGTCACTACTGAAACACACTGATAGTGAACCGAATATACAAATGCTGGTCTATCTGAAGCAGCACGGCTTTCTGAAGCTAATAGAGCCTACACCCACTTTTGGCGATTCCCGCACTCCTTAGGCCTCCAATAGTCCGAGAAGTAATTCACCAACAGGCACTGTCACCTTATCAGAAACACTTGAGCAAACGTCATTAGAGCCAGATAACCGTTCGGGCACAGAGGGCTTACAACTGGATTCTGGAATCCAGCCAGATTTAAAAGGAAATGATAATGATGACGCCGCTTGATCATTAAGCAGAGGAACTATTGTGGATAAGTGCAAAACCACACTTATCCACAACGGAAAACAAAGAAAAAGATTTACTTAACCAACAGAGACTTTCCAGACATCTCCGCAGGCTGTTCAACACTCATCAGGTCCAGCAGGGTTGGAGCCAGATCAGACAGGATACCGTCCTTCAGCTGAATGGCCTGAGGGCCAGCATAAATCAGCGGCACCAGCTCACAGGTGTGCGCTGTGTGCGCCTGACCAGTGCTCGGGTCTTCCATCTGCTCAGCATTACCGTGGTCAGCCGTGATCAGGCACTGGCCACCCACTTCACCCAGGGCCGCAACAACACGGCCAATGCTCTCGTCTACGGCCTGAACGGCCTTAACTGCGGCATCAAAATCACCGGTGTGGCCAACCATATCGCAGTTCGCATAGTTACAGATGATCAGGTCATGCTCGCCACTGCGAATCTCCTGAACCAGACGATCCGTCACCTCAGGTGCACTCATTTCTGGCTGCAGGTCGTAGGTAGCCACTTTTGGAGAGGCGACCAGAACACGCTTTTCACCGTCAAACGGCTCTTCACGGCCGCCACTGAAGAAGAAGGTTACGTGAGCATACTTCTCGGTTTCAGCAATACGGAGCTGGGTTTTACCCATTTTCTCCATGTATTCACCCAGTGTGTTCACCAGCTCGCTGGCTGGGAACGCGCAGGGCGCATGAATATCGGCAGAGTACTGAGTCAGCATAACAAAGCCAGCCAGGTCAGCGACACGGCTGCGTGCAAAGCCATCAAAGTCCTGGTCGACAAACGCACGGGTAATTTCGCGGGCGCGGTCTGCACGGAAATTCATAAATACCAGAGCATCGCCATCATTCAGGCGAGCCGCCTGATCACCGGTTACCGTTGCTTTTACAAACTCATCGTTTTCGTCACGCTCATAAGCAGCCTTCAGGCCTTCTACGGCCGTTGCAGCTGAGAACTCAGCCTTGCCATCGGTAATCAGGTCATAAGCCTGCTGAACGCGATCCCAGCGGTTATCGCGGTCCATAGCGTAGTAACGGCCGATCAGGCTGGCAACACGGCCAATGCCTTTCTCTTTCAGCAGGGCATCCAGCTTTTCCAGGGAAGGTTCAGCACTGCGAGGCGGCGTGTCACGACCATCCAGGAAGGCGTGAACATACACTTCTTTGCCGCCACGACGGGCAGCCAGCTCTACCATGGCATGGATATGGTCTTCATGGCTGTGAACACCGCCTGGAGAAACCAGCCCCATGATATGAACGGCTTTACCAGCATTGATGGCTTTATCCACAACACCGGTAATGACCTCGTTTTCGTAGAAGTCGCCATCTTTGATCGCTTTGGTGATGCGGGTCAGTTCCTGGTACACAACTCGACCAGCACCCAGATTCATATGGCCAACTTCACTGTTACCCATCTGACCGTCAGGCAGACCAACATCCATTCCGGAGCCGGAAACGAAGCTGTGTGGATTCTCTTTCCAGAGACGATCCATTACCGGCGTCTTGGCGGCCGCAATGGCATTGCTGTCAGTCTCTTCGCGATAACCGTAACCATCGAGAATGATCAGGGCTGTGGGCGTGCGCTTATCAGTCATGGATTCTTACTCTTGGAATATAAGCAAAATCAGGGGAATGATCCGCATTCTACCTGCTTTACCGCGGGTTTCCAGTGAATTGCCTGCTCTTAATTGAAGAGCGCAAACTATCACAACAGAAGTGGTCAACCGGCGATGCCCTCTGGAAATTTCTGCAATTTACTGAGTTTTTCCGGTCAATTATCACCAACCGTCTTACTACGGTTATTTTAGCCTCCCGATGGCTTTTTGTACGCCCGCACACAATAAACAGTAAGCCATATCATCTTTCAGAAGCTTCATCCCTTACTTTCCTGAAGTGGGATAAGTATACTTGCCTCCTTTCAATTTATAGATCGACAGCTTGTCCGCATGGAACAATTCATAGAGTTTGTAATAAACCACCCCCTGCACGTTGGTGCACTGGTGGCGCTGGCCAGCGCACTGGCCTTCACTGAAATGCGTAAGGGTGGGCAGAGTGTTTCCACCGCCCAGCTTACCCAGATGGTCAACCAGGACCAGGGCGTGGTGATCGACGTTCGGGAAAAGGCAGACTATTCCAAGGGTCATATCGTCAATGCCATCAACATTCCTTTCGCGAAAATGAAGGAACGTGCTGGTGAACTGGAAAAATACCGTGAAAAGACCATCATTGTGGTTGACGCCATGGGACAGCACAGTGGCAGCGTCGGAAAAACCCTTAAAACTGAAGGCTTTGCCAACGTGGTCAGGCTTCAGGGTGGTATGAATACCTGGACTTCTGACAGCCTGCCAGTGGTCAAAAAATAGGCTCTGGCTGGACAATCTGTACGATCGTTACCAAAATGCGTTATTCGCTTTTATCGCTTAGACCATCAAAAGTAAGGAAATGACAATGGCTGATAATCAGCAGCAACCTTCGCAGCAGCAGGCGCCGCAGTTTGCGTTGCAGCGAATCTACATGAAAGATATCTCCTTTGAATCGCCAAAGGCACCGGAGATCTTTCAGAAGCAGTGGCAGCCAGAAGTCAAACTGGACCTGAGCACCAGCAACCGTCCGCTGGAAGAAGGCCTGTACGAAGTGGTTCTGTCTCTGACCGTGACGGTGGAAAACGGTTCTGAAGGCGGCTCTTCAGAAAAAAAGGAAACCGCTTTCGTGACTGAAGTACACCAGGCAGGTGTCTTCCTGGCCAAAGGTCTGGACGAAGAAGAACTGCACCGCACACTGGGTGCTTTCTGCCCGAATATCCTGTTCCCATACGCCCGCGAAGCCATCGACAACCTGGTACTGCGCGGCAGCTTCCCTCCGCTGATGCTGGCCCCAGTCAACTTCGACGCGCTGTACATGCAGGCTCGCGAACAGCAGTCCGCTCAGCAGCCAGAAGCCGTTAACTGATTAAGCGTTATCCGCTGTCCGTTTTCCGTTGTCCGAAAAAGCCAGACATACGGACAACGGACAACGATTTTACAATCTACCGCCCGCCAGCAAACCCCATCTGCCGCCAAGCTTCATACACAACCACCGCCACGGTATTGGAGAGATTCAAACTCCGGCTATCTCGCAACATCGGCAGTCTCAACACCTGATCTTGTGGCAAAGAATCCAGAATATCGGCTGGCAACCCCCGCGTTTCCGGACCAAATAGCAAAGCATCACCCTCCTGAAAATCACAACAACTGTAATTACTGGAACCTTTGGTGCTTAGCGCCAGAACCCGCCCCGGTTTAACCGTTTCCAGAAAGCTCTGGTAATCCGTGTGGATCTTCAGGTCAGCAAACTCATGGTAATCTAACCCCGCCCGCTTCAGCCGCTGATCATCCAGCTCAAAGCCCAGGGGTTCAATCAGGTGCAGACGAAAGCCGGTATTGGCACAGAGGCGGATGATATTGCCCGTATTGGGTGGGATTTCCGGCTGGTAGAGAACAACATCAAGCATGGACAGATCCAACAGATGACAGAGCGCCAATCATAGAATGTAAGCTCGTTACCCGCTACCCGCTTGCCGTTACCCGAAAAAGCGTAAGTGCACCGGCTTTTTCGTGAAGCGGACGGCGGGCAGCGTTGTTAACCAGCTTGGGTAAACCCGAAGATCATTACCAGTGTCAAAAAGAGGGCAAGAAGATTACCGCCGCAGCCGTAGCGGAACAGTTTACTGTCATTGCGGTTGTGGTCGTAAGGAGACAGATCCATTGTCAAAAGCCCCAAATCCGGAAGTCATACAAAGAGGTGTCCTTTAAGAATAGTGTATGAATCCAGCGTTCAAGATGGATGGTGCCAGTGGCTATTTATTGGGAGTCAACGGTTTATCAGTGTTTAACCATAAAGATCACACAGTGCACAGAGTTTTTTATTTTTATTGTTCAAAGTCTCCAGTGAAAACCGAGAGCAAGAAAAAATACTGTATTCACACGTTAAACCTGAGCCCGAAAGGCAGAGAAAAACCTTCGTGAGCCTTGTGCTCTTTGTGGTTCACAACCAATGACATTTCTGTGACGCAAAATGGCGATAATAGAGTCATAAATTACCGACCATTAAGAAAGCATTCAGGCTGATGCTGCATAATACGTTATGCGTGGGAACACGATCTTTATGCAACAGAAAATATCGATAACCAGTGATCAAATGATCAGCACTGAAACCTGTTGTGCGAGCACGAACCTGTTATTTTTTAACCAAACACAGATGCCCGCACCCTGCCCATTAGGAAAAACCGAAGGCATGGAGTTTTTATTGTGACACACATCACAAAAAGCTTGAGTAATATTCCGAGATGTTGAAAAATCAGGGTTCAATATAATGACTGACCAAAAGCTTACAGATTGGCTGAAAGATAGACAGCAGTAGGTTTTGGTTGGAAAACAAACACTGTCGGGTGTTGACATGAAAAGGTTTGTGATTGGATTTGTGAAAGGTGTGAATCGTTAACTGACAATAGTGAATGGTTAAGCGTTAATTGCGGGGTTGCCCCTGTTAACTATTCATTCTTTACCCTTAATGGTTTCCTTTTCCCCATCAACAAACCAAACGACACCGGATAATTAATCAAGCACAGGCAAACGGCAGCTAACCACTGCATGGGGGCAATAGAATGAAAACATTAAAGACTTTGGCTTTGGCGACTGCGGTTTCTGCTGGGTTGTTGGGTTCTGTTGGGGCAATGGCAGCTACTGATGCCCCAAATCCAACACCAACAAGTTCAACAGGCAACTTCGAGATTGATTTAACCATTTTGGAGTTAGCAAGGGTATGGGGCTTAGATGATTTTCCTTTAACTTATAACTCTTCGGATAACACAATCGCATCAGTTGAAAAAGACTTTTGTATATTTTCAAACAAAAACTTTACTTCAAACGAATTTACTCTAACAGTCTCTAGTTTAAATGGAAATGGAAATGGTAATACAGCAAAAAGCTTCACTCTTATAGATGAAGCAGCTTCAACACAAGGCTCAGATACAGCCTCTATTCCTTATAAAATAACTATTGCTGAAAATAAGGATGAAGGAAAATCAGTCAGCACAGCTTCGGGAAAAAACGATCAAGAGTTTACACTCAATGCAGGTGCACTGTCAGATCAGAAAAACCCATGGACAGACAGTTGTTCAGTGGGAACTGGTAATATGACCCTTAAGGTTGAAGTTACTGGCAATATTATATTCCCTGAAGGTATTTACTCAGACAATGTAACATTGCAGGTGGAACCCAATTAAAATCCTGACCTCGTTCCCACGGTCCTCCGTGGGAATGAATACCGAACTCTCCTGAAGTAATACAGCCAATGGAAAGTTCAAGGCCCCGGAAGCTTGGGGTATGCATTCCCACGCAGAGCATGGGAACGAGACAAACCCAATAAAAGTCATTGAGCGTTGAGAGCTCTGTAGTTCAACCGGATAACCCAGGATAAGATCATCCATTATGCGTCGTTGGAAGTGCATCGTTACCTTGCTTTTTGCATTTTCCATGTCCACTTTCAGTCACATGGCGCTTGCTGACGACCCCATTTTTCTTGCAGCCGCCAACCCGCCCGCCGGTTTTGAAGAACTCAGCGGCACCCAGCAATCCCTGGTGGATATCTACTTTGGCAACCGCTACATCGGTTCCCAGCTGGCCTCATTCAGCCCCGGCATTATTGAGCTGCCCAACCCCGCTGAACTGGTGCGCCAGATTGGCAACCTGAATGACCCAACCCTGATTGTCAGCACCCTGACCGGTGAACTGAACAGTCATGCTGATCGGGTGTGCCTGACTGATTCCTCACAAAACTGCGGCATTCTGGAAACACCCATTGCCGGTGTGATTTTTGACGAATCCCGATTCCGCGTGGATATATTCGTCAACCGTCGCTTTATGCTGACCCGCGCCGCCGATGTGCGCAAATACCTGCCGCCCTCTGATGCGGGCTTCGCCCTGATGCAGAACTTTTCTGCCGCCGTTTCCGGCTCCAGCGCCGAGGGCAGCGATAACAGTTATACACTTAATGGCCTGACCATGGCCGCCTGGGAAGAGAACAGCCTGTACTGGAGCTGGGACTATTCCGACACCAACCATTTTTCTGTGAACCAGTTCTACGGCCAGCGAGACTTTGAAGGGTTGGAATACAACGCCGGTCTTTTATCCACCAGTGGCTTTGGCTTGAACCTCACGTCCGATCAACCCATGGTTGGTTTGAGAATCAACAGCTCCGACAACACCCGGGAAGACCTGGACTTCTCCGGTGGTATGCCGGTGGAAATCTTCCTGCCGACCCGTGGCCGGGTAGAAATCCATAAAGATGGACGACTGATCGACAGTGCCTTCTTCGAAGCCGGTGCCCAGCAGCTGGACACCACCAGCTTTCCCAGCGGCGCTTACGACATCGAGATTCGCATTCTCGATGAAAACGGTAACCTGATCACCACCGAAACCCGTTTCTTTGCCAAGCAGAGCCAGATTCCACCGATGGGCGAATGGCTGTTCTTTGCCGAATCCGGCCGCGTGGTTGACCGTGAAGCCGATAAAGCCCTGCCAGAAGTCACCGAGCAGTGGCTGACCCGTGCCGGCGCCAGTCGCCGGGTGCTGGATACCCTTGCAGCCACCGGTGCAGTGGCCATCAACAATGAAGATGCCCTCATGGAGTTCGGGCTGTACCACTTTGGCTATCGTTATGAAATATCCCCATCCTTAATGCTGGCGGATAATGGCAGCAAGGGTTTTACCGTCAACAGCCGAGTGACACTGGGTGACCTTTCCCTTTCAGGCAACTACCGTCGTTTATGGCACGATGAAGCACTGGATAACGATGTCGATGACGATGGCAATGAAATCCCCGGTCTGTTCGGCAACGCCTTTGAACAGCACTCGGTTTCTGCCTCCATGCCCGTATTCGATGGTAGCCTGGGCTACCGTTACAGCCTGAACCAGAGCTATAACGATAATAATGAAGAGCAGGATCCGACCCGTACCCACAGCATGGACTACCGCCGTACGCTGTTCCGCACTTTTGATTATGACGGGGATATCACCCTGAGCCTGAGCAAATCCGGCGATACCGAGATTGGGCTGGTCAGCTTCAGCTTCCGTTATCGTGAAGACCACTGGAACTTCCGGGCAACCCCACGGGCTGAAATCAGCAAACGTGACGGTGAAACTGATAATTCAGAACGACTGCGACTGTCAGCTTCCTGGGACGATGGCGACCTGCTGGATGGCGACCTGCGCTTTGATGCGGGCGTTGAAGGTGGCACCGGCGATGACCGCATCGATGGCAGTGCCCAATACGCTAACCGTTATGGCCGTGCCAGCTTCAGTGCCAGCCATACTCAGGGCAGCACCAGCAATACCACCTCTTGGGGCGGCAGCATGAGCACCAGCTTCCTCACCGATGGTGAAGTGTTTGCCCTGGGTGGTGAAGAGCGTGCAGAGAGCGCACTGGTGGTGAATCTGGATGGCCGGCCCGGTGATGTATTTGACGTTAAAGTAAACGGCCAGCGTCGTGGTTATGCCATTGCCGGCTCGCCTTCTATTATTGCCCTGTCGCCTTATGAGCAGTATCGAGTCAGCCTGAGCCCGGCCGGTGAAACCCTGTACAGTTTTGATGAGCGGGAGAAAAGTGTGACGCTTTATCCCGGCAATGTGGTCACTCTCGATTACGAAGCGATTCCCCTTCAGCTATTATTTGGACGTCTACTGTTTAACGGCCAGCCTCTGGAAGGTGCCCGTATCAACGGTGGTCTCTACCCCGGCAGCACAGACGATATTGGTATGTTCCAGCTGGAAATCCGCTCTGATGTGGGCAACCTGCAGGTGGAGCTGGATAATGGCTGGCTCTGCCAGCTACCAGTGCAACCACTGGATGCCGGTTATGTGTTGCAGATGGGCTCGATTGATCTTGCTGATGCCCAGTGTGCACCACTGCTGGAAGGCCAGCTGGCGATTAGTAAGCGGGATGATGTAAGTGAGTAAACCATGATGGTATGGAGTGGCTGGTTAGATCGGGTAGGCACCCCCACGCGGAGCGTGGGAACGAGAGCAAGGCTAGTAACATTCTTTGCGCTTGTTATTGTCGGTATATTATTTGCCGATGGCGTTCATGCGGCCAGTCGGGATGCATCCTGTTATAAAAATGGTGCCAACTGTGATGACGATGAACAGGGCAGGAATGAACATTACTGGGTAAAAATCAAACGACTCTCCGATTTTGACATGGGAGAGTTTGGCACTACTGATGCCCTTGTTAAACGTCGTTTTAGTACCCGCTCGCAGCCATTTTGCGCCATTGCCTTTTGTGAGGGGAAGCGCTGCAAAGAATCTAATCCAGATCCTGATAAACGGCAGATTTATGACTATCAAATTAGCGTGACAGGCTTGAACCCTAAAAGTAGCAACTTTGTTCTTACTGCATCAGATAACTCAGATGACTCAGTAATTCCCGTAAAACTGGAATTGCATGGAGAACCAGGCAGCGCCCAGGATGGTAAATCCTGGAACATCTCACAAACTATTGATATTCCTGAAAGTCAGAACCATGCCTTCTGCCGGGACAACAACTTCGTCATTGCCGCAGAAGTCAGCCCCCATGAGGTGTTAAGTAATGCCACGACTACTGAATATGAGGGAGAGTTTGAATTAACGGTTTTCAGTATCATGCCTCATGGCAAACAACTAACCGCCTCTGTTGAATTTAATATTACACTCACCATCATTCCGGGAATTCAGATTTCAGGTTTAGAAGATATGACGCTTGTAAATTCCACCGGGAATATAGCAAAAGACACTCAAAAATTTTGTGTTTTTGCTTTCGGAGTCAACCAGTTTTCCATCAAGGCGACAAGCAATAAAGGTAATGCGGACCATTTTGCTCTATTACACGGTACTGACCATACAATCACATATTCCATGGAAATTTCGGATCTAAAAGACCATACCCGAAGCTATTCCAAAAACGATGAAGCCGCCAAGAAAGGATTTTCTCCTACAAATGATTTATTTTGCCGGAATGAAAATATGACATTAACCATTGAGACCGATAAAATTTCGGGACCTGCTGGCGTTTACTCAGATACAATGACCTTGATTGTTGCGCCAGAACAGTAAACCGATACTTGATCTTGCCCCACGATCCTGAGATTGCATGCCTCGTTCCGACGGTCCTCCGTGGGAATGCATACCTGAACCCGCCACAATGGTCTCCCTCATACAGCCAGCATCGAATGCTCTCTGGCCTCCTACCCCCTGTAATAAACACTGCCGTAGTTCACGACCATGCTCTTGCAGAAAGTTAAACAGGTCGCTTACCGTCATTCGGTCAACGCCTGCGACTCCTTTATTGCGCTTAACCCGTTGAAAGGCTTTTCTCAAATTGTTGGGATTAGCGATACGCCCCATCAGGCTCGTACCACTCGCCGGGCTTTCGTAATCCTGCTCTGCCGACACCACCTCTGCTCTCATAACGTCGCAGCCTCCGGTTCCGCCGTGACCACTTGGCATGAGTTCCAGTGTTTGCTGGGCTTGTCTGCCGTTCGGCGTATCGAAAAATAGAAACTAATCACCACTCTGTACCGTTCAGGCCTTCACTGACACTCGCCAGCTACTATGCCATCTGCTGACTTCTGCATGGCGGTCAGGTCACCTTGCGATGAACTCAGTCTGAAATATCAGACACCACACAGACCTCCCGAGGTAAGTTACACCGCCTTCACTGCACAACTGCCGGATCTACTGCCTGAATACCTGAATGAGTATGGACTTCGTCATCATACGCTGACTCGTCCTAACGCAGACAGCCTCATATCCGGTTTCTGTTCGTCAGCTCGCAGTTTTGCTCCACACTGCCTTCAGCCTGCACCTCACGATACAAACCTTGTGCTTCGCTAGTCCTTCGCCCTCATCTGGCTGGACAGGGGACTTTCACCCCCAAGCTGTGTAACGTGCTCGGCACACGTATGCATTCCCACGCAGAGCATGGGAACGAGAAATGAGCCCAAGCCAGTCACCAGTGGTTGGCGTGACTTTTGTGTGTTCTCTCAAGGAGCAAGTAAATTCCAGCTTCGAGCCTATGGGGAGAATGAACCTGACAACTTCACACTCAAGCTAAAAAAAACGGACAGTAATGGCATCCCCTACTCCCTCTCTATTAAGTCTCTGAGTGAGGGTGGAGAAACAGAAATCATCCCTAATGCAACTGAAAATAGCGCTTCAAAATACACATGGAAGGGCTCTACAAGCCAGAATTGTAACAGTGGTAACAATATGTCTCTGCTTGTAGAGGTTGAGAACCCCACCGGATCAGCAGGTATCTACTCTGATGTTGTAACTATTGTTGTGGAACCTCCTATATAGATAAATTCAGACCTTGTGAACGAGTAGCAGTGAACTTTCATAGTAAAACCAAATCGAATATACAATCCCCATCAACTACACTACTGTTAATCAACTATGTATGTGATGCATAAGCCATCTTATAAGTTTTATTCGAAGCCGCTTGAAACCATACAAGAGGAAACTGTCACAGTTTCCAAGAAAGGTCGACACTACAAGGTATCTAAAAAGTCTAAAGGCATAAAAAAGTATATCTCTTTTCAAACGTTTAAATTAAAAATGAATTCGCGAGCTCTTTCCTCTGGAGTGGTCAAAAAAATACTCTCCGATCACTCACCTTCTTCATCGGTACCTCGCTCTGTCAAAGCAAAGTCTGTGGATAAACTGCTAGCCGACTCTCCTCCAGCAAAAAAGCTGAAGCTGGATCCAGCGCCTATACGTTATGCTGTAGCTTATAGTGACCCTAAGCAGGCCAAATTCATAGATAGCGATACTACAAAAAGTACTGAACCATTACTCGAAAGCTGTACTTAATCGCTCTATTCAGTGATAATTTTTCCCTTAAGGATTCCTCTTACAAGGAAGAAGTTTACCTGTAGCTGTTCTGAGGCATGCCAGGGTTTTCTGTACTGCGCAGTTAATCGCTGGATAATTTAAAAGCTCTGATAACTGCCTGTTATTGGTTGCTTCACTCAGGACTGTAGCAATGTCACTTTTTCGCCCCTCCCTGGCTTTCTTCTTTCTGCTGTTTACCAGCCAACCGGCCTTTCCTGCTTTTTATATTGATCGTGAAATTGAGTACATCGATGTAGATCTTGATGAGGTTGACTCACAATTTACTCGTACTGTCACTGTCAGCTTTATGTCGGTCTGCAATGTTGACCAGGGCTTACTGGCCTGTCTTGGTGAAGAGCATAACTACCAATTTGGGCTTTCACTGAATGATAAAGGTGAGAATAATGTTTTCTCTCTCTTGTCCCCGAGGCCAGCACCTGAACTTGACCATGGACAGTTAAATAGCATTGTAGCGAATGCGAGTTACAGCACTCAGGGGGCAGACATTCCTACCAATGCAGGAGATTGGTCAGACGCTTTCGAATTAAACCAGCAACAGGGAGTATGGCGTACCGCCTCTTTTGATTTAACGTTCAAAAGAGGCAAGCTTAAAAACGACTTAGCCCCGGGAGAATACCAGTCGATTTACCTTGTTGGTCTTGATACCGGGTTCATTGGCCTGGGGGTATACAACTTCTGGGAAACGATGGAAATACGCCTGCGCAGGTCAGACAATCGGAAGGTAAAAGTCAGCAAGCTGAAAGACGTTAATCTGACCGAATATAATAACAGCCAGAACAGTGCTGAAGAGTTACCTTTTTGTGTCTATGTGACTGATGGCGACCAATACGTCCTGAGAGCCAATGGCAGTAATGATGATTATAAAAACAAATTTAATCTAAAAAACGGCAGTGACAACGTTGTCTATAAAATGGACTTCTCTCCGAATAACTCTGGCTGGCAAGCTGATATTCGTCCAGGAGACAGCCTTTATGGTTATGGCAGCACAACAGAGAGCTGCAATAGTGCTTACAACGCAAAGTTGAGGATCTATCTGGACGACTCCCCTGCAGGCAGTGGCACTTACAGAGATACCGTGACACTGACAGTCAGTGCCGTCTAAGTAATGAAATTTCATATGTTTAAATAAGTTAGGTAGTATACCCCCTATTCCCACTCTGCCATGGGGAAATACGGTAAAGGCTAAGGACAGGCTGCATTACCCGTAGAACAATAAAAACGGTAGTCTGCCGGGAGCGATGTTGATCAGGGGCAGACGTTCTGTGTCTATGGCTTTGGTACATCGGCCTTTAAAATTCGCGGAGAGAGTGACAATGGTAGCGGTTTGTTTTTGCTTTCAAATGCCAGCAACAATATTGAGTATGATCTCACCGTTGGCAAATCAGACAGTAAGAGGCAAAGCCCTGGAAAGTCGAGAAAAAGAATGAGGACTGTAACAATGGCTCAAATACATTTTTCACCGTTTGGGTAGACCCAGATGATGTTGCCAGTGTTCCTGATGATACCTACAGCGATACCTTGACAGTGATAGTGACACCCAAATAATCTCAAGCAAGATTACCCCAACACTCTGTCTGATAACTTATTCCTCATTTTCAGTATTCTTTCATATCAATAAGGGGAACTGATTATTTAATCATCAATCAAAAACCGCTTTAATCCCTCCAGAATTCAATCCTATTTTTATAAATTCATATTAAAAAAATGACTGCTATCTTTGCGCCGCTCAGGCTTGGCCTTGCCTTATTCCTATTATTGCTTCCCGGTTTAGCTACTGCAGCCTTCTTTTTTGACCGGGATATTGAATATATAGACGTCAACCTGGATGAGGTCAGCAATAACTTCAACCGCAGCATCACCGTGAACTTTAAAACAGTTTGTGAGTTCAGTGGTTGTAATCCTGTGGGGAGGGGGCAGGATTATCGCCTTGGCGTTTCCAGCCAGGATGAAGGTGAAGGAAGAGGAAAGCCCCAACTTGGCAACAGTGGGCTATCCGGCTTTTTGAAACGAGTACGTTTCCAGTCTGACACGGGCAGAAAATACACTATTTATAACAATGGCTGGAGCAACTGGTCACAGCTATTTTACGCTCCAGAGCTGATAGCCAGGGATAGAGTCGTTACATTTTTTGAACTGGGGCTAAAAAAAAGAGGGCTTAAGAACCTGAAGCCCGGCGAGTATAAAAGTGTTTACATAATAGGCCTGGATGATGAGCTGATTAACTATCATGACACTCTGGAAATTCGTATTCACAAAAAAGAAAGTCGAACCACCAGAATCAGCAATCTTAAAGATGTCTCACTCACTCAGGGTACTGCTGGCAACTATGAAGCCAGAAGCATGTCATTCTGTGTTTATGTCTCTGATGGTGGCAAGTATCTGCTTAGAGCTAATGGTGTGCACACTGACTATAACAATCAGTTTAATTTAAGTCAGGGTAACCCTGAAGAATCAACCATTAGATGGAGGCCGGTATCAGGATACCATTACCTTGACGGTTACTCCGTCGTGAATGGCTCCCGCATCATTAATGCGGGAGTTGTACCTGGTAACGGAAAAGCTGGTAATCAAAGGGAGAATTTCTGGGTTTCCTCAAACTCACCATCAAAAAGGCCATACTGTATAAACCCTTTGCCTTTGGCGGCACCTTCCGGCAAAGGCATTTCCCAGCTTTCACCGGCATAGATACGGGTGCCGTCGCTCAGGTCAGTACAGCTCTCTTCTTTGCTGCTGGTGCAATATTTTCCGTTGCGCAGAACCACATTAATGTTGCCACTGTTAGTAAACGTCATTTTGCCATTATTCAGTTTGCCGGCTACTTTGTATTCTGGATTCTGAGGGCGGACAAAAACCAGAGCCTGATAGGCCACCAGTAGTTTGATGGCTGTTTTCTTGGCCTCCAGATCGCCCACCACTGGCCGGAAGGTTACCCGATAAACCAGCTCTTTCTCTTTAGGGGTTTCCAGACTCACCAGACGCACGGTTTTACGACCACTGGGAGGAATAATGGCTTTTCCTGGCGTTGCCAGCAGTTTGATTTCATTGGGATCTGTGATCCGAATACGTTCTTCTTTCTCTGTTCCCGGATTTACCACCTTATAGACCTCGGTTTGAAGGTAAAGGTTTTCTTTATCCGGGTTGGAGACCACAACATCCTGCCGTGGCAGCTGGTCTGGCTTGAAGTAGACGATCATACGATCAAGAGACATGGTTGCCAGCGCTTGTGAGCTGGCGATAAGAGTCGCCAGCAGGCAGGCTCCACTGGCAATGCGTTTCATGAACATATAATGGTAATTCCGGTTTGCCCTGGACCAAATCACTGAGTTGCTTTTGAGCGCTTGAGACGACAGGGGATGAACACTGTTTCCCCTATTCTATTGTCCAGAGAAATAATCTCAAATGGGTTTTTCTGTCAGTATATCCAAAACCCACTGATTACTCTGCATGAATTAGAAGGGTTGCTGGCTGCTTTGAACCCTGAAAACCCACCTCAGGCTGTGCGATCAGTTTTCGGGTACTGTTGCGACAGTCTTTTTCAACGCCAAATGCCGCTGATGACTGTTCAGTAATCCAGGTTTCACGTTCAGGCTCGGTTACTTTCAGATCAATACCCCGGGTGCCATTGGCAGCAAGGCTGAACTGGGAGAGGCCACGACCTGAGATACAAAGGGAAACCGGGCGGTCAAAGCTCAGAGTATTCGTTGGGATAATGACAGGGTTACCCTCTTCATCGGTTGCGTTTTCATCCACAATGGCAACCTGTGACTGTAAAGAAGGGTATACAACCAGTGTTATGGAAAATGAGCCAGTGGAGGTATTTCCCAGTTTTCCCTGGGTGGCCGCCTGAACTTCTGTCAACGAAGTGACGGCGACAATACCGGAAAGCAAAATTGCGCCAATTCCCTGGCGAACCTTTCTATGAAAAGATAGCGGAGTCCGTTCCATGATGTTACTGCCTTACTGCTACATCCTGTTTTCAGTATAGGCAGAGCAAAGTGAATACCGTTGACCTTGCGTCTTGAGATATTTCCTTATGTCGGGAGGGGCTTGTTAACAACAACACAATTAAACGGTCAGCTTTTCCTCTTCTGAAGACTCTGAAGGTTCAAGGTTCAGCTCCTTGATCTTACGAGTCAGCGTATTCCGCCCCCAACCCAGTAGCTCTGCAGCATCCTTTTTCCGGCCGCCGGTATAGGCCAGGGCTGACTCAATAACGATGGTTTCAAAAGCAGGCACTGCCTGATCAAGAATACCCACATGGCCTGCGGCCAGCTCACGATCACACCATTGGCGAAAAAGCTGCTCCCAGCTACCGTAGCCAGTGATCGAGCCTTGATCACGGTCGCCCTTCACCACTAACTCCGGGGGCAGATCAGAAACCAGTACTTCCCGGCCAGAAGCCATCACTGTCAGCCAGCGGCAGGTGTTCTCCAGCTGACGAACATTTCCGGGCCAATCCAGAGAGCTGATATAACTTGCTGTTTCTGGATGAAGAATTTTAGGCTCCACTTCCAGCTCTTTACCGGCCTTGTCCAGGAAAAAGCGCGCCAGCCTCGGAATATCTTCCCGCCGATCACTCAGCCGTGGCAGGTGCACCCGAATAACATTAAGACGATGAAAAAGGTCTTCACGGAATTTACCCTCTTCCACCAGCTTTTCAAGGTTCTGGTGCGTTGCTGCAATGATTCGAACATCCGCTTTTACCGGTGTATGCCCACCCACGCGGTAGAATTCACCATCGGCCAGAACACGCAACAAACGGGTCTGGGTATCGGCAGGCATATCACCAATTTCGTCCAGAAACAGGGTGCCACCACCTGCCTGTTCAAAACGTCCGCGGCGCAGTCCACCAGCACCGGTAAATGC
The DNA here is from genome assembly GCA_965261315.1 of Endozoicomonas sp. Taxonomy (GTDB): domain Bacteria; phylum Pseudomonadota; class Gammaproteobacteria; order Pseudomonadales; family Endozoicomonadaceae; genus Endozoicomonas. Next base: position 25,761 of record CBDHDM010000093.1, on the reverse strand, counting down.
GCCTTTTTCATGGCCAAACAGTTCTGACTCAATCAGGTCTCTGGGAATTGCGGCCATATTCAGTGCAATAAATGATCGCTCTGCCCGTGGGCTATGACGATGCAATGCTCTGGCCACCAGTTCCTTGCCTGTTCCTGATTCCCCATTAATCAGCACCGTAATATTGGAATGTGAAAGCCGACCAATCGCCCGGAAAACTTCCTGCATGGCCGGTGCTTCGCCAATGATTTCCGTAGCCTGAACCTCTTCCGGAATGGGCGCTTCAGCCAGTTGCTGTTGTCGATGCTCCTGACCGCGTTTTACCAGGGCAACGGCTTCATCAATATCAAAAGGTTTTGGCAGATATTCAAAAGCACCGCTCTGGTAGGAAGACACCGCACTGTCCAGGTCTGAATGAGCAGTCATGATAATGACCGGCACATCCGGCTTTCGCTCATGAACCGCTTTCATCAATTCCAGACCATTCATGCCTGGCATCCGGACATCACTGATCAGTACTTCAGGCTCACTATATTCCAGTGCCGCCAACACTTTATTCGGGGCGTCAAAGGATTCCGTCTCGATGCCCGCTGAATTCAGGGCTCGTTCCAGAACCCAGCGTATCGCCTGGTCATCATCCACGATCCAGACTTGAGAATTCAAACTCATACTTCACTCCTGTGATGTTTCCATCGAAAGCGGTAAGAACACGTGGAACGTAGTTTCACCCGGCTTACTTTCACACTCCACCAGTCCCTGATGTAAGCTGATTATCGATTGAGCCATCGGTAACCCAAGCCCGGTTCCGTCCGCCCGACCACTGATCATCGGGTAGAAAATATTGTCAATCAGCTCTGGTGGAATACCAGACCCGTTATCAATAATGGATAAGTGACAGACCAGACGCCGTCGCTGGGAGCCCTTCTTTGAAAAAGAGTTAAACTGTCGTGCAATACGGGTACGAAGGGTAATCAAACCTTCAGACCGGGGCATAACCTGATCAATAGCCTGCATGGCATTGCGCACCAGGTTCAGAATCGCCTGTATCATGCGTTCAAAATCACCCGGAATATCAGGAATGCTTGGGTCGTAATCCCGCTTGAGCCTGAGCTCTCCACCGGTTTCTGCATTGATCAGTTGTATGACCCGTTCAAGCACTTCATGGATGTTCAGCGCTTCCATCTTAGGTGGCTGCAGTGGGCCCAGCATTTGATCCACCAGATCCCGCAGTCGATCAGCCTCCTGAATAATAATCTCAGTGAATTCCTTGAGGCCTTTATCATCCAGCTCTCTGGCCAAAAGCTGAGCAGCACCACGAATGCCACCCAGGGGGTTTTTTACTTCGTGAGCCAGACCACGCACCAGAATTCTGGAGGTTTCCTGTTTGGCTATTAACGACTCTTCACGTGTAATTTTCTGAACCCGGTCACGTGGGTTAATCTCCAGAAGCAGCTTTGCATCACCACAGTCGATAGGAGAGATGCTGTAATCCACATTCATCATCTCTCCATTGATCGGGAAGTCTGTTTCCCGCCGGGTAAATTGTTGATACTGACTCAAGCTTCGATCAAGGTCTGACCTGAAGAGTTCTTCACTGATTAAAGAGGCAATTGACTGATTCAGAATCCTTTTCAAACTGGTATCCAGCAGTGTTTCAGCTGCCGGATTCAGGGTCAGTACTCTGAAATCCTGATCGAGCACGATGATGGCCGTATTAAGGTTATCCAGAATTATGTTTTGCATTATTCCTGCTTCAGGGACTAGCTCTACTAAAGAGTCGGGCATAAACGGTTTCATGGTCAGGGTTTATTATTGTTGTGCATTCTGAATGAACGTCGGCATTGGTTATCGTCAATGCAAAAATCAAACCACACTTTACTGGACGTTAGGATACGGTGGGTAATTCAGGCTCTCCAGCCTATAATACGTCTTCAGGATTTTTGAAGAACAGCATTATCCACGACCGGCTTAGCGTTAATTGAAAACTACCAGCCCGGAATGCACCACAATAGTGCAAACAGGGAAGTTGAGCATCAACTTTATCGTGCAACCATGAACCTGTTGAGCCAGTTATTCTTGAGCCCTCAGGGTGAAGGCGGGTTTATGGATACAGCAGGCCGGTAAACATTACGATGTACGTGAACCGTGCTACTTGAAGACTGAACGACCTTTCTTCGATTATCAACGATTTCTACCGTCAGAGTATGGGTTCCACGATCCACATTCGTCAGATCGAAGCTGAGCTTTCGTTTTGACTCTCCAACCACACCACCATTCAATAAAAGGCGCACCCTGTGGCCTGAGAAAATTCTTGGTTCGGTCGCTACTTTTACTGTGAAGTTACCCTGGTCACGTACTGTGGAGTCATTCGCAGGCTCAACAATGTCAAGACGGGAATAAAGATCCTTACTTTCGCCTTTCTCTCCCTGCAAGGAAGAGCCTGATCTTCCGGTTGGAGCTGGAGACATCGGGGTGATCGGGCGGAGCTTAACCTCTTCACTGGGCTCATCAGCCGGTCGGGTATCCGTGAAGATCACATTCCCATCTTTATCGACCGTTTTGTAGATGGCTGCCAAAGCCAGATTGACAAAGACTAAGGGCAGAATAACCATCAGTAAAGACTGAACCATTGCCTTTTTTATATTCATGCGTCTCTTGCTCCGGACAAAATCTTATACAGGCTTATATCGCATTTATTGGTTGTTAGCTTAATGGCAATGAACCGTATTGAACAGGGAAAGAGGCTACTGGCAATTGCTCCCGGCATTGCCAGCATACCATCCATCCCTGGATATAAAAAAGCCAGAGTAAAAACTCTGGCTCGGGGATTACATCAAAACTGAATTTTCTGAAATATCTTATGCAGACATTTTAGACTGAGTAGTACAGGTCAAACTCTACAGGGTGAGTAGTCTGGCTAACAGCAACACACTCTTCCTTCTTAAGTTCGATGTAGGCATCGATCATGTCGTCGGTGAATACGCCACCCGCCGTCAGGAACTCGCGGTCGGTATCCAATGCAGCCAGAGCTTCTTCGAAGCTTTCGGAAACGGTTGGAATTTCAGCCGCTTCTTCTGGTGGCAGGTCGTACAGATCCTTATCAGCAGCATCACCAGGATGGATCTTGTTCTTGATTCCGTCCAGGCCAGCCATCATCAGTGCAGCAAACGCCAGGTATGGGTTAGCCGTTGGGTCAGGGAAGCGTACTTCGACACGACGAGCCTTAGGGCTGTTCACATAAGGAATTCGGATGGAAGCAGAGCGGTTACGGGCAGAGTAAGCCAGCATAACAGGTGCTTCAAAGCCTGGAATCAGACGCTTGTAGGAGTTAGTAGAAGCATTGGCAAAAGCATTGATCGCCTTGGCATGCTTGATAACACCACCAATGTAGTACAGAGCTTCTTCAGACAGTCCAGCGTACCCATCGCCAGCGAACAGGTTTTCACCATTCTTGGACAGAGACATATGCACGTGCATGCCTGAACCGTTGTCACCTACCAGAGGCTTAGGCATAAAGGTTGCCGTCTTGCCATAGGCATGGGCAACGTTATGAACCGCATATTTCAGAACCTGAACTTCGTCAGCTTTCTTCACCAGCGTGTTAAATTTAACACCGATTTCACACTGACCAGCAGTGCCCACTTCATGGTGGTGTACTTCAACTTCCAGACCCTGCGCTTCCATGGCATCACACATGGCAGCACGAAGATCGTGCAGAGAGTCGACTGGAGGAACCGGGAAGTAACCGCCTTTAACCTTTGGACGGTGACCGGTGTTGCCACCTTCAAACTTGGCATTGGAAGACCAGGCCGCTTCTTCAGAGTTCACTTCGTAAGAAGCACCGGAAATATTAACACTCCACTTAACGTCATCAAAGACAAAGAACTCTGGCTCAGGACCAAAGAAAGCAGTGTCAGCAATGCCTGTGGACTTCAGATACTCTTCAGCACGCTTGGCAACGGAACGTGGATCACGCTCGTAACCCTGCATGGTAGAAGGCTCTACGATGTCGCAACGAATATTAAGGGTTGATGCTTCAGTAAATGGATCGATGGTAGACGTGCTGTCGTCTGGCATCAGAATCATGTCGGATTCGTTAATGCCTTTCCAGCCAGCGATGGAGGAACCGTCAAACATTTTGCCAACTTCGAAGAATTCTTCATCCAGTTCACTGACCGGAATCGATACATGCTGCTCTTTACCTTTAGTGTCGGTAAAACGCATATCAACCCACTTAACATCATGTTCCTTAATCAGGCTAAGAGTCTTCGACATTTATTATTTCCTCCAGAGGACAAACACCGCGCTGGTGACGAACACTTTCGGATCAGGCGGTCTACTGATCAATCCCTTTGCTCCAGGCTCTCTACTAAACGGGAAGAGAGTGAGTGGTGAGCAAAAGAAATATACTTGCTGTTAGCGACAGCAATAGCTATGCCACATTCTGTAGCTTTATCAGGGACAATCTGGCAGATGTGGTGCTTTTAATAAAAAAATCCGAATATAAGTATAATAAGCAGTGACTAAACCTGAAAATAGATAATTTACAGCTAAATCAACCACATATATTTTAACCAGTTCCCTCATCCCAACACAGGTAATAGTGTTAATCTGGCTCCCTACACGCCACCGTCAAGTAGTGTATAAGTTAACACCAAACCAAGAAGCACTATAGTGGTGCAAACAGCAAACTTTGAGCACCAATACAGTGCAGCTCGTTTATTGTTTTCCCTGATAAACGGCATCGCAGAGTGTACTCTCTTTAAAAATCGATTGCAGTTGTACTTACACGAATAAGTGATAACACACTAAAAGCCAGATACTCCAGGAGTTACAAAACCTGAGGACGAGGCTGTTGAAGGCGCAGTCCTTTTGCAACAGACACCGGGTGTGTTGAAACAATCAAGATTCGGTATAATGCCCACCAAATTCATTTATCGTGACATCCATACTTCCCGCCCGGACTGTCCAGCCCACAAGGTCCTCTGACTCATGAAGTTCATCATTAAGCTGTTCCCGGAAATCACTATCAAAAGTGCTCCGGTTCGAAAACGCTTTATTAAAATGCTGCGACGAAATATTCGCACCATTCTTAAACGCGTGGATGAGAACATTGATGTCTCGGGTGTATGGGATCATGTTGAAGTCACGACCAGCAGCAATGATGAGATGCTGGTGGCAGAGGTGAGTGATCTGTTAAGTCATATTCCAGGGATTGCCTACTGGCTGCGGGTTGCTGAACACAAGCTGGTCAGCCTGGACGATATCCTGGAAAAAGCGGTGGAAGCCCATTCAGAAGCGCTGGCCGGTAAAACATTCTGCGTTCGTTGTAATCGAGCCGGAAAGCACGAGTTCCAATCGATTGAAGTAGAGCGCTTTGTTGGAGGCGGCCTTAATCAACAGACTGAAGCCAGTGGGGTTAGCCTGAAAAACCCTGAGGTTACTGTCCGTATTGATATCAAGAATGACCGATACTTTATGACCCAAAAGCGGGGAGAAGGTCTGGGTGGCTATCCCCTGGGGTCTCAGGAACCGGTTCTTTCTCTGATTTCCGGTGGCTTTGACTCTGCCGTTTCCAGTTTCCTCACGATGAAACGAGGCATTCGTACCCATTTCTGTTTCTTCAATCTGGGTGGGCATGCCCATGAGCTCGCAGTAAAAGAAGTCGCTTTTTACCTGTGGAACCGGTTCGGTGCCTCACACCGGGTTAAATTCGTCACGGTACCTTTTGAAGGCGTTGTGGAAGAAATTCTGACCAAGGTGGATAACTCTCAGATGGGGGTTATTCTGAAGCGGATGATGCTCAGGGCTGCCACCAAAGTGGCAGACGAGATGGAAATGGCTGCGCTGGTCACCGGTGAAGCCATCGGACAGGTGTCCAGCCAGACGCTACCGAATCTGGCAGTCATCGATTCGGTTACGGATGCCCTGGTACTAAGGCCTCTGATCACCATGGATAAACAGGCCATTGTTGATCTTTCCATAAAAATTGGCACAGAAGAGTTCGTCCGTAACATTCCGGAATACTGCGCGGTTATCTCCAAAAACCCGACAACCCGGGCGAAAGAAGAGAAAGTTGCAGCAGAAGAGACTCGATTCAATTTTGAAGTGCTGGAAGAGGCCATTATCAGCCGGAGAATGGTCTCTATCCACGACATCATTGCCGATGACTTAACCAGGGAAGAAGTTGAAGTTGTCAGTGAGGTTCATCAGGGTGAAGTGATTGTCGATATTCGTCACCCTACCGAGGAAGAAATCAAGCCTTTCTCCATGCCAGGACGAGAGGTAATGAGAATCCCATTCTACCAGTTACGAACCCGTTTCGCTGAGCTGGACAAGAGTCGCCACTACCTGATCTACTGCGAAAAAGGGGTAATGAGTCAACTGCATGCCATGCATCTTCGGGAAGAAGGGCATGAGAATGTCGGCGTATTCAACCCGAAACCAAAGCAGTAATTTTTTCACCACAGAGGCACTGAGACACAAAGCTTTCTCAACAAAAATTTGTCTTTGTGGTTCAAAAAAGGAGTAAACACGGATGAAACTTGCCCTGATAGCTGCAGTGGCAGACAACAACGCGATTGGCATCAACAATAAAATGCCCTGGTATCTGCCCGGAGATCTTCGCTACTTCAAGGCAGTTACCATGGGCAAGCCCATTATTATGGGCCGCAAGACCTTTGACTCGCTGAAAAAGCCTCTACCGGGAAGAACCAATATCGTCATTACCCGGGATAAAAGCTGGCAGTATGAGGGTGTAAAAGTTGTCCACAGTCTGGATGACGCCATGGCCCTGGCCGAAGCTCTTATTTTGGCTGAGGCTCCAGCCCTGATCAACGGTAATGAAGAAGTCATGGTGATTGGTGGCGAACAGATCTATCGACTGGCCATTGAACAAGCTGACCGGCTCTACCTGACCCGGGTTTACCAAAGTTTTGACGGTGATGCCTTTTTCCCGGAAATCGCACAACAACAGTGGCGGGAAACCTCACGGGAAGACATTCAATCTGAAGATGACCAGCCGCTGACTTATAGCTATCTGGTGCTCGACAGAGTGTAACTCCCAGTATCTCCCTGACTTACCCCCTTCCAAGCCTGAACAGCAACCGCCTTTTCTGCAAACTTCAAGTGCAGTAAAGGCTCCCTTCCCCTGAACCCTTGCAAGTTGATTGTCTATAGTTAATTGAGTAACTACCCGTAACACTTGGAAATACTGCCTTCTGCCTATCATACTCATTGGCAGCTAAGACATTATTTTTATTAATAACTATTAAGCCAATACAAGCTTTTGTATAAGGGTTAGCTTAGGGAATGAGGAATGCCCCGTATACCACCACCAGACCAGATCTCTTTGCACGGGGCAAGATATCCTCTATCTGATCCTGTCACAGATAAACACGCCACCGATATCCTGAAAAAGAAGGCTATAACGTCCACCATTCAGGAAGTTGATCGTATTGAGTCTAAACACTGGCACAATAGATTAATCTCTTTTTGCAAGAATAAAATAAACCGAATCATTCATCCCCCACCATCCATAAAGGTGAGTGAACTGGTCGATGATCTCACTAAACATTGTCCACAAGCCCCCCAAAAAGTGCTTGCTGCATTAAAACTCCATACTGGTCGTGGCATCAAACTTCATCAATCTGACAATGGCAAACTGGGTGTTACCGATGGGAAAGTTGCAATCAGTACCAAGACAATGGAAGCAGTCGTCAAATCAATTAAACAAAGTAGCATAGAGACAGCTTATGAGTATTTACGCAAAGGTGAAAAGCTGCCTGAAGGCTATCTGCAACAAATAATCCTGCCTCATATCCATCAGACAGTTCATCAGGCATTACAGTACGAAAGAACCTCCAGGGTAGCAATGACCCACCAGCAGGTTCAGGGGCGAGAGCAATATCGAGCAAATCCTGAACAGTATGTTGCAACATTGTTGAAAGAGTCCGGCATAGAAGATGAAAAATCTTTCACCTTTGAGCGGATGCTTGAGTTTAAAAAACAGCTGCGGAATAGCGTAGTTCTATCTGTTGAAGAACAACGGTTAGTAACGCGCCCAAGAGCCCAGGATCCAAATCCTATAGCAGCGGCTAATCAGCAAGCAACAGCACCCCAGCTGCCTAAACCGAGAAAAACAGATCACTTTATTGAAAAGGAAGACAGTAAACATATTCAAAAACTCTCTTCAGGAGAACGCTTTTTCTCGAAGATACACCTTAAAGACATAGGAAACAGGATTAAGCGAACATTCTTACGTAATAAACGGAACCAAATCATAATTTTCTTTGGCCTTATTGCCGGCGCCATCCTCTCTGCTATTTTCCCACCTGCTGGCATGGCCATTGGCATTGCCGTTGCTGTTGGGCTGGTCACTGATATTGGCTACCTCACTTTCTGGTCTGCTGGTACTGCACTCTGGCGTAGAGTCAGGCTTATCAGGGGGCTGAAACTGATAAAAAAATACGCTGACTTTGACTATACGAACTTTGATAAATTAAGTGATAAAAAAAGAAAAGAACTGACAAAAAAACTTCTCTATCGGTGTAAACATAAAACCTTTACACAGATATACAACGCTTATGCTGAACTCGAAAAGCAGGCTGCAAAACTTAGAAAAATGGCGGAATCTGATCAAAAAACGCTGACTGAATCTATTGCTTTTGAGAAAGAGAAAGCTCTTTACCGTGAGCGAAGAAAAAAACTGAAATCAAATTTATTTTTCTTTGACAAACTCATTGAGAATATTGTCATAAGTCGGGCAATTCTTGAAAACCGGCATATAAAAGATCTTGAAGCATTGTGGAACGAAAAATTTGAAAATATGAACCCTATAAAAAGGCAGGCTTTATTCAAAGATATTTCCAGAAATAAAAAATTAATCATTCATGCTCATCAGATAAAAACAAGAGACCCAAAGTGGATGCACCAGATTATTCCCCAGTGGATGAGCCGGTTTCGGGAGACAGAAGCAAAACCGACAGATGGTAGCACAGCAATTGAAGGCACAAAGATATCTACTGCATTTAAATCGGCTGGTGTTATGAAAGAGATGGCTCAGGAATTTTTCTACAGGGAGATCAAAAAAACGATATTTGCTAATCTGGTCAACGTCTTTCAGATTGCGGGGAGAAGTGCTCGCTCTGTTTATGTAGCACCCGTTGTTCCTCCAAAGGTCACACTGGATAGCGGCCTGTGCTTTGTCGCCTTTTTCCTTGCTGAAATGGCTGCTGACTACAAAAACACAAAAATTAATGAAAAGAGAATGGTAAAAATTGCAAAAAAAGAACCTGACCATACAAGACAGTTGTTTGGTAAACGACTAAGGACAGGTCGTGAAGAAATAGGAACACTGCGCTCACTGGCAAAAGAGCAGGTAGAGCCAATGGTTGATCATCTACTCGAATCTATAAAATCAATGGAAAAAATAGGTGGTATTCTCGAAGATGCCAAGAAGCGAAGCAAAATGCTAAATAAAGGGCAATTTGGTGCAATGACTGATGAAGATGCCGCCATTCTTATTCTTAAGCATGCGGCTTGGCAGCAGTTACTTGATAAAGAAATTAGCAGTGCATTCGGTCTTTTTCATGGAATTGTTCAGGAAAAAGCAGCTAATTGGGATAACCAATTAACCAAGACCCTGATTGCTAACAGTAAGCAGGCCATATCCGTTTCAACCATCTCCGATGACCAAACTCGCAAGCAAATATCACCCGCCAGTAGAACTCAGGAAGTAACCCATCAGCAACAACAAGCCAGCGGGGCTCTTCAGCAGCTTACCTCAGAGAACTTCTTGCGAAACATTAGAAACAGAGCCTCCGGAAAACTGATACAGAGATTCCGTAAAGGAGAGATATCCGAGGCAAAGGCCCTTCAGGAAATCGGAACACTCAACAATTTAGATGAGTTACTTGCTTTGCAATTCTGGATTGACACGGCCCTCAAAGAGGCCAGTTATCATCAGAACGAAGATACTCTTAAGAAGTTTCATCGGTTTGTCAGTTATATTATTAATAATAAGTACCGCTCCTTCCAACACCCTCGGTATCCGGTTGGAAATCAGAGGCCTATTGATCCACTCTAACCTTATCTCTCTACACCCATCGGCTTTAACGTTACCTCTGTACTGTCTTCTGCGCTCTTTTATGATCGTTTAGCTGCTCACGATCCATTATGCAAAATCCAGGCAGTTCGGAAAACAACGATACGAACCGGTAGTTATACCAACTTATAATCAACCAACTATCTATAGGAGAACACAGCCTTATGTTTGTACGTCGTCTGTTGGGTGCACTGTTGGTATCCACTCTGGCTATGCCAGTGATCGCTGACAATACCCTGGTATTGCCCGAAAAAACAAAGCTGCTGGTTCTTGATGGTAAGGATGCAGATAAGCTGAATGGTAAGAAAGATCTTTCGCTGAGCAATGGTCGCCACCAATTGGTCTTTCAGCTAAAAACGCTAGTACGGGAAGGTGGTGACAGTAAGATGTTCTCATCAAGCCCTTACATCATGACGTTTGATCTTACCGGCGACCAGACTTTCACTATTAATTCTCCGAAGCTGAAAACAGCGCGGGATGCTGACAAGTTGTCACGATCTCCTGAAAGTCAATTCTCAATTACCAATCAAAAAGGTCAAGCCATTCCCATAGCGTTCAGTGTCCTCAATAAATCGGGCCTTTTAATCGGAGTAGACACCGTTGAGGATATCCAGAAGTTCAACCTGTCTGAGAATCCTGCAGCGGTCAGGGAAATGGCAGGCACTGTTTATATTGCAACCCCGCAGGGCATTTCCTACCAGGTTGCCCAACAGCCTCAGCCTTCTGTTATGCCAGCACCGGCAACGACCCAACCGATGAGTGAAAGCATGCTTCAGTACTGGTACAACCAGGCAGATGACACAACCCGGGAACGTTTCCTCAAGTGGGTTGCTGGTAGTAAGTCTGCTACAAAACAGTAACAGAGCCTAAGACCAAAGCCTTGCTATTCTGATTAGAGAACCGGTATTTGTGAAAGGACTCACATTTTTTTCATAAGTACCTTTGACTGTCTCTTGGGATTATATTTTGCTCTGAGTTCTTCTGGTAAGTCATCATAAGCAACTTCAGCAAACTCTCGCTCAATAAACCAGTGCGCAGTCTGCGTTGTCATAACGTAGACTTCGTTCATCCCTTTTTCTTTTGCAAGCTCTTCAATATGCGCGAGCAAGCGATCTCCACGCTGAGCCTGACGATATTCAGGGTGAACCACAACACAGGCCAGTTCTGCCCTGCTTACCCCGTTTTCACAATAAGGATGAAGCGCGGCACAGCCAATGATCATACCATCCAGTAAGACAACGCTGAACAGCCGTATTTCTCGCTCCAGCTCCTTTCTGGAACGACGACGAAGGATGCCTTTTTCTTCAAAAGGGCGGATGAGCTCAAGAATCCCACCAACATCTTCAATGGTTGCACCACGAACCTCTTCATAGTGATCTCTGGAAATCAACGTTCCGGCACCGTCGCGGGTAAACAGCTCCATGAGCAGTGAGCCATCATCCTGATAGCTGATAATCTGTGCACGTTCGATACCTTCTGAACAAGCCTTAACGGCTGACGAAAGAAGCCTTCTGGATTCACCAACCTGCGACTCAAGCTCCTTGCTGCCTTCATGGGGAGAAATCCGGTTGATCAAATTTCCCTGATGATCAAAAATCCCCTGCTGCGCACCATAAAGTATCAACTTTTCAGCGCCCAGACTTATTGCGGTTCTGGTAGCCACTTCCTCTACTTCAATATTGAAAATCTCACCGGTTGGCGAAAGGCCAAGACATGAGAGCAATACCACATAGCCACTGTCCAACAGATGATCAATGGCCTGACTGTCCACTTTTCGGACTTCTCCAGTGTGCTGGAAGTCAATACCATCGAGAACGCCCAGGGGCTTGGCTGTCACAAAGTTACCACTGACAACACGAATTCTGGCGCCATACATCGGTGAGTTCACCAGCCCTACTGAGAGCCTTGATTCAATCAGAGCCCTCATATTCCCTACCGCATCTTTAACACACTCAAGGCTCTGCCTATCAGTAATTCGTCGCTCATTATGAAGAGCGCCTTTATGAGCACTTTTATGAAGCGCTGTTTTAATGCCTCGCTCGCGTAAACGTTCATCAATCTGGGGGCGAGCACCGTGCACAAGTACCAGTCGAACACCCAGACTGCTCATCAAGGCAATATCACTGATGATATTACTCAGATTTGGGTGCGCCAGTGTTTCACCACTGAGCATGATCACAAAGGTCTTGCCCCTGTGAGCATGAATATAGGGTGACGACTGACGGAAAAACTTTACATACTTTTCAGAGCTGTCTGCTGAATTATCATTCTTATTCACGCAAGCCACACTTATTAATCAGTTGCTGTAGGTCGGTTCCCCTTCAAGGGAGCCGACAGCCAAACCATCCAGTAACGGACAGGCTCGCAAGCGAGCCGACCTGCTTTAAGGGGGTACCCTACACTTTGTGTAGCAATGTTTATAAACAGTACTGTCTAATCAAAGACTTCAGAATATTAATCATTGGGTCTATCCGATCAAGAGACAGATATTCATCCGGCTGATGAGCCTGATCAATATCACCCGGGCCCAATACCACCGTATCCATACCAAGTCGGCTAAAGAACGGTGCTTCTGTACCAAATGCGACACTTTCTGCCTGATGTCCTGTCAGCTTCTCACAGGCAGCAACCAACTCCGAACTCTCCTGACTGGAAAAAGCCTCAATAGCTGGCGTGATCGACTCCAGGGAAATCGTAACCTGATCGGCTTCAGCAATAGGTTTTAACCTCTGCCGAATCTGCTGGCGCAATTGCTCACTGTCCATGCCCGGCAACAGTCGAATATCAAAGTCCAGCTGACACTGCCCACAGATCCGATTAGGATTGTCCCCACCATGAATACATCCCAGGTTCAATGTAGGAACTGGAATAGTAAACCCATGGTTCTGATAGCGTTCTGCCAACTCTGCACGGAACTGCATCAAATCAGTAATCACCTTGTGAGCGGCTTCCATGGCATTCCGCCCCAGTGACGGGTTACTGGAGTGGCCAGATTGCCCCAGAATCTGGATACGTTCCATCATGATGCCTTTGTGCATATGAATAGGCCGCATTCCGGTAGGTTCTCCAATCACAGCATAGCGCGCTTTTGGCTGCCCAAGCTCTGCCAGTGCCCGGGCACCGTTCATAGACGACTCTTCATCAGCGGTAGCCAGAATGATCAGCGGTGCTTTCAATGGTGCTTGTAAAAACTCTCGAACGGCCTCCATAACCAGAGCAAAGAAGCCTTTCATGTCACAAACGCCAAGACCATAAAATCGGTTGTTGCGCTCTTCAAGGGCAAAAGGAGAGCTTTTCCAGAGGCTTTCATCATAAGGCACAGTATCTGTGTGGCCAGCAAACACCAATCCTCCCGGGCCACTTCCCAGTGTCGCTATCAGATTTGCTTTGTGAGGGGCATGGGGCAGGAGCTGAATCTCACACTGGAACCCCATTGCCTCAAACCAGGCTGCCAACTCATTGATGACTGGCAGGTTGCTCATATCCAGATCAGGAAGGGTTGAGCTGACAGAAGGTATTTCTATCAACCTTGAAAGTGCATGCTGAAATGTTGGCTGACTCATAGCCCTGATTATCACCTTCTGGTAGAGGGAGTATTACGAGAATAGACTCCTGATGATGATAAACAGGGCCAGCCCAAGAAACCAAGTCTATTTAGCCAAAAATTAACTTCAGACAGTGAAAGAAGACAATTGCCAGAAGAGCTCCAGCAGGCAGGGTAATAAGCCAGGACATAAAAATAGTGCTGATAACTCGAAGATTCAGGGCTCCAATACCTCTGGCAAGCCCAACGCCAAGCACGGCACCAACCAGTGTATGGGTCGTAGAAATCGGTAACCCGGTACCCGATGCCATCACTACCGTAGACGCGGCAGCCAGTTCTGCTGCAAAGCCTCTGCTGGGTGTAAGCTCAGTGATATGGGAACCAATCGTCGCCATAACCTTGTAGCCCCAGGTTGCAAGCCCTACGACAATACCAACGGCACCAAGCAACAGAACCCAGGCAGGCACCGATGATTTTCCAACAATCTCACCACCACTGTGAACCACACTGACCACAGCAGCCAGGGGTCCAACAGCATTGGCAACATCATTCGAGCCATGGGCAAAAGCCATGGAACAGGCAGTAAAGATCATCATCACCCCAAAAACCTTCTCCACACTGGAGAAGTGGAATGATTTATCCGCCTGAACATCTTCCTTGATTTTTGACAGAGCCATCTGGCCAATGAACATGATCAATAAGCCAATAACAAGGGAAAGTACCAGACTCTCAGTGAAGTCCAATGGCATCCCGATGTGTTTAAGGCCTTTGATCAGCGTTACCATCGACATCATGAAACCAACAAGGAACATGTAGAGAGGCATATAACGCTTGGCATTCCTGAATGGGTTTTCTGTATCCAAAATAAGCTTCTGGACACTTACAAAGATCAGAAATGCAAAAAGGCCAGACATTAATGGCGACACCACCCAGCTGGCCACAATGGTTGCGACCTTTCCCCAACTAACAGCATCAGGAGAAATACCGACTGCGGCAAAACCAACGATGGCACCAACAATAGAGTGCGTCGTGGAAACAGGCCAGCCATAGTGAGTGGCTACCAGCAACCAGGTTCCTGCAGCCAGCAAGGAGGCCAGCATACCGTATACAAGAAGGTTAGGGTTCTCCACCAGAAGGGGCATGGAGGGATCAATGATCCCTTTGCGAATGGTTTCGGTAACAGAGCCCCCCGCAAGGTATGCACCGGTGAATTCGAGAAGAATAGCGATTAAAATCGCCTGTTTGACGGTAAGGGCACCCGACCCAACGGATGTACCCATGGCATTGGCAACATCGTTGGCACCGACTCCCCAAGCCATAAAAAATCCAAACAGGCAGGCCAGAATCAAAAAAACTGTGCCATATTCAGCGATAATACTCATCAGTCTGCTTCCGGTTCAGTTAACGGGCCGCATTAACGGGCCAGCAGTAACTGGAGATGGCTACCAACACGGGAAGCTCGATCCGCCAGATCACCCACCCAGTCAATGATTTTGTAGAGAAACATGACTTCAACCGGTGGTAACTTTTGCTCGAGGCCAAATAACATACGACGTATCTTCACCTGATCTTTGTCCGTCTCACTCTCAATGTTATCCAACTCTTCCACCATTTTTACCACCAGATCAACTTCACGGCCCTGAAAGCCCGTTTCCAGAAGCTCATCCAACTCATGAATGGCTTTTAATGCCTGTGCCGATGTGGCAATTGACCGGCGTACGTAAGTAATGAAAGCTTCATGCATGGACTCGGGAATAACCATCTTGCGCCCAACCATAAGGCCAGCAATATCCTTCGCCCGGTTAGCCACTTTATCCTGAACCGTCACAATCTCCAGCAGGTCGGTCCGGGGAACTGGAAGAAACAGACTCTTGGGTAGAGAAAGACGAATACTACGCTTGATCGCATCAGCATCATGTTCCAGTTTGATAATTTTCTGCTGCAGTTCATAGGCAGACTCCCAATCTTCGGCGAACACCGCCTGAAAAAAAGGATCCAGCTCTGATGCACATTTGTGAACAATGGTAATATGCTTCTGTATAGGTCCTATGGGTGAGCGACCAAAAACGCTCGCCAGTATGTTGCTGGTAGGCATTCTTCAAATCCATCCCGATTGAACGCCTGAGTATAGAATGCTGATCCCATTCCTGCACAAATGCGCATAGCCATGACAAACAGAGTTCTACCTGCTTTAAGGCCTGACATCTTGATTTTTATATCATTTTTGCCCAACTTGTATCTTTTTACAGCCAGTACTGACGGACAAGATAATGAGCCATGAAACTGAGCTAAAGCTCTCTCTGCCTGAACAACAGGTAGAGAATCTCAAGCACCACCCATTCTGGCAGGAGTATGCGGTAAAGCCACCGGAAACCATCCACCTTGGGAATACCTACTTCGATACTGCAGACCTGAGGCTCAATCAAACCAAAATTGCTCTTCGGATCCGCGAGCTTAACGGGCAATTTATCCAAACGCTTAAAACGAAAGGGGAAAGTATTAAGGGCCTGACGCGCCGTGGAGAGTGGGAGTGGCCACTGACTTCCCATGAACTCGATGGGCAGGTTCTACTCCCTGTATGGCCTGAAGCACTTAAGGATGTGACCATCGGAGATCTGAACCCCCTATTCACCACAGACTTTTATCGAACCCGCTGGCTTCTGCAATGGCAAGCGCCCTATGCAAAAGTCGAGGCGGCCCTTGATCGTGGGTCGGTCAGAGCAGGAGATCACTCAAGCCCTATTTGTGAGCTGGAGCTTGAATTGATTGAAGGGGATGAATCAGCACTGACGGCCATAGCTTCAGAATTACAGCACTTCTTTGAGCTAATCCCATCTGACCAGAGCAAGGCTGAAAAAGGGTTCAAATTGATTTTTAAATCTGACCTTTCTGGTTAATGGGAATTTATTATGAAAATAATATTTATCCACGGCAATGGTGGCTGCACTGCCGACATGAACTGGTATGCCTCAGCTGATCAGCGCCTGCGGGAAAACGGCTTTAGTGTGATAAGGGAAACACTACCAGATAATGTCATCGCTCATGAAAATTTTAGAAAAGCCAGTATAGGGTTATTAATCAGACGCCAGGCTACGGCCCTACTCTGTTAGCAAGCTCTCTTTTCCTGAAAGCATAAATCCATTTGTCCCACCGCCGAAAAACAAGAGAGAATAGATAGATTCCAATTCTGCAGCTTCCAACGGTATTCCAAGTGAGCAATGTGAAAGCAAGTGGCCTGCAACACAGGGAACAAATGCTGGATCTGGCGATGGTCGTTTCTGACCTGGTCAGAAGCATGCGTCTCGATCAAGTGACGGCCGATGATATCCTTAGCCGCCCCCGTACACCTGAGCAGATCCGTTTGCATCCTCTGGAATACCTCGCCAGCCTTGAGCTGGAAGACCTCAGCCGGAAAGGAAAAAAACTGGATATTGAATATCTATGCCGATGGCTGGCTGAGCTGGCAGAGCAGGATTATTTTCACATAGACCCATTGAAGATTGACGTTGCCGCCATTACGCCAATCATGTCCCATGCGTACGCCATGCGTCACGAGATTCTTGCCGTTGAAATTAATAGTTCCGACATCATGGTGGCTTCTGCACAACCGTGGCATCGAACCTGGGAAGACAATCTGCGCCATGTAAGTCGCAAAAATATTAAGCGGGTCGTTGCCAGCCCAACGGATATTCGTCGTTATACTGTTGAGTTTTACCGTCTGGCCCAGTCCGTAATGGGAGCCAGCTCTGACTCTGGTATTGCTTCAGCTTCTATCAATAATTTTGAGCAGATGCTGGAACTGGGCAATATGAAGGCTCCGGATGCCAATGATCAGCACATTGTTAATATTGTTGACTGGCTACTGCAATATGCCTTCGAACAGCGAGCCAGCGATATTCATATTGAGCCCAGAAGAGAGCAGTGCAATCTCCGTTTCCGTATTGACGGCGTTCTCCACTCCATTTACCAGATGCCAGCCAAGGTTGCGGCTGCAGTGACCAGTCGGATAAAAATCCTCGGACGAATGAATGTTGCTGAAAAGCGTAAGCCTCAGGACGGACGCCTGAAAACCCGTAACGCGGATGGCTATGAAGTTGAGCTGCGTTTATCCACTTTGCCTACCGCCTTTGGTGAAAAGCTGGTCATGCGTATTTTTGACCCCGAAGTACTGGTGAAATCTTTCAGCGACCTTGGCTTTTCCAGAGAAGATGAAAGGCGCTGGAAAGTGATGTCAGAACAACCCAACGGCATTATCCTGGTCACCGGCCCAACCGGCTCTGGTAAAACCACAACGCTATACTCAACACTCAAACAGCTGGCCACAGACCAGGTCAATGTCTGCACTATCGAAGACCCTATTGAGATGGTGGAACCTTCATTCAACCAAATGCAGGTACAACACAATATAGACCTGACCTTTGCATCAGGCCTCCGGGCACTCTTAAGACAAGATCCTGACATTATTATGGTGGGAGAGATTCGTGATCTGGAAACTGCCGAGATGGCTATTCAGGCGGCACTCACAGGCCATCTGGTGATATCCACGTTGCACACCAATGATGCGCCTTCTGCCTTAACACGTTTGCTGGAGCTTGGCGTTCCCCCTTATCTAATAAAGAACACCGTACTTGGCGTTATGGCGCAACGCCTTGTCAGAACACTCTGCCCTAATTGCAAAGAAAAAACACCACTGGACACTATTGGATGGAAAGCACTGACTAAGCCCTGGTCTGCATCACCACCTGCAGAAATCTATCAACCAACAGGATGTCTGGAGTGTCGGGAAACAGGCTACCGTGGACGTGCTGGGCTTTATGAAATATTAACCATGAGTAATCAAGTTAAGTCCCTCATCACTGAAAGCCCAGATATTACCCAGCTAAGCAGGCAGTGTATTAAAGAAGGGATGTACAGACTGAGACTCTCCGGAGCTCAGAAGGTCGCCAGTGGAATCACTACCATAGAAGAAGTTATGCGTGTAACACCTGAATGATCACTACTTGATAGCCAGCAACCTCTTGGTTACCCTCAGAAAAGGGTTGCTGTTACTCAAATAATAAAAATCCAATAAATTCGGGGCTTCGGATTCCATGAAGGTTTATATAAAAAACTGGCTCTTACTTTCTTTATCTGTTGTTTTTCCCATCATTGCCATCGCGAATGGCAATAAGTTAACGACTACAGCTCTATACTCTAACAAAGAAGGCCAGAGTATTATTGCCACTGAAGAACCCAGCTCATTCGCAGGGCAAATAACAGCAAATATACCCCAAAAAGACCGTAAGCAGGTTTTGGAAAATTATGTGAACAGCTTACTGAAAGCAAATGCCGTCTATAGCACTATTGATAACAATAAGGACATTATCCAGGCTCCCACACTTATTTATCAGATTCAGGCAAATCGGGAGGGGAAAATCATAGCTACCCGAAGTGAACAGGGAAAATATGGTATACAAATAGGTAATCGTAGCCTACCGGTATATGGCATCAACTATCAACTTGAGTCGGGCTGTTCATGGCAGGAACAACTCTGTTGGGTATTATATCCTTCGACCAATAATCAAAAAGAAAGGTGGTTGGAAATTTCTTACGCCCCCCGCGCATTAAGTGAGTTAACTGAAGGGGTCAGTCTACTGATACGGAGCCTTCAAAAATAGAAATACAGACCAATTAATAAGAGCTAGCTTTAGCTTCATTCAGTCCAGGGGCTTAATTAGCTGTAACTTTTTATTGTACTATTAACCCCTTAAATCATTTAGTCGCCACAAGTTTTACCTTATCCTTTGTAGTGCCTAGGCCTTCAGCCTTTCCGGGCAGATCATTCCAATATAACCAGTGATCAGGGAGCAACCCATGAACGTGCGCCGCTTCGCACAATCCGCTATTGCCATGGCAGTAGCTGGCGTTATTAGCCACTCAGCTATTGCACAAGAAGTTACCGATAAAGGACTTATATTATCTATTGGTGCAAGTTATAACGCACTGGATAGTTATCGGAAGCTGGATAACTCATTCGCCCAGGAAATAGGTGCAGGTTATCGACTGAACGATCGCTTCAGTATTGCCGGAATATACTCTCAATACACCACTGATCATAAAAATAGCGGAGACGTTGATTTAAAAAGCTATCGTCTGGATGCCTTTTATGATTTGAGCCCATGGAATGGAGAGCTGACACCCTATCTGGTGGCCGGTATTGATAAGCTTCAGGAAAAGCCTGACGATGGTGAAAAGCGGGATGATACCCGTATGAATGCAGGTGCAGGTGTCAGAAAAGCACTGACCCCTAACCTGTCACTGCAGGGTGATGTCAGAGCGGTGAGAAGCCTGGATTACAACCAGACCGAGAGCATGTTTAATGTTGCCCTCAACTGGACTTTTGGAAGTGCGTCTCAAGCGGCGCCCAAAGCCACTGAAGTTACTCCAATGACTCGTGAGACTGTAGCTTCCTCACAACCAGCTATTCCTGTCGACAGCGATCAGGATGGTATTCAGGATACAGTCGACCTTTGTCCGGGAACAATCTCTGGAGCTGCTGTTGACCAAACAGGCTGCGTGCCAATGGAAGAGATCAATCTTCTGATTACCTTCGATTTTGACTCAGAAACCATCAGCTCTGGTGCCATGTCGATGATCAGTAAGATGGGGGATTTCATGACTCACTACCCTGACGTGAAGATTCGCGTAGAAGGGCATACCGATAATCAGGGTCATGAAGATTACAACCAGGTACTGTCGACAAAAAGAGCCGATGCCGTTCGTGAGCTATTAATTGATCAATACAAAATTGATGGTGGCCGGATTGAGTCAATAGGTTTTGGAGAAATCGAACCTGTTACCAGTAATATGACAAAAGAAGGGCGACAGCAGAACCGTCGAGTTGTGGCAGAAGTGATCCCTGTAGAATAGCGGCTCAATTGAAATAAATGTTCAGCCTGCTTGGGCTCAGGCAGGCTGAAATCGAGTTATTTTTCTACCTTATCTCTCTCTCACCAAGGGAAAGAAGCAAAAATATCCAGGGAGCCCCCAGGGATAGCCAGAGACCAGCCATAGTATTGACGATCAACAGTATCCAGTAATACTCAAGGTTCTTTGTTTGCGGAAACAAACTTCCTGTGAACTTAAGATAAAGAACCAGAACGCCAAGTCCAATGACACTTCGTAGAATCCGCTTCCATAAACGCCCTTCACCATTATAGTGCAACATCCTGAGAGAAATGACAGCCCCTACTCCAAAGCCAAAGCTGATTGCAGCCAACCCTGTCATGATTGGCATCTCAAGCACCCACATATAGAGAAAGCAGAGCCCCCCCATCATCACCCCACACCCGGAAAGCAAATAGATTATGGATTTTTTCTGCATCCAGGCAGCCGCTGTTTCACCCCATTTATAATATGCCCATAACAGCATGGCAGCTAAGAGCCACCCCCCCAGAATATCTCCGGGAAAATGAAGGCCAAAATACACTCTGGAGAAACCAATCAGTAGAGCTATTGATAAAGCAATAAACCAGAACCAACGCTTTGCAAAACTAACGGCGAGCATAATCAATAACAGGGCTGAATTTTGGGAATGGCCACTTGGCATACCAAACCCCCACTCCCGATCAGGCGTAATTCCAGGATCGACATCAAATGGTCTCGGAAGAGCTAACAAATCCTTAAAGCTGATATTAATAAAAAATGACAACAGGAACATAACACTAACTCGTACCATAAACCGGAAATTGAGACACCAAATCAGGAGTGGCAATAAATAAATATAATACTTCCCTCCCAGATCGGTTGTATGTCGCATAAACTCATCAGTAACCGGATTCCGGTATTGCTGTATCCAGGCAACGAAGTCTAACCCCCACTGGAGTAAATCAATCACAAAAAGCTCCTTTCTTATTTTCGTTGGCAGCTCAAAAGACAGAACATTCGAGTCAGTCAATGACACAATCAGTCACAAAAATGAGTTCAAAATGTCCTATATTTTTTTGTTTAGAGTTCGCAATATGCACTTATATTATTTTCATCATAAGCTCAACACTAACACATGCCCTGACCTATTTTGAGCATCATTTTTTTTATTAATCTCATGACAAAATAAATAAAATACTTAGAAAAATGGTGTGCAGCCAGTGCTTCCCCTGAAAGTATTCAGAGTCAAAATAAATAATTACTAATTATTTACCAACCAATAGGTTCAAAATAAGTCATGTGATCACAAAGGAAGAATGCGTTAAAAGTCTGATAATGTATTTTCTATCTGATAACTGCTGATCCACATCAAGAATCATTACACCAACCTTAATCAAGCTCGTATGATTAGATATTTAAATATTGATATAAAACCGATGACGTTTGCAAAGGTAGCAGTGAATTACATTGGAGTCATAGAAAATAATCAGAGTAAGTTTTGATTCCAATAAATCAAGCAGGATATCTACTTATAAAAAGCAAAGAAACCGATAACTAAATCGTAAATGGAAATTATGAGCTACGGCACTTATCAAATAGACTAATTAGAACATAGCCCTTTCCAAAGACCATCAATGGGATCATAACCACATCCTTTGCCTTGACTGTCTTTGTTCAATATTTCAAATTTGACTATAGGATCAAAATCAAGTGATTTAATATAATCATAATGTTCCCTTGAATTTGAAAACCAACGCAGCCGACCTCTTTCTGAATACTTCCGTCCCTCTCCCCTTGCAAAATACCATTTCTGGGAAATCGCCCCACCTGGCAAACAGTGCTCTAAAGACAACTTTCCTGACAACCAGCTATACACAAAACTGTTCACCAGCCTGTTTATTAAACAATCTTTTCGAAACAAGATCATAACGCCAGACCTGGTGGCTTTCTGGTTTACAGGCCTTTACCTGAAGTTTTGCTCCACCAAAGCAGTCATACTGTCCGATACTATCAATGTGACACTGCTCAACGGCAAGACAACGATTAGAAACTTAATTCACCAAGCTTTAAATCTTCGGTCACTTTCACCTGCTTTGGCTGCCATGGCCAGCTTCCTGACCAGTTCCAGAATTCAACCTCTTGCTGTTTCAACACTTCTTCATCAATTTCATATTTCGAACACTCAACCCTTCCCGTAAAAGGACTCAGATAACATTGATCATTACCGGTTTCGGAGTCAATAAAATTGAAAGTGACAGGTAAAGAATCATCAGTATCACTTTCTAACAGTTTTGCAAATGCAAGCGGGTCAAGAAAGTCTACTCGACTGAAAAACTCATCCTGCTGATTAAAAAACCACAGCTGCTTCAAGTTGGCAGGCTTACAGTATTCCATAGATAATTTTTCAGGTAAGCGAGTCAAACAGAGTTCTGCCCTGCGCTCAAGAGAATGAATACGTTTATTCTGAAAATCAAACACCCACCTCTGCTCAGGAATGCCTTCGTTACATTCATCAAACACTATTTTATTACTATTAAAACAGCCGTCTATTATCTCACCGCTCTCAGGAAAACACCCTTCCAGTTCATTCATTACAACGAGGCATTGCCCAGTATCTTTCTGTTTTAAAAGAAAGTTATTGGCATGCACTCGGGGCTCAATATCATCTGCACCATATACATTATTTCCATAAATCAGGATCAAGATGGAGAAGCATACCTGAGATAAAGACCTGTGAGCCTGACTGGAAATCATCTATATCACCGAAGTTAATGTTACAAAAAAGACGTGTTACGCTCCCTGTAAGATCTCGTTAAACAAATAACCGGAATCTCATTATTTTATATTGGCTGAACTCATGAAAAGTTAAGCACCCAAAACTATATACTCGCAATTGCTCCTGCAGCCATGCATTACACACATACAATCCACCCAGGCATAAAAAACCCTGCAATGCAGGGTTCATACTGTCAAATTTTGACAAGCCTCCAACTAAAATTGAGTAGGAGACAGGGAAAACAGCTCATCCGTACCTGAAAGGGCCGCGGCCGCTGCACTTTCAAAGCGCGGCAGGATGCGCTTGAAGTAATAACGGGCTGTAATCTGCTTTGCTTCCAGCCATGAGCTATCATCACTCCCCTCAGCAAGCTTTCTGCCAGCAGTTTTGGACATTAATGACCATATCCAGCCATAAGCCACATAAGCAAAAGCATTGAGATAATCGACGCAGGCAGAATTGATGACATTAGGGTCATTCTTGGACTGAGCCAGCAATTTGCGAGTGAGTTCTTCCAACTTATCAACTGAAGACAATAACTCATCAGCAAACTCATCGTCTGAATGTACTGAGTTACAAATCTCACTCAGGAAGGTTTCAAGGTAAGCACCACCACTCAAGGCAATCTTACGACCAAGCAAATCCAGAGCCTGAATTCCATTGGTTCCTTCGTAAATCTGGGTAATACGAACATCCCGAACCAATTGTTCCTGTCCCCATTCACGAATGAACCCATGACCACCAAATACCTGTTGGCCTGCTACACAACTTTCCAGTCCTGCATCAGTCAAAAATGCTTTCACCACTGGCGTCAGGAGTGCAACCAGGGCTGAAGCCTTCTCTTTTTCATGTTCATCCTGACTGAATTTGGCAATATCCAACTGCTTGGCCACGTAGGTGGAGAAAGCCCTGCCTCCTTCATTCAATGCCTTCATATTCAGTAACATCCGCCGGATATCACCATGGACCATCAATGGATCAGCCGCTTTGTCTTTCTGAACAGCACCATTCGCAGAACGCCCCTGAACACGATCCTGAGCATACTCCAGCGCATTCTGGTAAGACATTTCGCTACTGCCCAGCCCCTGAATCCCCACAAACAAACGTTCATAGTTCATCATGGTAAACATGGCATTCAGACCTTTGTTGGGCTCTCCAACCAGATAGCCTTTAGCCCCGTCAAAGTTCATAACACAGGTGGCCGACGCATTAATGCCCATTTTATGTTCAATAGAACCACAGGCCAGCGTATTGCTTTCTCCCAGAGAGCCATCCTCATTCACCAGGAATTTAGGCACCAGGAACAGTGAAATACCTTTTGCTCCGGGAGGGGCATCTGGCAGCTTTGCCAGCACCAGGTGAATAATATTATCCGTTAAATCATGCTCACCACCGGTGATAAATATCTTGGTGCCGGTAATGGCATAGCTGCCGTCACCATTGTCTTCAGCCTTGGTACGTATAATACCAAGATCAGTACCGGCATGGGGCTCGGTCAAACACATGGTGCCAGCCCACTCACCGGAATACATTTGCGGAAGGTAAGCGGCTTTCAACTCATCAGAAGCATGAGCATCAATAGCCAGACTGGCGCCAGCACCAAGGCTTGGGTAGAGAGTGAATGCCAGACTGGCACTGCAGACCATTTCATCAAACTGAGCAGCGAGAACCTTGGGCATGCCCATTCCACCATAAACAGGATTACCACCCAAGCCGTTCCATCCCCCTTCAGCAAACAGCTGATAGGCCTCCTTATAGCCCTCTGGAGTGGTAACTTGACCGTCATTCCAGCTACAACCCTCTTCATCTCCCGAGCGATTCAGAGGAGCAATGGTTCGGGATGCAAACTTGGCAGCTTCTTCCAGAATCGCATCAGCAGTTTCCTGATCCACCGTTTCACTCACAGAGGGCCATTGTGACCACTGTTCTGCCACGTCGAAAACGTCATACATGACAAAACGCATATCTTGCAGGGGGGCTTTGTACTCGGCCATTACTATCCACTCCTGGAATTATTCTTCTTACACAGCTGCTTAGTTTCCGTGAAGGCATTTTACCCGAGAGAGCCCCTGTTTTACAGCAAAAGACTGTTGTTCTTTGTGCTCAACTGTCACCTTTAGAAATTAAAAAAAACCTCTACTCCAAAGTATCGATCATCAAGTTCCAAAGATTTTTTTCTATAGGATGAAAAGTTCGAAACAGGTGGCATAACACTCAAACGAATAGACAAATTCTGTATGGAGCCATTGTTATCATCACCACTGACCCATTGACTGATTCTACCCACGGGATCAAGAAGAAAAAGAGCAGTAGACCCCAAAGTCTTTGACCCCATAACCTCACTGTCATTTTCCAGTATCTTCAGCTTTTTCTGGTAAGCCCATTCGCCATAGAGCCAGCCCCCCAATGGAGTGACAATAATATCCTGAATAGATGGGGGCTCACACATAG
>CBDHDM010000091.1:0-149618 GCA_965261315.1 Endozoicomonas sp. | reverse complement strand
AGGCAGGTCAACGCTCACCTTGCCCAGTGTCACGGTTTTCCCTGGCAGGATGCTGGAATCCTCCACCATCCCCTGCTGGCTACCGGACAACAGGTTGGTCAGTATTTCCTCATGGCTACTGCCCAGAGCACACACCATGCCCATGGCAGAAAGGTAGAAAGGCGATGAACTCATAGGAATTCCTTACTCAAGGTTTTAATCTCCAGCTCATAACCCAATCCCTGATTGCGATATTGCACTATTTCCGGCCATTGACCAGCACCCATCCATTGACCGGAATATTTAATAGATATAAGTGGTCGCTTATTATACCCAATCACCCTGCTTTTTGATGGTATTTCCTTCAATGTCATCTCCCGCCCTTCCAGGGCGACCTTGAGAATCTCACCATCGCCATAGGCTAACAGCAGGTCTGAAACCAGATAAGCCAGCTTAATCCGGTCTCCCACCAGGGGGCTGACTTTTCCGGATAGTTCACCATCCCGGTAAGCCAGCTGAAGCAGTTGCTGCCCTGAAACCGTCATGCCCAACAGAGAAAGCTGCCCCGGTTTTTTCTCGATTTGAAAAAGAAGGTCAAACGTCTGATCGCCATAGCGCCCCCTCACCAGTTGTGTTGCCATAAAACGTCCCTTAATGGCATCCGGTGATGGCAGTGTCCAGTAGACCTGATCAGACAGGTAAACCTTCACAGCAGAACCCTGAATCGGCGAAACCGTTTGCGAGGCTGTTGGTGAAAAGAAGGCACATCCGGACAACCAGAAACTCAGGAGCAGGTATCCGCAGGCTTTCACGGTTTGTTTCATAATAAAGCACTTCATAAAGCGCCTTTCCTGATCGCCAGTGGTGACAATAAGTAGCAGAAACCGATACCCAGCAATACCGTCAGGCCAAAGCCTCGAATCGCTGCCGTTTCTGACAGTGCCAGTAAACCGAATGACAGAACCGTCGTAATCGCGGACAGAGTAATGGCCATCAATGTATATCTCGGATTATTTCCGGCCTCCCGGAAAAACAGTGTGTAATCAACACCAATACCAAGAATCATCAATAAGGCAAGAATATGAAACAGGTTGATCGCCTGTCCGGCAAAACCAAGCACACTGAGTGTTAATATCACAGAGAGCAATGGCGGTATCACAACGTTCAACGACCCTGTCACACCAAAGCGAACACTCAGCAACACCGTAATCAGTCCATAGGCAGCCACCAGCAACCAGCCCATCAATGTCCGGTAGCGACCAAACAGATAAGAAGTCTCACCCGTTTTATCCACGAACAGAACGCCGTCATGATGATCCGCAACCTTTTCTGGCTGCCAGCCCGGCTTAGCCCCCTGAATCACCACCGCTGAGTAATAGCGCCCACCCACTTTACCCAGCCATAAGTAGCCATACAGGCTCGCAGCATCACTGTTCAGCCATTGCTCCGGCTGTATCTGTCGATCACCGGCCTGGGTAAATTCATCCAGTGCCGTCTGCTGCCCTGCAGGAGTCACTCCCAGTTGTTCCCACAACTCGGGTAACTGATGCTTATACACTGAGGCCAGCTTCTGATAACTGTCAGCCTGGGATTTTACAGAAGGTAATAATCTGGAAACCGATTGAAATCCGGCCAGCTGACCTTCCTTAATTAATGGTCGAAGCGATGCTCCGAGCGCTTCATCCCGCTCCAGAAGCGACTGTTCACTGGCGCCATAAACCAGGAAAAAACGACTGTCGCCAACATCACCAATAATGTTCTGCACAAACTGATCCGCCGCCTCCAGGCTGGACGACCTTTTCTGTAACTGCCGGATATCATCATTGATTCCCAGCTCTGAAAGCCCAGTCAGAACAGGTATAAGCACAAGGACGATCCAGACTCGACGACGCCCAGCCAGAACGGTATGCCAACGTTCCAGAAACCAGTCCACCCAGATCGACAGCCAGCCGCCTGAAGATTCTTTATCAGAATGACCACAGGGCTTACGCAACCACCAGGGATAGGCAAAGACCACTGTTAACCAGGCCACCATCAGCCCTGAACAGGAAAAAACGGCGATTTGCTGCAATCCCGGAAAAGGGGTCGCCAGCATCGGCAGATAGCCTAACAAACTGGTGAGTAATCCCAGGGTAATGCCGGGAAAAATATGTCTCAATCCACAAACGGGTGACCATGCTTTTCCCTGACGCCACCACTCCACCAGATAGTGAAACGAGTAATCAATGGAGATTCCAATCAGGCTTGCCCCAAACACCAGGGTCATCACATGAACACGGCCAAAGACCACGACGGTGGCAAGATACCCGGCCAGAACACCGGCAGCAATGGATAAAAGGCAAAATAAGAGCGGCCGGACCGTTCTGAATACCGACAGAATTAACAACACCACACCCAGCAGTGAGCCGACCCCAATGGTACTCACCTCGCTTTGCGCCGAGTCAGCACCTGCTTTGGCATGAAAAATCATACCACTTGCCGTCACCTCCACCGGGTAAGAAGAGCCTTCGGCCGGTGAAGAAGCCATTTCAACCGTCCGAATGGCATCGTTAATGGCCGTAACCACCGCCTCCTGACGGGACAGGCTTAACACCTCACCCTTGAGCAGTCCGGTGATCATAATATGGTAACGACCGGACAGTTCTACACTCAGGAATCCTTCGTCAGGCGTTAACTGACCTGCGTTCCCCTGCAAAGAACGAAACCAGTTCGACATTAAAAACAGAGGGTCATTCAATAGCTGACCACTGCCCACCATTCCCATGGGGCTCGCCAGGGTATTCAGGCTACCATTGATCAACCTTTCACCCAGAAAGTCATTGGATAATGCCCTGTCTTCACTACTGAGCAGTTGATAACGATACGGAAAATAATAATGCCCGATATTGTCCCAGAGTTCAGGCTTCAGTCGGGCGACCAGCTGCTGAAAAATACCAGCCTCCTGTAACCGGCCTTCCAGCGCCAGTGCTGCTTCTCGCGCCCTGTCTCTGGAAGGGGATGAGATGACCAGTGTCACCCGCTGACTGAAATTCTCCATAAAACGCTGGGAAGCCATAGCAGAAGCAGGGTCTTGCTCCGTAGCAGGCAGCAATGCCATCAGATCAGTAGATAAACGACCATCACCATTCAAATGGCTAACCACCATGCCCATCATCAGGAAAAGCACGCCAATAACCCAGATTAAAAACCCTTTACCCGGCCTATTCAAAGCGCTCAAGATCAACCGCATCCGGAGCCTCTCTGCTCATATTGATACTGCGAAACATAATGCGAGTCTTGTCGCCACCGGCTCCGGACAGCTGAACACCATCAATGCTCCCTGCCTGCCCCTGGATAATAACCGCGGTGATAACCCCGGAAAGCTTTTCACTGAGCGGTGTTAACTGAAGTTCCCAACCGTTATTCATCTGACGGGCATCAACGGTAAAATACGATTTCAGAAGCGCTTCATCACCATCCAGCACTGCGGGTAACAATAAAGCAAGACCGTCATAAGCCGTGCCGGTCGCCGGGTACTCACTGCTTCGCCCGGCAACCTCCTGCACCATTCGACCTTCCGTCATTATCAGTGTTGAAGATGCTGGCTGCTGGGTCTCCCAGATAAGGCCCTGTTGCTTTACCGACAGAAACCGGCCACTGGACACAAATGGTCGGGACAGTATGGGAATGGTTTTCTGCTGTTCAAATTCACCGGAGATGACCTGCATCTCACTGAATGATGCCAGGATATCCTGCAATGGACTGTTGGGTGAAACTTGACCATTACCAGCACTGGCTATCGGGCTGATGATCCATACCAGAGCCAGAATGAATCGGATCATTGGCCTCATGCTGCAATTCCCAGTTTTTCCCACAACACCGGTGGAGAAACCAACTGCATTTCACCACTATCAATAGCGACAGCCACTTGAGTGGTTTTGCCCCGGGTCAGTTTTTCCCCGGTCTTCACATCCTCAATCCGGTACTCCAGCACCAGCCGGTTTTCATATTCCAGAACCGTGGCCGTCACGCGAATATCCTGACCAAAGCGGGCAGGACGAACATACTTCACCCTCAGGTCAACCACTGGCCAGGCATAGCCGGAATCCTTCATTTCCATATAGTTGTAGGCAATACGATCCAGCAGTGCACAGCGAGCTACTTCGAAATATTTCAGATAGTGGCCATGCCAGGCCACCGCCATCATATCCACATCATGAAAAGGTACCCGAATAACCACCGATTCTGACACGTTGTCGTTCATTCAACTCTCCTGCAGCCAGTCCCTTAAGGAAACCCAACGATGGATCAATACAAAGACCAGTGTTGTTTCCGGATCTGTTCAATATGCCGACGAAGATCAGCCTCCAGCGGACGGTCTTCATCAACAAACTGAAACTCAGACATGATCTGGTCATGCTGGCTGGCCAGGCTGGCATTGAGCGAATAGACGTCAATATCCCCGGAGCGCAGTCGCAACTCAAGTGCCTGATGGACGGCCAGCAGGGAGGCTGCAGCCACTTGCTCTGTCAGTTCCAGTACACGTAGGCAGTCCCGGGCAGAAATGGTGCCCATACTGACTTTGTCCTGGTTGTGGCATTCGGTAGAACGGGAAAAGACGCTGGCAGGCATGGTCTGTTTCAGGGCTTCTGCTGTCCATGCGGATATGCCAATCTGCACCGCCTTAAAACCATGATTGATCGCTGCCCGCTCGCCCGTTGAGCCGGACAGGTTCGGAGGAAGACCATTATTGAACTTGGTGTCCATCAACTGAGCCATCTGCCGATCCATCAGATCAGCCAGATTCGCGACGGCATTTTTCATACCGTCCATGGCAAAGCCAATATGGCCACCGTAGAAGTGACCACCATGAAGCACATGCTCGCCTTCACCATCAATGATGGGGTTGTCATTGGCGCTGTTGAGTTCATTCTCAATAAACCCGCGCATCCAGGGCAGGCTGTCCTGCAAAACACCAATGATATGCGGCGCACAACGTATGGAGTATCGATCCTGCAAGCGGCTGGAATTACGGGGTGACTCTTTCTGTTCCAGATCCTGACGGATCATGCTGGCGATCTCGATCTGCCCCGGATGAGGTTTAACAGCAAACAGCTTTTCATCAAAGTGGTTGGCATTACCTTTCAGTGCCAACGTCACCAGCGAGGTAATCCGGGCACAGAGCCGGGCCAGGTACTCAGCCCGTCCAAACGCCTCACAGGCCAGAGCGGTCATGACTGCGGTACCATTCATCAGCGCCAGCCCCTCTTTGGGTCTGAGGGAAAAAGGTTTAATACCCAGCGTGTTATAAACGTCACTCGTTGCTTTTTTCTCGCCCCGGTAGTAGATCTCTCGTTCGCCCACCAGCATGGCACCAATATAAGACAATGGTGTCAGGTCGCCACTGGCGCCAACAGAGCCTTCTTCAGGGATCACCGGCAGGATATCCAGAGCCAGTAATTGCATCATCCGCTCCAGTAATCCCTCACTGACACCGGAAAAGCCTTGAGTCAACGAAGTTAAGCGAGTAGCCATTACCGCCCTTGCCTGGGATTCACTGAGATGACGCCCCAGCCCGCAGCCGTGAAAGCGGGTCAGGTGCAGCGGTAATTCATTGACCAGTGACAGGGGAACCCCTCGGGTACAGGAATCACCATACCCCGTAGTCACCCCGTAAATAACCCCTTCTTCGGCCAGCAGACGATCAAGGAATGCGGTTCCCTTATGAATTTTTTCCCGAAACCCAGGGTCATCACTCAGTATTGAAAAGCGCTTACCCGTAGCAATGTCGTTAATATCTTCTATTGTCAACCGGCCCTGACCAAAGACCACCGGTGTTTCTTCCAACATAACGTCCCTGGTATTTTTATATCCGTTTTCTTTAGCCACAGCACTTTCCGCCACAGCGTCTTCACAACACGTCATTCACTCACTCCGGTCTGATGCCAGAAATCAAAATAATTAAACCACTCAAGGGGGGATTGCTGACAGGCGGCCTGCAGACGTCGAGAATATCGGGTGATCGCTGCTTCCAGGCAAGCGTGTCTTTTCTGTCGGGGCAGGCTCAGTGAATCGGCAAAAAGCTCTATATCCAGCAGAAAACGTCCCGTTTCCTGCCGGGTACAGAACAGGGTAAATATCGGGGCACGCAGGACAGAGGCGAGAATAAATGGCCCTGATGGAAAGCAGGCTGACTGCCCCATAAAATCCGCTTCAATACCACTGCTGGTATCCCCCGCTGGCATACGGTCAGCGGCAATGGCCACCATTTCACCCCGTTCGATCATCTCGCTGAGTATGATCGACGTGTCGGGGCCAATATCACTGACCTGCACAAGGTTAATGCCCGCGTCAGGGTTCATCTCTTTCAGTATCCTGTTAAATGCAGGCGCATGCCGGGTATGCACCAGAACATTGACGGTTAACGGTCTGCCATCCGTTTTTATCCTGACCAATGCCCTGCACAGCTCAATATTCCCCAGGTGAGAAACCAGTAGAACAGCACCCCGGCCAGACGCTGTTTTTTCTCTAAAA
This sequence comes from Endozoicomonas sp., assembly GCA_965261315.1. Lineage (GTDB taxonomy): Bacteria > Pseudomonadota > Gammaproteobacteria > Pseudomonadales > Endozoicomonadaceae > Endozoicomonas. Next base: position 143,126 of record CBDHDM010000091.1, on the reverse strand, counting down.
GTAGTCACTCCAGTAATGTCCAGGTCATCCAGCGTGATGTCGCCACACCAGGCGGCAAACCGATCGGCCAGCGTGTGACCAAAAGAGAGAAAGTGACGAAAAGACAAGCCGTACCCCGGCCTGGAAGGCAAACACTCAGGCGCTACCTGATAAACCTTCTGCAGATATGCCAGGGATGCCTTTCTAGCCTGCCTGCCGGTGATAAAAAAGTAGGTCATTACCGGCAGCAGCAATAAAGAAAACGCCTTATGCCCAAGTACTCGATAAGTGGCCAGTAGAAACCGTATACCCGCTTCAGCTCCTCTTTCCTGAATATCTGACCAGTGTTTTTTATTCTGCCGGTTTCGGTGGCGCTTTTGTCGAATCTTTTGTCGTACAAGAGTAGGCAAACGCTTCAACATGCCGAAAAATAATCGATTGTGGAGCAGACTGATGCGGATGTTATCCCGCAGGGTATCAAAATGTGAAACACCATTTTCCGGGTAAACAATACGGACAGGCACCGATCGCACCGTTAATCCCGACCAGTAAAGGCGAACAATGATGTCAATATCGAAATCCATACGCCGGGAAAGGTCTTTCTGAGCGATCAGGGCGCAACTAGCGTCCAGAGGATAAACACGGAAACCGATCATGGCATCCTGAATCTGCGATGAGAGCGTTTCTATCCATACCCAGAAGCGGGTAATTTTCCGACCATAGAGCCGGGATTTGGGAATGCTTTCATCATACACCGGTGCGCCTGAGATCAGCGCTTCTGGAAAACGCTCTGCTTCCCGTAAGAGCGCTGGTAACGCACCACAGTCATGCTGACCATCACCATCCACCTGGACTGCGTGACTGAACCCGGCCTCCCTGGCGCGCATGATCCCTTCCATCACCGCCGACCCTTTTCCCTGGTTCCAGCTCAACCGGAACAGACTGACATGTTCACTGCTGTGCGTCAGTTCAACCAGAGCCTGCCGGGTTTCCTCGCAACTGCCATCGTCCACTACAATGCAGGGAAGATCGTGCTTATGAAGAGAGGCGAGCACGGCAGGTAGCTCTTTATGATGGTTATAGACCGGTATCACGGCACAGGGTCTGAATGTCATGTCCCCTCCGGATAAACAATTCTGCCAGAAGACATCACCCGTCCCTGCTGGTCATAACCCTGCTGGTAATAACAAAAAACCAACTTACCTTTGTCGTTTAACTCCAATTTCAGAGTCAGCCTGGTTTCCGGCTGGATAAGGTTCTGAAACTTGATCACTTCCAGCCTTTTTATACGCTGTGGCAGCCCAAGGTACTGAGCGCCATAACCAATAGCCCAGTGGGTTTGAACCACACCGGGTAACACAGGATGTCCTGGAAAATGCCCGCGAAAATACGACAGTTCCTCGGGAATATACAGCGCCAACCGAACCAGCTGACCTGATTGTTCTACCTTCTCTACCAATGGTTCAACCAGCATCTCACTCATGGATTGCCTCATCTGTTGCCCTATCCATTGCGACATCCATTGCAAACAGCTGAACCAGCTCGCTACTGACCCGTTTACCCTGTTGATTCACTGGCATCAAATCGAGAAAACGCCACTTTCTGGGCAAAGTAACCGCCTCAAAAAAGTCAGAAAGTTCCTGCCTTAACGTTCTGGAAACCAATAAACGTCCACGATCACGCAACAGAAGCCGCCCGTGATCTGATAACACAACCGCCATGCCAATCTGCTTTCTTTGCCCTGCCAGCTCAACTGACCAGGCCTCTGACACCAGGTTACAGCAACAAAGTCGTCTCTCCATTTCCGACAGAGATACCCGCTTCCCCTCAATTTTGGCGATGCGATCCGCACGTCCCTGCAACAGAAACCCGTCGTCAACCAGACTGGCTTGGTCTGCCATGAGATAGCCCTGTTCAGGGCTATCCAGCCAGGGAGAGAAAACTTTCAATAACTCATCTTCAATGACTACCTGAACACCCGGAAGCGGGTGCCAGCCTGATCCTGCCAGGGGATCAAATACTGCTGACTGCTGACGCCAGGCCACCCCACCGGTCTCGGTACTGCCCAGTACTTCAAAAGGCAAGTGCCCAAAACACTGGGCAGCAACCCCGGCACCGGAAGCGGATAACGGGGCCCCTGAGGAGAAGACCATTACGACTGAACCCTGAACCGACACCCAGTCCAGGTCGGTGGGTAAACGATCCAGCTGTGCGGGAGAGGCAATCACTGCCACCGCTTTATGACCATGGATTTGGGCAATCAGCTGTTCCGGGTATTCATAACGGGTGGTGTCAATCAATCGGCCACTGAGCAATGGCCAGAGCACCCGGAAGAGAACACCATAAATGTGCTGATGGGAAACACAGGACAACACAACCGCCTCTTTCAGTGCTGGCCCCCACAGGGTTTCCAGTGCATGAATCTCTTTTTCAAGCTGATCAATCGGCTTGATCACAGGCTTGGGCTGTCCACTGGACCCGGAGGTATAAAAGATCAACGACGCCTGCTCAACCGCACTGGAATCCAGTTCAATATCTGAGGCAATCCGGGCGAAATAATCCCTGTCCACCGAGACCTGAATACCATCAAAATTTTCTACGATCTGATCAGTCAGCAGAGCATCCGTTATTGACTGGAGCTCATGCAACGTCCCTGGCTGACTATTGGCCGGGAGGTAAATCGTTTTACCTGAAAGGATCATTGCCAGCAGGCTTCGAATAAACAGTCCGGTGTCATGACAAACCAGCACCCAGCACTGCTCAGGCCGGGAACGCAACTGTTCAGTCAACCCGGCAACCTCCATCAGGAATCCCCTGCGATGACAAACGCCCTGCTCTTCCAGCAGAACGGCTTCACCGCCCGTTTTTTCCTGATGCAGCCATTGGCCAACGGACAACACACCTTTCATAACAATATCCAGTATCAGACCTTGAGTACCCATTTACGATATAACCATTCCCCACCCAGCAAGGTACCCATCAAAACGTAAGACAGAAATCCGTTATAGAATACCCAGAAGGCCCTGTCAGAGTTTATGGCCGTCCACAATGCGACGGCACCATTAACCACGAAAAAAACACACCAGATACCCGTAACTGCACGTGTATACGCGATCGCTTCATCTGGCTTCTCACCAGGAAAGTTCCGATCCAGCATGCGGGCAAAGCACTCAATCATGCTGGGTGGACGATAAAGGCTCCAGCCAAACACCAACAGCCCGGTAGCACTGATGAACACCGGATAGAAAAGCAATGCCTGATCGGAATTCATTATCAGGGAGAAGAGCGACAGACCAAGACCACACAGCGCCCCCGGAATGATCATACGACGGAGCACCTTGCGCTGGTAAAAACCAGCCTCACCTCCCCTCGTTACCAGTAGTCGCAACACAAACATCGCCATCATAAACAGTGCAATGGCTTTTACCGGCAATGCTTCCAGTCCCAGGTAAATAATAAAAGGGTATATTACCAGGGTCAGGCCGACGACAGACTGGAGTACTCTCTTCATCATCCTTCGCTTAACAGGCTCTCTTCGGCCAGAAGACTCTCTGTCGCCGAGACCACATCAGCAACCGTGCGTACCGCCTTGAACTCTTCAGGCTTGATTTTCTTTCCGGTCAGCTGCTGCAGGGCGACCACCAGGTCAACAGCATCAATACTATCCAGATCAAGGTCTTCGTAAAGGTGTGCGTCCAGCGTCACGGCTGCAGGCTCAATTTCAAAATTTTCTGCCAGTATCTCTTTTAGTGCAGAAAGAATGTCTTCTTTATTCATGGGGCGTCCAACACATTCCATATTTCCAGGGATTCCAGAGACCTGTGTAAGCCCTGTCCCCCTGCTTCTATTCAGTGATGCCACTGATGAGTAACTACTTAATCAGACTCTTTCAGTCTGAATAAAGGCAGCCAGACTATTGATAGAAGCAAAATGCTTTTTGTTATCCGCAGAGTTGGCATCCAGTTTGATCTGATACTTCCGCTTGATCGTGACCCCAAGCTCCAGGGCATCAATGGAATCAAGACCCAGTCCATCAACGAACAGCGGTTCATCATCAACAATATCTGCGACCGTCACATCCTCAAGATCCAGTGAGGTAATAATGAGTTCTTTCAACTCCTGTTTCAGTGCTTCCACGTTTTCTCCCATGATTTTCATTTAATGCTTTCACTTAAACTGTCAGGCTGCAGCCTGAGAATAATGTTGCTCTAAATACTGTGTCAGTTTGCGGCTACCCACGCCGGCAATCAGCGGGCGATCCTGCCAGGAAGCAGTCTCTATCAACTCTCCCACTCGCACCTTGAAAACAAAGGGACGCTCCGGAATATCATACCAACGCTGCCCTTTGGCCAGAGTTCCCGGGGAACAATCCAGATAGACGGGTCGAATCGGACACTCTGACTGAATAGCGACTCGCGCAACCCCTCGCTGAAAACGGGGTTTGCTACCGGGGAGGGTACGAGTACCCTCCGGAAAAATGATCAGGTTACGCCCCTGTTCAAGGCGGTCCTGACAGTCAGCTATCAGACTTCGGGGGTCGGAGTTGATGATATAACCCGCCATTTTTACAATTCTGTGCAAAAAAGGGTTTTGTTTAAGCCCTTCTTTCACCACACAATCCACCTCTGGCAGAAAGGCCATCAATACGACAACATCAATCAGCGTCGGGTGGTTGGCGATCACCAGTACGCCCCGGTCTTCCCGTAAACGTTCAATGCCGTCAACTTTCAGCGTCATCAGCCCCAGACGCTGAATCAACATAAGAAAGAGGCGAAAATTCAAGCTGATGGCCTTCTGAATCCTGACTCGCCTCACTTCAGCATCGGAAGTACTGATGACAATGATCGGCAAAACAACAAATGCCAGGTCCAAGGCCCCCAGCCCAAAAACCAGAAAACTGAACCCGGTACCGATCCGCCTCAGGTTGAGAGAAAGAAACGTTTTTAACCGGCAGCTCAGACCTCTTCGATTTTGCACAACATCCTTTCCCCGGTGATGACCGTAGTGCGCTTTCCTGTCATTCCCCCAATCCATTGTCTCAGCTGACTGAATGTAGAAGGTGGAGGATTAAGCGGAACATCAACGATCTGCTCAGCCCGAACCGACAGCCTGTAAGGACCACCCGCCTTTAGCAGAAAGGCCGCCGCTATGGGGTATTCATCCTTCGAAGCAAAGCACTGATAAACCGCAGGCATTCGATCTTCAAACACCACCAGCAGTACCTGTGGCACTCCGGCCCCAAGCTGAGACAGAGATTCAATCAAACCTGCAGCCAGCGAATCATGCCCGGCAGAAACTGCCGTCGAAGGGCACTGATTCCCTGTTTGAATGGAAAACAAACCGGAAGCCGTGTTGTGCACCGAGAGGCTGAAGTCTGTAGGTGAAGCCTCTTCGCCAGAGCAGATACTCTCCAGCAAACCTGCCATCCGGCCCACCTCACCGTATCTGGAAGCAAAAATGGTGGGCACCTGATGATGTCCATCCATACACCCCATCGCAACATCCAGAGTCAGTTTACTGATGGCACTCAGTCGTCTGCGTTGCCTTGGAGTAAGATACAGACACTCCGGTGAATCGGAGAATGCTTTATCCGGCACCAGGTCTTCCAGCCCTTTATCAGAGCCCAACCATTGACTCACCGTTCGGATGCCACCACTGCAGGCATCCCAATGGATAATATCAAAATGGCAATCCATAACCTGCCAGTTCCCTGTCATAGTCAGATGTCCAGATTAAGACTGTTCTGTCGGGCAAGACGACACTTAAACAGAGAGTGGCAGAATCCCAACCCATTGGTTTGCTGCACCACTTCAAGACCGGCCTGATGAATCAAACCAACCAATTGCCCCTCGCTGTACATCCGACTGTTGCCATTGGCCAGAGCGGTAAAATACAGAGATGTCGCATTCAAACTGTAAGCAGCCGCTTCGTATTCCTGCTGGTCCCAGAGTGTTTCCATAATAAACAGGGAACTGTCTTCACTCATGGCCGTTGAAGCCCGGGTCAGGATACTGACGATCTCATCCGGGGCAAAACAATCCAGAAACTGACTCATCCAGATCGCATCCGCCTTGCCCGGGAATGACTGATTCTGATCAAGCAGGTTAATTTCAACCCCCTTCACCCGATCAGAAAAACCCGCTTCGTGAATATTTTGTCGGGCCAGTTCCAGCTGCCCGGGCAGATCCAGAATACTCACCTGTACCTGGTCGTCATAGCGAGCACAGGCCAGCGACCATTTACCGGTATTCCCGCCCACATCAAATAAGGTTTTGGGTTTATCGGCAAACACCAGTGGCAACGCTTTTGGGAATGCACCGTCCGAATAGAAATGATCAAACTCGAACCAACTCTTCAGAGCACGCTCAGGCAGTTGGGTCAGCCCCTGGTAGAGATTATCCCACTCGCCAAACTCTTTCAGTCCGGCAGGGCGTCCCTCTTTTATGGCTGCTTCCAGATGAAACATGGCCTGATAACAAACATCGTGGGTAAAGGCCATATTGACGCGGGTCATCTCATCATTCAGAAGAAAATAACCGGTCTTGGTCATTACAAATCGGTTGTCGTTTTTATAAACAAGCCCGGAACTGAGCCCCATGGACAAAAGAACGTCAACACCATACTCAGAGACACCTGTGGAAGTTGACACTTCAGTGAGGGTTCTACCATTTTCACCGGAGTGCTCGATATCGCCCAGGATACCAAGCTCACACAGTAACCTTGCCGCCTGGAATGCCATTGGGGCATAAGCGATTTTCTGAGCACGGGAAAGTGCTTCTACCGCACTGACTTTTTCTTCCTGACTGTACCAATTCAATTCCAGTAAACTCCACGGTGCTCTCTATGAGGCAAAACACAAATCAAAACAAAACGACAGTACAATTACGTATACCATTCTAACCAAGCATTAAATGCCTGTCACTAAGCATTATCTTTTCAAAAGCTGCGTGAATTTCTGCTGATATGAGCGGTATTTTAAACATTTACTCACTAAGATTCGGTTACACCAGAACTTCGACTTGCTGACCAGTCATCATCAGTAAAAATATGGATGAACAGTGATATGAAGTGGTGCTCGGATAACGATAAATACCAAATCAAACATGATATGAGTAGCGCCCTGACAGCACAGAGTCAGGATTTCCCCTCACACCAGCGCTTGAAAATCAGGGAAACATTAACTCCACCAAAGGCAAAGTTATTGGACATAATATAATCACAGGATTTATACAATCCCTTCGGGCCAATATGAGCCAGCCCCCCACAATCATCGGCAACCTGATTCAGGTTTAATGTGGGTGCAAACCATTCCTGATTCATCATATTGATGGATAGCCAGGCTTCCAGAGCGCCGCACCCTCCCAGGGTGTGACCAATATGTCCTTTACTACTGGCCACTGGAACCTTATCGCCAAACACCTGTCTGATGGCTTCAGCTTCAGCGGCATCGCTCTGGGTACCTGCTGCATGAGCATTGATATAGCCTACCTGCCCCGGCTTAATGCCAGCCGAATCCAGGGCACGCTCCATGACTTTTCTCATCATCGACACATCCTGGCGGATCACATGGCTGCCATCCAGGTTAGTGGCGAAGCCCACCACTTCAGCCACAATGGGAGCGCCTCTGTGCTGCGCATAAGAGAGGTCCTCAAGCACCAGCGTGGCGCCGCCTTCCCCGACCACCAGACCACTTCGATCCGTAGAAAAAGGTTTCGCCGCCTGAGCCGGTGATTCGGTTGAACGACAAGCCGCATAGAAAGAATCAAAGACAGCCACCTGCATGGGCGACAATTCCTCTGCGCTGCCCGCAATCATAACGGGATGAATACCCTGACAAATCGCTTCATAGGCATAGCCTATAGCCTGGCCACCGGAAGCACAGGCCGAGCTGGTTGGATATAACCGTCCTTTTATACCCAGCAGCAAACTCAAATTAATGGCCGCAGTATGACTCATTAACTGCACGTAACCGGTGGGGGAAATGCCTCTGACTTTTTTTTCAGAAATTACACGGCTAAATACTGGTAATTGATCCGCCGAACCGAAGGACGAACCGTAGGCAATACCAACATTTTCCATAGCCAGCTCAGATAATGTCAACTGGCTCTGTGCCAGTGCTTTTTGTGCACTGTCCGCGGCAATACAGGAAACACGACTCATGCTTCTGAGCACTTTACGCGGCAGATGGCTTAAGGAATCAATTTTTACCGGTGCACCAAGAAAGCACCCCAGCCCATCAATATTGCGCCACTCATCCATTAGCACAATGCCACTATGACCTCTGGTGAGGCCGTCATAAACATCTGCCCAGTCATTGCCAATCGAAGTCAGCGCGGACATCCCAGTCACTACTACACGAGTCAATTCCCATACACTCCATTATCAAGCAGGGGGGTGCATATTATTCAAATTGCTCTGAAAAAAGAAGCAGGAAACAGCCAAATCATTGAGATTCTCCGAGAGAACCAAACATTTGCTTTCGGAAAAATCACACGACTTTAATTAACACGACACTGAAATAACAAAATGCTACCCTGACTCAGCCTGACCGGGGGAGAAGCAAACGGAAAACGGCAATATATACCCAAAGGATTTCAAGTTGCTACGCGGCGGTAAGTAAGCGAGTGCAGCCAACAAAGTAGCAACTTGAAAGGCAATGGGTATAGGCTCGATATCAGAAAGATCTCTGACAAAACAACAAAAACAATATCTCTAAAAAGGACAGCTCATGAATGAGAGCAGTAGCGCCATTCTAGTCACCTTTACTGTCTACCTAGCCCTGATGCTATTCATTGGTTACCGGGCCTGGAAACGTACCAGCAACTCCGAAGACTATTTTCTAGGTGGTCGAACACTGGGGCCGTGGCCTGCTGCGCTGAGTGCCGGTGCATCGGATATGAGCGGCTGGCTCCTGCTAGGACTGCCCGGTTATGCTTTTGCCGCAGGTTTTGAAGCGTTCTGGCTGGCTGGCGGCTTACTGCTGGGCACTTGGTTGAACTGGTCATTAATGGCTAAACGACTGAGAGTCTACAGTGAGACCTCTGGAAACTCAGTCACCCTGCCGGAGTTCTTTACCAATCGTTTCAGAGACCACTCTAAAATGCTGCAGGCAGTTTCAGCTTTTTTCATTCTGCTGTTCTTCCTGTTCTATACCAGCTCCGGACTGGTCGCCGGTGGCAAACTGTTTGAAACCGTATTTGGTGTTGATTACAGCGTTGCGGTAATCATCGGTACTCTCTGTATCATTTCCTACACCCTGTTTGGCGGCTTCCTGGCGGTTTCCTGGACGGACCTTATCCAGGGGTTACTAATGGCGGCGGCATTATTGATTGTTCCGGTCATCGCTATGCAGTCCGGCTCTTCTGACCAGCCATTACTCACTTTACTGGAGAGCCATAACCCACACCTGCTTAATCCATGGACCAGTGCCGATGGTGAACCATTAACGTGGATTGCGATCCTTTCGCTGGTCGCCTGGGGGTTTGGTTATTTTGGCCAGCCACACATCCTTGCCCGTTTCGCCGGTATTCGTTCACAGGATGACGTTCCCACCGCACGGCGCATCGCGGTTATCTGGAGTGGCCTGTCCATGGCGGGTGCCATTCTGGTTGGTCTCACAGGCCTGACGTTTCTGAACAGTCAGGGATCAACGCTTGCTGATGGTGAAACGATCTTTATGGTTCTGGTCAATGCCATCTTCCACCCTGTGATCGCAGGTATCCTTCTTGCCGCTATCCTGGCTGCCATCATGAGTACCGCAGACTCTCAACTGTTGGTTTCTTCATCCGCTCTTGCTGAAGATTTCTACAAAGCTATTCTGAAAAAGGATGCGACATCCCATCAGGTAATGGCTGTTGGTCGCATTGCTGTTGTGCTGATTGCATTACTTGCCCTATTCCTGGCTTTTGACCCCGACAGCTCGGTACTTGGCCTGGTATCCTACGCATGGGCTGGCTTTGGTGCGGCATTTGGTCCTGCGCTGTTAATCAGCATGTTCTGGAAACGAATGAACCGCTTTGGTGCTTTAGCAGGCATTATTGTGGGTGGCGTTACCGTCGTAGTATGGAAGCAACTCAGTGGCGGAATTTTTGATCTCTACGAAATCGTACCCGGGATATTGTTTGCCACTGTATCTATTGTCGTCGTTAGCCTGATAACAAAAGAGCCTGGCGAGGAAATCACGAAAGAGTTTGAGCTGGTAAAACAGACGCTGTCCTGATTCAGGCTTTAAGAAGGGAGCAACAAATTGTTGCTCCCTTTGTACTTCCCCCCCCCGCAAATCATTTTTCAAGCAGGCACTGTTCACAGGGAAGTAAATGGGAGGCTTTTTTTTTTACAAAAACTGTACTATGGTACAAGAAAATTAATATCACCCCGGTTCAACTCAAGCTCAAAAAGCATACAACAATAAGAGAACCGCTTTATGAAGTTCCTGAAAACCGCAAGATACCTGACGGGTACCGTATTATTTTCTCTCCTGCTTACTGCCTGTGATTCATCACAACTCTTATCTCAGCACTTGTCACAAAAAGAGGCATTTGACCCGGCACTGGCAAGTCAGTTGCAGCCGCAAGACTCACACCTCTCCGCTGTTTACAACCGTAGCTGTAAGGCCTGCCATACCATTGCCACGACTGGAGCCCCCTTGACAGGCGATAGCCTGAGTTGGGAAACCAGGATGGATAAAGGCATGGATGAGTTACTGGATAACGTTATAAACGGCTTTGGTGGTATGCCTCCTTTTGGCATGTGCATGGACTGTGAGCCAGAGCAGTTTGAAGCACTGATCACATTTATGGCTGCGCCCGCTGAATAAGCTGAACAATAAAAAGAAGTGAATACCAGGAAATCGTTATGCTAAGTCGCCGACACTTTTTGACCTCATTAGTTGCTGTAGCGGCAGCTCAGGCTATTTCACCCTCAATGAGTCTGGCCACAGAAAAACGCCGTATTCCATGGCGTAACTGGTCAGGATCACAACAATGTTTTCCTGAATTCAGAAAAGCACCCTCCTCCGTGGCTGAGTTGCAGGAGTTAATGACTTCCGCAAAAGGTGTCATTCGACCCGTTGGCTCCGGCCACTCATTCAGCCCCCTGGTTCCCACGGACGACACTTTGATTTCTCTCAGTCGCATGTCTGGCATCGTCAGCCATGACGCTGACAAATTACAGGCAACCATACAGGCTGGAACCCGTTTGGGTGATATAGGCCAGCCACTGGAAACGGTAGGTCAGGCTTTGATTACCATGCCGGATATTGATCAGCAGTCACTGGCGGGCTGCCTGGCAACCGCAACACACGGCACTGGTACTGGTATCGGTTGTATTCCAACACTGGTAGAAGCCCTGGAGCTGGTTACCGCCAATGGCGAAGTATTGCAGTGCAGTGAGCAACAAAATGCCGATATTTTCCAGGCAGCCAAAGTCTCTTTAGGGTCATTGGGCGTTATCACCAAAGTGACTCTGCAGAATTCAGCGCCTTATCGCTTAAAGCGTGAAACCGTCTGGCGGGAGTTCGATGAGATACTGGAAGTTGCCGAAGAGATGGCAGACAGTAATCGTAACTTCGAGTTTTATTACATTCCTTTCACCGGCATGGGCTGGACCGATGTGCACAACATTACCGATGAGCCGCTGGGCACCACCGAACGCCTGGATACCAATGATGGAGCCAATGACCTGAAACTGGCCAGAGACATGCTCAGCTGGTCATCAAGCTTGCGTGAAGTGATCTTAAGCACCTATATGAAAACAATCGATGACGAGATCGTTATTGAAAGTTCCTGGAAGAACTACGCAAATGATCGCAACGTTCGCTTTAACGAGATGGAATATCACCTGCCACGGGAAAACGGCTTAAAAGCCCTGAAAGAGATCCGCGAAGTACTGGAAGAGAATTTCCATGAGGTATTCTTCCCCATCGAATTCCGTTATATCAAAGGTGATGATATCTGGTTAAGCCCATTCTATCAGAGAGACACCTGCTCCATTGCCGTACACCGTTTCTTCGAAGAAGATTATCAAGACTACTTTAATGCCATTGAGCCTATATTGCGTAAATACGATGGCCGCCCACACTGGGGAAAACTGAACAAACTCAATGCTCAGGACTTCGAAAAACTCTACCCCAAATGGAATGACTTCAACCAGATCAGACAACAACTTGATCCCGGCGGTAAATTCCTGAATCCTTACCTGAAGCAGTTGTTTACCTGACTGCCATGAAAAATACAGATATGAGTGATCACTACTTTCAGGAAATGAGCCTGAACCTGAAAAGGGCTGGTCTCTGCAGCCCTACCCTGGTGATCGATAAACAACGGCTGGACCGTAACATTGATCACCTTATGGAAGTTATTAACCGTGGCTTTCAATACCGGATCGTTGCCAAGTCATTGCCGTCTGTTCCCATGCTGCGCTATATCATGGAGCGTACAGGCACCTGTCGGTTGATGAGTTTCCATGTACCGTTTCTGATTCATCTGGTAGAGCATATTCCGGAAGCCAATGTACTGTTGGGCAAACCCATGCCTGTCAGTGCCTTGAAATATTTTTACCACTGGCACAAAGAACATTCCGGTGAATTCAAGCCAGAATCCCAATTGCAATGGCTGGTTGATTCCCTGGATCGTTTGCAGGAACACCACGCCTTTGCACAAGAGAATCGCCTGCATCTACGAATAAACCTTGAAATCAATGTTGGCCTTAATCGAGGTGGCTTTGAAAATTCATCAGAATTTGAGCAGGCGCTGACACTACTGAATGACAGTGATCATTTATCCCTGTCCGGCCTGATGGGCTATGAAGCTCATATTACCAAAATACCTGCGCTGGTCGGTGGACCAAAAAGAGCATTCCGACTGGCCACAGAACGTTACCGTGAATTTACCAGACAAGTATGCAAGGTATTTGGTGATCAGGCATTAGAAGGCCTCTGCCTCAACGCAGGAGGAAGCACCACCTACCCTCTCTACAATGACAACAGCCTGATTAATGAAATTGCCACTGCCTCAGCCCTCGTAAAACCCACTGATTTCGATGTATTCACTCTGGATCATCACTCTCCGGCTGCATTTATTGCCGCTCCGGTATTAAAAGATGTCAAAAAGCCCAGTCTACCCATGGCATCGGGAATCTCTGCATTTCTGAGGATGATCGGTCTTTCTCCTGAGCGGGCCGCTTTTATCTACGGTGGAAACTGGCTGGCATCACCCTGTTACCCCAAAGGCAGTAAACGCTCCGGCATTCTTGGCCACTCCAGCAACCAGGAGCTTTACGAAATCGACATACATCATCCTATTCAACGGGATGACTTTATGTTTTTTCGCCCCACCCAGAGCGAATCGGTGCTTCTCCAGTTTGGTCATATGGCTGTGATGGATGAAGGGGAAATACAGTCATACTGGCCGGTATTCCAATACCCTGAACATGACACTGAATCACCCGATACCAACCACCCGTTTTCAAAGGATTTGTTGAACAGCATCCGTCGCTGAACGATAAGGAGTTTATTGTGCCCATGATTTTTACTGCCCTGGCCTATCTGCTGGTGCCCGCCCTGCTCATTATCCTGTGTCAGAGATTTAAACTGCTGGATAAAATCGGCGTTGTGGTTTTGTCGTTTGGCCTTGGTATAGCATTAAGTGCCGGCCTTGATCTCCCCGCTCTGTTTGGCAAGGAACAGCTGTCAGCGATACAAACCAACTTAAGTGAAATATCCATCGCCCTCGCTCTTCCGCTGCTGCTTTTTTCCATTGATGTAAAGCACTCGTTGAACATGGCGGGTGACACGATGAAAAGTATGGTGGTCGCCTTGTTGTCGGTTATGGTTATCAGCGCCATCGGTGCTTTCATTTTTAATGATCAGCTACAGAATATCTGGCAGATCGCGGGTATGTCTGTGGGCGCTTATACCGGTGGTGGCCCGAATATCGCCGCGGTGAAAACAGCGATTGAGGCGGATCAGGCTATTTTTATCACCATGACCACTTACGATATTCTGCTCTCCGCTTTGTACCTGATGTTTGTGATGACCGTGGCAAAGCCATTATTCAGCTTATTTCTACGGCCATTTCAATCCGAAGAGATTGCTGGTAAATCAGTAGAGCAGGATAAGTTTGCTCACCTGGCCGACGAAAGTGCAAACAGTTACAAAGTACTGACCAGCCTGAAAACCCTGCCGCAAACAATCCAGTCTTTACTCTTTTCAGGACTGGTCGTTGGTCTGGCATTAGGCCTGTCATCCCTGTTCCCCAAAGCCATGTCTTCGGTCGTGACCATCATTTCCATCACCAGCCTGGGACTGACTGCGTCCTTTATTCCGTATATCCGACGGCTGGCGAATAGCTTTCAACTGGGCATGTATCTGATCCTGGTCTTCTGCTTTACCATGGGCACCATGACGGATACCAGTATCCTGACCAACCTGAACCTGGATCTGTTCGCCTACATTAGTTTTATTCTGTTGGGTTCACTGTTTGTGCAGGCAATCATCTGCAAACTGATGAAGATCGACACGGACACATTCCTGATCACCTCTTCAGCAGCCATTATGTCAGTCCCGTTTATTCCGGTGATTGCCGGCGCACTGAAAAACCGGGAAATTCTGTTGCCTGGGTTTGCAGCGGCTATTATTGGTTATGCTCTGGGGAATTATCTTGGTATTGCGGTGGCTTATGGAACACGTTATCTACTTGGGCACTAAAGCAAGCAGGGTATACCCCAGTCAAAGCTGAGGTAGCCAGTAACTTGCTTAAGTAGGTAATAGCAAGCGCGGGCAATACCTGTCGTACGCCCGCTGAACACCATAAGATCAACAAAGATCCAGCTTGCCTATTTCATTATTTGCTGCTGCCACATCCTTACTCACCATCATTGTCGGTGTCGCCCGGTAAAACAGGGTGACACTGAGGGCAAACGTCAGTATTTCTGCTACCGGCAGAGCAAGAAATGCACCTTCAAGCCCCAGGGTTTTCCAGAACAGAATAATCAATACCAGTGGCAGTACCAGAGAGCGGCTGATGGCAATCAGGGCCGACTGGGTCGCGGCATGCATGCCGGTAAAATAGCCGGACAGGGTGATATTGATGCCATTAAACAGAAACGCAGGCCAGAGCACGGCGATAATCGATAGGGTCAGGGCCAGCGTGGCAACCTCGTCACTCTGGATAAAGACACTGGCCAGTGCTTCCGGATAGATCAACAGAACTGTCGCGAAAGTAATACCCACCACAACGGCAAGACCAACAGCCAGCTTCATAAACCGTTCAATACGCTCTGGTTTTCTGGCACCAAAGTTAACACTGACCAGAGGCCCCAGGGCTTCTGCAGTACCATATGCCACCATAATACTGAGCCACAGGATGTAGTTGACAATGGTAAAAGCAGCAACACCGGCGGTACCCGCTTCGATCATCAGAATCCAGTTAATAACGAACATGACCAGCCCGCCGGACATCTCATTAATAAACTCGGAAAAGCCGTTATAGGCAGCCCGGAACAGTTCAAACCAGGAACCGTAAGGTTTAATCAACCGGATACGGGCCTGTTTACCAAAAAAGCGTACCATCAGAAATGCAGTACCCACGGTATAAGCGATACCACTGGCAAATGCCGCACCACTGACTCCCCAGCCCCACACTTTGATAAACAACGCATCCAGTACAATGTTAGTTAAGGCGGTAAGCACCAGCCCGGCTAACGCATAGTTTGGCGCATCATCAACCCGGGAAAAATACGATAGGGTATAGGCCATACCCATAAAAAACATAAAAGGAGAGATGATGCGGATATATTCCGTGGTCAATGGCAACGCGTCACCATCCGCCCCGACGAAAGCCGCAATATTCCCTGCATAAAAGAATGCCAGGCTGGACACGGCGAGGGCAAAGATAACAATCACCGTCAGGGATTTGGTAAAAATATTGGACGCCCTGCGTGTATCTCCGGCACCCAGGGCTTTACCGGCAACCACGGCACCACCCACCAGCATCATGACGCAGAGGCCAAAGAACACTGAATAGAGTGGCACCACCAGGTTAACAGCGGCCAGAGCCGTTGCCCCCACGTAATTACCGACAAAGATACCATCAACAATGCCCGCTGAAGACAGTGCTACAAGACCCAGTATGGATGGCACAACAAAACGGAAAAAATCCACCGTGGTACTGCCGGAGGTCATCGTTTCATCAGTAGTGTGAACTGACATAGGCGTTTCCTCATTGCGACAGTAGGTTCCCCCTGTGCCAGCAATGCTTTATTCCTTTGGTTGGTTAAGATGAACAAATGTTCAAATTGGACATATGTTCAATTTGTTTTTATGCTGTGTCAACCAG
Source organism: Endozoicomonas sp. (assembly GCA_965261315.1). GTDB lineage: Bacteria > Pseudomonadota > Gammaproteobacteria > Pseudomonadales > Endozoicomonadaceae > Endozoicomonas. The sequence continues at coordinate 126,813 of CBDHDM010000091.1, read as the reverse complement.
TAGTTATATCGGACAGATGCGGTCAATGAGTTACCTGTCAAAAGATGAAAAACGCAAAGCCATTCTTGATGCCACCCTTTCTCTGGTGGTGTCCTGTGGCTTTGCCGGCATAACCGCCCGCAAGGTGGCCGCAGAAATGGGTGCCGCGACGGGCACCATACACCATCATTTTTCGTCTCTGGATGAGTTGAAAACTGAAGTGATCCGCTATGCCGTAGCATCATCCGTTGACTGCGACCTGGAGGCCATTCGGGGATTACCACCCTACGAAGCTCTGCTGCAGATGTTATTACCATCAAACTTCCCGGATCGGGAATTTGAAAACCGGGTGTGGCTCAGTGCTGCCGATGAGATGTGGCGCAATGACCCGTTGAAAGCCGTCTATTGCGAATCCATGGCCAGCCTGACTGGCTTGGTGGAAGGTGTCATTAACCAGGGCCAAAGAGTAGGCTTGTTTCATCCCGTGTTGGAGAGTCGACACTGTGCGTGGAAGTTAATCGCCACCAGCTTCACACTGTCCAGTTATTCTTATCTTGGCGATAGCAGCCTTAGTCTGCAGGTGATAGATGACCTGGTGATCAATGATATTCGGCTGACATTGGGCATAAACGCATCAAAAACGATTCATACCGCTCCCTTATGAATCAACATCAGTCGTCGCGTTGTTTCTTAATACCCACACCGCTGCTTCAACCCGGGAGCGAACACCCAGCTTTTTTAACAGTCTTTTTACATGTACTTTGACCGTTCCCTCACTGATCGACAGTTTTCGTCCAATCATTTTGTTAGCCAGGCCTTCAGCAACCAGATGCAACACTTCTCGCTCTTTAGACGTCAAAAGCTCCAGCCTGTCCTCTTCTTCCTGATCAGGCCTGAGTAACGAAGCCAATACTTCCGTAAGTCTGTCATCTACCACCAACTTGCCGTGAGCGGCATCACTGATGCGCACCAGCAAGTCCTCCGGTTCCATGTCTTTCAACAGATAGCCATCAGCGCCTGCCCGGAACACTGCAGCCACATCTTCACGATGTTCAGAAACTGTCAGCACAATCACTTTACTATCAACACCGGCTGACCTCATTGCCGTCAAGGTTTCAAGGCCATCCATACCTTTCATATTTAAATCCAGCAATATAAGGTCAGGTTCCAGCGCCAGCGCCTGGTCCAGACCCGACTGACCACTGCCCGCTTCCCCGATGACCCGAAGCCCCTCTTCTTCGTTAATCAACTGGGCAAGGCCTTTTCTCAGAAGGGGGTGATCATCCACCAGCAGAATATCAACCATTTGCTTATTCATTTTGTGACTCTTCAGATCGTCTGAATTCCAGATACACTTCGACACCTCCAGACGATGATGCCCTTATATCCAGTGTTCCCCCCATACTGGACGCTCGTTCGCGCATTATGGTGGTGCCATAGTGACCAGAGACTGGAGGATTACTGTGTATACCACAACCATCATCGGTTATGGATATAGCCAGAGAACCAGCCTCTGTTTGATAGCAGATAACGGTAGCCTGATGAGCATGAGCATGCTTGACCACATTCATCAATGCTTCGCGGACAATCTGCAAGGCATGGATCTGATCATGGGCATCAATACTGCAATAGCGCAATTGATAGTCAAGATTAAACTGTATCCCAGGTGACCGGTGACTGTACTCATCCAGTGTCTTTTGCAGTGCCTGTTCCAGGTCACCTTCTGCCAGGGTCAATCTGAAGGTTCTCAGCAATTCACGCAGCTGGGCATAAGCATTGTTGGTACCATCCTTGAGTTCATCAAGAATGCTCAGCACATTGGGCGGCGAGCTGGATTTCACTAACTGCCGCCTCAGTCTAAGCATCTGGATTTTCTGATAAGAAAGCGCCTGCGCCAGTGAATCGTGAAGCTCTCTGGCAATCACTGCCCGCTCTTCCATCAATAGCATACGGCGGTCCTGTGTTCTGGCGCGACTCTGATAGAGAGAGGTAGCCACAAGGTCAGAGAATGTCTGTAACCACTGCCGACTCTCCCCTGTGAATCTGGCTTCAGAGTTCACAGAGACTTTCAGAAATCCAAAATTATGCTCCTTGGCCAGCAATGCAAACTGCCAGCTTCCTGACTCAGCACTCAAGGTCTGGCTGCTGTTTTTTATACAATCAACACAGTGCCCACCCGTACAGGACGGCTCTTCACGGTCTGTTCCAATTTTCTGTAACCGTGTGCTGTCTGCCACATCAGAAAGGCACACATAACAACTGTCAAGGCCAAGAAGATCCTGCCACTCTTCTATCAGAGAGGTAACCAGTTCCTCGTCATAAGGGTTGCTTGCCAGATTCTGTGATGCCTTGTATAAAAGTTCCAGAGCGTGGTTAGACTGGGCCAGTGCCTCGGTCTTCCTGATGACTTTATCTTCCAAGTCCTGGTATAAACGCCCAAGTTCCAATGCCATTCCACGGAATGTCTGAGTAAGCTCCCCCATCTCATTCTGTGCATTATAAGACAGCTGAAGTCCCGTAAAATCACCCCGTTTTATCTTACCTGCTGCAGCCCCAAGATCATCAATAGGCCGAAGGAGATGCTGATTAACAAAGCGAATTGATAGCCAACCCATACCCAGAATACTGATTAATATAAAGAGTGCTGTTATAAACAGTTGCTGAAGTTTTTGTTCGGTATGGTTCTGAAGAGCCGTAACCATTTGATCAATATGATCAACAAAACCCGGGACCTGATAAATAAATGTTTCATAGCCTGACGGACTGACGAGAAGTGGCCGCATCTGAACATACCACTGCTCTGATACCAAACGATAAGCATCACCAAGGCTACCCTGATGGCCCTGTAATTTGACCAATGGATCGCTATTGATGCTGTTGTCATAAATAGCAACCAGACGAACCAACACCTCCTGACTGGTTAACTCAGGAATGAGGACTTGCTCCGCCAGTCGCCATGACTGCATTCTCAATGAACCGGCAATATTGATAGCAGCGGCATCGCTTTCTGTCACAAGGGCAAACCACAAAGAACTGCCAACGCTGATCAGTGCCAAAAGACAGATGCCCACTATAACAAACAGGGCCTTTTGTCGAAGAGAGCCATGCATGGCACTTTTATACTCTCCTGAACTGAAAGCCTCTAATTGATCCAGATCAAACGCCTTTGAGTTAATAACTTATACCTCTAAATTTCCCCTGCATAACAGGTGCAATATTCAAGCAACTTTCCATAAATGATACTTCCTTGTTTTTACTGAATATTTTATCAGTCATGGCGATCAAAAACCGTATATAACCGTCCCACCAATACCTCTTTAGAGGTACAGTCCAGGTACTCCGCTCCTCTACCTCTGTTTACACCATCTTTACCTGACTTGCCAAGGGATTATCATCCTCATTAGAAGACAAATAATTCAGTAATAACCGCTTAATAAACACACTGGAAGATACCGATAAGTATGGGGGCAGGCAACCTGATTTCACGACGTCGCTTTTTAACAGGAGCCCGACATAAAGGCACTGTTTTGCGTCCACCATGGACGCCTGTTGAAGATGATTTTATTGAACAATGTCGACGTTGTGGTGACTGTGTCTCTGCCTGTGAAACCGGCATCTTAAAAAATGGCAGTGGCGGTTTTCCAGAGGTGGACTTCTCTCAGGCCGGTTGCTCATTCTGCCAATCCTGCAGTGATGCCTGCCAACACAATGTTATCCAGGAAACAGAAGCACCTGCCTGGAATAATACCGCCACTGTCGGCTCACAGTGCCTGGCGCTTAACCGTGTTCACTGTCGCACCTGTCAGGAAATCTGCGAATCAGATGCCATTTCATTCAAACTGCAACTCGGCGGCGTAGCGACACCGGCCATCGATAGCAACCTTTGTTCCGGTTGTGGCGAGTGCGTTGCACTTTGTCCGGTCAGCACCATCACCATGATCTCAAATTCAGACCTGTCACCGACTGTGGGGAACACCCTATGACGCAACCCGCTAACATCTGCGCCATTTCCGGTGTCGTCGTCAGAGCACTGCCAGAAAACACATCAAATGTCGCCCAACAACTGGAAAGCCTGCCCGGCGTTGAAGTTCATGTCTGTGACCCGGTTGGCAAACTGGTCGTTACCGTTGAAGAGTTACCCGGTGAAAAGTTAATGGTTGACCGGTTAACTGAAATTAATGCTGTGGCGGGGGTTTTGTCTGCTGCACTGATTTATGCGCATCAGGAGTAAAACAATGGATATAAAACAAAGTCGAAGGGACTTTATAAAAAGCAGTGCAATTGCTGCCACGGCAGCGGCCGCTGGCGTCAGCGCACCAGCCACTGCCACCAATCTGATCACCAGCAGCCAGGCGACAGAGATCAAGTGGGATAAAGCCCCCTGCCGCTTTTGTGGTACGGGTTGCTCTGTCCTGGTAGGCAGTAAAGATGGCCGTGTTGTTGCTACCCAGGGGGATCCGGAAGCGCCCGTCAACCGTGGCCTCAATTGTATTAAAGGCTACTTCCTCTCAAAGATCATGTACGGTGCCGACCGATTACAGACACCGCTGCTTCGAATGAAAAATGGCGAATTCCATAAAGAGGGTGAATTCACCCCCATCACATGGGACCAGGCATTTGATCTCATGGCGGAAAAATGGAAAGCCGCCATCGCAAAAACCCGCAACACACCCGAGATGCCTGCCGTTGGTATGTTTGGTTCCGGCCAGTGGACCGTCTGGGAAGGTTATGCGGCTTCCAAGTTGATGAAAGCCGGTTTCCGCAGCAACCATATTGATCCGAATGCCCGTCACTGCATGGCCTCTGCCGTTGTAGGCTTTATGCGTACGTTTGGCATGGACGAGCCAATGGGCTGTTATGATGACTTTGAGAAAGCGGATGCCTTTGTTCTCTGGGGTTCCAACATGGCGGAGATGCATCCGGTGCTCTGGTCAAGGCTGACCGATCGCCGCCTTTCCAGTGACCATGTCAATGTCTCTGTTCTGTCTACCTTTAAACACCGCTCTTTTGAGCTGGCCGACATTGGTATTGTATTTACGCCTCAAACCGATCTGGCTATTGGCAACTACATTGCCAACTACATCATCCAGAATAATGCCGTTGATCAAGACTTTGTTAAGAAACACACCCGCTTCCGCAGTGGTGTAACTGACATCGGTTATGGACTCCGCCCTGAACACCCACTGGAACAACAGGCTAAAAACCCTGGCAATGGTGGTTCAGAAGAGATCAACTTTGATCAGTTTGCCGCATTCGTCAGTGAATACACGGCAGAGAAAGCATCGTCCATTTCCGGGGTTCCGGTAGAGCAGCTGGAAGCGCTGGCAAAACTGTATGCGGATCCAAGCGTTAAAGTGATGTCCCTCTGGACCATGGGTGTTAACCAGCACACCCGTGGTGTCTGGATGAACAACATCATCTATAACCTGCACCTGCTCACTGGCAAAATTTCCAAACCGGGTTGTGGCCCCTTCTCTCTCACCGGCCAGCCTTCTGCCTGTGGTACTGCCCGTGAAGTGGGCACCTTCGCTCACCGACTGCCTGCCGATATGGTGGTGGCTAACAAACAGCACCGGGACAAAGCCGAGAAGATCTGGAAACTGCCTGAAGGCACGATCCCTGCCAAGGTGGGTTACCACGCTGTTCTGCAAAACCGCATGCTTAAGGATGGCAAACTGAATGCCTACTGGGTGATGTGTAACAACAACATGCAGACCGCGCCCAATATGAACAACGAAGGTCTGCCCGGTTATCGTAAACCGGAAAACTTCATTGTCGTTTCTGATCCTTATCCAACGGTCACTGCCCAGGCTGCAGACCTGATTCTGCCCACCGCCATGTGGGTCGAAAAAGAAGGTGCCTATGGCAATGCTGAGCGTCGGACACAGTTCTGGTATCAGCAGGTTGCACCACAGGGTGAAGCCAGATCGGATTTGTGGCAGCTGATGGAGTTCTCCAAGCGCTTCAAAGTGGAAGAAGTCTGGTCTGATGAGCTTCTCGCCAAAGCACCTGAGCTGAAGGGTAAAACCTTGTTCGACGTGCTTTACGCTAACGGCCAGGCAAATCAATACACACTGGATGAAATACCTGCAGACAGACTGAACGACGAAAGCCGTGATTTTGGTTTTTATGTTCAAAAGGGTCTGTTTGAGGAATACGCCATCTTTGGTCGCGGTAAAGCCCACGATCTCGCACCATTTGATCTTTACCACCAGTCCCGCGGACTCCGCTGGCCTGTGGTTGACGGTAAAGAAACCCTGTGGCGCTATCGCGAAGGCTACGACTCCTACGTTAAAGCGGGAGAGGAAGTCAGCTTCTATGGAAAACCAGACGGCAAGGCCTGGCTATTTGCCCTTCCCTACGAGCCACCGCACGAAAGCCCGGACGAAGAATATGATCTCTGGCTTTCCACGGGCCGTGTACTGGAACACTGGCACTCTGGCTCAATGACACGACGGGTGCCTGAGCTATACCGCTCATTCCCGGATGCCGTGGTTTACATGCACCCTGACGATGCCAAATCCCGTGGTTTACGGCGGGGAATGGAGGCGAAAGTCGTGACCCGCTACGGTGAAGTCCGCACCCGTGTAGAAACCCGTGGCCGGAATACACCACCGAAAGGGCTGGTATTTATGCCGTTCTTCGATGCAGGACAGCTGGTAAACAAACTGATACTGGATGCCACTGACCCGTTATCGAAAGAAACGGACTACAAAAAAACAGCGGCAAAAATCGTCAGGGTCTGAAACAGCCCTGAGCGATGAAAAGCCCTGAGCAATGAAGAGCCCTGAGTCAGGAACAGTATGAGCAAGAACAAGCCCAGCCAGCATGACAGCCGAAAAGTAAGCCGGCGTCGTTTTATTGCAGGAACAGCGCAGGCCGCCTGTGCAGTCAGCCTGCTGGGTTTGGGGCTGACCTGGGTTGCAGAAAAGTCCAGTTCTCCTGCTGCCCAGGCACTTAGACCACCCGGTGCACTGCCAGAAGATGATTTTCTGGCCTCCTGCCTGCGTTGCGGGATCTGTGTCAGGGACTGCCCATACGATGTTCTGAAACTGGGCACGCCTGAAGGCCCTGTGGCTTCAGGAACCCCTTACTTTGATGCCCGGAAAAACCCCTGCCTGATGTGTGAGGACATTCCCTGTATCACCCACTGTCCCAGCGGCTCGCTTTCACCAGAGCTGTCCGACATAAACGATGCCCGCATGGGGCTGGCGGTTCTGATTGATCGGGAAAACTGCCTCAACCTGCAGGGGTTACGGTGTGATGTCTGTTACCGCGTATGTCCTCGCATTGATGAGGCGATCACGTTGCAGCTGAGCCGTAATACCCGCACCAATGTTCACGCCATTTTCGAGCCTGTCGTGCATTCCGATGCCTGTACCGGCTGTGGCAAATGTGAACATGCCTGTGTTCTGGAGGAAGCCGCCATCAAAGTGGTACCCCACAAACTGGCACAGGGGGAGCTGGGTGGCCACTACCGACTGGGCTGGAAGGAAGAGGAGCGTACAGGCACCCGCCTGGTGCCCCGCAACCTTAAGCTACCCGCACATCAGCCCGTGGGAGAAGGCTCATGAGTTCCGCCACAACTCGAAGTAAATGGCAATCATGGCGTTTTCTATTGCTGCGTCGAACATCCCAAATGCTGGTATTAACCCTGTTTCTGGTGTCACCACTGGTGGTTCACTGGACGGGGAATACCCCCCTGATTATTGGCAACCTGTCGTCCAGCTTAACGCTGGGCGTTATTCCCATGAGCGACCCACTGGCCGTTATGCAAAGTCTGCTGGCGGGTCATCCCATGGTTTTGCAAGGGTTGCTGGGGGCAGGTGTTGTCATCCTTCTCTATGGCCTTTTGGGTGGGCGGAGCTTCTGTAGCTGGGTTTGCCCAATCAACCCGGTCACCGACCTGGCAGCCTGGCTCAGAAAAAGACTGGGTATCCGCAACAGCCATAAGCTTTCCAGAAGCAGCCGCTACTGGATTCTGGCGATGGTACTGATGCTTCCGTTGCTTACTGGAATGATGGTCTGGGAGTTCTTTAATCCGGTCAGCCAAATGGTCAGGGGCGTTTTGTTTGGCATGGGCATGGGCTGGTATTTAATCGCAGGCATCTTCCTGTTCGATTTTCTGGTCAGTACCCGTGGCTGGTGCGGCCACCTCTGCCCGCTCGGTGCATTCTACGGATTGCTGGGGCGTATAAGTCCAGTACAGGTTTGTGCCACCGGACGAAAAGACTGTGATGACTGCATGGACTGCTATGCCATCTGCCCTGAACCACAAATACTTCCTTCTGCACTGAAAGAACGTAAGGGCGAAAGCCCTGTACTGAACAAAAGCGACTGCACCCGCTGCGGTCGCTGCATTGATGTCTGTGAAAAAAACGTTTTTGAATTTCAGGCATCGCTGAACCACCCACTGATTACGACGACCCGGGCAAAACACCGGGCCCCTGATACTGAATGATGACTGACCAGGAAGGCGGAGATACTGCCATGAGCCACCCAATGACCATGAGAAATAGATTCTCGTTGAGCAACCTTCGCTGTTTAAAAGCGGCATCCAAAGGCCTAATGACATTCATTTTTTCAGCGATGGTCAGTACCACTGCCATCGCTGAAACCGGTGGTATGGAGTCTTTGAGAACCATTGACCTCTCAGTCCAGCCACCTGCTGAAGCCATGAAAAAAGTGCTGGAGAGCGACACCACCTTTAACCGTGACTTTGTTGAACAGCCGCCACTGATTCCTCATGACATCCGTGGTTACACCGTCAATAAAGATGTAAACACCTGTCTGCAATGCCATAGCTGGAAGAATGCCAGCAAATGGGGAGCGACTCGCATCAGCGTCACTCATTTCTACGACCGTGATGGAAAACAACGTGCGGATGTAGCCCCTAACCGTTACTTCTGTCTGCAATGCCATGTGCCTCAGGCCGATACTGCCCCGCTTCAAAAAAATAATTTTGAGCCGGTTGATTCCCTGAAGTAATGACGCGTGTAGATAAAGGTGAAGCATGATGAGTAAGGACTTTTTTCTGAAACGCTACTGGAAAATGCTGACCACGCCGGCCGGTAAAATTTCCATGGGTGTTGTTTTAGCTTTTGGCTTTGTAGCGGGCATTGTTTTCTGGGGTGGTTTCAACACCGGCATGGAGAAGAGCAATACAGAAGAGTTCTGTATTGGTTGCCATGAGATGAAAGACAATGTCTATGAAGAGTACAAAGCAACCATTCACTATAACAACCGATCGGGCGTAAGAGCCGTCTGCTCGGACTGCCATGTTCCCAAAGAGTGGACACCTAAACTGGTACGGAAAATTCAGGCCAGCAAGGAACTCTGGGGTAAAATGACGGGCAAGATCGACACTCACGAGAAATTTGTTGTACATCGTCGTGAAATGGCAGATAGGGAATGGGCAAGGATGAAAGCCAATGATTCACAGGAGTGTCGTAACTGCCACAACTTTGACTACATGGATTTTTCAGAACAGTCAGCCAGAGCCATGGAGAGTCATACCAAAGCCTTTTTGGGCACGGATAAACTGCTGCCCACCGGCGAGACCTGTATTGACTGTCATAAGGGTATTGCCCACGAGCTTCCCAATATGAAAGGCATTGAAGGCTGGTAAAACCGCCAAGGAGAAAACAATGAGTACATTGGAGTCTATGATCTGGCACTTTCTGGGTTATGCCGCTATGCCAGCTATTTTCATCGGTGGGTTTATCGCCACGGCTTTGGTTTTCTGTTTTTTAATGGACAAAACAGGAAAGTTTTGAATCCTGAAGAATATGCGGAAGTCAAACTTCCGCTCCTTTCCCAATTTTCAGTCAGCCTGTAACACAAGCCATTACTGTCAGCTATACAGACAGTAATGGTCTGTATATTCCCCATTGAATCAATGATGATTTCGAAACGAACTCTGGAAAAGCAGGCAGTTAATTATCTCCGGGATAATACCAATCGTGCTTTCTAACTCCCGCTATGAGAATGAAGATTTGAATCTTAAGACAAGGCGATGATCACCAACACAGGATGAAGGCTCAAATCTTCAGCGCAATAGGGAGTTAAAAAGTTCGATTGATATAAAATATTGGCTGGCGACTATCGGTCCGATGACCAATATGAAAAGGAAGATAAGCTCAGGAACGAAGGATAAACGGGGCTTTCGCAGGTTGGCTGATAAAAAGTGAGGGGTTGCAACAGAAATAACCTTCAGGTAACGATTGATTTGAAGTAACTGCTCATATTTAACTGGCAAGACAAGCCTGCCAGATCAAAAAAAGAGCTTCTGGTTTTCCCGTATACTTCCCGCATGCATCTGCCAGACCATCTTCTTTCCGGTAAAGACGGTGAACAGCTTCGTTCATTCGTCCAAAATATACTCGATACTGTCGAGAGGCAGAGTGTGCAGATCGAAAAACAGAATGAGCAGCTCAAAAAGCAAAATATGCAGATCGAGAAGCTCTCCGAAGACAATGAGAAACTCCGGGCAGAACTCCGGCACCTGAAAAAGCAGAAGGGCAAACCCAAAATAAGACCTAATGTGCCCGATCAAACCGATCAGGGTGAAACCCCGTCAGAAGAAGATGCCGAAGCTCAAGGCTCCACTCAGAATAACAGCGGCCCTCCTCCCAAGGGTAAGCGGCCAAAACGGCAAAATCCCGGTGAAACAGCGTCACCTCCCATTACGGTTGATCGTGAAGAGATCTGCAAAGTTCCCAACCCACAGGAAGGCTGGCGGTTCAAGGGCTTCTATGATTCCCTTCATACTGAGATGGTTGTCAAATTTGTCACGACTCTTTACCGACGTGAATACTATCTGACACCTGAAGGAATAGTGTCAGCATCTCTACCAGAACATGTTAAAGCAAGAGTCGGATCAACTTTCTAACCCGACTGCAGGGGAAAGAATGCTGTTATTTGCTTGATTCTGTGGCGATTGATTATATGAAACAGGTCAAGATGGCAGGGAAATGGGTAAAAGCCCTCTCTGCCAGCGACGAACAGACCTTTAATTCATTAGAAGAATGGGAAACCTTCCTTGATCATCTTGGCCTGACCGCTGTTCAGCAAAGACGCTGGGCAACAGAAGGCGTGTTGAAAGCAGTACTGGTTAAGAAGCAGCAAATAAAGCGAGATTTTAACCACTGGGTAACAACCCGGGTTGATTATCCTGACTTGCAAACGGTATTGGGGAAGCTGATGGTTGTCAGGGAGGAGCTGTTACTGGTTCTTGAATACCCGTGGCTACCGTTACATAACAACCTGATGGAAAGGCAGATCAGGGAGTACGTGAAAAGGCGAAAAGTCAGCGGTGGAACCCGCAGTGACCTTGGCCAAATGTGCCGTGATACTTTTGCCAGCCTGAAAAAGACCTGTAACTCGACTCTCAAGTTTCTAATGCACGAGTGTTTGATATTCAGGCAAACGGTACTTGAGTGAGGCAGTTGGCATCATTCTCCCCAGTTCCCTGCCTGCCATATGCTTGCTGGATACTCTCACCGGACGATAATCTTCCAGAGACGCCGTCAGCTTCTTGAACTTCTCCTGAGGATTTTCTGACTCCACAACTGTCTGGATAATATCCAGCAACGCATCGATTCTGAGCTTTTCGACCAGACAGCACCGTCACCTTTTGCTCCTTGCCTCCTCGTATGACCAGCGTCTTTTTAACGCCAGGCCCGAGATAACTGTCAAAATAGGTCTTCAGATTAACTTCTTTGTTTTTGTAGATCACCGTCTGGTTCCAACGGAGCTGGCTAACCACCTGCGTTCCCGAGAAGACTGAGGAAGCTCCATCCATAAAATGGGCATCACCATAGAGAGCATCCGCCAGAATTCCAGTGACGTTTATATCTGGATAGAACCGGAAGTCAATTGGAATAGTCACCAGCGGAGTTTGTAAAACCAGAAAGACCAGCTCCTGACCGTTGACATAACCACTGGTCTTCTTCTCCCTGATCTTGTGGGTCTTGCCTATTTTTTTGGTTCGTTTGCATCTTGAGCGCCCTGTGTCGTCGATGAGCAGATTTCCCTCTGATAAGCCATAGCGGTCAATAATGACAAGAACACTGATGCGTAGCAGTAGATGCCAGACAATTTCGGATCGGTAAAACATCCACCATAAGGCGGCCGATGTATATTGGCCAAGACTACGACGTTCCATGGTTGCCCAACAGAGCTTTTGAGTCAGGATCATTGCCGAAATAACAAATGCCAGAAAATAGCGTTGCTTCATAGTCAGTCGCTGAGCTTGCGGAGCACGGTGTAAAGCTTGATCGAGATGATCAATAAATTGGGTAGCGCAGGGAAGAACACGTATGAGCATGGTCACATGAATGTTGCCAATACATTACTTTGCAACCAAGCTTGATACAGCAGGCCTTCTGTTGCCACGATGAAGACTCTGCGCAGCCGTAAAGTCCGAGTAGCAGCAGTGAGACCTGCTCAAATTTGACCCAATAATCAGACTAAAACTTTAGAGTCGAGTATAACGTTCATAGAATCCTCCTTTTTTCTATCCAGTAATATTCCCAGCCTTTTAAAATGGCATGTTCATTAAAATTTAATAAATAAATTAATTAATTATATTTAAAAAAAAGATGAAATTATATTAATCATGTGTTGATTGTTAGTATATCTAACCAATTGGTTGTATAGCACTGGCTCAACAACTGCTGATTCATATGCCAGTCCTGCTTTTCAAAACCCACAGAAGCAGGGCGAAGCATATTTCGACCAAAGCGATGATTAATGGCATCCACAACCGTCATGACTGACTCTTTTTCCGGAGTCTCAGGGCTATGGGGAGTGGCAAGCAAGTCTCCCTGAAAGCTCTGGCTGCGACAGAGATCCAGCAATACAAACCCTCCTTTTTTATATTCACAGCCTTCATGGAATAGCTTCTCCAGGGCGGGCCTCAACAAATGTAACCACGGACGTGTATCAGCACTGGACTCAGGAAGAGCCAGCCGAATACTACCTCCCATTGGCCAGGTACTCTGACGAAATGGATCGGTTCGAATAAACAGAATGGCTTCCCGGGCGAACTGTTTCTGCTCCCGGAGCTTTTCACAGGCACGGGAGATATAACAGGCCAGGGCCGAATGCAGTTCCTCAATGGTTTTGATGCGTTTACCAAAACTGCGGGAACACATGATCTGATGTTTGTTATCACTGCCTTGGTCATCTGCTGCAATACAGCGCTCTCCCTGAAGTTCACACACTGTACGTTCCAGTACCACAGAGAACTCACGCCTGATCCATTTGCGCTGACAATCGACTAATTGAGCTGCGGTATGAATGCCCGCCGCTTCCAGCCTCTTGCCAATTCGGCGCCCTACTCCCCAGACCTCACCCACCGGAGTGATTTCCATCAAGCGTCGCTGACGCACAGGGCTGGTTAAATCTACCACGCCTTCTGTAGCACGATATTTCTTGGCCGCATAGTTCGCCAGCTTGGCCAGTGTTCGGGTGGTTGAGATGCCAACACCGATGGGTAGTCCTGTCCATAGATAAACCCGTTCTTTCATCTCCCGGCCAATACTTCCCAGCTGCTCATCAGGGAAACCGGATAAATCGAGAAACGCTTCATCAATAGAGTAAACTTCAAGGTCAGTCGTAAATTGTTCCAGCACCGACATAAACCGGGAAGACATATCACCGTAGAGCGGATAGTTGGAGCTTCTCAGTATGATTCCCCCCTGCTCAACCAGATGACGGACCTTGAAAGCCGGTGTTCCCATGGCAACGCCCAGCGCTTTTAACTCACGGGTTCTGGAAATAATGCAGCCATCATTATTACTCAACACACCAAGGGGGCGGTTGAGCAGAGATGGGTCAAAAACCTGTTCACAGGAACAGTAAAAGGCATTGGCATCACACAGGGCTATCACCGGTTTCATCGCAAATGGTGTACCACTTCTGTGACCACGCCCCAGACATCCAGATTCTGTTCAGAGTCCAGCACTATGGGTGGGTAGTCCGGATTCTCTGACTGAAGTACCGGCTTTGATTCCCGGTAAACCAGACGCTTCACAATCAGTTCTCCATCCAGCAGGGCAATAACCACATCCCCAGACTTTGGGGTCAAAGAACGATCAATAATCAGGATATCCTCATTAAAGATGCCGGCCCCTGCCATTGACTGCCCCTGCGCCCTGGCAAAGAACGTCGCTTCCGGATGGCGAATCAACAGCTGGTCCAGAGACAGGGTTTCCTGCAGATAATCCGCTGCCGGGCTGACGAAGCCACAAGCTGCGGGGCTCCGGTAGTAAGGGTACTTTACTGGCTTTAACTCAGGGATCAGGGGAACAAGCTTCATTGCCGGACAATCTCCAATACTGTATTTATATACAGTATAATTTATTCACTTTCCCTCCGCTGTCAAGTCAATGGTTCAGATTCACTGCGGCAATAGCATGCTTAGTGCTGCCTCTGCCTGTCTGGTTGGTGTAAGCAATGTAAAGTACGGTATTGCTGGCTGCATCGTACTTCCGCTTTACTCTTAATACCTTGTCCCCCCTGCTCTGGGAGTGCTGATAAACTTCTTGATCAGGCGCATTTTTCAACGCTTCAAGAGCACCAGCCGCTGTGTCATATGTCTTGACACAGGTCAGACTGCTATCTGATGGGTTTGCATCCTCAAACCAGTTCTTATCGTGAATCCGACTGACATAACAGGTAATGTTCGGGCTGGCTGGATCGATAAATTTATCCACCACGATCCGTTTGGTTTCCCAGAAACTCATTTTTTCCTCGGCAACCTGCTCATAAGCAGATAGCTGTAAAGTAATCAGACAGGCAAACAAGAGTGCTGAAGACGCTATTTTTTTCATGTTCATAACCATTTTGTGAATTGGTGAGATGTTTGACCATGACGACCCATGTTGTATCCACAGGTTAGATAACAAAGTGGTTAGACTGCCTAACATTCCGAGGGGGGCTTTTGTTCTCCGGCTTTATTTGCACACCTAAATCGTAGCCCCTATTGATTTAAGTCAACATTCACAACATTTCTCTTGATTAGTATTGTTTATGTAATCCATCCAGCAGTGCTTTTACAACTGCAGGTGTTGCTGTCGAAAAAACACAATCTCCGCGAGCAACAGAATCTGGATTACTTCTTATTCCTGGATAATTTTCGTTCACTGAAAGTTATCCAACCCGCTGTTTTTCTATTTTCAGTTTCAACAAATAGAAACTGGCCAACAGTTTTTCATCTTTTTTATTGGCAAAAATATAAGCACCAATACCAGTGTTAGCTGTTGTTATTAAAACAAAATCTCAATGAGTAGATCATGCAGTCACTGTCTAAAGCCGGCAAAATCCTATGGACCGGATTTTGCATAAACCTGGCCATCGGTATTCTTTACGCATGGAGCGTCTTTAAAAAATCTCTGGTTATTGATTACGGCTGGAGTAACGCGGATGCGACACTGCCTTATACCGTAGCCATTGTCGTCTTTGCTGCCGCCCTGCTGATTGCGGGCATATTGCAAGACAAAATAGGGCCAAGAAAAGTATTGATCATGGGAACCAGTCTGGTTGGACTGGGAATGATTTTATCCGGCCTGGTGGCCAGCCCTATCGCCCTGGTCTTAACCTTTGGTGTTGTGGTTGGAACGGGCATTGGCTTTGGTTATGCCTGCTTAAGCCCTGCAGCCATGAAATGGTTCCACCCATCCAGAAAAGGCTTTGTTAATGGTGTTATCACTGCCGGATTTGGCTTGGGCGCCGTCTACCTTGCGCCCTTGACTTCACAGCTCATCGAAACATTCGGTATCCAATACAGCTTTATGGTGTTGGGAGCAGCGGTTATTATCATTGCGGTTCCTCTTGCCTGTACCATCAATAACCCACCAGAAGGCTACCAGCCGGAAGCGCCGAAAAATGAAAGCCTGGCCACCACTGATAGCGGTAAACCCAAGGACATTACCTGGAAAGCCATGCTGAAAACCCCACAGTTTTATTTCATGTGGGTTATGTTTGCCTTTGCCTCTTCAGCAGGCTTAATGGTGATTGGTAATATCACCAGTATTGCGCTCACTCAGGCCAATATCAGCGATTCAGCTTACCTGGTAGGCATCGTGGCCATCTTTAACTGTCTTGGTAGAATGGGTGGGGGCATATTGTCCGATAAAATCGGTGGCGTCAGAACCTTGATGCTGGCATTTGTCCTGCAGGGCTGCAATATGCTGATGTTCGCCGGTTACAGCACAGAAATCACACTGATTATCGGCGCCGTTGTTGCCGGTGCTGGCTACGGCATACTGCTCTCTGTATTCCCATCACTGACCGCCGAATTCTATGGCTTGAAAAACTACGGAACCAACTACGGCGTGCTTTATACCGCATGGGGAATCAGCGGCTTTATTGGCCCGGTGATCGCTGCTTTTGCCGTTGATACCAGTGGCAGTTATACCCTTGCTTACAGCGCATCTGCCGTTATGGTCGGTATCGCTCTTGCACTTGCATTCATTACCAGGCCGGTCGGCTCTACTCATCAAGACATTGAGCAGGAAGTTGCCCTGGCATAAGGTATTCAAGTCCCGGATAAAGCCAGTATTTTCTGACTTTATCCGAACCATTTTTATGATTTTTTGCCGGACGTCACACCACCGGATACCAGGAAAGACATCACTTCAGCGCTACTCTTATCAAGCGGCCTGATTTTATCCGCTGGCACCAGAACAACCCGGCCTGCAATACTGAAAGCCATGGGGAAGTAAACCGCAACATGGTCTTTCAAGCCAAAATCCTCAGCAGAACTGCGCGTCACAAACCCGGGCACCTGAATATCACCGATATTCACCAGCACTGGTCGCTCAAACTCACGGCGATCACCAATAAAAGCATTAACCCCATCTTTAATGGCCGAATAGACCAGCTTCACAAATGGAATATGGGTCAGCACCTGATCGACAAGACGAACAATATGGCTACCCAGCCAGATATGAGTGACTGCACCAACAAATACGGTAATACCCACCATCAGTAGCAGGCTGATAGAAACCAGTTGCCAACGCCCATGAATAAACAGCTCCCGGCTCAGGAAAGGCCCCAGCGTCTCTGTCAGCAGGTCGGCCACCAGGTTGATGCCTTTTGAAAACAGATAAATGGTGATAAGGATAGGCACCAGCACGGCCAGCCCTTCAAGAAACCAGCGCATGATGCGTGACATAAGACAATCTCCCTTTAATCAGTGATGCTTAATACAGAGTTTCGAAGTCTTTCATAATAAACGGGTAACACGGCCTCCAACCAGAATTCCGGTTTAATCGCATTTCCCGTAAGAAAGCCCACATGACCACCATGATCATACAACTGATAGTTAATATTCTTCGGCAAGGTAAAGCCTGGGATCACCGCCTCAGTCATAAACGGGTCATCCCTGGCATGAATCACCTGCAATGGCACTGAAACCTGTTTCAGGTAATGAATGCCTGAGCACTGCTGGTAATAGTCGTCTGCATTTCTGAAACCATGCAGTGGTGCGGTAATCAGGTCATCAAAACCATAGAGTGTGGTCAGCTGTTCAATGTCTCGTCGAGTGACACTGATCTCATTTTCCAGCAGAGGGTATTTACACAGGGCATTGCGCTTCATGGAAGAAAGTAGATAGGTTCTGTAGACCTTCGAAAAGCCCTGTTCTATCCGCTGTGCACAGGCAGCCAGATCCAATGGTGCGGAAACAACCGTGGCTGCATCCAGAATCGGATCCTCGCGATATCTGGCCAGATAGTTCACCAGCATATTGCCCCCCAGTGAAATCCCTACAGCCACTTTCTTCTGGTCAGGCAATCGCTCCTGAAGATACTCAAGAAAAAAGCGGGCATCGGACACTTCGCCGGAATGATAACTCCGAGCCCGGAGGTTAGGTTTACCACCACATCCGCGAAAATGCATCATCACCGCCAGCCAGCCCGCTCTGGCAAAAGCGTTGAGTAACCCATTGGCATACGGGCTGTAGAAACAGCCTTCCAACCCATGAAACAGCACAAATACCGGCTTTGTCTGAGCCTGCTCAGTTTGCCAGTTTTCACTCCAGACCAGTTCCAGAAAATCACCGTCCGGAGTGTCCAGGGTTTGCCAAACCGGCTCAAACAGCGCAGTTCTGCGAATCAAGTGAGGGGCAAGAGTCTGCAAGTGGGGATTCTTCAATCCAGCTGCGGGCGTAAAGTGCATGTTAAGGACTTCCTATTCCCAGTCAGGAACGACTCAAACGGATAGTTTGAATGAGATAGCGGTAGATGCCAACCAATGCAAAAAAGGAATAGATACCATGCTCACATTTCGCTTATGCCCATACCGTATTGCGAATACATTGAGGACATGGGGTATTACCAAATAAAGGGGGAAAGATAGATGCAATATTTCTGCCGACATTGCCAGAGCGAATGCCCACCAGCACCCGACTTGATTAAGTGCAGATGCGGATCATCACTCTGGGTAAAACACGAATCCAGATTCACCAGAGCTGACCTGATTCAGAATGACTTTACCATGTGGCGTTACTCAACAGCGTACCCTTTAAACAGAGAGGAGATAACGATCTCGTTTAATGAAACCATTACACCATTGGCCAAGGCACAGATTGCCGGTGTTCCAGTTCTGGTAAAAATGGATTCACTGATGCCCACTGGGTCATTCAAAGCCAGAGGAGCGGCACTGGTCGTCAACTACCTGAAGAATCAGGGCGTCAACAGTATTGCGGAGGACTCCAGCGGGAATGGAGGTGCGGCCTACGCAGGCTACGCGGCAAAAGGCGGTCTGGCCTGCAATATTTATGTCCCTGAAGGCACCTCTCTAGGAAAAACCGTACAAACCCGCGTTTACGGTGCCCGCTGTATCGAAGTGAATGGTTCCCGAAATGATGTGGCTGTAGCCGCCATGAACAGCATTCAAACAGATGACAGTTATTATGTTGGCCATAACTGGCATCCACTGTTTATTGAAGGCGTCAAATCCATTGCCTATGAAATCTGGGAACAGTGTGGCTACCAGGCTCCAGACAACTTTGTGGTTCCCGCAGGAAATGGCAGCCTGCTGGCAGGCGCTTATCTGGGCTTTTCAGAGCTGTTGAAGAATGGCGAAATAAACAAAATGCCGCGTCTGTTCGGTATTCAAACCCGTGGTATCCAACCTTTTGTTCAGCACTTTAATGGGCAGGCCATCGAGATAACAAACACTGACACTCTGGCTGAGGGGATCAAGATTCAACGTTCATCACATCTGGAGGAGATTACCGGTTTTGTTCGAGAAACCGATGGTAGTTTCCTAAGTGTCGGAGATGATCAAATCAAGGCAGCACTGTATGACATGGGGTCGAAAGGCTTCTTTATTGAGCCCACATCCGCAACCGCCTTTGCCGGCATCGCCAGCCTGATTGAGGAAGGCAGAATCAGTGCCAGTGACACCACCGTTGGTGTTATCACCGGACATGGTCTGAAAGCGACTGGAACCATTCAGCACCTGTTGGAAGAAGGTTTACCCAGTAAAGGAGGTCTGCAATGAAATATATCCAGACCAACAACCAGCTCAAACCTGCCGGGCACTACTCTCAGGCAATCCTCCACAATGGATTACTCTACGTCTCTGGGCAGTTACCGGTTAACCCCGATACAGGCGAGAAAACAGCGGGTGATATTGAGCAGCAAACACGACAGGTGTTGGATAACCTGGCTTTGATTTTGAATGAAGCGGGCACCACCCTTAATCAGATCATCAAACTGGTTATCTATATCAGTGATGTTCATCTGTGGGGCATGGTGAATCAGATCTGTGGTGAATACTTTACCGACCATAAACCGGTGAGAACTATTGTGCCCACCAGAGATCTACATTTTGGCCTGAAGATCGAAGTGGACTGTATCGCAATCTGTGAAGACAACTAATTGTCAGCGACATTATCAGCTATCGCAGCCATCATGTTTTCAATAATGGCTTTGACCCGGGGTTGGCGATAATTATTTTGCCGGACACTGAGGTGAATCGGCCGAAACAATGGCCTTAGCTCATCGAACATGAAGAGATTATCCGCACTGATTTGTAATGCTTTGGCAATAGACAGGGGCGTTAACGCAGGTGCCGCCCCTTTCAAGGCCAGCTGGGCCGCCGCCGTATAGGAGTCGATTTCCATAACCGGGCAAATATTAAGCCGGTCCAGAATGGCTGCCTGATAGGTATTGGCATTATTACTCAGGTCATTGGTAATCAACACATCCGGAAGTGTCTGAAGCGGTTGTTGACTGACGATAAAAAAGGGTTCATCAACAACATGAAATGCCAGTAAACCGTGGTGTGGCGGTAAATAGCCAGCGCTGATTCCAATTGCCGCCCGCCCGGATTTAACATTTTCGACAATTCTTGGGGTATGGTTGGTGGTGATGGTGATGTAGCGATCCTGTTGCACACAATCCGCCAGCGCTTCATTGATTAACCCGGCGACCAGCGTTTCAGAGCAATCCAGACGAATGGGGGTATTGTGTTCCAGTGCCTGGTTCTCGTAGATCTGACCACACAACTCCCGAAATGTCGGCTCAATGGCTTTCACCAGTGCAACAGCATCCGCAGTCAGGCGAATATAGCGCCCATCCGGCTCTATCAGCTTTTTCCCGATTTTCTTTTCCAGGTTGGCAATGCGTTTACTGACCGTAGACTGGCTGACATAGAGAAGACTGCCGGTACGGCTCATGGTTCTCTCCTTTTGAAGAACCAGCAATGTCTCAATGCCTTCTAATAACATGGTGTTTCTGAATATAGTTAGTTCTCGTCCAAAAACCCAACCAATTGAAAACTGGAGATTTTATCCTGAAAAATTAGTGGACATTTTCGACAATTCTTGGGGTATGGTTGGTGGTGATGGTGATGTAGCGATCCTGTTGCACACAATCCGCCAGCGCTTCATTGATTAACCCGGCGACCAGCGTTTCAGAGCAATCCAGACGAATGGGGGTATTGTGTTCCAGTGCCTGGTTCTCGTAGATCTGACCACACAACTCCCGAAATGTCGGCTCAATGGCTTTCACCAGTGCAACAGCATCCGCAGTCAGGCGAATATAGCGCCCATCCGGCTCTATCAGCTTTTTCCCGATTTTCTTTTCCAGGTTGGCAATGCGTTTACTGACCGTAGACTGGCTGACATAGAGAAGACTGCCGGTACGGCTCATGGTTCTCTCCTTTTGAAGAACCAGCAATGTCTCAATGCCTTCTAATAACATGGTGTTTCTGAATATAGTTAAGTAATTATGGAACAATGCCATAGTAAATGACGGAAACCAATCGAATACGTACAATCCTATAGAAAGACTCAATAATTCTAATGAGAACAGATTTTATGCAGCAAAGCTCCACCTGGAAGTGGCTCGCTATTCTGACTGCAGCAGTGCTGCTCTCGGGATGCTCTGGTCCCTGGAATGATCCAAACCCGTCGACGGATCCAGAGCAAATCACCTATTTCGGCAGTTTCATTACCCGTCCCAAACATCTGGACCCGGTCCGCTCTTACAGTGCCGAAGAAGCGATGTTTATTGATCAGATTTACGATCCCCCTCTGCAATACCACTTTCTGAAAAGGCCCTATGAGCTGGAACCGGCAACAGCTGCGGCCATGCCGACCCTGGAACTGCTGGATGAACAACTGCAGCCTCTGCCAGAAGACAATAAGGAAGCGGCTTTCAGTCGTATCACGATCCGTTTAAAGCCTGACACCCAGTATCAGCCTCACCCTGCCTTTGCCCAAGACGACAATGGTAACGCTCTGTATTTTTTTGACTCTGTACAGGAAGGAAAGCAGTACAGCCTGCTGGAAGACTTTGCCATTACAGAAACACGTACTCTGACTGCCGATGATTATATTTATCAGATCAAACGCATGGCAGACCCGATCAACAAGTCTCCACTGATTGGACTGATGTCCGGTTACATTGTTGGGATGAAGGCGTTCAGCCAATGGGCCAAAGAGGCCCGGAAAGATGGGCAGTGGCTGGATCTCCGTCAGCGGGATATAGATGGTCTTGAGAAAATCGATGACCTGACCTTTGCCATTCGTATTAAAGGTATTTACCCGCAGTTTCAATACTGGCTCGCCATGCACTTCTTTGCCCCCATACCCTGGGAGGCTGACCGTTTCTACCATAATCCAGGCTTTCCGGAAAAAAACCTGACACTGGATTGGAACCCCATCGGTACCGGGCCATTTATGATGACGGTCAATTCACCCAACCGGGAGATGGTTCTGGAGAGAAACCCAAACTACAGGAAGGACTACTATCCATCAGAAGGCTCTGAGGATGACCTGAAGCGCGGCTATCTCGCCGATGCCGGAAAACCACTGCCGTTTATCGACAAAGCCGTTTATCGCTATGAGAAAGCAGCCACCTCCATGTGGAGCAAGTTTGTCCAGGGCTATTACGACCGTTCGGGCGATGGTAACTCCAATATTAACAGTGCCACCTTCGATCGGGCCTTCACCACAGGTCCGGACGGGCTTGAGCTGACCCCGGAACTGGCCAGCCGTAATATTGTTGTCGATGAAGAGGTCAGCCCATCACTTTATTACGTGGGCTTTAATATGGTGGATCCGGTGGTGGGCGGTTACTCGGAAGAGAAGCGTAAACTGCGTCAGGCCATCAGTATGGTTTACAACGATCAGGAGTATATCGACATCTTTCGTAACGGCATTGGTCAGGTAGCCCAGGGGCCAATTCCTCCGGGACTGTTTGGCTATACCTCCGGGAAGGAGGGTTTAAACCCCTATATTTTCGACTGGGATGAAACCACTCAGATGGCTCGGAGAAAACCGGTTGAGTATGCCAGAAAATTGCTGACAGAAGCCGGTTACCCCAATGGCCGTCACCGAGAAACCGGTAAGCCGCTGATACTCTACATGGACACGACGGCTGGCGACAGTAACCCTCGTTCAGACTGGATCAGGAAACAACTGGCCAAAATCAATGTGCAGCTGGAGTTCCGGGCTACCGATTACACCCGGTTTAAGGAAAAGATGCGTCAGGGAAATACCCAGATGTTCGGCTGGGGCTGGCTGGCCGACTACCCCGATCCCGAAAACTTTCTGTTCCTACTGGATAGCCGACAGGGGCTGGTTAAGTGTCAGTGTGATGGCAGCAACACCAGCAACTACGATAACCCCGAATATGACCAACTCTATGACCGGATAAAAACCTTATCCAATGGGCCAGAAAGACTTTCAGCCATCAATCGTATGCTGGCTATTGTCCAGAAAGACAGTCCCTGGATCTGGGGTTTTAATAACAAAGAGTATTACCTCTCCAATCAATGGGTTTATAACACCAAACGCCATGGTATCAGTCAGGGAACCCTGAAATACCTCCGTGTAGACCCGGATCTCCGGGCACAGAAACAGAAGGCGTGGAACCAACCGGTGATCTGGCCAATGTTTGCAGGTATTGGTTTGCTACTGATGATATTGATACCGGGTATCAGAGCTTATCGCCAGCGTCAGAAACTGACGATTGAAGACTAGCGCCTATTCATGGAGATAAGAATATGTTCGCTTACATTATAAGAAGGCTCTGTTACGCCATTCCTATTTTGATCGGAGTGAATCTTCTGACGTTTATTCTGTTCTTCATCGTCAACACGCCAGAAGATATGGCCCGTGCTCACCTGGGAGACAAATACGTCACCGAGCAGGCCATCCAGGAATGGATCGCCGACAAAGGCTATGATCAGCCACTGTTTTATAATCCACAAGCCAGTGGTCTGGAGCAGTTGACCAGCACCATATTCTTCGAAAAATCCGTCAAACTGTTCGCTTTTGATTTTGGAAACTCTGACGAAGGCCGGAATATCCGCTCCGATGTGATGGACCGAATGGGCCCCAGTCTGGCACTGGCACTGCCCACCTTCATCATCGGTATCTGGGTCAATATCAGTGTTGCTTTGATGGTATTGATGTTCCGGGGCAGCAGGCTGGATCGCTTTGCCGTTGCCATCTTTGTGACCATGATGTCAGTGTCTTACCTGTTTTACATTGTGGTTGGCCAGTTTTTCATTGCGAAAGTCTCACGGCTGGTGCCGGTTTCCGGTTATAACGAAGGACTGGACGGCTGGCGTTTTTTGATTCTACCCATTGCCATTGGTGTGATTGCCGGTATTGGTGCCGGAGCCCGCTGGTATCGCACCCTGTTTATTGAAGCATCGGGCCAGGACTTCGCCAGAACCGCCAGGGCAAAAGGGGTGAGTGAAGCCGGCGTTCTGTTCCATCATGTTCTCCCCAATGCCATGCTGCCCATACTCACCGGTGTTGTCGTCGTAATTCCATCACTGTTCATGGGTAGTCTGATTATGGAGTCCTTCTTCAGTATTCCCGGCCTGGGCAGCTATTTACTGGATGCCATACAGGCTCAGGATTTTGCCATTGTCAGGGCCATGGTGTTTCTGGGGTCAGTGCTCTATATCGTTGGGCTTATTCTCACCGATATTTCCTACACCTGGGCTGATCCCCGGGTTCGATTAAACTGATCAGAAAGGGATAAACGACACTATGGATTTCTCTATCGGATCAGACTTTTTTGGATACCACGTACTCTGGACCATCCTCTGGAGTGATGTGCTGATCTTTTTCCTGGTGGGTACCCTCACCTTTTTTCTTCTTTCCCTCAGAAAAAACCCGGAAAACCGTCAGCGCTGGCGACAGGTGTTTGCTACCCGGCTGGGTATGAGTACTTTTGTGATCATCATGGCTTACATTGCCATTGCCCTGGTGGACTCCATTCATTTCCGCAAAGCCCTGCCACCTGTCGAGGGACAAGGGAATGAACAGATCTTTTACAGCAATACCGTTAACAGCCTGCTGGACCTTGCACTGGGCGAGATGGGAGAACGGCATGAGCGAACGTACTCAGCACCTTTTGCCTTGAAATCCTGGAATAAGGAGAACCTGCTGTTGCCCGATGGTGAACGGGTCAGAGACTACCCGCTGCTGAAATATGGTGGCCAGCATCTGGAAAATGATGAAGATAAAAAGCAGGACATTGCTCTTAACTCTCTGCTGGGTCTTGGCAAGGGACTGACCATTGCCCTGCTATTGATTGGTCTTCATGCCCGCTGGCTGAAAAAAAGAACCAGTACACCGGATTCAGCTCTGACGACAGCGGGTCAACCAGCCCTGCCCTGGCGTGCTGGATGGATTACTTTTGTCATCATCATGGCACTCCTTGGCTGGCTAATCACCATGGGCAATCTCTACCATGTGCTTGGTACCGATCAGGCCGGTAATGATACGTTATACGAAAGCCTGAAAGGCATTCGCACCTGTGTATTGATTGGCACGCTGGCAACGCTGATTACCATGCCTATTGCTATCAGTCTGGGCATTGCTGCTGGCTACTTCAAAGGTTGGGTTGATGATGTCGTGCAGTATATTTATACAACTCTAATTTCAATCCCTGGGCTTTTATTGATTGCGGCATCGGTATTGCTGTTTCAGGTTTGGATCAACAATAATCCGGATTTTTTTGAAGTCGGTCTGGAGAAAGCCGACGCTAAATTCCTGGCACTCTGTTTTATCCTGGGTATCACCAGCTGGACTAGCCTGTGCCGGTTACTGCGGGCAGAAACCCTGAAAATCAGCCAGCTGGATTATGTCCAGGCAGCCCATGCCTTTGGGGTCAGCCACTTCCAGATTATCAGACGCCATATCCTGCCCAACCTGAGCCACATCATTATTATATCCTTTGTGCTGGACTTCAGCGGCCTGGTACTGGCCGAAGCGGTACTCTCCTATATTGGCGTGGGTGTTGATCCGGCCATGGCCAGCTGGGGTAACATGATCAATATGGCCAGTACAGAACTCTCCCGGGAGCCTTCAATCTGGTGGAACCTCAGCGGTGCCTTTTTTCTGATGTTTGTCTTGGTGCTGTCGGTCAATCTGTTTTCCGACCTCGTGAATGACGCTTTTGATCCCAAAACCCAACTGGAGGCTGCATGATGAGTAAAGAATCAGTAGCCTTATCTGTTGACCTGCTAAGTGTCAGTTTACGGTATTCGCCTTACACCCCGATTCTGAAAGAAATCTCTTTTGAGCTGAGAAAAGGCGAAATCTATGCATTAGTTGGGGAGTCTGGCAGTGGTAAATCGGTGGCGGCACTGTCAGTACTGAGACTGCTTCCGGATGCCCTGAAAATAACACAGGGTCGAATTACCCTATCTGAAACCAACATCTTCAGCCTGACCGAGCATGATATGTGTAAAGTTCGTGGCAAAAAGATCGCCATGATTTTTCAGGATGCACTAACGGCTCTGAATCCGGTTCACACAGTAGGGCAGCAGATAGAAGAAACCCTTAAACTGCACACCACATTAAACAACACTGAAATCAGAGAACGTTGCATTGAACTGTTAGCTGAGGTTGGCATTCCTGAGCCGGAAAAGCGTGTTGACTGGTATCCTCACCAGATGTCGGGCGGACAACAGCAACGGGTGATGATTGCCATGGCCCTGGCCTGTGAGCCCGATGTACTATTGGCGGATGAGCCCACCACCGCACTGGATGTCACCATACAGAAACAGATTCTGGAACTGGTGCAAAACCTCACCAGAAGCCATCATCTGGCGGTATTACTGATTACCCACGATATGGGCGTTGTTCGCCAGACAGCTGACCGGGTTGGTGTTATGTATCAGGGGCAAATTATAGAACAGGGTAACTGTGCTGACTTTTTTGCAAACCCCCGGGCAGACTACAGCCGTCGGTTAATTAACAGTCTTCCTGATATGGACGTTTATCGCCCGGAAGCTGAGGATGCCTCGCTACTGAGAGTAGAAGATCTTGCCGTCCACTTTCCCATTCGCAAAGGCCTGTTTCAGCGAATTCACAGCTATACACGGGCAGTGGATGGTATCAGTTTTACTATTGGCAAAGGTGAAACACTGGCACTGGTGGGTGAATCCGGCTGCGGAAAAACAACAACGGGTCGCGCCATTCTTAATCTTGAATCGGTGACCGCAGGCAATATCCTGTACAACAATCAACCATTAAACACGCTTTCCCGTAAGAAAATGTTACCCCTGAGGCGAAAAATTCAGGTTATTTTCCAGAACCCGTTCTCATCCATGAATCCCCGCATGACGGTTGGCGACATCATTGAAGAAGGTATGGTCAGTCTTGGGCTGGAACTCTCTGCCAGTGAACGCAAGAAACGAATTGAGTCATTGCTGAAACGGGTCAGGCTGGAGCCTGAACACCACCAGCGATACCCTCATGAATTCTCTGGTGGCCAGCGCCAGCGCATCGCCATAGCCCGGGCACTGGCTGTAGAGCCTGACCTGATTATCTGTGATGAGCCCACCAGTGCACTGGATGTTTCCATACGGGCAGATATTATTGACCTGCTGCTTGAGCTGCAAAGTGAGTTACAGGTTTCCTATCTTTTTATTACCCATGACCTGTCCATTATTCCCCATCTGGCTCACCGGGTAGCCGTTATGCAGGGCGGTAAAATTGTTGAGCAGGGAAAAACAGACACCGTTTTGAAAAGCCCAAGCCACCCATACACTCAACAGCTACTGGCAGCGATTCCCTCTGCTCATACAAACTAGGGGGCGTTCTCAATTAGCCATGGGTGGCTGGTCACATGTCTAATTGAGAACGCCCCCCTAATGGTTTCATTTGAAATGTTCATCTTCTAAAAATCAAAAAGGGTGAATGATTTATTCACCCTTTTACAGGTCAAAAATAAAGCCTGCTTTAAGCACCGATAACACCGCCATCATCTTTCGTAATTAACACAGTACTAGACCGTGGACGTGTTTTCCCATCACTGGCCGGAAAACTGATGGCCGGGTGTTGGATATTCACCCACATGGCCTTACTATCGAGAGTGGTCGTTACCCCCGTAATTTCACACCCCCTGGGACCGGTAAGAAAGCGTTTCACTTCGGCGGTTACCGGATCACAGCAGAGCATCTGATTGGTGCCCATATTGATGTTGCGCTCATCATCGTCACCGTAATCGGTTTGAATCCAGAGTCGTCCCTGGTAATCGAACCAGATACCATCCGGTGAAGAGAAAATATCACCTTTGATATCTCCCACCAGATGCTCAGGTACTGAGCTGCCATCACCCAGTGTGGCTCCGGGACGATCACCGGCCATCATCATGGAACACCGCCACATAGAGTGTGCCGTGGTCCAGAATATCCCGGTTAGCATCGGGGCTGTCTGGTTGATAAGCCTGGTCAGGAACAAACTTGTAAACATATTCACCGCGGGTGTCATCGCCAAAATAGAAAGCCATACGACGATCATCACCCAGAGAGAGCGTTGAACACTCACGGACCAAACGCCCCATGGAAGTTCGCTTTACAGGTGTACTGTCCGGTGAGAATGGATCAATTTCTACCACCCAGCCAAAACGATTGGGTTCGTTGACATATCCACCATGGGCAGCACTATGATCCGGGGTGGCATTAAAGCGGGGCTCTACCGACTCCCAGGCATAGTAGTTACTGTTCTTATCCTGAGATACACCGTAACGGTGATGAGCAGGCCTTTGCTGATAATCTTCCGAATCACGGTTAACAAAGTAATTCTTCCAGTTCTCTTCACAGGTCAGGTAGGTTCCCCAGGGAGTCACGCCCATGGCACAGTTATTTAGAGTGCCCATAACACGACGACCAGCAGGGTCGGCCACCGTCTTCAAAAAATCGGTACCCGCCACTTCGCCAGCAAGCGCCATTGGTGTAAAACCGGTAATCCTGCGGTTATATGTTGAGTCTTTTACTCTGCGCCAGTGACCATCGGCCTGCTTTATCACCTCGATAACACTGACACCGTGGGCTGCAAGTTCCTTTCTTACTTCATGTTCAGGCCGCTGCTTAAAGCCATTACTGTCTTCAGTGACGGTCAGGCCATTGGGATGAAGGGTTGGATTAATATACTCATGGTTCATCACCAGCAGACCATGTTCATCGGGCTTATCCGGAAATGGAAAAAACCAGATGCCATCATGATTCTGCCCGGTCGTGCCCAGACAACCGCCAAGAAAGCCTGCCATGGCCAGACCAAGGCTGCCTTTCATGAAATTCCGACGGCTCCTGGTTACCACATCATCCAGGGTACTGTTGCCGGAGATATTATCTGGTTGGTCATCCAGCGTTTCCAGCTGCTCATGAAAATCAGGATGGTTCTGTAATTTTGAAGATCCAGCTTCCATGATTATCCCTCATCGTTGTGTGAACGCATTTTTATTACACGTTAAGTAGCTGCCATAAGAAGTCAGAAATATATGATTTCGTAGGGTTGGCTGCTTATGTACACAAAGAGATTAGGGAATCCCTGTTACAAATAGATGACGTGATAACAGATGAATTTAAATTATCAATATGTCACATGAGACGTTTTACCGCGGCATATTCACCTTTGGTCTTTAGAACCACAGTTACATCGGTTTTATTCCGGTTACGGAAAAACCACCCGTGATTACCACTGAATTCAGCCATCAGCTCTCCCTCACCTTCCGGGATACCACGGCCTTTCTCATAACTTATGGATCGTCCACCACCATCACCATGAAGATCAAAGTTGACGGGGCCACCCCGGGAAGTCCAGGAGTACACTGCGGTGCTTCCTTCAGCCATTTCAAGTTTTATCTCTGCTCCCTGGCCTGGAGAGAGGTTTATAGTCACTTCATCCCGCCAGGTCACAGCCGGTAACACAGTGGAAACCGGGTCCACTTGAATACCAGATTCAGAGACATTATCAAGATCGCTTTCCTTCATCAGGCGATCAGCTGCAGCTTCTTCTGCCAGCTGTGCCTTAATTTCACCCATCTCTGTCAATCCCAGTACACGCCCCATGCCGGTCGGGTCCAGGGCGTATTCAGCCGGTAAAACAATAGTCGCCAGGATCACAATCGCAGCGACCAGTGCCAGAAGTGTCGAGCGAAGTAACTGAACCGTGGAAGGCAGTTCTGATGCGACAGGTTTGTTGGCGTTATACATGATCAATTCCTTTTCTGTATTATGCGGCCATCAGGCCCGTCAGTTGATAGCCGATCAACATGAAGCCAGCACTCATCATCGCCACATTGGCGGTATAAGCGTGTTTCCAGAAGCCTTCCGCTTTGCGCCAGAACCCCATAACAATCAATATTGCACTCAAGGCCAGTATCTGCCCGATCTCCACCCCAATATTGAAGGCAAGGAGATTAGGTACAAGCCCTTCCGGAGAGATGTCGTATTCAATGATCTTGTTCGACAGACCAAAGCCATGAAAAAAGCCAAACACCAGCGTGGCCATTCTGGTATTCGGCTGGAAGCCAAACCAGCGCTGATAAGCACCCAGATTGTCCAGCGCCTTGTACACCACAGAAAGACCAATAATGGCATCAATGATGTAGCTGTTAATCCCGATGTTGAAATACACCCCCATCAGCATGGTGGTAGAGTGCCCGAGGGCAAAAAGACTCACATAGACGGCGATTTGCCGGGTTTGGTAAAGGAAGAAAATCACGCCAAAAAGAAAGAGCACATGGTCATAACCTGTGACCATGTGCTTCGCTCCAAGATAGGTAAACGCAATCAGGTTTACACCGCTGATCTCCTGTATATACCCTTTGTCGCCTTCTGCTACAGCATGGGCCAGGCCTTCTCTGCTTAACGCCACCAGGGCAATCATAAACAGCAGCATGAGCAATCGATATCGATACTTTTTCTGGTTGCTAACAACCTTTTCCGGGGACAGGTCAAACCTCCCCCAAAGTAATGAGAGCATATAAACTCCGATGGTCTGATAATCATTTTATGCGGCTCCAGAAGCCGCAACTATTGCTTATGCCATCGAAAATAGAGGGGGACGCAGAAGTGGGTAGTGGCGTCGTACCGGGGAGTCTTCCGGATAGATAAAATGGGTGCTGGCGGCACGATCAGGTATGTCAAAAGGAATGAGAACCAAACGATCCATGGTTTCATGAATATGATTGCTGCCATCATGAATGGGCAAACTTCCAACCCATCCATCCCCCTCATCAGAAAAGATATCAAATGACAGATGTTGATGAGCGTTACTTTCCCCGGAAACAGGCAGAACAATATCCCCGGACATACCCGAAAGTAACAAAGGCAAGTAGAGAATAAAGGCAATCAGCCTGTTGCGCATATCAATAACCGTTTGTCTGCGGAACGTCCGGCTCAACTATTATGATTTTTATTAGTGAACTCTGCAAAACATAACATGGAGCTGATACTTCTGAAATCACGTTTACTGAATATAAACAGTGTTTTCAGGTGTCAGAGTCCGCTGACATAAGATCGAACTCCAAATATCTCATTGCAGGCATCAATAAAGCGACCAATCTCCTCTTGTGTGAAATGTTTGTCTTGCCGTGCTTTGATATGCCCAATGTACTTATCAAGAACTAACAATGTTAGCTCTAAGCTGAACCCTGTTTCAAAACCACTGAGACTTTCTAAAATTTGTGCCTGTGTTATTCGACCTGCTGTTCAGAAGTGAACATTGCTTACTGCTGATGCCGCACGGTACAGCAATTCAGCCACAAAAAATTTCTGGTAAGTACCAAATAATTACAATGCACACCAGAGAGTCTATAGAGCCCCAATTCAAACTGACTCGATTAGCGGACAATCTTCGTATGAAAAGGTATGACCCGCAAAATTTCAACGAATCCAGAGGCATGGTTTCATTGAGTTTGATGCTTTACATTCCATTCGTGCTGAGCCCATTGAAGTATGGTGCCCTCTCCCTTTGGCAAGCTCAGGATGAATGGAAACTGCCTTTCACCACCCCGATTGATATTTTCCTGAATCCTGTTGTCAAAGGACTGATCAGATATTCAGGAACACCAACATGCTGCCCGCTCAATACCAAAGTAAGAACCTGAACCACCTCGGACTAGTTGCCGCCATGTGCCGGGAACTGAAGATAGCCGAATACATCGATGCGCGTATAACAAATGACGCTGATGAGCGTAATGTCACCATTGGGCAGGCTGTGGTCGCAATGATCATAAACGGGTTGGGCTTTACAGGGCAGACGCTGTACATGTTCCCTGAGTTTTTCGACGGAGATGTTCAACAGAGATGGCTCCTGTTTCTCAATAAAAAGCGCAGGCTCAGTGAGCAGAAAACGCTGACCAGGAAGATGCAGAAGCAGTCACTGAAAGAGGCTCGTGATCTGGAAAAACTGGGTAAAAAGGCCTTTCGGTGCCAGGACGATGCATTGAAGGCTTTTGCCTTATGGCAGAAACAATCAAAACTCTGCCAGAGTGAAACGGAACCTGAGATTATCTGTAAACCCTGCTACTCAGGCAAAGGGCGTCCATCGTCGGATAGCCAGCCTGATCACTTCGAATACTTTGTGCAGGCCGGATGCTTTGTTTTCTGCGAGGCAAGGGAGAATGCAGAGGCCTCACTGGGTTGTTTTATCCTGGGCACCAATGAACTGAATCAGGATAGTCTGAATGCCGGTGAACTGTTGTCTACCTACAAGTCTCAACAACAGGTTGAAGGCGGCTTTAGATTCCTGAAAAGTCCTGATTTTCTGGTATCTTCACTCTATCTCTTCTGTTTCCAGGGAATCAGTGTGTTAACGGTCAATAATCAGGAGCGGCATATGGTTGGTTTGAAGGAAAGGCAGTGGACGATCATTCAGGTTTTGGGCATTTTTTACGAGTCTCCATATTCCTGATAGGGGTGGTGAAAGGCAGTTTCATTAATCGTTATTTTTTCTTCATTGGATATAACTGACCATTATTCAACGTCAGGGCATGATTGCAGAAATGTGCAAAGGACTTCCGGTTACTCAGAATAATCAGACCTTTCTCTGTCTCCCTGCAAAAGGCACGGACTGACTGGATAAAGTTAAGGCTGTCTTCATCACTCAGAAACTCAAACGGCTCATCCAGAACAACAAGATCTGCATCCGTCAAAAATACCCTGGCCAGCATAAAACGCTTCCGCTCACCGGATGACAGGGGAACGATGTCGTTATTATCAACTTTGAAGTGCAGACCATCTTCAATCTGGTTAATCTTCTCCGCCAGATGCACCTTTTCCAGGGCATCCGCTACCTGATCAGCCGTCAGCGAGGTACGCCCAAGGGTCAGATTGTCATAAAGGGTACCGGTAAAAAATCGGTAATATGAAGGGGAGAAATGAATATGGCTGCGTACATCCCGATAATCGAAATGTTCAACGTTCAGGTTATTAACCAGCAGATGACCACTGGATGGATCTTCAAGCCCTGCCAGAATATTAAACAAACTGGACTTTCCTGCCCCCGGACGACCATAAACGTACAGTGTATCCGGCAGGTTAAAGTCAATATTTACACCCTTTATTTGGAAATAACGGTTATCAGCATAATTAAACTCAATATCTTTCAGTTCAAGGTGCTTAATTCGAGTCAGACAGAAAGAAGCCCCCCGTTCTTCAATGGGGATTTCATAAAACTTATTCAGATTATCAAACAAAATCCGAATGCGATTGATATTAAACAGCAAATTGGTGATGGATGCGTTGGAGATGGACTTGGAGGCAAGAAGCGAACAAGCCACCAGCTGTCCCATGGTCATCATTCCCTCAGAGACCTGCCAGGCACCATACCCGGTGACAGCAATCAGGGAAAGGAACAGGATCAACATAGAGATATGATTGATATGAGCAGAGATTGAAAAGTAGAACTGATGGTCTGGTCTGTTATGCTCAATTACATCCGTGAAATAGCGTTCCATTCCAGCCAGTTTAATAAAAGGCAGGGACTGCATAATTTCATATTCAAACTTGCGTTTTCGTCCTTCAAACTCATAGCGATCATTAATGTATTTTTGAATCTTTGGCTGGAGTACAAGGTTGATTCCGATGACCAGAATAATAGCAATCAGCGGAATAGCCACCATGGCACCACCAAAGTAGGCAATCATCGACAGAGATAACACCATGAACGGCGAATCAACCAACGCCATTAAATGCAATGTGCCCAGCATTTGACTCAGAGACTTGCCATAGGTTACCAGCTGGGTCATGAATGAAGCCGACTGAGGTATGGCCGATGGCTTCAGATTACAAAGCCGGTGTGAAAACTCCCTCGCCAGTTGAACCTCCAGGTGGAAAACCCGATCACTCAGTAAGTAAGACAATGCTGACCTGTTCACAAACCAGATGAGTACCAGAAATACGGCAATTAGAACCAGTGATGACAAAATCCCCACAAAGCCGCTGGGCAGTACCTTGTCGAATACATTCATGTTGTATAGCGGGACAACATACACCAGAAGGTTAGTGATTAAGCCAGTCAACACCAGATATATGCCGTCACGATCCGTCAGGCGCCGGAAAAACCAGGCCATGCTTTTGTGTTCATCACCCGAAGCACCAGCCCTGGGTTCCAGCTTTTTGGTACTGATGACAAGTATCGGGTGTTCCATGCTGTGCTTGGAACGTGTCCGATTCATATCACTGTTGTGACGAAGAATAATGATGTCGTGCTCGTGGTCAAAACAGAACAGCAAATGCTCTTCATCCAGCTCAACCAGATCGAGATTGTCAACGGAGGAGATTTTAACGAGAAAGCCGAGTTCTTCCAGATAGGACTTGGTTTTGTAAATATTAAGGTCGGTGGTTCTGCGCAACTTGTTATTAATAAAGGCGAGTCTGCTGTCCAGCGTATAATGCTTGTTCAGGTATTCCAGCGCATTGCTCAAACTGGCTGAATTAACCAGACAGTCTTCACTATTCATGTTCACAGTCCATTGCCTTTCAACAATGCCGGGAGTCACTCCTTCTCCAGTAAATGATCAACGCACGTCTTGGCTAAACCCACCGCCTTTGAAATTGCTACTGCGTTGGCTGCGCTCGCCCCCGGTCACTTAGTTTGTCTAAGTTCCCGCTGCTTCACTCACATGCCGCCTTGTTGCAGCTCCAAAGCCTTTGGGTATCTGACTGCTCACCCTACTACCCCTGCATATCATCCATCAACTCACTGAAACCCAGCTCAAAATAGTCCAGTCCAAGTTCTATCAGCTCCAGCCCCTGTAAACCATCGCCCCCCTGGGCTGTCACTGGACTTCCATTGGGGATGGTTGCCTGATCAAAGCCAAACGTCTGACTACTGACCACCTCCCCGGAAACATTCATTTCATGAAATATCACCTGAACTTCGTCCAGGGTTAACGTTTCCAGAGGCTCGTTGTTAATCGTCACAGAGATGTTCTGCGGACTCATACCGCTACTGAAATCGAACGCTCCCTGCCCAACCCTGACATCATTATTAAACACCTCGTAATATAAGGTGTTATCGGTATCTACCATTTCAGCTTCATTATTTACAACGGCCAGAGTGAGAATTCCTTCAGTCTGGTCATAGCTTTCCCCGGAAATCAGGGCATTCTGACCTGGATCCCTTGGTAAAGCCGCAACCGATACCTGACCGGCAACCGCCACCTCATAACTATGCTCACCACTGACCACGCCCGGGTAATCCAGAGCACTGACCGCACTGCTTTCATCAAAGCCGTCATTTCCCAGCACCAGCTGATAATGACCAGCGGGTAGATCATCAAACGTCAGAACCTGAGTTGCCTGCCCGGTTGCTGACAGCTGCCCGCTGAACTGAGCCACTTCAACACCGGCAGAACCATTGGCATCACTGTGAAGCAGACGTACACCAGCAGACCAACTGTTTCCATCGGCGGTATTCAATGAAACTGAAAGTGCTCCACCATCATGTTCAAGCAACCACTGATCCAGCGAAGTAAAACCATTGTTCTCAACAATCTGGCCAGTAAGATCCGTTCCAAGCATGGCACCATCCATGATTTGAAACGAACTGCTGTCAATACCCAGACTGCCCTGCCCGTTGCCCGCAGCCTCCGGAGCACTCACTATAATCTGCGTATTATCAATGGCTGTACCATAGTGGCCTGACCAGTATTCATTATCCTTACCACCATGTTCTACGTAGACATAGCGAACTCCGGTACCGTAACCACTGAACTCATGGGCGACTTCCTGCCACTGGTTGCTGGCCGTCAACGTACCCGTATCAAAACTATCGATCACTTCCTGTCCAGCACCTCGCAGCTCAACCTTGAAGTAATACTGATCACTGGGGTTAGCGATTCCCAGATACCACTCACTGGCGGATATTTCTGGCGCAGAATCAAGAAAATCTGCTGAAAACCCCTGGTTTTCCAAATCAATCAGTTGATATTTTCGGCCCCAGTCATGTGACGTGATGAAGCTGTTTGTTCCTTCCTGGCTGGTGCCAGTAATACCCCACCCTGTTCCACCATTTGCAGTGATGGTCCAGCCAGAGAAGTCACCAGTGGCAGCCGATGGGTTGGCCACCAGATTCTCACCCAAAGGGAGTTCATTCTGTCCGGCAACATTCACCAGAACCGTACCCTCATCCTGATTACCCTGAAGATCAGTCACCGAATAGGTAAATGACACCTGTTCAGACTCACCATCATTCAATGCTTCAAAGTCCGAGCCGGTTACAAACGTGTACTGTCCGTGACTGTCGACCGTTACAAATCCCTTATCCGGTCCTGTGAGCAGCTGATAACTCAACGTCTCCCCACCATCGGCATCATAGGACTGCAGCTGGCCACTGGTGTAACCACTGTCTTCAGTCACATTCAATGTCTCATCAGCCGCCTGTGGTGCTCTTGATAGTGAGATATCCAGAGAACTGCTGGTCGTAGATGACCCATTAGTAATGGTGTAGTCAAATTGATCAACCAACCCGTCAAAGTCATAGCGAACAGCTTCAACCTCAGCATCACTCAACGCCCGGTTATACACCCTGACATCATCAATACTCCCCTGGTAGTAAGCCCCGGTCTGAAAACCATCATGGAAGATATTGGTAGACGGTGTTCCACCATCCAGACTTGGGCCACCAATAGAAATATCACCGGAGTGCCCGGAAAGCCCTTCACCATAAACACTGCCACTGACAAAGGACTGACCATCCAGGTATGCAGTCATCTGCTGACCGGCGCCATCCAGAACCAGGGCCACATGGTGCCACTGGTCCACCGACAGTGAACTGATATCCTGTGTGGCAAAATCACCAGCCCAGCCCGTACTCTGATTGTAAGCCCCCGCATAGAGCGTCTGGTTTTCCAGATAAACAACAATCCCATTGGAACCCGCACCCTCTTCATAAAGAATTTGCCGGCCAGCAAGGTTATTGGTTTCATCAAACTGAAATGCCAGGCTCAGCGTGCGCTCATCCAGCGTAGTGCTGTTGAGATTAATATCTGCAGAGTCCCCAACCAGTACATGATCATCAACACCATCAAGCGTAACTGCCGAACCATTAAAGCCATCAACACTCAGGGTTGCCCCCCCCGTCAGGGTAGCCGCCTCCTGAGAGACTCCCGCTGTTGCACTATCCGCTACGGTGCCATTATTTGACTGATCAAAACGCCAGTGAGCAACCAGAGAATCCTGTAGCTGGCTGGAGGTCATCGAGAGCGCCACCTCGGATATGCCATCCGGTGTGTAGCTCCAGTCTCCGGAAGGGTGAACCTGTAGTTCACCATACTGACCTTGAATGGATGTTGTCCCTGTACCCGCCAGTGACTGACCATTCACAGAGGCAACACTTAATGACGAGCCGGGTGAAGCAGTACCGGTTAACTCTCCGGACTCACCAACCAGAATATGCTCGACATCACTGTCCAGTTGTACAACAGCAGCATCACCGCTTTTGGTAATGACGGTCAACGTACCGGAATTGTCAGACCACCCTTCCCCATCACTGACCTGAAAGTCTACAGTCACCTGACCACTGACCCCGGTCTCAGGACGAAGAATTAAACGACCACTCTCGATATCGGTCCGGCTGACAGAGGTGTTCAAAGCAACCGTTGTTTCGAAACTGCCATCACCATTAGTATCCAGCAATATCTGCCCATGGCCTGGCAACTGTGTTACCTGCACAGCCTCAATAGCGTCACCTGTATCTGCAGGGTCGGAGAAAGGGAAATCGTTGATCGTAAAGACATAATCCGTATTTTCAGAGCCAATAGTGACACCATTGGATGCCAGTGGCAGGTCATTAAACGGAATAACATTGATGGTAATGGTATCGGTAATACTTGCTGTCTCTCCGGTCTCTGCTTCCACAGAAACCGCTGTCACCGTTAATGACATCTCACCATTAAAGTGCTCGGCTGGTGCAATGGTCAGAGAGTCCAGTTCAGCAGCTGTCAGAGTCCAGGTACCATCCTGATTCTGCTGACCGGCAGACAACACCGCTCCGGTGGGCATGCCAGAGAAAGTCAAAGTAAGGGACTCACTGCCATCGGTATCTACCAGGGCTGAGGCAACATCCAGAGTAATAGCAGTATCTTCCAGTCCAATAGCGTCACTGGTAGAGCCTGAAACAGCCAGATTCAGGTTATCAATCCCCCAGGACTCATTGCTTTTTGCTTCATCCAGCGTGGAACCAAAGCCAATGGTGACCTGTCCGGCATTAGGATCGACAGGAATCGTCAGCGTGTAGTGGTGCGCCTGATCAACCCAGTTAGTGGATACCACCGCCTGAAAGCTTTCATCATGAACCACCTGACCAATAACATCACCCTGACCATTGGTCAGAGTTTCAGTACCCGCAACATCGCCTGCATTGTTATAAATCTGGTATGACCGTGAGTGATAGAGCTGACCATCCACAAATACCCGAAACTCTTCTCCATCCCAGGAATCGATTTCATAAAAAGTAAAGTTAAGGGTCAGCTCATTAACCCCCTGAGGCACATCGTAAGTGTTGGAGGTTCGCTGATTGCCCCCGGAACCTTCAAAGCGTCCAAGCATATTGCCAGTCGCAAAAAGCCCGGTTCCCACCCACATCTGAGTCCAGCCTTCAGAACCACTGTCGAAGTGGTGATCTGCAACAGGCAAATCATTATGGGCAGGATTAATGCTAAGGCCAGGTGCATCAGCAACCGCAGTCAGAGTAACTGAAGCCTGAGCGGAAGAAGAAGCTATTCCATCAAAGACATCAAAGACATCAAAGAAAAAGTTGGCTGTACCACTGAAGTGGCTATTCGGGGTAAACGACCAGGTTCCATTCCCATTATCAAGAATCGCTCCCTGGTCAGAAGTCAGGTTCTGAACACTGAGTTGGTCACCATCCACATCGGAGGCATTGGCCAGCAAGGTCGCTTCAGTGATTTCAATCAGGCTGTCTTCACTGCTACTGCCCAATAAGATTGGGTCACCAGTAACCGGCGCATCATTAGTGCCTATCACTGTGATACTCACTGTTGCTATCGATTGCGCACCTTCATCATCACTCATCACATAGCGAACAGTAACTAACTGCTCATCTCCATCAGCAAGCGTGTCAAAGTCACTGCCAGGATCAAATTGAAGCTGATTATCAATAATGCTGACACTGCCCTGACCACTGACAGGGTCACCATTACTGTCAACAATGATCACGCTGTCGAGGGTGAAGTTTTGCGCGTTATCATTAACATCCACATCATTATCGTTAGCCAGCAGGTCAAACAATAATGATCCACTTTCACTGGCCGTTACGTCGTCAGGAACAGCTTCTGGCTGATAGTTGGAAGGATAGGTTGTGGATTGAGAAACGGCAGGCTGGAACGTGCTGGTACTCTCTGTTGCTGACTCATCCGTATCCGATGATGACTCTTCTTCAGAATCAGTCTCTTCTTCAGCATCTTCTTCCGTCGTTTCTGAACCAGAGGGATTATCCAAAGCACCGGTGTTCTCTGAATCACCGCTACTCCCCTCAGAGTCATCTTCTAATGATGGAGCTGAAACTTCAGGTGAAGGAGATCCGGTATTGGCATTGGCTGTATTGGCAATATTGGGTCGGACACCTTTGGCTAATGCCGTTTTGTCACCTTGATCTCCTTCTTCTTCCTCATCCTCACTGTCCGGCGCTTGTTCCCACTGCTCTTCCAGCTCCACCAGAGCTTCTTCACTCGCTTTGGCCTCAGCTTCATGATTTTCACTAATCAGCCCATCAGAAGCTCCCAGAACGGTAGCTGCCTGTAGTGCTGCACCCACACTTTCGCTGCCGGATGCAGAAGATTTGACCTGATTAGTTTCACTCATTTTTGCCCCTCCATCTTATTGTTGTGACTGATTCGAGTCAGGGGCAACCCGAATCAGATATGGCCAATCTCATGGAAATGCTTAATCACCGGACTCATGAGATAGCTGATCAGCGAGATCCTGCCGCGCTCAATCGTACCGTAGAGCGTCATTCCATATTTCAGAGGGTAGTGCTGATCCTTGTATTTCAGGAATCCTCTCTCTGGCACCACTTCAACCCGATAAAACATTTCACTGCCAGACTCCTCAAGACGGTCAACACTGATGCGGCTAATCGTTCCATCGAGGTAACCGAAGATCGTATGGTCATAAGCATCAAGACGCAGTCTTACATCGGTATCTTCCTTGATCATGCCAATATCACTGGCAGAAACATTCAGTGTGATTTTGTAGGGTTGGGGAGTGTCTTCAATAATCTCGGCAAACGTATCGCCCTGGCTGATGAACTTCCCTTCCTGCGAAAAGCTAACCTGGCGAACCACACCGGATACCGGAGAACGAACATAAGTACGTTCAATGTAATGTTCATACAAACGAATACTGTTGCTGACTTCCCGAAGCTGCTCTTCGTATCGTTCAATTTCAAAAACAATACGCTCTTCAAATTCCTTCTTAACCTTCAACAGATCTTTACGAGAGCGCAGAACCTTGTGTGTAGAGTCCATGGTCTGCATGGAACCAGCTGCCTTCTTTTCCACCAGAGCAGTAATGGCCTGATTCTTCTGACTATCAATAGCCACCAGCTGCTTCAGGTTTTTCAGGCTGTCGTGGTAATTATTGCTGAGCAATACAAAACGCTGAACCTGCTTCTCAAGCTCCTGACCATCAGACAGACTGTCCAGTTGTTGCTCTTCAAGCAGGGCATGGAGAATGTCCAGTTTCTTACCCAGACGTTGTTGCTTTTCAGTGAAAATATCCAGATTGATCTTCTGTTCTTCATTATCAAGCTCAACCAGAATATCACCCTGCTCAACTAAATCCCCTTCGGAGACATAAATATGCTGAATAACACCCTCATCAGAAAAATCAGCATGGGCTGGAGCCGAAAAGGAGGACACTTCGCCATCCGCACGGGTAAAGACTTCAACCTCCATAAATGTGCTGATCAACAGCAGGGTTGAAAAGAGAAAACCACTGATTATAAGACCGTTCTTGGCATCCATACTGATTCACTTCCTGGTGTCAATTCTTAAGATTAATCAACACCACCACGCTTTTCTGCTTCCCAGAGAATCAGACAAAAGTCGCACTTTTTATAACTATTAGGGATTAAATAAATATTTAAATCGCAAACCACACTCTAAAATAGAAAACATACTATACATCAGCGACTTAACCAGTCCGTTGAATTCTTCTTTTATTATAGTTGTTGTTCACTGGAATCA
Source organism: Endozoicomonas sp. (assembly GCA_965261315.1). Taxonomy (GTDB): domain Bacteria; phylum Pseudomonadota; class Gammaproteobacteria; order Pseudomonadales; family Endozoicomonadaceae; genus Endozoicomonas. The sequence continues at coordinate 85,342 of CBDHDM010000091.1, read as the reverse complement.
TCAGTAGTTATATAGAAATGCCCTGAATGCTCACCATACATTGCATGGCAAAGCAGGAAACTAATGAAAGTATCATCCCTCAATCAGCACTTCATCCCCCTTAACCTGCAGAGCCAGTTCACTGCCATAACCAATACCCTCCAGCCAGGGAGACAGTACCTCAATAATATCTGACCGGTGAAAGTGACTCGGTTTGGTCTCCGGATGAGGATAATAAATCGAACCAATAGTCCTCTGCTGGCCAGACTGAAGAAAGCAACGGGAAAAAGAGAAAGTCTCACATCCCCCCGGCCAGACGAGCCTGGGTAATGTCAATTCAGGTGAGATAAGATGAAAGAAATATGGAGCAATGGAGATATTGAGAGTGCCATCAAAGCAGTCAGAAAGATCAAGTCCTGTCTCAAGGAAGCAGGGCTTCTGCAGCCGGATAGAACCACCTGGGAATGGACAATCACTGGCCTGACCAGAGGCAACTCTATAGCCTCTAACCACTTTTCCGGTAATGTACACCAAATCTTGATTACCCCTGACAAGCAGAAAATCAAATATACCGTGAAAGTATGGCTGTCAGATCAAGGTTGGCAAAAGGCTTTAACAATAATCTCCACAACAGATGACCTGAAATAATCCCATAGATCCCAAAAAAAGAAGTACATGAAAAACTATTTTTCAGGTTGAAGAATAAAAGACGAAAGCCATTTAACAAAATAATAAACGACGGAAATAAAGAGCAATATCTCCAAAACCCGGTATTCGACTGAGCATACATTAGCAGGAACAAAGCTCAAGGTGATGACCTTTACTCCTGCTGTATGTAACTACAGCCCCCAAGTGTCAGAGAAAAGACATCATTGACCGAACAAGAAAAGAAGAAAAGCCACCAAAATCACCTACAAAAAAATTAAACCCAAAGTTAAACACTGAAGTCAACTTACACCTCCGATAAACAACGGTTAATGAATTTACCCGGTAGTGGACAAGACCCAAGCCGGAAGGTTCAACAAAGGAACAGGGTTTAGAAAGAAAAATATTATTAAACGACTATAAAAATATATTAGCTGAATAAGTTTCTAAATAGCTTGTCGTAATTACATTCCTGAGGATCACAACTAAACAAAACATTTGTATTTTCGGTGGACAGACTATGCTGAAAAACTTGCCGTTGGAGTGCGTGTATCATGAGGTTCGTGGTGGCTTCTTAGATGCCTCTCCGGGCAGTAGAAGTGGTTTGAGGCAGAACACCTCTAACCCCCTTAAATAAGAAAGGAGAAACCAGCGAATGAGTGAAGTCTTATCACGGAATATCCCCTTGGTGTTGGGGCAAAGTGCATTTTTGATCATCGATGTTCAGAACTTCAGTTGCACACCTGAGGGTGGAGAATTTACCGGAAAAAGCCCAATGCGTATTCTGGCGAGCGTGAACACCTATTCTGGTCGCGACAGGCGAAGCCTGAGAATGTGGGAGGTTCAAATGAACTGAAATCATTCATTGAAATCCAGCAGGTTCAACTCCTGCCCGGCAAAGACTAACCATCAGTCGGAAGCGAGTCTTGCATAGCCAGTGGTGACGCTGGTTGTGAAGCGTAGACAGCAGGTACTGAAGCCGTGGGATTGAGTCTCGAAATGGTGCAACTGTCGGGGGCTTCATTGTCCGGAAGATGGGGTCAGCATTGGTTCGTCGATAGGGTGAGACAACGCCAACCCGACCGGGATCATAGACCAGGGCAAAGGTACAGGATGGATTTCTCAGGAACCTGTGAGGTCCAGTGCTGACCTGTGTGCAGTTGCCATTGGTTCTATGGCTGAAACGAACCCGGTCGTCTGGAGGTGCTTCAGACCAGACGAAGCGAATATGAAGCAACACTCAGGAATCCGGAAGCGAATCCATAAGTGACCGGACGGTAGGTACTGGAAGTCTTAGTGTCCCATAGTACTGATGACAACGGGGAACTCTGCTCAGGAGGACCCGGACGAGGAAAGGGGACATCGTAGTTATTGACCCGTTTGTGGGAAACACAAGAGGTGCACAGAAACCTGTGTTTGTGTCAACGAAACAGAAACGGATAGCCACACTGGCCAGAAACAACCCGGCCATGGCTTTCACTTCTCTCAATCATCACATGGATTACCAGTGGCTTTATCAGGCATACCAACTGACCCGTAGAGATGGTGCTACAGGAGTGGATGGTCAGACAGCTGAGATGTATGAACGGCAGCTGGAGTCTAATCTCCGGAATTTGCTGGATCGCATCAAATCCGGAAGCTACCGCGCTCCCGCTGTAAAGCGAAGCTACATCGACAAAGGGAAGGGGCAGAAGCGGCCTTTAGGCATTCCTACCTTCGAGGATAAAATTGTCCAACGAGCAGTAGTTATGTTGCTGGAACCCATCTATGAACAGGACTTTTACCACTGCTCATTTGGTTTCCGGAAGCAGAGGTCGGCACATGAAGCCCTGCGGAGCCTGCGAGAAAATATCATGAGAGATGGTGCCTACTGGGTGCTGGATGTGGATATACAAAAGTATTTCGATACGATTGACCACGGACAGTTGAGACAGTTTCTTGCCAGACGGGTGACTGATGGCGTAGTAAGAAAACTGATCGTCTCTTCATGAAAAGCATGGCTAAAGGCCGGTATCCTTGAGTCAGGTGAGATTGTTTACCCGACGCGGGGAACGCCACAAGGCGGAGTAATTTCACCCTTGTTAGCCAATATTTACCTTCACTATGTTCTGGATGACTGGTTTGCTAAGACAGTACAACCAAGAATGCGGGGAAGATGCAGTCTGACGAGGTTTGCCGATGACTTTGTCATGGTGTTTGTGACCCCTGAAGATTGCTGCAGAGTGGAAGCGGTGCTGCCCAAGCGATTTGAACGCTTTGGGCTGAGCCTGCATCCGGAAAAAACACAGAGAGTTGATTTTCGGCCATACAGGCGAAAGGAAAACAAGCGCTGTGGTCTTTCGGTTAGCTTTGATTTCCTCGGATTTACTCATTTCTGGGGAACATCCCGGAAAGGAAATACTGTTGTTTACCAGAAAACAGCAAAAGGGCGGATTGCCAGAACCCTGAAAGCATTCAATGACTATTGTCGAAAACATCGGCATAAACCGTTGAGTGAACAGTATGTGGCCTTGAACCGGAAACTCCGGGGGCACTATGCATACTTCGGGATAACAGGTAACGCCAAATCGTTAGATACCATCCAATACAACGTGAAGAAAATCTGGCACAAATGGCTCAGTCGTCGATCGCAAAAGAGTCATATTACTTGGGAGAAGTTTAATCTCTTTCTGGATCGTTTCCCCTTGGCACCGCCAAAGATCCTTCATCAGTATTCATACAGTTGTCGGTTAGTGAATCAGTAATTATGAGGAACCGGATGCCTTAATTGGGCACGTCCGGCTCTGTGAGGGTTGAGGTCGGTAACGGCCTCTTCTACTCGGATAACTCGTGAACACTTTTTGCTGATTTCCAGAATAGGTGTTCACGAACCAGAATTACTGTTCACGCTTCCAGAATCTTATTTCTAAAATGGAATTTACTTCTCTTAAGCATTGATTTTGTTGAACTCCTGCCGTTTAAACTTGTACCGACTGGTCAAGGAACGACGGCATGCCAGAAAAAAACGGTTTATCAATGCGTACTCGACTTTAGACTTTATATAAAACGAACGATTGGTTGATTTTATATAAATTAAAAAAGCCAATACTGGCGATCTCTTTTTCTAAGTTCGCTTTTATTACCAATTTTTGTCTAAAAGCCTTTATTTATGCGGCTTCCGACTTATCAGGTATCGTCTGATCGATCAGTTCACCAAAATTGAACTCATATTTTTGGCTATATCGGTTCCAGTCTTTACGAATAGGGAACCTCGGAATAATTCTTGAAAGGGCAATTCTCATCATGCCTGCGGTTGTTGTATCCGGATCTCTCCAGGGTATTCGAGAAATATTCAGACACGCCTGATTTTTGCAGACGGTCAACAACTGCAATAACGCATAGCCTGCCATTTTCAAATGCATCCATCTCAGTAGTGTTCTCAGCTTTTGTTGCCACAGGTGGCGACAGCCAAAAGCGTGTTTGAGTTGATGAAACATGGACTCAACCGGCCACCTTCTGGCATAGGCACGAAGAACTTCTATCCCTTCAAGTTCCACGTTGGTAGCGATAAATATCCGGTTTTCAGTGAGCCCCTTGTCATTCTCAAACCGGCTCCAGACAACCCGAACTTTCTGCCCCTTAAGGAACCGGGCACGACAAATTAGGGTGCGGTAACGTACAGTACGAAATCTGCCGTACATCCATACTATTACCCTGTCTTCTGGCAGTTTTTCCACCTCTGCGGCTATCATTTTGGTACCGTACTTTTTTGGACGACCTCGTTTCTTAACAGTAATCGCAGGGGGCAATGCATACAGAGCCCGATTCGATGGTATTTGACCAATCACCTCATAGCCCATATCTATAGCGGGTTGCATCAGTGTCCAGTTCATATACCGTAAGCGCCAAAATAACCCACGTTCTACCCGGCTAAACGCTGATAAGGAATCATAAGGTCTCTGATTACACGGAGGCTCCGATGGACAATCCAAAAACTACCCGGGAACAATGGCAGCAACGAGTCGAAGCCTGGCATGACTCCGGGTTGAGCCAAAATGCCTGGAGTCGACAGAACGGCGTTAAGCCATCACAACTTGGATACTGGAAAAAGAAGTTGCGGACTGGGAAAGCTCCTGCTTTATCATCAAAAACTGTTTCTGCCTTTGTGCCCGTTTCCCTGACGCAGAACCAGAGTCAAACTTGCGAAGAATCATCCCCTTTAACGGTATCATTGCCCAGTGGGCTCAGTGTTTCCGGGATTAATCATCAAAACCTCGCTCTGGCTGGTGAGTTGATTGGATTGCTGCGATGAATCAACCTGTAATGCGCCCGTCGTCCAGCTTGCCTGAGGTCTACCTTTATCGGGATCCCATCGATTTTCGAAAGTCCTTCAAGGGGCTGGCGGTACTGATCGAGCAGGAACTTGGGCATAACCCTTTTGATGGTCACCTCTATGCCTTCACCAACCGTCATCGCAATAAAATCAAGTGCTTGTTCTGGGAAGATAATGGTTTTGTGCTTTATTACAAGAGCTTGGCAGAGGATAAGTTCCACTGGCCAAAGCCCGATGACGAACTGTTAGCCTTAACAGGCCAACAGCTCAATTGGCTGCTTGATGGCTATAATCTCAGTGCGATGAAACCCCATAAAAAAAGACATTACGAAAGCTGTTTTTAGTCTTAAAACTCAGCCGCTTATGGTAAAATATCGGCTATGAAATCACCCATTGACACCCTCATTTATCAGCCAAAATCCGCCCTGAGTTTACTGGCAGGAAGCGCTGAAACAGCTTTGGATCTGGAGGCCTTACTTGAGGCCATCCAGGCCATGGACGGTGTCATTCTCGAAAAAGACAATGTCATTCTTGAGAAAGACGACATTATCCAGAAAAAGTCTTTTGTCATCGAAGAGCAGAAAAAACGCATCGCTATTCTGGAAGAATACCTGCGTTTGGAACGTGCCCGCCTTTACGGTCGAAGCTCTGAAAAGTTCAGTGGTCAGGGTGAAATCTTCAATGAAGCAGAATTAACGGACTGTGCCGTTGATCCGGATGAAGATGCTCAGGAAGAAACAGAGGAAAGTCCAAAGCCCCCAAAGAAACGCAAGGGGCGTCAACCTCTGTCGCCGTCACTGCCGAGAGTCCAGGAACGTATTGAACTGACCGAAGAAGAAAAGCAGGGTGCCATTGAGACCTTCTTCACCAAAGTCCGGGAAGAACTGGATATTATTCCTGCCAGGGTTCAGGTCAAGGAGATTATGCAGGAAAAAGCCGTATTCATTGTGAAGGATGAACAGGGCGGAGAATCTCACGAAAAACGCGTCATTAAAGCCGCTGAACTCCCAAAGCACCCCATTCCAAAATCGGCGGTCACCGTCAACATGCTGGCCTGGATCATCGGTGCCAAATATTGCGATGCCCTGCCACTGTATCGGCAGGAAAAGATACTGGCTCGTTATGGTGGCTCCATCACCCGGACGACGATGGCCAACTGGATGATCCGGTTATCCCTGCAGCTGCAGCCACTGATCAACCTGATGGAAGACCATCAGCGCACAGGGCATATCATGAATGCCGATGAGACCCGGGTTCAGGTGCTCAAGGAACTCAGTAAATCACTCCACTCTGATAAATATATGTGGGTGACACGGGGTGGTCCACCGGGGCAACCGGCGGTGCTGTTCCATTACGATCCTTCCAGAGGCAAGGAGGTTCCCCTGCGCCTGTTCGAAGGGTTTAGCGGTTACCTGCAAACTGACGGTTATGCCAGTTACAGCGCCGTGTGCAAAAAAGAAGGCATTATCCAGGTTGGCTGCTTTGATCATGTACGCCGTAAATTCACCGATGCCAAAAAAGGCGAAGCCAAACCGGGCAAGAAGGTGAAGAACAGCAAGGTCAGCAAAGCCGATGTTGCGTTGGGTAAAATCCGCAAGCTGTATGCCATTGAAGAGGCCATCAAAGGCCTGACTGCTCCGGAAAAGAAGACTCGGCGACAACAGGAGAGCAAGCCCCTGCTGGATGACCTGCACCAGTGGTTACAGAAAAACATCACCCGGCTGGTACCTGACAGCCTGACCCATAAAGCAATGAGCTATGCCCTGAACCAATGGCCGAAACTGGTCGTGTACTGTGAAGATGGGGATATCAATATCAGTAATGCAGCGGCGGAAAATGCTATCCGCCCCTTCACTCTTGGTCGCAAGAACTGGCTCTTTGCAGACACACCCAAGGGTGCCAAAGCCAGTGCCATCTATTACAGCCTGATTGAAAGCGCAAAAGGCAATGGGCTGGAGCCTTTCCAATACCTGAGCCACATTTTAAAAGAACTGCCTTACGCTGACACGATTGAGAAACTGGAACAGCTTCTGCCCTGGGCAGTGAAGGCGGCTCAAGAATAAGCAGATCTGTTGGGATTGGCTATAACGCTGGTTATATTGGCGCTTACTGTTCGACCGCTGAATTTAGGATCAATCATTCCAGCGTTGAGTGTTGCTCGGTGGTTGGCTTGGGTGTCGGCTCGCAAGCGAACCAACCTACACTGAGATCAGATTTCTGCCTTTTGCGACATACCTTGTCTGTGGGAACGAGGTTTAAAAGTGTTATCTAATCTGAAGTTCCAATACTATCGCCTGGTTCGAACCGCCAAGTCCGGATAATTTCTACCATATCGTAGTCATTCAGGGTGTCATCAAATGGTGCATAAGGTGATGCTAGTTTCACTATTCTGATAGCAGCATCATCAAGTATTTTATATCCAGAAGACTCCATAATTTCGACACTGGATAATGAACCGTCCCGGTTAATGGCAGTCATTAACCGTAGTTCTCCATAGAGCAGGTCTCGACGGGCTTTTTCCGGATAGTTAAGGTTGCCAATTTTTTCGACTTTGCGGCGCCAGGATTCTTTATAAAAAGCACCTGCTTCTTCTGCTGTAGATGCGGAAGTGAGTGTTTTTATCCGTGGACGCTTGGCATACTCTTGCCGCTGCTGGTGGAACTGGGCTTCAAGGCTGGCAATTTCATTTTTCAGGTCAATGTGTTTGCGTGGCTTATCTTTTTCAACTGCAACGGGTTCCTGCTTCTCACTGTCATCGATTGCGGCAACTTTCTGATCACTCTTTGCCTGAGTGGTAATTCTTGTTTGTTGTGTCAGTGTCTGTTCTGGCTGTGCTGCCGTTTGTGATTGGGGCTGTACTTCCTTGATAGTGTCTTCCTGAAACTGAGCCTGCTGATCACTGGATGGCAGTGCTTTTTCTTCCAGTGTGCCACTGCCCTGCTGATTGATCTGGGCAAGATAGTCGGCCTCTTTTGGCTTTTCCTTACTTTGATAGGTGGCCAGAGTGACTTCCAGAGTTGGCGGAGGAGCTGGCTTGTCCTTGAAGCTGAATGTCACGCCCAGCACGATCAGAACATGCAGGGCAGCAGCCATAAAGAGAGTAAAACCCAGGCGGTCTGAAGTTGATACGGCGGCAGGTGTTATGGTCGCTGGCTGAGTCATAGCTTTCTGATTACTGCTTTCCCTGGTTAAGCACTGTGGCAGAGCCGTCCTGACCAGAACCGGAGAGAGCCCCTGGTTTTCTGCGGGCTCTCCATTGGGCTATAAATCCCATCTTACCGGTCAAGTCTCATATTAAAGACTATATGCAAGATCGCACTGGAAAAAAACAGTCTAAAGGATAATCGTCTACTCAGTGTCTGGCCTTGAGCTTTTCTTCGATCTTATCCATTAACTGGCCGGCGATGTTGAGTGTAAACTGGTTGTCCAGTTCACGGATACAGGTGGGCGAAGTCACGTTGATTTCTGTGAGGTAGTCGCCAATAACATCCAGCCCCACAAAGATAAGTCCCTTTTTGCACAGTACCGGGCCTACCTGATTGGCAATCCATAGATCCCGTTCACTCAATGGCCGCCCTTCTCCAGTGCCCCCGGCTGCCAGGTTTCCTCTCAGTTCTCCAGCTGCCGGAATTCGTGCCAGGCAGTAAGGAACCGGTTCTCCATCAATCATCAGAATACGCTTGTCCCCTGATTTGATATCTGGAATGAACTTTTGAATCATGGCCTGACGCTGCCCCATCTCTGTCAGTGTTTCAATAATCACACTGAGGTTGGGATCATCAGGCCGGGTACGGAAAATAGAGCTGCCACCCATGCCATCCAGAGGCTTGAGCACTACATCTCCATGCTCTGTTGCAAACTCCTTCAGCAACCTTGGGTTACGGGACACCATAACGGGGGGCGTGCACTGTGGGAACAGTGTGGCAAACATCTTCTCGTTACAGTCACGGATACTGCGAGGGTTGTTGACGATTAATGTGCCTGCAGCCTGGGCTTGTTCCAGAAGGTAGGTGCTGTAGATGAATTCCATGTCAAAAGGAGGATCCTTGCGCATCAGAATGACATCAAGCTCATCCAGTGGCATCTCCTGACGTGCCTCAAGCTCAAACCAGTCGTTTGGGTCAGCCTTCACTTTCAATGGCTGTACGCTGCCCATGGCGACCCCTTCTTTCTGATAGAGGTCTGCCTGCTCCATATAAAACAGTTGCCAGCCTTTCTGGCTGGCGGCCAACAACATAGCCAGGGAGCTGTCTTTCTTGTAATTGATGGAGGCAATAGGGTCCATCACAACGCCGAGTTTGATGCTCATTTTCAGTGTTCCCGATTACTTTTCTGTGCTGGCGTCAGTGACAGCGTCGTCAGAAGGCGTTTTTTGGGTGTTCATGTCTTTGCTGTGAGCCATCGCTTCACCCATTTGAATAGAAAGTCCGGGCTGCCAGTTTTCCAGCCAGTCAACCTGATCCTTACCAAAAAGCACAATGGCAGTAGAACCCAGTTTGAAACGGCCCAGTTCACCGCCACGGTTCAGTTCCACAGACTGGCTGGCTTCTCCATAGGTTACAGAAGACACCTGTCCTCGCTGTGGTGTAACCAGACCTGCCCAAACGGTTTCAATACTGGCTACATTGATGGCGCCAACCATGATCACTGCCATGGGGCCATACTGGGTATCGAAAATACTGACTACTCGTTCGTTCCGTGCAAAGAGGTTGGGTATGTTCTCTACCGTGCCCTGATTCACAGAGAAAAGACGGCCAGGGACATGGATCATTCTGTGCAATGCTCCGGCAGCCGGAACATGGACGCGATGGTAGTCTCTTGGAGAAAGATAAATGGTGGCAAACTTTCCACCCATGAACTTTTGTCCCACTTCCAGGTCGCCACCCAACAGCTCTACCAGACTGTAGTCATGGCCTTTAGCCTGGAAAATTCTGCCATTCTTTATGTCACCAATCTGACTGATGACACCATCCGCAGGACTGACAATCATCTCCGGGTCTTCGGGTAAAGGGCGGGCGCCATCCTTCAATGATCGGGTAAAGAAGTCGTTGAAATGGATGTAATCTTCAGCCTCTTCTCGTTTAGCCTCACTCATATTGACATCGTAATGATCAATCGCCCAGCGAATCAGTCCATTCTTGAACCATGGAACCTGGCATTCCACAAAATAGTGTACTGTCCGGGAGATCAGGTGATGGGGCAGCACATATTGAATGGCTGCAAACAGTTTTTCTTTCACAGTGGTGGAATATCCTGAAAATATGAAAGTGCCCGCCATTGTAATTCATGCCATAAAAGCCTGCACCTTAAGTAACTAAACATGCTTCTTAAGCAACCGGGGTATGAGGCAGATTTCCCCATTCTGACCAGGAACCGTCATACGCTCTGACATGTTTAAAACCAAGCGCTTTAGCGACCAGATAGGTAAAACCGGAGCGATGGTGGGCCTGGCAGTGGGTAATGATTTCTTTGTCTCTTCTGATCCCCAGAGCGTCAAGTTCTGACACCAGATCCTCTTTGATTCGGTAGTTCTTCTGTGGATCCATGGCCCGGGTCCATTCAAAGTTGATGGCGCCGGGAATATGCCCAGCCTTCTGAGCCATCACTTTCTCCCCGGAATACTCCTCTGGAGACCGGGCATCCCAGATGGTGAATTCAGGGTTATCCAGTGTCTCAAGAATAAAGTCGCTGCTGGCAATGACACTGTCATCAATGGTCAGAGTACATGCTGTGGATGTTCTCTCATTGGCTCTGGACTCTCTTGGGTGACCCTCTTTCAACCAGGCATGAATCCCGCCATTCAGATAAGAGTATTTTCTATGGCCAATGACGTCGAGGGTCCAGATAAACCGGCCTGCCCAACCACCACCTTCATCATCGTACACAATAAAATGTTCTTCGCCGGTAAAGCCCAGTTCACTGAATAATGATTCCAGTTGGCTCAGTGCGGGTAACTTGCCACGAGCAGGCTGTGTGCCTGCAACCAGTAGATGAGGCTGCACGTTAATGGCACCGGGAACATGGACCTGACGGTAGAGTTGGGGGTTACACAGATCAATAATAATCAGGCGCTCTTTAAGGGAAGCGCTATCCTCATAAGCCAGAAGAGATTCCAGTACATCCGGCTCCAAGACCAATGGCAGTTTGTTATTCTCAGTCATATTACGTCCAGCTTCTGTTTTGAACGCATTGTAATGGCAATTGCTGCTTTGATCACCTTGAAGCGTACTTAACTGTGTCTGAGAGCTGTTTCCTCACGAGCGACAACGCCTAATCGAAGGCCAACTCGTTGCTGATGCATCGAATCATAGGGTTGGCCACAGTGCATGACCTGTGAGTTATCCCAGAAGACAATATCACCTTCCTGCCATGGATGAGCGTAAACGACGCACTGTTCGAGTATTTCATCCAGCAGGTTTTGCCAGAAAGATTTTGCAGTATCAGGGTCATGCTCTAACCCTACAGGTATGGCAGTATCTGACCCCATGTAAAGGCCTTCCCGCGCGATCAATTCATGTTCTGAAACCAGAGGGTGTGTTTTAAGTGGTGTTTCGGCAGTCCATGCATCGGGTGTCAGGAAAGGTGGTGAGTGAATAAGTTTAATCTTCCTTAGCTCTGACTGACGCTCAGGGCTGAGTGAGCGCCAGGCTTCCAGCTGATCAAGAAAGTGAGTGGTATGAGGTTGCCCATCACTGTCAGTCTCTGGCACTTTGTGCAAATGAAGCATCACGATATAGAGCGCATTCATTGTCAGCCCTTCCAGACGGGGGAGTGCATCCTTATCGTGATGCCATTGCCAGGAAACAGCTTCAATGGGCTTTTCAGCAGGCCCGAGGGGGTTGCCAAGGATTGCGACATGATTACTGACCAGCTCTGCTGGTAAGGGCGGGTGTTCTTTGCGATAACGGTTATCCCCAATCATCATTGGGCCAAACGTATCCAGTGCGAACTGTTCCAGTTCATAGGCGTTCATATGCTGCTTTCTGGCGAATATCACGCCATGCTGCCAGAGGGCATGTTTCAGTCCCAGCCTCTGGCTACTGTTCATCTCTTTCAGGCTTGTGCCCTGGCAAATCTCATAGCCCAGCCGGGGGTGATGGCTGGTCACTTTATAATTGATCATTGTGGGCCTGTTGATATTTCGTTGCGAGGCTCAGTGGCCCAGGAAAACGTCATATGCGCGCCCTGATGCGCTGAGCACGCAACGAAACGTCAACAGGCCCTAATCAGTGGTAGTTTATGATGCTGCAGAGCAGTATAGGTAATCTCAGAACGAGCTGATGAAAAGTCATTGAAAAGGGTTTTCAAACCACGGGAATTTGTGGCAGTCAGCCTTTTCATAGGGGACTTGAGTGAAGTCCGGGTTCAGTGGACCGGGCGCACCCATCAGCAGAACGTCTTCTGCCACCGCAGCAAACCCGGCATAGAAGTGAAAAATTGATTTTACCAACAGCACTTTCATATGACTGAGGTCGATGCCAAAAGAGGTAAAGACTGAAGGGTGAAAAACCTGGGTTCGGATACTGTTAACAATAATTGAAATGCCCTTACACTCTAAGCAAACGGTATCTACGCAAGGTACAGGGATATCACCTCCACCTTCCTGTGGAAAAGGTTGGATCAAATTTCTGACAATACCTGTAACTTTGACCTCCAGGTCCAGCGGTTGCCCGGAATCAACTGAAGTTTTGCCACCGAGGCGAACGTTTATGGTTGCACCAGTACCTGCTTTTCTGGCGATATTAACCGCCTGAGGGGCCCATATCATACCGATGGCAGAGTCTTTAACTTCGTTGGACAGCATGGCTGCAAGAGCAGACGTTGAGTCACTGGCTGCGCCCCCTCCGGCATTGTCGGAGATATCGGCAATAACAATGGGTTTTCCCGTATGCTCTTTTTTCAGAAAAGTTTGCATGGCGCTATCAAGGCTGACAGGACTAAAAAGAAGTGGGTGCCGATGCTCAAAGAGACAATCCCCGATCTCCTTTGCAGTGTGGCGGGCCAGATCAGGAGCATTATTAGTAATAACCAGTGTCCGGGTCCCACAGTCAGCCACATCCCCCCAGGGGAAGCCATGGCCTATATCGACGGAGATAATGCCAAGTCAAACTCTGGAAGTTTGTCAACAATACTCTCATGGTATTCCTGAATGGTTATTGAAAGAACCTGGTTAAGATAGATCAATTTTCGGGGGTACCATGAGAATTATTCCTGGCCTTTAAATCTTCTCCAGAGAATTCAGAATATTCTGATAGCTGTTCATTCTTTCCTGAAGAATGTCGCCATTGAGCAAGGCTTTGCGAATCGCACAGCCGGGCTCCTGCTCATGACTGCAGTCCCGAAATTTGCAATAGCCAATGAATGGGCGGAATTCTTTGAAACCGTGTAATACATCCTCGGGCTCCATATGCCAGAGCCCGAACTCCCTGATGCCAGGAGAGTCAATCAGCATGCCACCTGCCGGGAAATGAAACAGTTTTGCCGCGGTGGTGGTATGGGTGCCTTTACCGGTGCTTTCCGAAAGCGGGCCTACCTTGGTGTCAACACCAGGTAATAGTGTATTGACCAGTGAAGACTTACCGACGCCGCTCTGACCAACGAAAACACTGGTGTGTTCATTCAAGAGATTCTTGAGTCCATGGAGTCCATCTTCAGTACGTGTTGACGCCTTAAGTACTCGATAACCAATGTGTTCGTAGTTAATCAACATATCGTCAATCTCGTTAACAAAAGATTGACGATCCGCTTCATTTTCCAGCAAATCTGTTTTATTTAGCAGAATTACTGGCTCAATACCCACGGTTTCCGCAGCGACCAGGTAGCGATCGATCAGGTTTGAGTGGGGTACAGGAACCGGAGCGATGACCAGAACAATATAATCAATATTGGCCGCTACTGGTTTTAACTGACCTCTCATATCTGGTCTGGATAACAGGCTATCCCGATCCTCAAGGGCAACAACAACCCCCATATCGCCTTTATTAGAGGCCCGCCAGACAATCTGGTCACCGGTTACCAGCGGTGGTAGGTTGGCGCGAAGGTGACAACGGTAGGTCTCTCCGGGCTTGCCAATGGGTTCGATATCAAGCTGGGCGCCATAGTGGGCAATAATCAGCCCCTGCTGCTCTGGTCCCAGTGATTCGTCCTGAAGATCCTCTGTGATCTTTAGCTCACGCTTTTGGGCACGAGTTTTACGTTCATCCTGAATTTTCTGTATGCGCCAGCTTTGTCTGCGCGTTAGTTTGCGCTTACTCATGGTGCCAGAATTGTAAAATTTGAAGTATCATAAATTTGTATTAGGCTGATTTCGCTGCAATTATGAATGAAGTAGACTTATTATGTCAGCTCATTCGTTATCTGCTCTTAAATTGATTCAGCTTTTGTCAGAAAAAGGCTCATAAAAAGGTCAGATAAATGCAGCTGTCTATAATATATTGAATAAGCTGGTTTTTTGCCTAACTGGCTGATAATTAAAGAACAGTCCATATTTTCTAAACAGTGACTACTGGGTGTTGGATGGCTAAATCGGATAATCTCATATGGATCGACCTGGAAATGACGGGGCTGGATCCAGTAAATGACCGGATTCTTGAGATCGCGACAATTGTTACCGATGGCCAGCTAAATATTCTGGAGGAAGGTCCGGTTATCGCCGTTCATCAGAGTAATGAGGTACTGGATGTCATGAATGAGTGGTGTGTTAACACCCATGGCGCCACGGGTCTTACCGACCGTGTGAGAGCGAGTTCAATCAGTGAGAGTCAGGCTGAACAGATTACTCTGGACTTTCTTCGTAAACACATTGATCAGGGCATCTCCCCAATGTGTGGCAACTCAATCGGCCAGGATCGTCGCTTCCTCTGGCGTTACATGTCGGAGCTGAATGACTACTTCCACTATCGGAATATTGATGTCAGTACCTTGAAAGAGCTGGCTCGGCGCTGGAAGCCTGAGTTATTGACTCAGTTCTCCAAAAAAGGCACCCACCTTGCGCTGGAAGATATCCGTGAGTCTATCGATGAACTCCGGTTTTATCGTCAGCACTTTATCCAATGAATTCTTTTGCAGATTTAAAGAAGAACCTTATGCGAAACGCTTGGAGCACGGGTGGAGTGCGAAGTGCCTTTGCCTGAGTTCTGGTGAAGACAGGCATTGTCTTTTCATATATAAAAAAAGCCTCTCAAAGAGAGGCTTTCAAATCATGAACCATTCGATCCATCTGCTTTCATTTGTTGATACCACTGCCCAAGCAAACTTCGCTCTTCTTCTGTCATGCCCGTTCTATTTGCCAGTGGCATAATCTGGGTCTGTACTGTCTGACTATAAATCTTATCTGCCTTGTTGGCGATTGAATCATAGTCGTGGAAAACCAGCCCACCGGGAGGTGATTGGAAGAGAGGGTCGGTTGGCGTTGTTGAGTGACAGGTTCCACAGCGAGCAGTGACAATCTCAACAATTTCACTCTGCTCAAAAGCGGGCTGTTCAGCCACGGGTGTCTGCTGGGCGGCCATTTGTGGCCGGATAATAAAGGCCAGGGTCAGCATGAGCACTGCAGCAGCAGGCCATAGCCAGGTTAAAATAGCGCCTTGGTTTCTTCGGTTAAAGAAATGACGAACCAGAATCGATGCAGCAGCCAGAACAGCGAGAATGGCCCAGTTCCACTCACTGCC
Source organism: Endozoicomonas sp. (assembly GCA_965261315.1). GTDB lineage: Bacteria > Pseudomonadota > Gammaproteobacteria > Pseudomonadales > Endozoicomonadaceae > Endozoicomonas. Next base: position 69,736 of record CBDHDM010000091.1, on the reverse strand, counting down.
AAACGTCATCGCATAGTGGCCACTGATCATTATAAACAACAGTGGTAGTGTAAGGTAATTATTATGGCGTGAACGGAGCAGTGCATGCTGTGAAATATTTGGGTCAAAACTGGTATCACCATTTTCAGCAGCAGCTACGAGCTTTCTCTGGGAAGGAATAATGACCCTGAAGACATTACCTACCATCATGGTACCAATCAGCGCACCCACATGAATATAAGCTGCCCGACCACTGAACAGCTGTGCATAGCCCCAGGCGGCAAACACAATCAATGAAAACAGAACCAGGCTGAACAGCGTTTCCTGCTTGAAAAGCGGTGATTTACACAAGCCATCATAAATCAGCCAGCCGACTAACAGGCTGAAAATACTGATAGCGATTGCCTGTATCGGAGTCAGGGAAGATTGTGCAGCCAGCAAATAACTTTCTGCCCCCCAGTAGTAAATGATGGCCAGTAGTCCCATGCCGCTGAGCCAGGTGACATAAGCTTCCCATTTAAACCAGTGCAGCGTTGTTGGCAGCTTTTCAGGGGCGAGATGGTATTTGTTAACCTCATAAATACCGCCACCATGAAGTGCCCAAAGTTCACCCTTGATGCCCTTTTTCTGTTTGTCCGCTGGTGCCGCTTCGAGTCGGCCTTCGAGCCAGTTGAAGTAAAAAGATGCGCCAATCCAGGCAACACCGGCAGTGACATGCAGCCAGCGAAATAGCAGGTTTAGCCACTCTTGTAGATAGGATTCCATGGTCAGATACTCTTTTATTAATGAAAATGCTGATCTAAGCCTCCTGCCTTCACAGTGGAGGCAGGCAGCATTTTCTGCTTAAGGCTGTTTCAGGCTTCCTGGCCCATGATGATGGTTTTTTCAATGACTCGATCGTCACCCATAACCATCAGCACGCCCAGCAATTCTTCCAATGTTTTTGTTGTTTTAGTTCTAAACTCAAGCATCGGGGTGGCAGCAGGATTTAACACCAGAAAATCTGCTTCATTACCTTTACGGAAGCTACCAATCTTGCCTTCAAGATGGAGTGCTCTCGCACCTCCCAATGTGGCCAGGTAAAAAGCTTGAAGCGGCGAGATGGTTTCCTCCCGCAACTGAGATACCTGATAAGCGTCTTTCATTGTATTTAACAGGCAGAGACTGGTTCCTCCACCTACATCAGTACCAAGCCCAGTCGGAATCCCACAGGCATTTGCCTTGTTCAGATTGAATAATCCACTACCGAGAAACAGGTTGGAGCCAGGGCAAAATGCAATGGAAGAGCCTGAGCTGCCCATACGCTGCCAACTGTGATCACACAAATGAACTGAATGGGCAAATACCGACCGTGGACCCAGCAGACCATGTTGATCGTAAACATCGACATAGTGTTTACTGTCTGGAAAAAGCTCCTGTACCCAGTCAATCTCTTTTGGATTTTCCGAGAGATGGGTGTGCAGATAGAGTCCGTCATGCTCCCGCAATAGCTGGCCAGCCAGCTTCAATTGCTCTGAAGAAGAAGTGGGTGCGAAGCGTGGTGTCACAGCATAAGACAGCCGACCTTTATCGTGCCAGCGGTTGATGAGTGCCTTGCTGTCTTTATAGCTGCTCTCAGGGGTATCCAGTAGATAATCCGGAGCGTTTCGATCCATCATCACCTTGCCGGCGATCATGCGCAGATTTCTCTGGTGCGCTTCCGCAAAGAAGGCATCCACCGACTGGGGAGCAACGGTTCCGAAAACCAGCGCTGTAGTGGTTCCATGACTGATGCACTGGTCGAGAAAGAAGCGCGCAACCTCACTGGCGTATTCAGGTTCTGAAAACTTCCTCTCTGCCGGGAATGTGTATTGATTCAGCCAATCCAGCAATTGAACACCGCAGCCTGCCAGTACCTCCAGTTGAGGGTAATGAACGTGGGTGTCGATGAAGCCAGGTACCAGAAGTTTTCCGGAAAGGTTTTTTATTTCAGTTCCAGAGGGCAGGTTGTTCATAACCTGGTCTGATGGGCCGCAGTTTTTAATGTGACCATCTTCTATCAGGAGTGCACCATCTTCGAAAAACTCCCATGCCTCCCCGTAACTGGATTGCTGAGAAGGGTCTTCAAGAAAGTGGAGAACTGAAGCGCGCCAGACTACCGATTTACTCATTGTGGCACCTCCACAATGAGGTGCTGCTCTGAAGGTATTAAGACTTCATCGCAGTTATCACCAGGCCCTTTGCGGTCAATCACCAGATACTCTTCGCCTGAATCAATGGAGAGCAGAGGGTGGTGCCAGACCCCGGGATGATAGGTAATGCCCTGCTTTCCATTAGTCAGAAAGCAGCGGATAGACGATAAATCCGGTTTTTCTGCGTCGCTGGAGCCTGCTGCAACCACTACCAGAAAACGTTGCCCTGCCAGAGGCATAAATATCTGGCTTCCCAGAGGATGCCGCTCAAGAAGATCTAACTGATAGGCATGGCGAATCCGGGCTGTTTTATAGATATGCATTGTCGCATACCCTTGGTCGTCTGTTTTAACAGAGGTCAGATTACTGTATTTCCGGCAGCGGCCCTGATTGATAACAATAGGTGTACCGCAGGCTTCGAGTACATCTCCAAAAGGTTCAAAGGCTTCACGGGTCAGTACTTCCACCTTCAGTGTTTGGGCTGGTATTTCTTTATCCATGTGCCTTCTTCTCTTTTTTATTACATGGCGCCAGTAGCTGCTCACTATGGCTTAACAACGGCCTTAGCTAACTCCCTCGGTAAGTGGAGTAACCATAAGGCGATAGTAGTAGTGGAACGTGATGATGCCGGTCATCACTGACTTCAAAGGTCACGACGACTTCCGGGTAAAAGCACTGGGTCTGGCTCTTTTGAAAATAATCTTTCACCGAAAAATGCAGTTGGTAGGTCCCTTTGGGAAGGTTGAGCATATCGTCAGCCAGATTCTGAATACGCCCGTCATCGTTGGTAATGCCGCTGCCAACAGGCATCCAGATTTCACCTTCCTGCTTTGCTAATGAAACTGGCACACCAGCTGCGGGCAGGCCGCTACCGGTATCAAGAATATGGGTGCTGATGCCGGTCATGATGCCTGCCTCCATTCAATCATCTTATTGAGACGAATCCTGGTTATTTTGTGCTGCTCTGCTGCAGCTATCTTAAGTTCTTCTGCTGGTTCATTATCGAGCCGGTGCTGTAGCAGAGCCAGCATTTCATTGGCGGACTTACCGGTTGCACAGACAATAAATATATAACCAAAACGTGCTTCGTAAGCCTGATTGCCTTGTGCCAATGCATTGAGTATTTCTTCACTGGCGACTGCCGCACCGGATTGCTCATGACCTGCCATATCACGGGTATTGGCATACTTTGCTTTCAGACTATTCACATCACCAATTTTCGGGTGGCCTTCAAAAGCCTGAAGAACGTCTTTTTCCTCACAATCAGACCAGCTTTTATCGGCTATGGATAAGATCTCATCCTGATTGCAATAGGGACGATTATTGACCATGGATTCAAGCCAGCGCTCGCTGGTGCAGCATTGGCGGAAAAAGTCACTGGCGCTTTGAATACCAAGGTTGTTCAGTTCCTCAAGCGTCATGAATCACTCCCTTCAAAGCCGCTCTCGTGACCGCTCTCAAAACCAAAGACGCGAAGCCTTGATACGCCACCATCCGGGAATATGTTCAAGCGCACATGAGTGTATTGCTGTTCTGTATTCTGCAATTCATTCAGGAAAAAGTGATTGCGATGAGCATGCAGCTTTTGTTCGGGAAGAATGGTGTGCCATTGCACGGTATCGGCTGCATTTTCAGGCTGCTCTAATGGATTGTCACCGTTAAAGGAGCAGGCTTCAAGGCTACAACGATCAGGATAATTGCCTTTAAAGTGTAATGTATCCACCTCTACACGATGAACGGTTCCTGGCAGAGCCAGTTTGACAACCATCCAGTCATTACCACCCTGGCGTCGACGTTTTGTTTCCCAGCCATTGTGCATATCGGCACCACGTCCGGGCAGAAGCAGGTTCTGCATTGGACTGAAAAATGAGTCACTGCAGGCTACTGAGCGGCCACCATTCATCAGGGCCGCAAGATCAAGGGGTTCGCGGGGTAAACGGTAACGCTGATCCAGATGAATTTTGCCATACACCCGGAGACGGGCCACTCCGCCATCTGGGTAGATTCTCAGGCGGATGTGGCTGGCTACTCTTGATTGAAGAGCCGGTTTAAGAGTGGGTTGATCCAGAGTAATCAGATTTCTGAAGTCGGCCTTCACAGCTATCCGGTCTGTCAGTGGTTGCCAGTTGCTTTGCTCATTGGGGTCTTCATCTGCAAGCAGGTAGTCAAGTTGAACCGCACCCGGTGCATTACCTTTGAAATGACGTGTATCAACGTCTAAGGCTTCAATTTCACCGACAGACGCCAGACGCACAGTCACCCAGTCACAGCCTTCATACCCGGGGGCATCACGACGGCGACGTGACTCCCAGCCATCCATCCATTTGCCGTAGGCCGTATATTTTTCAGGAAGGAAAATGGGGTCTTCGGCCAGGAGCAGGTTATCTTTTTCAGCAAAAAAATCATCACTGGAATCCAGCACGTCGCCACCAAGCGCCCGGGCTGCCAGATCAATTCTTGTTTGCTGCCATTGTGCTGCCAGATCATCAGAAGAGACATTCATAAGTGCTTTGAACCTGCTGTTATTATTTTAACTTTATACCCAGAGCAATTACCTTTGGTAAGGTTTACTCCGGTTTATCCTGATAGAATAGGTTTTATTTTTTGACTATTTGGTCAGATTTTTCAGCATTTATGCCATAGAACGCATCAGGCAGGCAATAAAAAAAATGGAGAGCCCTATGAAGTTCGACCCCCTGCGCAACGCTGATGACTACCCAAGAGATCTGGTTGGTTATGGCGAAACACCGCCCGATCCTAAATGGCCGGGTAATAGCAGAATTGCAGTCCAGTTTGTCATTAACTATGAGGAAGGCGGAGAAAAACTGCATCCTCCATGGTGATGAAGCCTCTGAGGCATTTCTTTCGGAAATCATTGGTGCTCCAGCCCATAAAGGTGTTCGTCATATCAGCATGGAGTCGATCTATGAATATGGCTCAAGAGTCGGGTTCTGGCGACTGCATCGACTGTTTACCCAGCGGAAGATTCCAGTCACCGTCTATGGCGTAGCAATGGCGATGGCTCGCAATCCTGATGCCGTAAAAGCCATGCAGGACGCCCGTTGGGAAATTGCCAGTCATGGCTATCGCTGGATTGATTATCAGTTTATGGATATTGATGAAGAGCGGCGTCATATGCAGGAAGCGATTCGTATTCATACCGAAGTCACTGGAAAGCGCCCTGCCGGTTGGTATACCGGGCGCTGCAGTCCAAATACGGAACAGCTTGTGGTGGAGGAGGGCGGTTTTTTATATCACGCTGACAGTTATGCTGATGAACTTCCCTACTGGGATACCCGGTTTGGAAAAACCCCAGCTGGTGGTTCCCTACACTTTAGATTGCAATGATATGCGTTTTGCCACCGCCCAGGGGTTTAACAGTGGTGATCAGTTTTTCAGTTATCTGAAAGATACCTTTGATGTATTGTATGAAGAGGGTGAAGCATCTCCAAAGATGATGTCTATAGGTCTTCATTGTCGTTTGGTTGGCAGACCAGGGCGAGCAGCGGCCCTGGCTCGTTTTCTGGATTATGTGCAATCAAAAGATCAAGTCTGGCTCTGTACGCGGGAGCAGATTGCGCAACACTGGCATACTAATCATCCTTATAATCGTTAGATGAGCATTTTTCAGGGTTTAAGGTGTGTATGAGCAGTCTGATTGATATTCGGGCCGGTAGGCAGGCATTAGATTATATTCGCACCGATGGTTTGCCTCAGGAGAGTGTCAAAGTCATGGTGGGTGCTTCCGGAGGCCCGAAGTGGTTTGTGCTCAGTGGACTGGATAAAGCGTTATTAAGTGAGTACTTTCGCAATAGAACAATACCTCTGGACCTTATAGGCACATCTGCCGGCAGCTGGCGTTTCAGTTGTTTTGGCCAGGATGATCCTCTGGCTGCTCATGAGCGTTTTGAGCAGGGTTATCTTCATACGAATTATTCCGACAAGCCCGACCCTGCTGAAATAAGCCGCAAAGCGAGAGAACTGGTAGAAAATATCGTTTCGCCCGAAAGCATAGGGCAGATTCTCAACAATCCCGTTTTTCGCTTCAACCTGATTGCTGTTAGAAGCCATGGGCTAACGGCCTCTGATATTAAACCATTACAAATGGCAGGTCTGGGGCTTGCAGCTACGAGTAATTTGATTAATAGAAAACATTTGTCGTCATTTTTTACCCGTACCCTGTTCTACCATCCTGCCTATGAGGCTACAGACAAACCAGAGTTTTATAATGCCAACGATCTTCCGACTGATCGGGTGAGATTGACAGAAGCTAATCTGGTGGATGCCATCATGGCATCAGGTTCTATTCCCGTTGTAATGCAGGGCGTGACCGACATAGTCGGTGCATCATCAGGTCGATATCGGGATGGTGGGATTACCGATTACCACTTCGATATGCGTTTTCATCAGGGCGATGGGCTGGTGCTTTATCCACACTTTTACCCAAGGATGATTCCCGGCTGGTTTGATAAGGCGTTAAAACATCGCAGGCCATCACCTCAGAATACAGACAATGTGGTACTGGTTTCTCCCTCTCAGGCATTTGTCGATCGGCTTCCCTATCGAAAAATACCGGATCGTAATGACTTCGCCCGGTTTACCTATGATGAACGTATTCGGTATTGGAAGCGGGTTGTGGATGAGGGCAGGCGGCTGGGTGATGAGTTTCTGGAACTGGTTTCGAGCAATAAAGTACGACAGGTGGTTAAGTCCTTATAAGGCGTTTAACCACCGAGGTACTACTTCAATCTGGGTTGCAGTTCAGGCCACACATTCTTTAACAGAATTGGCTGGGCTGCTTCCGTGGGATGGATCCCATCGGGTTGGTTTAGTGAATCATTGCCTGCAACGCCATTCAGGAAGAAAGGAATTACAGGTATACCCCACTTTTTGCCCAGCTCATGAAAAGTTTCTGTAAAACGTTGGGTATAGACCGGTCCGTAGTTGGGTGGGATCTTCATTTCAAAGAGAATAATGTCAGAATTGTGTTCTCTGGTCAGGGCAATCATCTGATCAAGGTTGGATTTTATGGTTTTCAGCGGCTTTCCCTGAAGGCCATCGTTAGCACCCAGTTCCAGTAACACCAGGTCTGGCCCGGTTTGTTCCAGTGTTTTACGGAATCGACTCAGGCCTCCGGCGGTGGTTTCTCCACTGATGCTGACATTGGTTATTTTCCAGGGGTACTGGTGATGATTGATTTTTTCCTGAAGTAATTGCACCCAACCCCGATTGATATCCGTAAGACCATAGGCAGCACTGAGACTGTCGCCGACCATCAGCAGCGTTTTTTCTGAAGCGGAAAGATTGATGACCGGAAGGGACAGTAAGACAAGAACAATCAGCCCTGAGCGGATAGAAAGCCTTGAGCTGGTAAAAAGACGACGAAATAAGGATTTTCTCATGAATAACGCGCTCTCCAATCTCGACAACGCTCTCTCGTCAGAGATAGCTGCTGAAACAACGGTATCGGTCGAATCGACTTCACTGGCGGTGACGGTCTCAGGTCTTGAAAAAACCGTGGTTGCCCGTGATAACCCGATCACCATCTTGTCCGGACTTGACCTTCAGATCAAGTCCGGTGAATCCGTTGCGATTGTAGGGACTTCAGGTTCCGGCAAATCAACGTTGCTGGGAATTCTGGCGGGTCTGGATTTGCCAACGGCAGGCAGCGTCAGCCTTGCCGGAAAGTGCATTGATAACCTGGATGAAGATGAACGGGCAAAAGTGCGTGGGGAGCATACCGGGTTTGTTTTTCAGTCGTTTCAGTTGCTTTCAAATTTAACCGCTCTTGAAAATGTCATGTTGCCTCTCGAATTGGCAGGAGTGGATAACGAGGTTGAACGGGCAAAAAAACTGCTGACTCGAGTTGGGTTGGAGCATCGACTGGAGCATTATCCAAGACAGCTCTCCGGTGGAGAGCAACAAAGGGTAGCTATTGCCAGGGCATTTGCCGGAGAGCCGGATATTCTCTTTGCTGATGAACCCACCGGTAACCTGGATGAAAAGACGGGAGAAACCATCATTGAGCTCCTGTTTGAGGTAAACCAGGGAAGCGGTACGACCATTGTGCTCGTCACCCACGACATGGATCTTGCCAGAGGTTGTCAGCGGGTACTGAAGCTGCACGGTGGTCGTCTGGAGGAAATTTCATGAGTGTGAATAAATCTTCCACAGGTATTCAAGGGAAACCGGTTATCCACAGGCCAAAAAGTACCTTTGGGCTTTCCTGGCGCTTCCTGATCAGGGATTGGCGCTCAGGTGAACTCTGGCTTCTTGTCGCTGCTCTTTTGATGGCGGTTGCTGTCAGTACGGCCATTGCCCTGTTCAGTGAACGTTTACAGCTGGCTCTTGGACGACAGGTGGCAGAAGTCCTTGGGGCTGATATGTTAATTCGCAGCCCAAGACCGGTTCAGCCTGCGATTCTGGCTGAAGCGCAGAAGCAGGGATTGAAGTTATCCACAGTTCTTGAATTTCCTTCCGTAGTGATGGCTGGGGATGAAATGCAAATGGTGTCTGCCAAGGCTGTGGAAAACAATTATCCACTGCGCGGGCATATCCGAACTGCAGATCAGCCTTTTGCCCCCGACCAGATGGTTAATGATACACCCGGAGCTGGCGAAGCCTGGTTGGAGCCCCGACTGTTTCCTTTATTGGGTGTGAATATCGGTGACCAGGTCATGCTGGGTAATACCTGGTTGACGATTACCCGGGCGATTACCCTGGAAACGGATCGGGGTGGTGACTTTTACAGCTTTTCTCCAAGGCTGATGTTCAATATCGACGATCTGGAAAGCACTGGCATTATCCAGCCGGGCAGTCGGGTTAGCTGGAAAATGCTGCTGGCGGGTGATCTTTCATCGCTGGAGACATTCAAAGCATGGTCAAAAGAACGTCTGGATACCAGTGAGCGGTTGATGATGGCTGACGACAGCCGACGTGATCTGCGTAATTCTGTGGTGCGCCTGAAGCAATTTCTGGGGTTGGCCAGTATGGCGGCTATGTTGCTGGCGGGTGTTGCCGTTGCCATGGCCAGTCAGCGATTTGCCGAGCGCCGGTTTGATAGCTGTGCGGTGATGCGCTGCCTGGGTGCCAGCCGGCAGCAGGTTCTTAAATTGCTGCTTGGGGAGCTGGCTTTTGTCGCTGCGTTGGTGGCCCTGCCCGGTGTTGCCATTGGCTGGTTGCTTCAGGAAGGTGTCGTACAACTGCTTAAGGGCGTACTCCCTGCCTGGCTGCCAGCAGCCGGTGTTATGCCGATGGTTGTTGGCGGAGCCACCGGCGTCATCACTCTTGCCGGTTTTGGTCTGGCTCCTCTGCTGCGGCTGCAGGATGTTTCACCCCTGCGGGTACTGAGGCGTGACCTGTCGCCAGCTCCCGCCGCTTCCTGGCTTGTGTACAGTTTCTCTTTGATGGCTGTCTTTCTGTTGCTCTGGTATCACACGGGTGAGATCGTTATGGCCCTTATTCTGGCCATGGCTTCCGGGGCAGTGCTGTTGATGATTTCTCTGGGCGTTCAATTCCTGCTCAATCATCTGGGTAATCAGCAGAGGCTTTCAAGTTTGCCGGTGTTCTGGCGCCCAGGTGTCAGCAGAATTATTCAGGGAAAAGGAAAGACATCCGCCCAGCTTCTGGCGTTTACCCTGACGTTTATGGCCATGGCAGTAGTGTTGATTCTTAGAACAGACCTGTTGGACCGTTGGCAGAATGAACTGCCGGAAGAGACGCCTAACTACTTTGCCATGAATATTCAGCCATCAGAGGTTGAGGCGTATTCCGGGTTTCTGGAAACCAATGATGTGGATACCAGCCAGCTTTACCCCATTATTCGGGGGCGTTTGATTCGCATTAATGATGTTCCTGTTCGGGAAGCGGTGTCCAAAGAGGAGAAGAATAACCATGCGCTCAACCGTGAGTTGAATATGACCTGGTCAGAAGCACTGCCGGAAAACAATCACCTTGAACAGGGTAAATGGTGGGCACCGGGTAGTGATGATGGGCTATCCATCGAAGCCGAACTTGCGCAGAAGCTCGGTATTAATATGGGCGACCGTCTGACGTTTATGGTATCAGGGAATGAGTTCACCGAGGCCGTGAGCAGTATACGGACAGTGCAGTGGGAGTCTTTCCGGCCAAACTTCTACATGATTTTCCCTGAGGAAGCTCTGCAGGATATGCCTGCTACCTGGCTGAACAGCTTCTACCTGGATTCAGAGGACAAGCTGCTACTCAATGGATTGATTACCCAGTTTCCAACCATGACGTTGCTGGATCTGGATGCCGTGATCAACCAGGTTCAGAAGATGCTGGCTCAGTCTACAATCGCTGTGGAGGCAATGCTGGCTGCGCTGTTGCTGGCTGGGCTGCTGGTAATGATGTCAGTGATTGAATCCAGTATTGATGAACGCCTGAGGGAAGGTGCATTGATCCGCTCTCTGGGGGGGACCCGTCGGCAACTGTTGATAATGCAGATTGGTGAGTTTGTGCTGTTTGGCATTCTGGCTGGTTTGCTGGCGGCCTGTGGCACGGAACTGACCAGTTATTTGCTGAATACCCGGGTTTTCGAGCTGAGTTGGCAGCCAGCCTGGTTTATCTGGGTTGCTTTACCGCTGTTTGGCGCCATTGTTCTTGGTGCTGCCGGGTGGTTGGGTATTCGTCGGGTGATCAGTCAGTCACCTGCAAATATTTTGAAAGAAGTGTGAGTAAAAATGCATCTGATTAAAAAATGATCAGGTGTTGTTTTGTATAGTATCTATAAGGGATAAGGGGAGTTATCCACAGCTCATTCAGGGGGTTGATCAGGGAAACTGTGGAAATCTATCAGTCAATTGGATTAACCTGAAGAAAATACTACCTCAGGGAAGGAGGTTATTATGGCGTGGGTTAGTGATACCGATGTCGAAGGGCTCAATGCTCAGGAACCGGTTATTACAGGAGAAAGTGTCAGAGGAGCGATCATATCAGGCCCTTCATACCCGACCGATTCAACGGCTCTCCCCATTGAAGATGAATCCTACCTTTGCCTCTTATGCCTGCGGGACAGTACAGAGCGAATCGTGATGCTCTACTTCAACTACATCAAGCTGCGCCAGGAGATATCAAGAGACACGCCGGCAGTGCTGCTCGGCATGCTGATGGTACTGCAGGAAAAACACAATGGCCTTCAGCATAAATTGCTGCACTATTACCCGGAAAATATGGCTGCTGGAAAATGGCATGACCGGGATGAACAGAATGAATTCCTGGGGTATCTCAGTGAAGACAGCCGGGAATCCCTCCAGCAGATCTGCCTGACGGAAATGAAGATGATGATGTTGATATCTCAAATGATAGAACAATAAACCACCCTTCTCAGGTTGTGTACAGGATTATGTGGATAACCTGTGTGCGACCTGTATAACTCCTGTTCTCAGTGCTGAATAAGTTTATTAATTCAGAACCGGGTGTGGAAAAGTCAGATAAATAAATGGTGAGGCAGAAAAAACCTGACATTGAGATCAGCGGCTTAATAGGATGCTTGTTATTGTTGATCGAGCGTCAGGCATCAGACTTCTCTGATGATTTATCACCACCCGAATTGGAACGAAGCAGCTTTTTAAACTGTTCTGCCAGATCAGCCTGTCCTTTGACATTAGTCCTATCGATAATGGGAGCATCAAAGTCTTTGAGCAGGGAAATGGTCGTTGGCGTAATACCGATCAGGAGATCTTTGCCGGCAACCCGAACCAGAGACAATCGGGACTGATTAGATACAGGCGTACTGGAGAGAAGCTCTATATCTTTCCCCATGGCTGGCAGCTTGGGGTTAAAGCGCTTGACCAGCCAGGCCAGAATGAAGATCAGGCTGACGACCATCAGCATGGGCATTACAACCTGAAACAGATCCAGTTCATTGACCGGACTGACGGGCTCTTCTGGCTCAGCCATCAGGGTGGCAGGCAGGAAGAACAGGAATGCATGATATTTTAATAGTTGTCTCATGTTTATGACTATAAATGTCTCAAGCCTTGGAGTGCAAGCCTATGATTTGGTTTATATCCTGATGAGTGGTGTAACTTGAAGGATGTGATTACTATTTCTTTACGGATTCTAATGCTGCAGTTATTAAAAATGAATTATTATTTAATGCATAATCTTTATATTAGTAACTAGAATAAACTTTTGTTTTCAATGGATTAAGTTTTATTAATGAATGTTTTTGATTGTAGTTGCCGTATTTTTTATGAACTATCGTGCTTTGAGTCGGGTCTAACAACACTAATCAGAAAGTCTAATGGTAATTAATAGCTGGAGATGCAATAAATACTAGCCAGATTTATTGGCTGCCAGCTACTTGAATGCCTTGATAAAAGATTTTTGAATATATCAACCCAACAGGGTTTGTGAAGAGTTCATTATTTTAAAACAATTGTTATTTTCTTGGAATTAAGGAGTAAACAGGAATGGACAAGAATCCCTTTAGCGACTTCAGTTTTGACTCAGCCCAGCGCTGGACTGATCGATTGCCAGTACCTACCAGGAATAATCAAGATGAAGATCTTGATTATAATGTAAGTGCTGGAGAATCTGGGCGTGCAAAAAGGTTTGGTGTTCGTACCTGTTCAGCAAGTCAACGTAAGCATGATCAATCGAGAATACCTGGTCAGGGAATTGCTGGGAGAACCGGCGGCAATACAAGAGAGCATTTTCCTCGCTCGTCGGTAGAGCCATCGACGCCTCGTCCTCAAATGAGGTCAAGACCTGAAACTCGTCCTGCTTTAGATGAAGCTAGCTGGACGCGTTTTTATGATATCTATAAGAAGGATTCTCCCGGATTTGCAAATAAATTTAGTGCTGATCATGTTAAAAATGCTCTGATGAAAGCTTTGAAAGAGAAAAGAGTGTCACTGGAAACTGTGAAGGGTATGGGTGATATCGCGACTCTGACTGAAGTTCAAAAGAAAGCTTTAGAGGAAACAATTACACAGTGCTATTTATGGAAACCTGAGAATTCATCCAGCAAGGTGTCAGAGCGGCTGGTCACGAAGTATGAGCAAACTAGAGCTGCAACACGAGTTGCAGGGAGAGACTCTTCCCAGTCTGCTCGTCCACGACAGGCTCTAAATACTGCGGCAAAGAATGATGCTACTCCGGTCAGACAAGCTAACTTGCAGAGGACATCCGCATTTACTTCCACTTTTGCCCTGACTGCTGATGCCAGCAAGACTAAAAGTACTGGAAGTTCCTCTGTCAGTGGCGCAGCTGGTAGCTTTCTACAGGAAAATCAGCTCCTTCCTGAAACATACAGTTCTCGATATGTTCTGGAGTCAGTAATTCCCGCTCACGGTAATCCCGAGACTATGCGAAAGCCTCGTCAACAGGCTACTCAGCATATTACCACCGACTCATCAAACTCACGCTTGCCCCCCCCTCCTGTACGTAAGCAGGAGGCATCACTAATTTCTCCAGATTCATTATTTACGCCATTATCACCTGCCCCTGACATCAGGCCTGAATTTCCGATAAATACTCATGCCGATACTGCGGTGAATCCGACTTTGGCAGCCAATACACGGCAACACTTTCCTGTTCCAAGACAGAAAGCACCGGAGTTTGCTGGAGCAAGACCAAAACATCCCCAATATACTTCTTCACCATTTGTAGCATCCGCACGGCAACGTGATGCAAGGGAGCGTGATCAGGCTCAAGATATTCAAAAATTAAGGAGATTATTAGCAGATATTGATATTAGTGAGTCTACGATCCATGAACTTGTAAAACGTAACTATCAAAACAAGAACGCTCATGAACTATATAATACTCTTCACTATGAACTTGACTTAAGCTCAGAGACATCTAGTCAGGTTGTTGAGAGTGTTAAGCCACAGCGATTGGAAGCATGGAGAGACTATCGCCAAAAATATGATAAAGAAAGAATTAACAAAGAGGCTCCTGGGCAGTCAGATGAAGAGCTGCAGAAACAGATAGAGCGGCAAGTAATGTTTAATGCTCGAAAAATTTCAGACCCTCAGGTCGAAATTTTAGCTGTTGGCTCACATATGTCTGATGGTAGCGGAAGCACCTTCGATGTCCGGAGAACAGCATTTGCTGATTTTGGAAAGAATACCGATTTAAGCGGTGATATTCACGTCACAGTGAATGATATTCCCGAAGGTAAAAAATTCAAAGAAATTCATTTTACGCAGCTTCCTGGTGCTGTGTTTGATAATAAAGATGCCAGCATCACGCTTCTTAAAAAAGTTAATAAAGTAATGCACAAAGATGGAGTACTTATACTTTCATTCGGTACTGGTGCGAAGTTTAATTATGACTACAAATTTCTATTTGAGAATGTGTTAAATCCTGCCGGATTTGCAGATTGCATAGATATTGCAACGGATGATTTCTTTGGCGTACAGATGCTGGTCTTTAAAAATGAAGGCAGGAATGCTCGTCTTCTTCCACCACAACCAGCATGGATTGGTGGTGTAGCATGGCCAGCACCTGTAAGCCCAGCCAGAAGAGAGGCTGCTCCAGCGAGATCTACAGGTACGTTAAGCCAGCCTGTAACTCAGACCATACTTGAGCCTGACTCTGTACATTTGGGGAATGCTACTGAAGAGCAAGTATCCAAAATAGTTCGAAATCTTAAGCTCCTTGGCTCGGCTATAGATGAGGCAACATGTTCAGGCATTAAAGAGAGCATTAACTCAATAGGTTTGGACGAGGCGACTATTGAACACGCAGCTGGGGACAGATGGAAACAGGAAACAAAGGATGCATTGGATAGAATTCAGATACAGTACACTATCCAAAAATTAAGTCCGCCCTCAACCCCTTCTGTTGGAGCAGGGTTGGCTTCAGGTTTTGAGTATACAGATAGGCCTGCAGATTATACTCCTGGAACAGTACTTAAGCCTATTACCCCAGCACCCGCTGTCGTTCAGAAAAAAAGAATGGGTTCTCCAGCTGCCCACAACTTAGCTGAAGTTAATACAACGGCTTCTAGACAGGCTCCTGATAAAAAAGATGCATTGATGGTTGCTCGTCAAAAGGTAGATATGAAAGACCAGGCCAAGGGAGCTGAATCTTCACCCATTAAGACTTCTTCTATTGTGGCATCTGCTCATGTGGATTCACGGGCAGCTAAAGCTGCAGCCTCGAAAACACCTGTAATAGTTTCAGGAAATCAACCTTTTCAGGAGATATGGTCTCGCAAAAAAGACCAACTGACTTATATCATGCAAAGCTATAACAAGTCTTTTGATCCTGAGCTTATAGAAGAGGCGTTACAAAACCCACTCAATCCTGAGTTTAATTTGACAGCCGATGAGTTTGCCAACCTTAAAGTCAGGTATGAAGAGTGGAGAAAAAATGGACAGTATACCGGGCTACCATTCGCCCATGAAATCAAGGACTTCTCTTTGCGGGTTAAGGAAGAAAAGCAACTGTTTAAAGTTTTTTTTGATGATCCATCCGCTTCTAGTCATATGGCGATGGCAGCTGGGACCAGCACCCAAACTTTTTCACCTGCAACTCCTCCGAGAACTGAGTCAGTTAATTTTCCTGAAAGGCCTTTTGGAGCGAATGCTGGTCAGATTGAGCTTTCAGGTGGTGATGCATTCAATGCTTATGCATGGCCTAGGTTACCAGATAGAATGCCTGCCCAACCTGGGCCGGTGAGTAGGAACTTGGAAATGGCTGGTGGAAACACAACACCTTCCCCCCGTGTGCGTATTCCAGCTCAAGACTTTGTACGTCGAGAGGAAAATACGGCCACAGATGATGAAGTTAACGACATAATCAAAGCGCTTGAAAAGGAATACGGCAGACTGGATGATGAGGCGATTAGCAATATTAAGAAAAATATTCGCGTTATTAAGCTCAGTCCGGTTGAGATTGATAATGCGGCAGCAGGAGGAAGGATTCTTCTGGATAAGATTCTTGTAGAATGTCAGATGCTTGAATCATCAACACCTCCCCGGGCATCCTCTCCAAAAGTGGGGAAAAGTCCAGTTACATCAACAGGCTTTGGGGGTTTGGTTCAAGCCGAAGATGTCATTGATGGTGCTGGTACTGCTGTTGGGCCATTACAGCACACAGGTTTGCAGTCCAGCTTTAATCAGGATTTATTAAGGACAGCATCGAATGATGTTGAAGCAGATGGGGCTGACAACTATGAGCCTGTCTATGTCCCCGCTCAATTTAGGCCTCAAGCTCCATATACTGGTAGTCAACAGTTGCAGCAAAGCCGCCAGGCTGTTGGGGCTTCTGAGCTACGTCAGATTGAGCTTTCCACAGAGGTTACACCAAACGGTCAACCTGCTGCTCCGCTGAGAGGTAATAGAGTTATAGAAAGCATGCCTTTAACACCAGTATTCAAAGATGAAATAAAGCTAAATTATTTGATTCAACATTTGAAAGATTATTTCAAGAGAAATGCACAAGGAATACTAATTAGTAGAGAATCATTGAATCGGTTTTTAGAAAGACATGTCGGTAGTATCTCAGAGAAAGATTTTAGAGCAGCCTCAGCAGGTGCTGAAGACTGTGTAAAAGACATTGCTCGCGCTTATGAGAAATGGCAGGGAAATGAAAATGCTGGCAGCAATAGACCTGTTGGATTACCTGCATTAGCTCCGAATCCGCAAGCTGGATTGATACCCAATGACGCAGGATCTGTAAGAAGAGGCTATGCTCCGTGGAATGTAGGCCCATTCATAATGACTCCAAATATTCAAACTGATGGAGTGGTTGGTCTGGAGTCAACGTTAAGTTATGAACAGACAAGAGTTCAAACATTAACCCCACAGGCTCAATTTCATCAGAATGCTTTTCGAAGACAGCTTCAGGCGTTATTGAATAATCAGAGTCCAGCTGGCGGCGGCTTATTAGATACAGAAGGTATGACGCCATCTTTGATGGCGGATTTACAAGGAGGTAATGTTGAGAATTTTGCACAGATGGAAGAGCAGGCTATTAGCGAACTTTCTACAGCGCAATACCCCATGACTGTTCATAATGATGGTCGAGTTGTCGTTCAAAGAGCTGCGGGTATTCAAGCTGAGGAAAATAACTGCGCAGTAGCTGCAGTGCTTATGGCGCTTTCTCATCAGGGGAATCTGGGATTACTTATTGAGGAAGGTGAGCAGTTGATAAATATATTGAATGGTCAGCGTCACAGACTGGACCTTCAATTAAATCAACAGCTCAATAGGCTCATAAGGCTGGTTGAGGTATTAAAAGAGTTTAATGAAGTGGACCCAAGTGTTTTAAGGGCTAATGATGGTTTGAATGAGATCCGCAACATATTTGGGCTTACTCAGGGAGTGATACTGGACTCTGATGAGTTCCTTGAGAGAATAGCAACAATGTTTAGAGATCTCAGGCCATATGCAAATATGCGAACAAACTTCGATATTTTTAATCTGCCTGGTGAAAATATGGAAGAGTATTCACAGATGAGTATCGATGAAGCATGCAGAAAGTTTCACCTTCGTGAAGTTGTTAGAGAGGTTGGAAGAGAAAATGCCGATAGCTGTGCTCTTGATGCTGTATGCATGACGCTGGATCAATCTCCTTCGGCCAAAGATGCTATTCAGTTTGTCCAGACTCTTTCTGCCAATCCAATGTTTGTCAATGACTTGCCTGAGGAATTACAACGATCTGTTGGTCGTATCAATGCTTTATTACCACTATTAGATACTCTTAGGGAAAGGGGAGAAGGTCATTTAAAAGATTTTATTCCAGAGATTAGGCGTGCTTATGCATTGGAATATACTTCAATTATTTATCCTTCTGTATTAGTAGAAAAAATCATTAATGACCTCAATATATTAGTAATGCTTTCTTCTGGTCAAATCCGTAATCCAGGTGAGGAATTGATTGCTGATTGTGATAATTTTTATCAAAGGACATTGTCCAGTGAGGTGAGAAGGCTTAATCGCACAAGAAGCCTCAAAAGGGAACCAGAGCTAGTTACTAACCCAGGCCTTTTTGTTGTTTCTACGCCAAGCTTCGGCTTTCAAAATCGGGCAAAAATGGAGATTTCTCCTGAATTAACTAAGACCGATAGTTCCGGGAACATAGATCGTTATCGTTTGGATTCTGTAATTTCGATCACTTCTGGTCATTATGTTGCCTGGATGTATGATCATCAAAGGAAAAGGCTAATAGCTGCAGACTCAATGAGTGAAAAATTAGGTGCTAGTGCTCATGAGAAAGTGGTTGTTCCGGCCATCGTTTCTATGCCTATGGAAAATACTAGTAATGTTTTGAAAGACGCAGCAAAAGCTATGGATAATAACTTTGATAGCCCTGTGAAAGATGCAAAGTCACGATTTGAAACATTGCAAAGCTGTTTCCGGTTAGCATTTTATAGAAAAGTCTAAGTACATATAAGATAACCTGAATATAGTATGTATATTCAGGTTATCTTTTTTTGATCTACTTAATTTACTGAATCAGCCCACTGCTCAATTTCAGGTTCAAGGTAGGCATGTTCCAGTGCCTCAATGGCCCAATCCTGTTTTGCCGATAGCTTCCTTAACTGTCTGAGAGAAACCACTTGCACAACCGGTAACTGGCTCCAGATACTTTTGGTCAGGCAACGCCAGTGATTGGGGTCCACGCGCTTTGGGTTTTCCAGCTGAGTCTTGCAGGTCTCACAGAGCATCAGACAGTGGTCGTAGTCCGGCTCACTGGGAACGGGTGCCACTTCATAGATGAACAGTGGCACTCCGGACGCCTCACAGATTTCACACTTTGACTTTGCCCGGCGTGCCAGATCTTTGCCCAGGAGGCTTAAGGCATCCTGACGCTCCTGATGTTTTAACAGCCCCTTGGCCATTGTGTCTCCTCCAATGATGCCTGTTCATTAAGTCGTGACGGCTTGCAGTCTGTAGAGAATCAGATAATGATAAATTGATTGACACCTACCTGGCTGCGCGCTTATGACTCTCAATGTAAACAGGATTAAAACGGCCAATCGGGATGACTGGTTAATTCCTGTGGATTATCTGGTAATTCATTATACTGCAGTAGACCTGAAAGGTACTCTGGATATCTTTATGAACCCTGAGTCCTGTGTCTCTTCGCACCTGGTAATTGATACCGATGGAACCATTTATGAGCTGGTTGACTGTCTGGATGGGCAGGCTTATCGAGGCTGGCATGCGGGGGTTAGTCAATGGGAAGGTATTCAGGGGTTAAATGATTGCTCCATTGGTATCGAGCTGGTGAATTACAACGGCAATGTATTCCCGTTTACAGAGGAGCAGTATCGATCTTTGCATCAGGTGGTTGTCAGGTTTAAAGAGCATTATCCTAACCTGAGGGATCCTCAGAGGGTGATTGGTCATGAGCATATTTCCGGCTTTCGCGGAAAAGCCGATCCTGGCGTTCTTTTTGACTGGCCCCGTTTTTACCGGGAGAACTATCCGGAGTTCACTGCGCCAGTGCGACAGGCAATGTGTCCGGCTGCTTTGCAGGAAAGCTTGATGCAACTTAAAGAGAGTGAGCCTGAGTCGCCAGAAGCAAAGAGTCAGTTCTGGCGTTCAGTCAGTTTGCTGACAGAAACAACCGTTCGCCTTATTCAAGAAGCTTCAGAGCCGTCAGCTGGTAAAGAGCCATCAGCGGATAAAGAGTCCAAGTAACTGTTTGCCAATTTCCGTCAGTTGGGCAGGTTCGCCCGGTTCCGGATCCTGTTGATGGGGGAAGTTTCGCCAGCGTTCAGGCGCTCTTTTTTCACGCCATAACTGAATACGTTCCTCACGGTTATCTTCGGTGCCTGCGGGGAACATGGAGATGTATTGTGTAAGCCGTGGTTTGGTATGGTGATTCAGGCTGCTGGCATGGGGCAGGCGCGAATCCCACAGGATAAAGGTGCCGGCTTTGCCTCCCAAATTAACCATATCATGGTCTTTCAGCTCTTCATCCGTGAACAGTAAAGACTTTCGGTTCAGTGTTGTTTGTTCTCTCTGGTAGAGGCTTGGGACACAGCAAAAAGCACCTTGGTTATCTTCAGTATCCGTCAAATAGAGTATTCCCTGATACCTGGGAAGGAATACCTTTTCCGGGTGGCTATCCAGATGAATCCGGCTATCGTCTTTTTCCCCGGGATGTTCTGGCCGCCAGGGGGGTTTGAATGAAGCCCGGTCCAGTCTTATCCAGAGATCTTCCGTATTAAACAGGTCTGCAAACAATCGATACACTGGCTCATACTGACGGATATCCCAGAGGGCCTGATGGTGGTGAATAGGAACAATGCCATTACTCCCAAGGTTTTTCTGATACCAGGTTGTCGGGTCATCCAGATTAACATCCAGAAAGTCAGTAATGGCATGGATGGCGGGCAGGAGTAACGGTTCAGGCACCAGATCAGGAACGATGATATACCCTTTTTCCTGTAACCCACTCTGGTCGATCATTATTCAGTTACCCCATGCCGCTGCTTTTGATGAAAAGCGATGAAAAGTTAGTGAAGTGTGGTCTCCATTGCCTGCAATTCATAAGACTCTGGAGGAACACTGCTTTCGAGACTATCCAGTAAGGCCAATACCGTTTTACGAACGATGTCTGTGTTTTTATTCAGCTCATGGTATTTGACAATGCTGATCAGAATTTGTGCCAAGGGATAGGCGCGCAGATTATTTTTTATATCGGCAGGAGACAGTTTACCTGTTGCCTGATCGACAAAGTCATTAGCACCAAGAGTGAAACCCTTATGGGCAGATTCAAGCAGGTCCATCATTGATTGGTCGTCAGTGCCATCCATCAATGATTGGAGCAGGGTGTTTAACTGTTCTTCGTTGTTGTTATGAGACATCTCTACAGCTCCTGAATAGGCTATTTTTGGCTACATGGCTGTATAGAGACTAAAGTTCCGCAAAAGGCAAAAGTATTCGTACTTGTCCTGAAGTAATATTGATCGCTATCTAGACACACTTCGGGATATTAAAAGCAATAAGATAAAAATAACGCGATTGTACTTGGAAGTCGTCGCTTTCTTTACATAGACTGCACACACTATAACAAGATGCTAAATACAGGGGATGGTATGTCGCTCATAGCAAAAACTCCAGAGCCGCCCTACTACGCTGTGATCTTCACTTTCAAAAGTAGAGCGTGAGTATGGCAATGAATGAGGTGCTCACACAGCGGTATTGCAAGCTGGATTCCTTTGTTTTTTTGTTGGGCTTGCCGTCATGATCGAAGCTCGGACTCAAGGTTTCTGGCGTGCAACACTCGCTCTTTGCCTTGGCTCATTTATGGTGTTTGCCAATCTTTATATCAGCCAGCCGCTACTGCCAATGCTGGCTGAAAATTTCAACCTTTCTGCGTTGGAAGCCAGCCTTAGTTTTACCATTACCACGTTTATGCTCGGGCTTTCCTTGTTATTCTACGGGCCGCTATCGGATGCCATTGGGCGTAAATGGCTTATGTTGTGCAGTATGGCTGGCGCTGTGTTCTGTACTTTTCTGATTTCACAAATCAGTGACTATCAGCATATTGTTATTCTTCGAGCGATACAGGGATTTTGTCTGGGTGGTTTGCCCGCGATTGCCATTGCCTATATGGGCGATGAGTTTGCTACGCCAGCACTGACTCTGGCTGTCGGTTTCTATATCAGTGGCAATTCTCTCGGAGGGATTGGTGGCCGGCTGATTGGCGGATTTATGGGGGACTGGTTTGGCTGGTCTGACGCCTTTTTGTTTATGGCCCTGTTGAGCATTGTCTGCCTGATTGTGTTTGTATACCTGCTGCCTGATTCAAAGCAGTTCCAGCCGAGCCCTCTGCGATTTAAGAAGGTATTCAGTGATTTATCAGGCCATTTAAAGAATCCGTTATTACTGACAGCTTTTCTGATCAGTGGGTTTAATTTCTTTATTTTTGTCAATCAGTACACCTATGCAACCTTTCTGTTGTCGCAGGAGCCCTATAATCTCTCAGCCAGCTGGCTGGGTATGCTGTTTTTAACGTATCTCAGTGGCACTTTGGGGGCTGCTCTTTCAGGGCGACTGACGGGGGTACTGTCGCAACCTGCTATTATGGCTTTTGGCGTCTGTTTGCTGATTCTTGGCTCAGGCCTGATGTTGACGTCATCCATTAACTGGATCATTACCGGTTTTCTGGTGAATGCCTTTGGATTCTTTGTTGCTCACTCCAATGCCAGTAGCTGGGTGAGTCATAATGCTAAAAGGGCGAAAGCCAGTGCCTCTTCTCTGTATCTGGTTTTCTACTATCTGGGAGCCAGTACCGGTGGCTTTTATCTGGATATCTTCTGGCGCTGGATGGGGTGGCAGGGGGTGATCTTCGGGTCCTGGCTTATCCTGGCTTTGACGCTTGGGTTATCTCTCTGGCTTTACTGGTACTCTGGCCGCCATGTTTCTTCCGCTTTGTAGCGAAGCCTGAGCTATAACAAAGAACGCTTTGGGCTAATAAGGTCTGAGCAAAAAAGGTTATCACATGTTTTTAAAAAGATTGCGCCTGAAAAATAAGGCAGATCGTCGCCTAAAAGCCGGGCATTTATGGATCTACAGCAACGAAGTTGATACTCAAACCACACCGTTGAAGAGCTTTGAGGTGGGAGAGCCTGTACTGGTAGAAAACTCATTTGGCAAGGCGCTGGGAACGGCTTATGTCAACCCGAACAGTTTGATCTGTGCCCGTCTGGTCAGTCGTGATGGTGAGCAGCCACTGGATAAATCGTTGCTGGTTCACCGAATCAAGGTAGCCCTCAGCATGCGGGAAAGGCTGTTTGAAAAACCTTTTTACCGGCTGATTTATGGAGACAGTGATGGGCTTCCCGGGTTGGTGGTAGACCGGTTTGATGATGTTCTTGTGGCTCAGATATCCACAGCAGGTATGGAGCGAGTCCGGGATGACGTGGTTGAAGCGCTGAATCAGGTTCTGAAACCCAAGGGGATTCTGTTTAAAAACAGTGGTAATGCTCGCAAGCTGGAAGACCTCTCACAATATGTTGAAGTGGCTTCCGGTGTGGTTCCTGAAGTGGTGGTTCTGGAAGAAAATGGCGTGAGTTTTCAGGCGCCGGTTATGGAAGGACAGAAAACCGGCTGGTTCTATGATCATCGAATGAACCGGGATCGTCTTCGTCACTATGTAAAGGGCAAACGAGTCCTGGATGTTTTCAGTTATGTGGGAGGCTGGGGTATTCAGGCCGCTGCTTTTGGTGCGGATAAAGTGACCTGCATTGATGCGTCCTCCCTGGCTCTGGAAAATGTACATGCAAATGCTGAATTGAATGAAGTGCAGCATAAAGTAGATACCCTGGCAGGCGATGCTTTTGAGGCTCTCAAGGCATTAAAAGAGTCAGAAGAACGATTTGATGTTGTGATTGTTGACCCACCGGCATTCATAAAAAAGCGCAAAGACATCAAGGTTGGTGAACAGGCCTATCGGCGAATCAATGAGTTGGCCATGCGTTTGCTGGAGCGGGATGGTTATCTGGTGGCAGCTTCCTGCTCAATGCATCTGCAGAAGGATAATATGATTGACCTGCTCAGAGCAGGCAGCCGCCATATTGATCGAAATCTGCAGATTGTGGATCAAGGCCACCAGGGCCCTGACCATCCTGTGCATCCGTCTATTCCAGAGACTGAATATATCAAAGCGATTTTTAGCCGGTTAACTGTTCAGTAACGGAAACTGACGATTTGCCAGTCATGTTCTTTTGCGACCCTTTTGAGCTCTGGGTCTGGGTCTACAGCTACAGGATTATCGACCTTTCTCAGCAGCGGCAGGTCATTTTGTGAGTCACTGTAGAAGTAGCTGCCTTCCATTGAGTGCTCCGGATGCTCGTTGAGCCACTCCTGCAGGCGGATTACCTTCCCCTGCTGATAAGTAGGCGTTCCAACAACTTTGCCGGTATAGAGGTTATCGCTAATTTCCAGATCAATGGCCAGCAAGGTATCTACTTTGAACTTTTCAGCAATGGATTTGGTGACAAAGTGATTTGTGGCAGTGATGATCATAATGTGATCACCTTGCTGGCGATGTTGTTCAATCCGTGCAAAGCCTTTATCCAAAAGGATGGGGGCTATTACCTGTTCCATAAACTGGCCATGCCAGATTTCAAGCTCTTCAAGGGTGAAGTGAGTCAATGGCTTCAGGCAGAAATCCAGATATTCCCATATGTCCATCACTCCCTGTTTGTATTGTTCGTAGAAGCGGTTGTTCCCCTCCCTGAATACCTCAGTATCTACCAGGCCATTGGCGGCCATAAATTCTCCCCAGAGGGCATCACTGTCACCAGCAATGAGGGTATTGTCCAGATCAAATATTGCGAGGGCCATGGGTATCCTTATCAAGGTTGTTTCTTATATTGAAAATATTGCCAATCGAGCGCTTACCCATTTTCATGGTTTGGGGTAAGGCCACATTTCCGGCTCATGGCTGTTTGGTTCTGTAGACATAAGTCTGCAGGCTAATCGGCAGATTATTCTGTGCTATTGCAATAGCTTGCGCCAGTGCGGAGACGGTTAAATTACAGATTTTCCGGCATTTTAGTGAGTTGCTCTGTTTTGTTTATGAAGCAGTGGCATTTTAAAGAAAAGCCTGTTTGCTGTGCCCTGTCAGTTTATGAAACAATGCATGATAAGAAATAGTTTAAGTGGTCACCGAAAAGTGATTGTGTTTACTCCTGTTGTACTTTGAAGAATAAATTTCATGGTCTGCTTTGGTTAGGGGCTATGGTTATGTTCTGGGCTGCTGGAGCAATTCACATTGCTGCATGGTGACTCCTAAGGTAGCCATATACGTGATTGACATCGATGGATTCAGGCCAAATGTAGGCATTATCCTGGCGAATCATCACGGTCAGGTGTTGTGGGCTCGGCGAATCAGGCAGGATGCCTGGCAATTTCCCCAGGGCGGAATTAATGACGGGGAAATGCCGGAAGATGCGATGTACAGAGAGTTGTATGAGGAGATTGGTCTTCATCCTGAAGATGTTGAAATCCTTGGCTGCACTCGGGGCTGGCTACGTTACCGCCTCCCCAGACGGTTAGTCCGCAGGGATCAGCAACCTCTGTGTATTGGGCAAAAACAGAAGTGGTTTTTGCTGCAGCTGCTGAGCAATGATGACCGTATCCGGGTTGACCATACTGGTTCACCGGAGTTTGATGGTTGGTGCTGGGTAAGTTATTGGTACCCTCTTGGCCAGGTGGTCTCGTTTAAACGGGAAGTGTATCGCAGGGCTTTAAAAGAGCTGGTGCCCAGGGTTGGGAAGTTGCAGGCAAATGGCTGACAGGGAGGAGTGCTGGTTTCAGCTAGCAGTGTTTTTCTGCATTCAGATTGCAGGGCTGCTTAATATTAAGGATAAACATTACAAGACAATATAATTTGCCATGGATTGTTATTGTACTGTTAAAGTAGTTGGAGCAAGTAATATCAGACCGGGTATGTAATAGACATGCTAAACACCCTGCGCAATATCGTACAGGAAGTCAGTTCTGCCTCCGATCTTCAGACGGCACTGCAGATTATTGTGCAGCGGGTTCGTGGAGCCATGAAAACCGAGGTGTGTTCAGTCTATCTTTATGATACCGAGAGTGCTTCCTACACGCTCATGGCTTCGGAAGGTCTGAACCCCTCCGCTGTTGGTCAGGTTACTCTTTCACATTCGGAAGGTCTGGTCGGTCAGGTTGGGCTTCGTGAGGAGCCTATCAATCTCGAAGATGCCGCTTCTCACCCCAAATTTCATTACATCCGTGAAACCGGTGAAGAGCGTTTTACCTCTTTTCTGGGCGTTCCCATTATCCATCACCGGAACACGTTAGGGGTTCTTATAGTTCAACAGGTTGAGCAGCGGCGCTTTGATGAGCATGAAGAAGCTTTTCTGGTAACCATGTCTGCTCAACTGGCGGGCGTCATTGCTCATGCCCAGGCAACCGGTTCGATCAATAGCGTCGCGACTCCGACCAGAAAAGCCAGGGTTGCCCGATTCCAGGGCAGTGCGGGGGCAACCGGTGTTGCTATTGGCGATGCCGTGGTCATTTCTCCTCCCGCAGATCTTGGCGCTGTTCCTGATCAAGCCTGTAAAGATATCGAAATAGAACTCAAGCTATTGGACAGTGCACTGGCTGCAGTGCGTGAAGAGATGAAAGACACTGCTGAGCGATTATCCGATCGCTTGCCGGCAGAAGAGCAGGCCTTGTTTGATGTCTATCTGAGAATGTTGGATGACCATGCTCTGGGTCAGGAAATTCGAGACCGGATTAGTGGTGGTTCATGGGCTCAGGGTGCTCTGAGACAGGTTATTGAAGAACATATCCGCAACTTTGAGATGATGGATGACCATTACCTCAGGGAACGGGCTGCAGATGTCAGGGATCTTGGTCGGCGGGTACTTTCCCACCTTAAGCAAGGAGAGCATGCCCGGATAGAGTACCCTGACAATACCATTCTGATCAGTGAGGAGTTGTCTCCGGTCATGTTGGGGGAGGTTCCCAAAGAATCACTGGCTGGGCTGGTTTCCATTCAGGGATCCAGTAACTCTCATGTTGCCATTCTTGCCCGTGCCTTAGGTGTCCCCACCGTGATGGGCGTCGTTGATCTTCCATTCCACAAGCTTTCAGGCAAAAAGCTGATTGTGGATGGCAATCTTGGGCTTGTGTATTCATCGCCTGCTCAGGAATTGCTGGATTATTACACCGAGGTGCTTGAAGAAGAGAATCAGTTCAGCAAGGGGCTGGAAGCGATCAGGGATCTGCCCTGCGAGACCCCTGATAATTATCGGATTCCTTTGTGGGTCAATACGGGTTTAATGACCGATACGATTCGTTCTCTCGACAGGGGGGCCGAAGGTGTTGGGCTTTACCGTACCGAAGTCCCTTTTATGGTTCGGGATCGCTTTCCCAGCGAGTCCGAACAGGAAAAGATCTATCGTTATCAGCTTGAAGCTTTTGCGCCAAGACCGGTAACCATGAGAACGCTGGATATCGGCGGTGATAAATCCCTGAGCTATTTTCCAATAAAAGAAGATAACCCGTTCCTTGGCTGGCGAGGTATTCGGGTAACCCTGGATCACCCGGAAATCTTTCTGGTACAAGTGAGGGCCATGCTGAAAGCCAGTGTGGGGCTGGATAATCTTCGGATTATGTTGCCCATGATTTCCAGTATTTTTGAAGTAGAAGAAGCTCAACACCTGATCCACCGGGCTCATGCGGAAGTACTGGCAGAAGGTTTGCCGGTGTCCATGCCTCCGGTGGGGGTGATGGTGGAAGTTCCTGCTGCAGTCTACATGGTCAGGGATCTGGCTCAGCGTGTTGATTTCCTTTCCATCGGTTCTAATGATCTGATTCAATACCTGCTGGCTGTGGATCGTAATAATCCACGGGTATCTGACCTCTATCACTCATTTCATCCAGCGGTTCTGCATGCATTGCAGAAGGTGGTTGACGATGCTCATCAGGAAGGAAAGACGGTTAGCATCTGTGGTGAAATGGCCGGTGATCCAGCGGCCGCCGTCCTTTTAATGGCGATGGGTTTTGACATGCTGTCCATGAGTGCCGTTAACCTTCTGAAAGTAAAATGGGTTTTACGGCGAATTGGTATGGAGCGGGCAAAAAAGATATTGTCGGATTTAATGAAACACGACAATGCCCAGGTTATTCGCAGTTCACTGGAGCTTGCCTTGTGTAAAGAAGGAATGGGAAAAGTCCTAGGTATCAAGAGTCGGCGTTTTTAGCGGCTGTTGATGTTTTGTGGAGTGCTGCTCTGCGCTGCGCATTAAGGCAAATGCTGGTTACCTTTCAAAACTTAATTCTGCTCAGCTGGAACTCCAAGCAACTCGACACTGACCTGTTGTGATGGGGTTTGTTGCTGCTTGAATTTATAAAATACCTTAACTTTTTTTATGGGACTCTGCTGAGAAGTAATCAGAGGTATTATCTGTGAGTAACCTTGTCCCTTATCACCGTTATCGCTGTCCTTGATACTTTTTTGCAGATTTACATGAAACACATCGCCTTTGACTAGATAAACCCTAGCCTGATGAAGAGTGGCGCTACCATGGGAAATATGAAAACGGAGTTTACTGAATGGCTCTTCAGTTTTTGGGTAGATCGTTAAGTCTCTCTCACTGACTCTTGCTTTAGCTGAGCCTACTTCTACCCACTGGTCTTCGGCCAGAATACAGGTTGGCAGTGCAAATGATAAAAGCAGTACATAGCAAATGCGGGTAAGCATGGGAGGCCTCAGTTCAACCAGGGCAGTTTGTAAAAACTGCTATTTGGACACTTCCCTAGCTTAGCTGATCCTGCAGCAGTTTGATCTTGAACAATTGACGCTCACCGGCAGCGCCTTCTGGCAGGTAGCCCTGTTCAATCCACTGAAGTTGATTTCGGTTATCCATCATCAATACACTGGTGTTTCGGGTACCGTAATCTTCACTGGCAATAAAGCAACTGGAAAGCAGTTTCTCCACATCTTTACTGACACCGGTATCCGGTAATTGTTCCGAAGGGGGTTGATAGCGGTCCCGCATCAATTCAATAAGCTGGTTGCTATCTGGTGGAGACTGTGTGATTGCATCTGCAAAACGACTCCGTGCTCTCAACAGCTTTGGCCATGGAGTATTGAGTAGATGGTTGCTCAAACCATAGGTTCCGGCAGGTAGAGGTGATGTGGGCATATCCTTTATGCGATTACTAAAGTAGTAAAGGCCTGTTGTATCCATAACCAGCAGGTTGAACCCTGACCATTGATCAGCTATCCGCTGGATTGATGCCAGATAATCGGGAGAAGACTGAGAGCCGGTGACAAAATTATAAACCAGCTCTCCACGGGATCGGGTTCTCTCAGGAGCTGGTACTTCCCGATAGTTGGTGACAGCGGCAAAACGACCATTTTTGTTGATGGCCATCCAGCTACCGCCAGCCTCAAGATCCCGGCCGCCAAATACGTCAGTCGAGTCTTTCCAGAAGCTGGCAGTCTGCGTTGGGCGCCGATAAAACTCGTCACGATTGGCAGTAAGAATAAAAGGGGACTGGCTGTCTGGTTGCCAGGAAAAAACAATCAGGCACATGTTGTTTATATTCTTGTAGCTTTTATGGAATCCTACGAGGAACAAACTAACATCCATTCAGCCAAAAAGCATGGGGAAAATAATAATGAGCAGTTTGAACGCAGCCGTCATCCAGCTTTGTTCAGGGCTTGATGTTTCAGAGAATCTGGCTGAAATTGAGCGCCAGCTGATGGCTTATCAACACGATGACGCGGATATTGTTGTGCTACCGGAATGTTTTGCCATGTTGGGGGGCTCTCAGGCGGTACTGGCTTTGCAGGCAGATGAGGTAATGACCTGGATGGCTTCAACAGCAAAAGCTTTTGGCTGTTGGCTTATTGGAGGTGCTTTGCCAGTCCATGATAGCCGCGGTGGTCGTAGTCATGCTTCCTGCTTTGTATATAACCCAGAGGGCGAAGAAGTCGCCTGTTATAACAAGATGCACCTTTTTGATGTAGAGGTATCTGATAGCAAGGGGCAATACAGAGAGTCCAATGATTTTATTCCCGGGGATGGACCTGAGCTGGTGGATATTGGTGCTGCAAAGGTTGGGCTGTCGATTTGTTATGACCTCCGTTTCCCTGAGTTATACCGTTATCTGGTGGATCAGGGCGCAACAATATTGACGGTACCTTCTGCATTTACCAAAGTAACCGGCGCAGCACACTGGGAATCATTGTTACGAGCAAGAGCCATCGAAAACCAGTGTTTTGTATTAGCTGCTAATCAGGCCGGTACTCATCCTGATGGCCGGCAGACTTATGGGCACAGTATGATTATCTCGCCCTGGGGGAAGGTGCTTGCCGAAGCCCCTGCAGAAGGCGCTTCGGTGATTATGGCAGAGCTGGATTTAGAGGCGTTGGCAGAGGTTCGTCAGAGAATGCCCTGCCTTAAACACCGAAGGGAGTTACTCTGTTGATGGCTTGTTGACGATGACGGCCAGTGCCTCCAGTAGTCGCTCCTGGGCATTACGTCGCCGTTGTCCTCGAACTGGCTTGTTCTTCTCATAGTTACCATCACTTTGCAGCTGCCAGCTACGAGTATTATCCGTGAGATAGTAATCCAGCTCCTTTTTTACCCGGGCGGCAAGCTTTGGGTCTTCAACCGGGAAACAAGTTTCAATCCGCATGTCCAGATTACGGATCATGGCATCAGCACTGGAGCAGTAAACCAGGGCATCATTGTCGCCATTCTCAAAGTAATAAATACGGGTGTGTTCCAGGAAACGCCCAACAATAGAACGAACCCGGATATTTTCCGAGAGTCCTTCAATGCCAGGTCTCAGACAGCAAATACCGCGAACAATCAGGTCAATCTCAACACCGGCCTGAGACGCTTTGAACAGCGCTTTAATAATATGGGACTCAGTGAGTGAGTTAATTTTGATAATGATCCGCGCCGGTTTACCCTCTTTGGCATTGCTGGTTTCCTGGTTGATCAGATCAATCAGGCCCTTCTTAAGTGTAAAGGGAGCATGGAACAACTTGCGAACCCGAACTGCGCGCCCCATACCTGTCAGCTGCTGGAAAATTTTGTGGACGTCATTGGCCAGTATCTTATCGCAGGTCAGCAGGCTGTAATCGGTGTAAAGGCGTGCGTTGCCAGCATGGTAATTACCCGTACCGAGATGAGCATACCGTTGGATCTGTCGCCCTTCCCGGCGGACAATCAGCATCATCTTGGCATGAGTCTTATAGCCTACTACACCGTATACAACGACGGCTCCAGCTTCCTGGAGGCGACGGGCCAGTGCCAGGTTTTCTTCTTCATCAAACCGGGCACGGATTTCGACAACAACGGTCACCTCTTTGCCCTGTCTGGCCGCTTCTACCAGAGCATCCACCATTTCAGAGTGAGCGCCGGTACGATAAAGGGTCTGGCGAATGGCCAGAACATCAGGATCTTTTGCCGCCTGGCGAAGCATATCCACCACGGGTGTAAAGGACTCGAATGGGTGATGAAGCAGAATATCCTGTTTAGCGACAAGATCCAGAACGTTGTTGCTATGTTTGCGTTTGCTGTGCAGACCTTTAGGGTAACCCGGGGTAAAGGGAGGAAAGGCCAGATCAGGCTTATCATTGGTGTCGCAGATGGACATCATGCGAGTCAGGTTTACAGGGCCCCTGACCTGGTAAACATCTTCGTTTACAAGGCCAAACTCGTTGAGTAGGAAATCAACCAGCGGTTGTGGACAGTTATCAGCCACCTCCAGTCGCACTGCTTTACCATAGCGGCGGGATAGCAACTCCCCTTGCAGCGCTTTGGCGAGGTCTTCTACTTCATCCTCAAGGTCCAGGTCACTGTTGCGGGTCAGCCGGAACTGATAGCAGCCTTTGATATCCATGCCAGGGAAGAGGTCACTGACATGGCGATGAATGATCGATGACAGGAAGACATAATCATTTTCCCGGCCATCACAGATATCTTCAGGCAGTTTGACGATACGTGGCAAAGATCTCGGCGCAGGGATGATAGCCATACCGGTATCACGGCCAAAAGCATCTTTCCCTTCAAGGGAAACAATGAAACAAAGCAGTTTGTTCGCCAGTCTTGGGAAGGGGTGTGCAGGATCCAGCCCAATAGGGCTGATGATCGGCATGACTTCATGGTAAAAGAAGCGCTTAATCCATGCCTGCTGCTTTTCGGTCAGCTCATTACGGCGCAGGAAGCGAATACCTTCTTTTCTGAGAGAAGGTAACAGGCTTTCATTCAGTATCTGATACTGAAGATCAACATATTCTTTGGCCTTTTGGCTGATCTCTTTCAGGACCTGCTGTGGGCCCATACCATCCAGGCCGACCTGTTCCCTTGAGAAGTCGACCTGTTGCATCAGGCCCGCGACACGAATCTCGAAATACTCATCCAGATTTGAGCTGAAAATCAGCAGAAACCGGAAACGCTCCAGTAATGGGTACTCTTCATTCAGTGCCTGCTGCAAAACTCGAAAGTTAAAAGCCAGGTGGCTGAGTTCACGATTAATGTAATAGTCGGGATTCTGGTAGTCACTAACCCTTGGAGTCTTGCTGACAACTGACTCGGAAAGCTCGGATGGTTGGGCCTGGGTGTCCTGAACATCCGACTGTTGGGGATTATCCATATGACCTCTTTCTCGGCGAATATAGCGACGCAAACGCTGCATGGTGACCGGGTTTTAGCATTTGAGCCATGGTGTTTTCATGGCCCGTTAAGCAGGCAACTCTCTGAGTAGAAATGATGAAGGCAGGGAGAATGTCGCTTTATTATTTTAATTCTATCAGAAATAAGAAAAATCATTCTCCCTGAATGAACGTTTAGCTATTTTTCATCAATCTGGCGGCATCTTTGGCAAAATAGGTGAGAATGGCATCAGCACCGGCTCGGCGGAAGCACATCAAGGATTCCATCATCACCGCATCGCCATTCAGCCAGCCATTAGCTGCAGCGGCCTTGTGCATGGCGTACTCGCCACTGACCTGATAAGCAAAGACCGGAACCTTAAACTCATCCTTAACCCGACGCACCACATCCAGATAAGGCATGCCGGGCTTAACCATCACCATATCAGCACCTTCTGCCAGATCTGCAGCGACTTCGTGAAGCGCTTCATCGCTGTTGGAAAAATCCATCTGGAAACTGAATTTGTTGCTTTTGCCGAGGTTGCCGGCTGAATCGACAGCATCACGGAATGGACCGTAGTAGCTGGAGGCGTATTTTGCGGAATAGGCGAGAATACGGGTATTGATACAGCCTTCTTCTTCCAGACGCTGACGAATGGCGCCAATACGACCGTCCATCATGTCCGATGGAGCAACAATGTCTGCACCGGCCTCGGCATGAGATAGCGCCTGACGAACCAGGGCTTCGACGGTTTCATCGTTCATCACATAGCCATCTTCATTGGTCAGGCCATCAAGGCCGTGTGAAGTAAACGGATCCAGGGCTACATCCGTAATGACTCCAAGCTCAGGAAACTGATTTTTTAGTGCTCTTACTGCACGTTGAGCCAAACCTTCCGGGTTCCAGGCTTCTTCTGCAAGGTCAGACTTCTTTTCAGCAGGGGTTACCGGAAACAGGGCAATAGCTGGAATGCCAAGCTCTACCAGTTCAGCGGCTTCTTCAAGGAGCAAATCAATGCTGAGACGCTCAACTCCAGGCATGGAAGCAACCGACTGACGCTGTTGATTACCGTCAACGATAAAAAGGGGGTAGATGAGATTGTCGACAGAAAGCTGATTTTCGCGCATTAAGCGGCGTGAAAAGTCGTTATAACGCATTCGCCGCGGGCGAGCAGCTGGAAAAGGGCGCTGGATCATTCGCTATTGTCCTTTTAAACCGGCGTTGAGGTTGATGAAATCAACCCCAGTTTCTAATTTGACAGTATGGGTGGCATTATACGGTAAAGCGCTTATGAATTCGCTCGGATTGTTTGCTACTGGAAGGCATTATGAATAAGAAAAAATGGCTGTTACTGGCAGTTATTGCCATGGCGATCGGTGCTTTTTATACCCTGGACGGTCAGCAATATCTCACCCGGGACTTTTTCCAGGGGCTCTACAGTGATGATCCGACGCTGACTGCTGCGGTATTTTTTTCTATTTATGTTGCCGTCACCGGTTTATCGTTGCCGGGAGCCGCTGTGTTGACCGTTGTTGCCGGTGCTATTTTCGGATTGCTTCCCGGACTCTTGATTGTCTCTTTTGCCAGTACTTCAGGGGCTACACTGGCCTTTCTTTTCTCCCGTACCCTGTTAAAAGATTGGGTTGAGAAGAAGTTTTCAGGCTATCTGGATACCATTAACAAAGGCGTACAAAAGGATGGAGCCTTTTACCTCCTTACCCTCAGGCTGATTCCTGCCGTACCTTTCTTTGTGATCAATCTGGTGATGGGGCTGACTTCCATGCGGGTATGGGCTTTCAGCTGGGTGAGTCAGCTGGGGATGTTGCCAGGCACTGCGGTTTACGTGAATGCTGGTGTCCAGCTCGGGTTGGTGGAAGAGCTCTCTCTTAAAGGGGTTTTAACACCACCATTGATTACCTCTTTCGTTCTGTTGGGTATCTTTCCCTGGATTGCCAGAATATTGATGGAGTGGCTCCGGCGCTGTCGCCTGTACAGCAGCTATGACCGGCCACAACAGTTTGATAATAATCTAACCGTGATTGGCGCCGGTTCCGCTGGGCTGGTCAGCAGTTATATTGCTGCGGCAGTGAAGGCCAGAGTTTCACTGATTGAAAAACACAAAATGGGTGGAGATTGCCTGAATACCGGCTGTGTTCCCAGTAAAGCACTGATTCGTTCTGCCAAAATGGCCCATTACCTGAAGCGGGCAAATGAGTTTGGTATTGATGATGTATCGGGTCAGGTCAACTTCACCACAGTAATGGAAAGGGTTCAGTCAGTCATTCGCAAGGTTGAGCCCCATGACTCTGTTGAACGATACTCCGGCCTGGGTGTTAACTGTATCAACGGCTCTGCTCAGCTGATCAGTCCCTGGGAAGTTGAGGTGGCTGGCAAGAGAATGACTTCCAGAAATATTATCATTGCCAGCGGTGGTCGCCCTTACGTTCCACCGTTGGCAGGTCTTGAGAGCATTGAATATTACACATCGGATACTATCTGGGGGTTGCGGAAGAAGCCGGGCAGGATGCTGGTTATCGGTGGTGGCCCCATTGGCTGTGAGCTGACTCAGGCATTTTGCCGCCTGGGGGTGCAGGTGATTCAGGTCGATCATGGTACTCGATTGCTGCATCGTGAGGATGAAGACGTTTCTCAACTGGTGATGGAGCAGTTTATTCGTGACGGGGTGGATTTGCGGCTCAAGCATGAAGCCAGAGTTTTCCAGAAAGTATTGGATCCGCATACAGGAGAAGAGCGTCAGTTTCTGGAAGCGGGCTTTAAAGGTCAGAAGGTTGAGATTGACTTTGATGTGGCACTTTTTGCGACGGGCCGTAGAGCCAATACTGAGAGCCTCGGGTTAGAAGCTCTGGGTATTGAGTTGACTGAACGGGGAACCATTGATGTTAATGACTATATGCAAACCCGTTACCCCAATATCTATGCCTGTGGTGATGTTGCCGGGCCTTACCTGTTTACCCATACTGCAGCGCATCAGGCTTGGTATTGTGCGGTGAATGCTCTGTTTGGTCGCTTTAAGAAGTTTAAGGTGGATTACTCGGTGATTCCCTGGTGCACATTTACTGATCCGGAATTAGCGAGAGTTGGCCTGAATGAACAGGAAGCTCAGGAACAGGGTGTCGCTTATGAAGTTACCAAATATGGTATGGATGACCTGGATCGAGCCATCGCCGATGAAGAAGCCCGGGGCTTTGTGAAAGTGCTGACGGTGCCCGGGAAGGATAAAATTCTGGGTGTAACCATCGTGGGTTACCATGCAGGGGAGTTGATTGCAGAGTATATCAGTGCCATGAAGCATGGTCTGGGGCTGAACAAAATCCTGGGAACCATTCATATCTATCCAACATTGAGCGAGGCCAACAAGTACGCTGCTGGAGAGTGGAAGAAAGCCCATGCGCCACAGGGAGTCTTATCGCTTGTTGAAAAATATCATGCATGGATGCGCCATTGACTATTCTTAAAGGGTCATAGTAAACATACGGATGTTGAATGAGCGACCCAGACCCTTCTGGTGGTAGTCGAATAAAAATCAGTCCACAGTTAGAACCGGCTGCCGTCAGTGAAGACAAGAAAATCGTTAAAGAGCTGAGAAAAATCCTTAAAAATCGAAGCGTTATATTGGCAGAACCTTCTTCTCACGAGAGCCTGAAAATCAATAGCAAGAGCCTTCGAACGAGAATTAAAAATTTCCTGCCAGTCTCCGTCTACAAGATGATCTCCCGTCTCAAACCCATTCATAAGCAGAAAAGAATTGGAACGATGATTGCGCTGGTTCAGCAGAAGAATCAGGCTGCCTGGCAGCGTCTGGGAGAAAGTAAAGCTGAAGGGGTAAATGATCAGGGGTTACGAAAGCTGCAGCTGGATTGTGAGCAGTCACAACTCTGGCTGGATCTTCTGGAGGGTAGAGGCCAATCAAAGGTTACAGCAGGTCGCGCCCGGGTTGTTGACTGTCTGAAAGACTGTGTTGCCGCAGAAGCGACCAGTGACTTTATGCAGGCCAATGAGGCGTATATTGATGCCGTTCACGATCTGAAGTTATCGATTATTCATGAAAATGAGTTGAAAATTGAGTTACAGACCCCCAAGTCTTCCTCCCCGCTGGCTGGGGAGCTGAAGCAATTTGAGAAGATGCTGGTGGATGAGGCGTTGGCTCTGGAGGCATACCGACTTTATGGACAGAATCGCCAGTTATGAGCCTGCTGCTCTGGCTGTACTGCCTTCTCGATAGCTATCAGGTTTTCCGATACCACTGGTCTGAAGAACAATCAGTGACACCGCTCCGCTGGCAATAATAAATTGCCAGGTCCAGCCTGGTATCAGGTCAATCCATATTCCATTGGATACAAAGATGGTTGCTCCGGAAAGCACAAAGCGGATGGCTTCAACGACGATTAATCCTGTGTTTTTTTCCAGCAACCAGCCAATGCATATCAGGTTCAACGCAAGAACTATCGTCCATAGTGTATTGAAGCCATAGGGCGTGTTGTGGCTGATGGCCATAAATACCGTTGTTGCCAATACAAGAATGGCAAAGTGAATCAGCGAGTAGACTTTCAGACCCTTACTGGCTTCAGGGTTATAGTTTTCTCTGCATGATGCTGTCATGTGCGGCCTTGCCGTCATGCACCTGAAATATCCATCGTTGCTTAAGTTTGACCAGGACTGCCTGAATGATGCTGATAAGCTCCATAACCTGAAAGCCCTTTATGCCGTTGAGAAAGTCCCCAGTGACTCTCGCCTTCGTGAACTGCTCGATCCCATTGAAACCCGATATTTGAGGAAGTTTTTCACGACCCTGTTTGCCTATGTTCAGCGCTCCGGGCGGCTCAAACAATTTGAGTATTTTGAGGAAGGCTATCTCGCCCCTATTGATGGAACCCATAATTCAACAGGTAGATGCCTCAAAAAACGACTGAGAGCAAACCGCTCTCAAAAGACTTCTGGCGAACATTGCCAGAGAGCACCCGCACCCGCACCTGAAACTGGTGCTGAATTTTGATGATTTGTACTCCGATGGGCCCACGATAAAGCTGGTTAAATCCTACAACTACAGCTTCATCATGGTTGCGAAGGACGCCAGTCACGTATCACTTTATGACGCAGTGGATAAAGTAGTTCGTCATGGGTATACCGACGAAGACGGCAATCGACACTGGTTCCGGTTCGTCAATGGTGTCCCCATCAATAAATCTCATACTGAACGGTTAACAGCAATAATCGCAGGAAAGAGTATCCGCCTGAAAACGCTTATGCTGGATACAACATAGACTCTCAGTATTCTTGTGTTTTCAGTGTTCAGTGTGTCTGCAAAGTAATCTGGAACTCTGCCTTAATACGGAGCGGGTTGGTTCATCCATAAATAGTATGCTTGGTTAATATAAAGCTATACGACTTAAGACGCATAGTTATCGGGAATTGCTGACCACGCCACCTAACGCCCCCTCAAAAACAACTTATCTAATTGGTCCATAGACAGCATGGTCCAGGTTGGACGACCGTGGTTACATTGCCCGCTGCGCTCGGTATGCTCCATATCCCGAAGCAGGGCGTTCATCTCCTCAATAGACAGCTTTCTGTTAGCACGCACAGAGCCATGACACGCCATAGTCGCCAGTATTTCATTAATATGAGCTTCAATGCGATCGCTGGTGCCATGCTGCATCAAATCCGAAAGTACATCCCTCAATAATTTTTCCACATCGGCATTCTGCAGCATCACCGGAATCTGGCGAACCAGTAAAGTTTCCGGCCCCATCCTTTCCAATGTCAGGCCTAAACGGGAGAAGTAGTCACTGTGCTCTTCTGCACAGTCTGCCTCTCGTTCACTGACCGATACGGATTTGGGCACCAGCAGCGGCTGGGCACGAATACCCTGCTCCTGATAGGACTGCTTCATACGCTCATAGGTAATCCGCTCATGAGCCGCATGCATATCCACCAGAATCATACCCTGATCATTTTCTGACAGAATATAAATCCCTTTCAGTTGAGCAATGGCATAGCCTAATGGTGGTGTCAGCGAATCATTCTCCGGGAGACTCTCTGGAGCTGGCTGAGCAGAAAATTGAGTCACCACTTCCTGAACAGAATCATCACCCATAGCAGAAGCAATACCATTGCCAGACGCAACAGGTTCGGCCGCTGTTGCGTATAGCTGACTATAAGCTTCTATCTGGCGTTTAACCTGCCCCTGCGAAGGCGCTTCAGATGAAGATGAGCGTCGATCACTGAAACCAGCACCGTTGTTTCCACCGGAGAAACCGCCAGAGCTACTGGCCGGTGATGATGAGAGTCGTATAGTTTCCTGCCCCTGAAACTCACCGGCATCAATGCCAGAAGTCTGAGGTTGTGGAGGGTGGGTCAGCGTCGTGGGCAGAAGCTGATCTTCAGGGCGAACTTCACCAAGCGCACGGTTCAGCGTACTGAACAGAAAGTTATGAACGGTTCTGCCATCCCGAAAGCGAACTTCATGCTTGGTTGGGTGAACATTGACATCCACCAGCGCGGGGTCAAGTTCCAGATAAAGAACAAACGTTGGATGTCGGCCACCATACAGCACATCACGATACGCCTGCCGAACCGCATGTCCTACCAGTTTATCCCGGATAACCCGACCGTTAACAAAAAAATACTGCAGGTCTGCACTGGACCTGGAAAAGGTTGGCAACCCTACCCAGCCGTACAGTTTTAAACCTGAGACCTCGACATCAATGATCACCGCATTTTCAATAAATTTGGGGCCACACAGCGCTGCAACACGACGATCTTTCTCTGCCTGAGTCGATGCAGGACGCAACTGATGAATACTGCGCTGGTTATGACGAAGCGTGAACCCTACATCAAAGCGGGATAGCGCCAGACGTTTAACCACTTCTTCGAGGTGAGAAAATTCAGTCTTTTCGGTGCGCAGGAACTTACGCCGGGCCGGGGTATTAAAAAACAGGTCTTTAACTTCGATGGTTGTACCCACTGGATGAGGCGCAGGCATCACCTGAGCCTCCATATCCCGGCCTTCAACCCTTGCCTGCCAGCCAGATTCCTGTTCTTCAACATTAGACGTCAATGTAAGTCTGGAAACAGAGCTGATAGAAGCCAGAGCCTCACCACGGAACCCGAGAGTCGCCACTCCTTCCAGATCTTCCAGCTCAGAGATCTTGCTGGTTGCATGGCGAGAAAGCGCCAGAGCCAACTCATCCTTAGGAATACCATAGCCATCATCACGGATACGAATCAGCTTAACACCACCGTTTTCTACCTCCACGGTCAGGCGTTTCGCACCCGCATCAATACTGTTTTCCAACAGTTCCTTCACCACAGAGGCAGGACGCTCCACCACCTCACCAGCAGCAATCTGGTTAGCCAGTCGATTATCAAGGAGGCGGATGGGCTTCATAACGTTTTGTTACTCTGTCGCTAAATCTTTTCAATATTAATTGGGAATTACCAGCACCTGACCGACACGGATATTGTTGGCGCTTGATAGCCGGTTAACTCTCCGCAGGTCATTCATGCTGATATCAAACTGATCAGCAATCTCTGACAAGGTATCACCCGGCTTAATCACATACCGTGATGGGCGGGCTTTAAGGGTACCATCCTGTTTCCACTTGGCAACCAGTGTGTCCGGCGGCGGCTTTTTGTAAAACCAGCTTTTGGCACCGTTAAAAATTGCCTTAGCTACCGTTTTCTGGTGGCTGCGACTCTTCAACTTGCGGGCTTCTTCAGGGTTGGTAATAAACCCGGTCTCTACCAGGATCGATGGAATATCCGGAGAC
Organism: Endozoicomonas sp.; assembly: GCA_965261315.1. Classification (GTDB taxonomy): domain Bacteria; phylum Pseudomonadota; class Gammaproteobacteria; order Pseudomonadales; family Endozoicomonadaceae; genus Endozoicomonas. Next base: position 29,702 of record CBDHDM010000091.1, on the reverse strand, counting down.
TTCAGCACCACAAAACCGGCCTGTTCCACCTGTTTTTTATGAAGCTGGTTAATTCCGCCCATATTGGCCAGTACTTTATTACCCACTTCAAGGCTGGACGAAAGTGTTGAGGTCATCGACAGGTCCAACAGTACCCCCGCCAGAACATCATCTTTATCTCCCAGGGAAATACCACCTTCACCACCAATCTGATCCGATGCATTTTCCTTCTGGGCCAACCAGCGGGCGGTTTCCGAAGTTGCACCACTGCGGGAAAGAGCAAAAACAGAGGCACCCTTGGCCCTGCGATCTTTAAATCCATCCGCATGAATGGAGATAAACAGATCGGCTTTACTGTCTCTGGCAATCTGGGTACGTCGGCGCAGGTCAATGTAATAGTCGCCAGTACGAACCAGCACTGGCCGGAAGCCCTTCTCCCTGCTTAGCAAAGCAGCAAGCTCTTTGGCAATCGCCAGCGTCACATGCTTTTCATAACCGCCACCATAGGCAATGGCCCCAGGGTCTTCGCCACCATGCCCCGCATCAATGGCTACGACAATATCCCGGAAACCCACAGGTTTCTGTTTTACAACGGGCTTTGGTTTTCTGCTCTCATCGTCAAACAGATCAACCACCAGACGGTGACCATAAGTGGCATTAGGCTTTAACAGAAAGCTTTCACTGGCCACTTTCTCGCTGAGATCCAGCACAATACGCAGATCATTCTGGTTACGGGAACCATGCCGGATTTTTTGAATGGGGGTTCCCTTCAGCTGCAAACCGCTGAATGTACCGCTGAGCCTTGCGCCATCGACGTCAATAACCAGTCGACTGGGATTACTCAGATGAAACTTGTTATGTTCGACCGCATCAGAAACATCAAACACCAGACGTGTTTTATCCGGCGACCGCCAGAGTCTGACATTTTTAATCAGTTTATAGACCGCTTCAGCTACCTGGGCTTTGAGAACAGAAAACCCAACCACCAGAATACCAAGCTGTTTTACAAATCGCCGCCTGTTATCTGCAAATACTGGTTCAACACGACCTTCCCTTGCCTGCTCTTCATACAAAGCAGCGGAGGCTTTCTTACCGGTAAATATTGCTGATAGTGTTTTCAGAATTCGGCGAACAATCCCTGTCCTCTGGCTCATCCACCCTCCTGCAGCGCTCTTATTATTTTCAGCGCTTTATTCCCTGCATCAGTACCTGCGACGATAGTCGCTTTCCTTCCAGGCAGATCACTCTTGTTAAAAACATGATAGGCAAAGGTGATTTCCAAATCAGCTTCAGGCAGCTCGCCCTGTCCGCGGGATGGCCACTCAACCAGACAGAGTGCCGCTTCACTGAAGTAGTCCCGACCGCCAATAAACTCCAGTTCTTCCGGGTCAGCGAGACGATAAAGGTCGAAATGATAAACCTTGTGGCCATACACTTCGTAAGGTTCGACCAGTGTATAAGTAGGACTTTTCACTGCCCCCTGATGCCCCAGGTGTCGAAGCACGCCACGACAGAACGTGGTTTTCCCCGCCCCAAGATCACCGTGCAGAAAAACAATACCCTGGTCACCCAGCGCTTCTGCCAGATGCCCCCCCAGTGCCACCATGGCCTCTTCATTTTCTATCAGCAGTTCATATCTGCCTTGCATAAGCCTTTCCATCACCGCCAGTCACCAGTGCCCAAAACGAAGAAAAGTTTTTCGCGGCAAAAGCCTGGCTTCTAATTAACCAATTATAAAATTCAGTCGTTGTCTAATGACCGGGATCAGCTCGGTCGCCCGTAAACCCGTTTCGCCTTGACCAGCAACCAGCTCATCTGCCGCCGAGGCATGCAGCCAGGTCGCCATTTGGGCGGCCTTGAAAGGTTCCAGCCCTTGTGCAAGCAGTGCACCAATCACACCACTGAGCACATCTCCCATCCCTGCCACGGCCATACCAGGATTCCCCTCAGAGCACAGTGCCGTGTTTTGGCCATCGAAAATCAGAGTGCCAGCCCCTTTTAATAACAGGGCAATATCCGCTTGCCGATCACTCCCTTTCTCTCCAAGAAGAGCGGCTAATTGTCCATGACTGTCGGCCAGTGCTGCAAATCGATTTTTCTGAATCGTGGGCACATCAAGCCCGGATAAGCGAGCCAATTCCCCAGGATGCGGCGTGAAAATCATCGGAGACTTTCGCCCCTTTAGCAATTGTGGATGATCCGATAAAAGATTCAGGGCATCAGCATCAAGTACGACTGGACATTCTGTAGCCAGTGCATCCTTTAAGAGTTTTAGTGCCCAGTCATCACTGCCCAGGCCAGGCCCAATAACAATGACATTCTTTCCTTCAGTCAGTGAACCCAGGCCTGAGCGACGTTTTACAGAGGTCCCCATCACCTCTGGACAGCGAACGGCCAGTGCCGTCAGGTGCCGTTTCCTGGTGACGACAGTGACACGGCCTGCTCCACAATGGATGGCGGATTCAGCCACCATGATAATCGCCCCGGGCATTCCTTTGTTACCACCAATCAGCAGCACATGCCCAAAATCGCCTTTATTAGCCGTCCGGCTTCTTGGAGCAAGCCATCCCTGAAACTGCTCCGGGGTGATTCGCAGACAGCCAGAAGTAACCGATTGATAAACCGAATCAGGTACTCTCAGATTATTAAAAACCAGCGCTCCACAATACTCAGGGCCTTGCCCCGTCATCAGCCCTTGTTTCAAACCAATAAAAGAGACCGTCAACTCTGCCTTGACAGCACATCCCAATGGAGCACCTGTGTCCGCACAGAGACCAGAAGGAATATCCACAGCACACACAGGACTTTCAAGATGATTAAGGCGTTTTACCGCGTCTTCATAATCGCCACGAATAGGTCCAGATAGCCCGGTACCCAGCATGGCATCCACAACCACATCAGCGCACAGCGACTGCTTGCTATCGTAGGGTCGAATCACAACGTCAGCCTCAGAGCAGGCCTGCCAGGCAGTCAGAGCATCGCCCGAGAGCTGGTTCGGATCCTTAAAGGCGATCACCGAAACTCGCCAGCCCTTTTCTTTTGCCTGCCTGGCAACCAGATAGCCATCCCCACCATTATTACCAGCGCCGCACAGCACCAGCATGGTTTTAGCCTCCGGCCAGCGGCGGACAATTGCAGCCATGACAACCCGGGCAGCTCTGGTCATCAACTCAAAGCCGGGAATACCTTCCCGATGGATAGCCACATGATCCAGCTGCCGAACCTGGTCTGCTGTATAGAGAGACTCTGGTAAGCTCTTATTCATAAGCGTGCTCGCGATGATACAATGCCGATTGTATTCTGCTTTCAAACTATGCCAAAAGAGTTAATCCAATTCAGTGTCTGAACAGTCATCTTTACAGTCCACTTTAACCACATTGACAGACTCATCGCCAGCACCGGATATGGAAAATTTGGTCGATAAAATTCGCATCTGGGCCAGAGAGCTTGGCTTTCAAGAGGTAGGGATAGCGGAGGCAAAAGTTCCGGAAAGTGATATTCAGCACCTGAGTAACTGGCTGAAGAAAGGCTATCACGGCGATATGGCCTACATGACTCAGCACAAGGAGCTTAGAGCGCACCCGGATCAACTGCACCCCGGATCATTGCGGGTTATTTCGGCACGCATGGATTACCTGCCTGCAGACACAGAAACCGTCAAACTGCTGAATGAGCCGGACAAAGCCTATGTATCCCGTTATGCACTGGGTCGCGACTACCATAAATTAGTTCGAAAGCGGCTAACCCAACTGGGCAAGCAGATCGAAGCTGCAGTGGGTGAACATGGTTACCGTGCCTTTGTGGACAGTGCACCGGTGATGGAGCGCCCACTGGCCCAACAGGCTGGACTGGGCTGGATGGGAAAGCACTCTCTGATACTGAATCGACAGGCGGGTTCATTCTTCTTTCTTGGTGAGTTATTCACAAACCTGCCCCTGCCTGTGGATAAGCCCTATGACACCAATCATTGCGGTCGTTGCACCTCCTGTATCGATCAGTGTCCGACTCAAGCGATTGTTGCACCTTACCAGGTGGATGCCCGCCGCTGCATTTCTTACCTGACCATCGAAAACAAAGGCCCCATCCCTGAAGAACTTCGCCCACTGATGGGAAATCGTATCTATGGCTGCGATGACTGTCAGCTGGCCTGCCCCTGGAACCGTTTTGCCAAACCTACTCAGGAAAGTGACTTCCAACCCCGTCATCATCTGGATGCCAGTGATCTGGTGGAGCTTTTCAACTGGAGTGAAGCACAGTTTCTGGAGCGAACAGCCGGCTCGCCTATCCGCAGGGCCGGTTATGACAGCTGGCTGCGGAATATTGCTGTTGCGCTGGGGAATGCCCCTACCGATAAAACAATCATTTCAGCGCTGCAGAACCGTCTAAACCATCCATCAGGACTGGTAAGAGAACATATCGTCTGGGCTCTCAACCAACAGGGTGCGGAACAGACGTAGCTTTTTCAGACATCAGCGCAACAGGCGCACATTGTTAGCGCTTCTTACCGTATTGTCAGTTTTAAATTCAAAAGATCCACTATCCTTGGAAAACTGAATATTACGATAAGGACGTTTATAGCTATGAAATCAAGCAAATACGTTTTAGCACTATTATTATCCTTGGTGACCAGCAATCTGGCGCTTGCAGAGGATAATCAGGATGAATATGCCTATATATTTGGCTATGGCAGTCTGATGTCAACCCTTGCCCGCACCGCCACTGCACCAGATCCTGAAAATGCCGAGTTTCTGCCGGTTACAATAAACGACGTAACCAGACAGTGGAACCTCTGGATGTCCAAGAGCCAGGAAAGGGCTCTGAGCCTTGAAGAATCGCCGGGAAGTTACGTCAATGGTTTACTCTTTGCCGTAAAGAAGGGTCAACTGCCCGATTTTGATAAACGCGAAGGTCCGGGATACCAGCGGGTAAAAATAACCGCAGATAAAGTTTCATTCTATCGTAAGGAGCACCAGAAAAATGTTCTGGGAACCCGTGGGGACGCTGATATTTATGTTTACCTCCCCCGCAAAGATTCCAAATTCTATGTTGGCAGGGAAGGCTCAGAAAAGAAAATTGCCATGTCGTACCTGAATATTGTCCGGGCGGGCTGTGTTGAAGTTGACCAAAAAAATCAGTTAAATGGCCAGTTCATTAACGACTGCTTTGAGACACTGGGCCTCGATGGTTATGGGATTGATCAGGAGGTTGATGGCCCCAGATACCCAAGACACCCGGAAAACTTACTGAATGAAGCAAACAATAAAGTCAAGAAACTGGAAAGCTATATGGCGCAGGAATGGCCCGAGTATCTGAAGACCATCCAGGAAAAATGGGGATTCTGACACCCGATGGTAAATGATTGAACACATCAGATACTGCTGACAGAGGATTGCCAACAGTATCTGACACAGCGCCTGACTTCAGACAGATAGCCCGAACCTGGGCAGAGACAGCCCCTTGTACGGTGCCCTCTGCAGCAAAAAGCGTTAAACCGGAGTCGGGTAAATTCCTTCACTTCAGTTCTTAGCCTTTCCTCAATCGCAGCGTGGCGTTGCTGAACGGGTGAGGCCTTGCCGTTTAGTGACCTCAGGCTATCAAGCGCCACCTGGCTGTCGTTTGATCCGAACTCACTCGATTGCGGTTCCATGCCAAAGTAGTCCGGCATCTCTGCCAGCGACCTGATGGCTTGCTGCTGTTGTTCATCGGAAAGCCTGAAGAATTTTCAACGATAATCTGAATTTAATAACATGGATTGTGTTCAGACGATGGGTTCATTTATATCGGCAGGTCAAAACGTGGCAAAGACAGGCCTTTATAAAGCGCCAGTAGTCTTAAAGCCAGTACCGTGATAACCGCAATCATTGTTGTTAGGTCACTGTTATTGAGCACGGGATCAAGAAATATAAACACAGCCCCCCCCACCATGGCAGCTGACGCATAAATTTCCTTTCTCAGCACCATCGGCACTTCTCCTGCCAGCACATCCCGAATAGCACCACCGCCACAACCAGTTAATACGCCCATCATAATGGCCACCATCGGATCGAAACCAAACGACAGAGATTTAGTAACACCAATCACCACAAAGACAGCCAGTCCCAAAGCGTCGGAAACCTGGAGAATCCATTTACTGCGTTCATGCCACTGACGTATAACAATAGCAAGCAGAGTTGCAGCAAGAATAACCAGAAGATAAAGCGTATCAGTAATCCAGAATACCGGTGTGGAAGAGAGCAATACGTCCCTTATAGTGCCACCCCCAACTGCCGTGACAAAGGCAAGCACCATTGCGCCAAACAAGTCCATGTCTTTACGGCAAGCCAGCCAGACACCACTAATCGCGAAAACCGCAGTACCAAAAAGATCAAGAATATAAAGCAACATTAACCGGTCTACAGGTAAAGGTTGATAAAGTTTGATTATAAAATCGTCGTGTAAAAAAGGATATAGTCATATTTTCGGGTATCCGGAAGGGGACGCTTGAAGTGGGTCTGTCCAACAGAGATTCTCTGCGAGCAGGCCTGTGTCAGAAATCATGAGCCGGAGTGCAATCCGGTCAACATCGGCCAGCTGCAGCGTTACGCCGTCGATAACCGTCAAATACAGTTGTTATCGATGCATTGATTTCGATCTCATCTATGCAGTCTATCGATGGCACAATAACCTCCTTGTCAATGACCAACACTTATTTTGATAATACGCTCACTTAAAGAATGACGGGGAGTGGCTCTACAAGCTTAATGTTTTCTGGGGACATTTCAGCTCCCCAGGCCATAATCTCCACGCCAGCTTCGATAGCCTGTTTCAGGGCTTCAGCATAAACCGGATCAATCTCTTTAGCAGCTGACACACGATCAATACCGGTATGCTGAACGCAGAAAAACAATACCGCCCGGTCACCACCCGCAACCATCTGTGTAAGCTCACGCAGGTGTTTTGTGCCCCGGCTGGTTACGGCATCCGGAAACAGGCCAACCCCATCTCCCATCGCCAGCGTGACACTTTTGACCTCGACATAACAGTCCACCAGCCCCTCCTGCTGAAGCAACAGATCAATACGACTGTTCTCTTCACCATAACGAACCTCACGACGGATATTCTGGTATTCAGACAGTTCCTGAACGTCGCCTGCCATTAGCAGCTCTTCCACCAGGGCATTGGCTCGCCCGGTGTTCAGTCCGGCCAACGTTATGCGCTCTTCACCATCAAAAATTACCGGGATCTCGGCTTGCTCCCAGGTGCAGGGGTATTTTCGCTTGGGATTTTTGGAATCTGAGAACCATACCCGGTAACCGGGGTAGAGGCAGTTCTTCATGGAGCCGGTATTTGGGCAGTGGAGGGTAATTTGGGAACCATCCGACAACTCAACATCCGCCATAAAACGTTTGTACCGTTTTATAAGGCGTGCCTCCGAGAGGTAACTATCGTATTTCATTACAGATACTCATTACTTAACTTCATTAATTTAATTATTTATATTCTAAACTAGAATTTTAAGATGGCGGTTGATCATTCCTGTATCTGCAGGGCTGATAAGCCCTCAGAATCAGTTGGACAGCTGATAGAGACCATAATATCAGTTGACCTGAGCAGATGTTTTAGTCAATGTCAGAAAGCGGATGACATTTTTTTATGGCGTCTTGCCATGTGTTTTGGTAGTTTCTCCGCTTCTTTAAGGAAGGCAAGAGGCAAGTGCCAGGAGCTTTTGTTCTCGCCAGGCACCCATGGTGTTGACCTTGGCTTTCAGGGAGCCGGTTTACCGGCAGTTACAGAGGGATCGCAGAGGCTGCTGTCAACAGGCAGAATGCGAGCGCCTCTAAATGGAGAGATCCAGGATTGTTGTTCCCCTGGCTCATGAATAGAAGGTGGTGAGGCTGTAATCATGTCAGCACAGAAAAACGCGGATACAGGCAATCTGCTCAAATCGTTTACTCCATACCAGGAAAAGGATGGGGAAACGTACATGAATGAGCAACAGGTTGCTCACTTCACCCAGATCCTGCTGAACTGGAAGCGGGAACTGATGGAAGAAGTGGATCGTACAGTGAACCATATGCAGGATGATGCCGCGAACTTCCCGGACCCTGCTGATCGCGCCAGTCAGGAAGAAGAGTTCAGCCTTGAACTTAGAACCCGTGACCGTGAGCGGAAACTGATCAGGAAAATCGATAGCACCCTGGCCCGGATTGAAGAGGATGATTATGGCTTCTGCGACAGCTGCGGCGTAGAAATCGGTATTCGTCGTTTGGAAGCCAGACCAACAGCCACGCTTTGCATTGACTGCAAGACTCTGGCTGAAATAAAGGAAAGGCAGCTGGGCAACTGATGAAACCAGGCTGTTGAAATCAGCCTGTTAGTGCCAGGGCTGTGATACATTCAGTTTCACAGCCTGGTTCTCACTTGACATTCGTTCTACCTCCCTGCCTGAACCAGCTACCCTGAAAAGCACAGTGGGTACTAGCAGCCCCTTATGGCCTGTTTCAATAAATTCCTGAACCATTTTTTGCCTGACTCATAATCTCTACATATGGGCGACACACTGAGTACCACAAGCTACATCGGACGTTTTGCTCCTTCCCCATCTGGCCCTCTGCACTTTGGTTCACTGGTTGCCGCTCTGGCCAGTTATCTGGACGTCCATGCCCATCAGGGAAAATGGCTGGTTCGAGTGGAAGATATTGATCCCCCCAGAGAGCAGCCCGGAGCCGCAGATCTCATTCTTAAGACGCTGGAAGTCTATGGTCTGCAATGGGATGGCAGTGTGCTGTTTCAAAGTGATCGCAGCAAAGCCTATGACGAGGTACTGAATAAACTGCTGCTCGAAGAAAAACTTTACCCGTGTACCTGCACCCGCAAAAGACTTGCCGGACTCAATGGTGTCTATCCGGGCTACTGTCGAAAGAACCGCATTATCCCCAAACAATCCCACGGGTTGAGACTTCTATGTAATGATCAGATCATTCAATTTCGGGATCGAATTCAAGGTGAGCAATCGTTTGACCTAAGCACTCTTGGAGACTTTATACTGAAGCGCAAGGATGGTCTGTACGCTTATCAACTGGCCGTCTGTACTGACGATCATTTTCAGGGAATCACTCATATTGTCAGAGGTATAGACCTTCTGGACTCAACACCAAGACAAATCTATTTGCAGAGTCAGCTGAATTTCCCTCACCCTGTCTATGCCCATGTTCCGGTTATCACACAAGGCAACGGCAACAAGCTCAGCAAGCAGAATCATGCTCCTGCCATACCTCTGAAAAACCCACGCCCGACAATGATCAAGGCATTGATCGCATTGGGACTTCAGCCAGAACCTGACCTTTTGATGAGTTCTATTGAGAATATACTCTCCTGGGGAGTACAAAACTGGTCGATAAGAGATATAGTTGGTAAAAGAGAGATTCTGCAGGACACTCTTTGACCAAACCTACCCCTGTCCAGCTGAACATGTTATATATGGTTGAATAATTCACATCCAGTGCCTCGGGGTATCTGGAGATGGGCCCGAAAAAGATGTGTTCAAGGAGCGAATATGTCGATAGTCCTCAAAACAGCTTTTGTGGCTGCTCTTTCCTTTTTTTCTTCCAACCTGGTGGCCAATACCCTGGCTTTTGCCTCTCCAGGCATAGCTTCCGACAGCCCTGCTGCAGAGAATTCTGATTTCTGCAATGCTGCAAGAAGAACCCGGGAGCAGCTTATCCGTCAAGAGCCGTCTATAAGTACTAAAGCACCAGTCCATACACAAGATGCTTCATCCTGCTTTACACCGGATGAAAACCTGAGCTTTGTTGCAACCCTTGAAGCTCAAAGAGTACTCGGAGCCAATGCGCCCTGGTATGAAGAGCTCAGCCGCGATATTAAAACCCGGGTTACTGAAGCCTGTGACATTATGGGTTATGAAAATAGCGATACCAGCCGTGCTTATGACCATTGCCTGGAAAGCCGCCATGAAGAGTTGATAAGCCCATACGAAGAAAAATACGCTAAAGAGTCCACAAAGTATCTACGTAAGCGTCAGCAGGTAGCAGATAGCCTGGTAGTACGCTGCGATGCATCACTGAGCGTGAAGCGTAATCGCCTTCCCAGAGATATGCGTTTTCCAGTGGCCTGGTATAACTCCGACAGCCAGTCTGTACCCAGCTGGTTGCTGGAAGAAAAGATAGATGACGATGAATGGCTGGAGAAAATTGGCAAGCTGAAACTCGATAATATTATGGAAGATGTACTGGGCAGCGACTGTCCTGGAGAAATGATCTACTGGGTGACTTACGACTCTCCAGGTTTTTAGTTCCATACAACAACAGCCTTAAGTCCTTGAATACATTCAACGATACTTAAGGCTGTTGCAAGTGCTCAAGTAAGCAGTCAGGAGCCCACCGGATTGAATACTTTTTATTCCATTTCAACACCTCCAGAGATACACAACCTTCCTGATGCCCAACTGTTTTTCTGGCCAGAGATAATTCCTGAAGCTACATGCCAACAGCTCTACTCGGAGCTACTCTCTACACTGCCCTGGCAGCAGGATCATATAACCATTTATGGTAAAACCCTTCCTATTCCCAGGCTTCAGGTATGGATGGGAGATGCTGATGCAAACTATCAGTATTCTGGACTGGAACTATCGCCGCATCCGTGGAACCCAACAATACAGTCTATGAAGCAACAGATTGAGTCTATATGTGGTCATAACTTCAACTCCGTTCTGATCAATCTTTATCGTAACGGCCAGGACAGCAATGGCTGGCACAGTGATGATGAACCGGAGCTGGGAGAAAACCCGATCATTGCATCGTTCAGCCTGGGAGCCACTCGACGATTTCGGCTGCGACACAAATACAGAAAAGATCTGACACCTTACACTTTTGACCTGATGTCAGGCTCTTTAATGGTGATGGCGGGAAGCACCCAGAAGTACTGGCAACACTGCCTGACAAAAACGGCAAAGCAGGTGGAACCAAGAATCAATCTAACCTTCCGAAAGACATTAAGGGGTATTGATAATTAGTCATGTACTCCCTAACTCCCTAATGATAAAGAAAAAACCACAACTATTTTGCGGTTTCCCCATATAACCATTACCATGTCTGTCCAACCGCGAAACTGTACCGACGTAATATGTATATCTACCGTCTCGTCCTGCTTCTGGTGATAGGTATTTACCTTTTTTCTCCGGCCATTATGGGTTGGTGGATTACGTTTGGTGAGCAGTGGTACCAGCCCTGGATTCTCTGGTTCATCCTGATTGTTGCAGGCTTTACCCTTCAGGTCAGGGGTAACAGCGATGGGCTTTGAACTGGAACATATCCTTCTCGTCAGCGTTATCTATCTGGCCATTCTTTTTCTCTGTGCCTGGGCCACTGACCGGGAAATTATACCCAGAAAGGTAGTTCACCATCCGGCCACCTACGTACTGTCTCTGGGCATATATGCCAGTAGCTGGGCCTACTATGGCAGTATCGGGGTAGCTCACGACGATGGTTATGTTTTTCTCGGGTTCTATTTTGGTCTGAGCGGTGCATTTTTACTGGCTCCGGTACTGCTGGTTCCAATTTTAAGAATAACGTCAACCTACCAGCTCAGCTCACTGGCAGATGTACTGGCCTTCCGGTTCCGTAGCCCCGTTGCTGGCACACTCAGCACCCTGCTTTTGCTTTTTATCACCTTTCCCCTGCTTGCCCTCCAAATACAGGCAGTGGCCGACAGTGTTTATTTATTAAGCGATGAAGCATCACCAGAAATACTGGCTTTCGGCTTCTGCATTATGGTCACACTACTCACCATGATGTTTGGTACCCGCCACCTGGCCAGTCGCCACCAGCACGACGGACTGGTTGTCGCCATTGCCTTTGAGTCTCTGCTCAAACTCCTCATTATGGCATTGCTGGGTGCTGTTGTTATTTTCCAGGTATTTGGCGGTTTTTCCGGACTGAATAGCTGGCTTGAGGCCAACTCCGAAGTCATTATCGGCATGAACTCCCACCTGGAAGATGGCCCATGGCGAACAACGCTGTTGATGTTCTTTGCTTCCGCGGTAGTTATGCCTCATATGTTTCATATGACGTTTGCTGAAAATCGCGATATGAAAATGCTGTTTACCGCCAGCTGGGGGCTCCCATTTTTTCTATTATTATTAAGTATCTCAACCCCGCTGACCCTCTGGGCCGGCCTTAAAATCGGCAGCCAGTACCCACCCGAGTATTTCCCACTCGCTATCGGACATGCACTGGACAGCCGATGGTTGACGATCATCGCCTATATTGGCGGCCTTTCTGCAGCCAGCGGACTCTTTATTGTGACTTCACTGTCACTTTCATCCATGCTGCTGAATCACGTTATTCTTCCGCTTTATCAGACGAAAGAGCCGGCTCAGGTACAAAAGAATATTTACCGCTGGCTGACCAATATAAAGCGCCTGATCATTGTTACACTGATCCTGGCCACTTATGGGTTCTACCGACTACTTCACAATGAAGTGGATATGTACAGCCTGAGTATTGTCGCCTATGTTGGCGCACTGCAACTGTTGCCAGGCACACTGTCTACGCTCTACTGGGGCAAAGCCAATCATAAAGGTCTGATTCTCGGCATTCTTACAGGCACCACTGTCTGGTTCTTTACCCTGATGCTGCCTTTGACCATAGGGCTTGAGATTTTTCCAATACGCAGTGTCAACTTCGGCACCATTACTAATGATGGCTGGTACATTGCTGCAGCTTCATCATTGGTCGTGAATGTTCTGGTGTTTTACCTGGTTTCCAGTTTTACCAGAATGTCTGATGAAGAAAGCAGTGCTGCTGCCGCCTGTCTCGTTCGAGAAGTCAGTCAGCAGCCGTACAAAATTCCCAAAGCGCGCTCCTCTTACGAATTTCAGGAAATACTCAGTGCACCTCTGGGGCCTGTTGCGGCCCAGACAGAAATCAATAAAGCACTGACTGATCTGAATATGCGCCCGGATGATAACCGACCACATTCACTGAGACGGCTCAGGGACCGCATTGAAAAAAACCTCTCAGGTCTAATGGGACCGACCGTTGCCCACGAAATTGTTGATTCTTTTCTACCGCTGGATGTTGAAAACGATTATGTGCCAAAAGACATCCATTTCATGGAGTCCCGCCTGGAAGCCTACCACTCAAAGCTGACAGGGCTTGCTGGCGAGCTGGACAGCCTGAGACGCTACCACAGAGATACCCTGAACAGCCTGCCAATGGCTGTCTGCTCAATTGATAACTCTGCAACCGACCCATTAAACAGCTCTGGTGAGGTTATGCTGTGGAATCAGGCAATGACGGCATTGACCGGTATTTCCGCCGAAGATGTTCTGGGAATGCCCTTGAAAACCATTCCTGCTCCCTGGAACCAGATCCTCAGTGATTTTATTCATCTCCCGGAAAATCACCTGACCAAGCATCGTATTGAAATGAATGGCGCTACCCACTATTTCAGCCTCCATAAAGCATCAATACAGGCACCGGTTTCAGGTACTGGAGGTAATCAAGTAATGCTGCTGGAGGATCAAACCGAAACCCAAATGCTGGAAGAGCAGCTATTCCATAGTGAACGACTGGCGTCTATTGGCCAACTGGCGGCTGGCGTCGCCCATGAAATTGGAAACCCGATTACCGGTATTGATTGCCTTGCCCAGGAGATGGGTGCTCTCTCATCGGATCCGGATATCCAGCAAAGTTCTCGCCAGATACTGGAACAAACCAAAAGGGTGAGTCGTATCGTTCAAACTCTGGTTTCGTATGCCCATTCCGGCCAGAAAGGTGGTAACCCATCTCGGAACAATAGCCGGGACAATAGCGAAGCATCGTCACTTGCAGAGCCCGTAGAGGTCTCCAGCACCATTCAGGAGGCCATCAGCCTGTTGCAATTGAGCCATAAGAACAGCAATATCGTATTCCGTAATCTGTGCTCTGACGGCCTTTGCGTCAGTGGCAACAGCCAGAAATTACAACAAGTATTTATCAATCTGCTGAAAAATGCCGCAGATGCCTCAGATTTAGAGGGTGTTGTTTCAGTCAGCACTACTGCCAATCAACACACGGTTACCATCCGTGTTGAAGATCTGGGACATGGCATTCCCAAAACGATACAGGAAAAGCTGTTTGAGCCATTTTTCACCACTAAAGAGGCGGGCAAAGGTACCGGCCTTGGTCTGGCACTGACCTGGAATATTGTCGAAGAACATTTTGGCAGTATTCAAGTGGTTAGTCCGCTGGATTCGGTGACTGGGCGAGGCTCCTGTTTCATCATCTCGCTGCCACGCCATGAGTCGGAATCCGTTTTTGTGGAGCAGCCTTTGGAATTTCAGGGGGATATGGCATGAGTCAGGGCCAGATACTGATTGTCGAAGATGAAGAAATTATCAGGGCATCGTTACGGCGATTACTGGAACGACAAGGGTATGGCGTTACAGAGGCAGGCTCTGTTCATGAGGCTGAATCACTGCTTCGGCAGCAGCCTGACCTCCAAAAACCTGGAGCCAGTGAAAAGTTTGCTCTGATCATCAGTGACCTCAGGCTTCCCGGAAAGCCAGGAACCGAAATGATTAACCTGGCAAATGGTATTCCGGTACTCATCATGACCAGCTATGCCAGCCTGAATTCAGCGGTTTCCACCATGAAGCAGGGAGCTGTGGACTATATTGCCAAACCATTCGACCATGCAGAAATGCTGCAAAGAGTTGCCGAAGCCATCGAAAAGCAATCCAATTTGAACGCTGAGAGCTCTGGCAACACCAATGCAGAAGCTATGGATAATGAACATCTCAGCAACTCCGGGAATGGCTTCAACGGTATTTTAGGGCAGTGCGATGGCATGCATCTGCTGTTCCGACAAATCAAAAAAGTGGCGCCAACGGATGCCACTGTATTGATTCAAGGGGAGTCTGGAACAGGTAAGGAGTTGGTCGCCAAAGCTATTCACGAGAACAGTCGCCGTATCAATGGTCCCATGATTTCGGTTAACTGTGCAGCTATTCCGGAAACGCTGATTGAATCAGAACTGTTTGGTCACGAAAAAGGTTCATTTACCGGTGCTACAGCCGCTCGAACCGGTCTGATTGAGGCGGCTAATGGTGGTACCCTGTTTCTGGATGAAATTGGTGAGCTGCCACTGGAAGCACAGGCACGACTTTTACGGGTTCTCCAGGAAGGTGAAATTCGTCGTGTAGGTTCAGTGCAATCCCTGTCCGTTGATGTTCGCCTGATTGCAGCTACCCACAGAAATCTCAGACAGCTCTCTTCACAGAATGAATTTCGTGAAGACCTCTACTACCGGCTGAAAGTGGTTGAGCTACGCATCCCTCCTCTCAGGGAAAGAGGCAATGATATTTTGATGCTGGCAGAGAAGCTGTTAGCCAAAACCTGTAAAAAAATGGATTTGGAACTGTTTTCTCTGGCTCCGGAAACGATGGCGGCGATTTCTCAGTATCAATGGCCGGGTAATGTTCGGGAAATGGAGCACGCCATCGAACGGGCGGTGATTCTCTCAGAAGACAATATCATTACACCGGAAAATCTGGACATTGATGTTCGGGTTAAACAGACACTGTTCCGACAGGATTCTGAAGAGTTACAGGACGGCCTGACACTGGAGGACTACTTCCAGCGTTTTGTCCTGGAGCATCAGGATCAGATGACCGAAACTGAACTGGCCCAGAAACTGGGTATCAGCCGGAAAACGCTTTGGGAGCGACGACAGCGCCTTGGTATTCCTCGAAAGAAGACCACGGCAACATAATTGCTCAAAATAGTATCAGGCCTTTGCCATCACTAAAACCCGGCTATAGCAATCCATGGCACACTCACCACAGCCACTGCAAAGGCTGAGGTCTACAACTGGCTTTTTATCGGCACCAAACTGGATAGCCTGCTCAGGGCAGGCTTCTTCACAGAGATTGCAGTACAACCCCAGTTCAGCCTGACAACTACCAGAAAGCTGGGGGATAGCCTGCCTCATTTTACCCTTCTCACGATCCAAGGCTTCTGAAGGACAAGCGTCTACACACCGGCCACAGAAGTCACAGCTACCATAAGAAAGATCCATCACAGGGCGACCGGCAAGTATCTCTTCTTTCTCATCGGATCGACCCAGTACACGCATTGGGCATTGATCGATACACTGATCGCACTGCGTACACAACGCCAGAAACAGCGTGTTATCCACAGCCCATGGTGGCCGAGGATAGCAACTATCCGGAACAACCTGCTCCGGCTCAGGAGCGAAACGCCTGAAAAAAGCCCGCCTGCCTGGAGAAACCAGCTGATCATCTTCTGTTTTCTGTAATTCTGACACGATGAAATCAGAGGCCTGTCTACTTGAAAATTGCAGTTAAAAATACCTTGTTCAAAAATTGATTAAAGCGGTATTTATACCTGAACTAACGTAGGGTCTGTCACCTTAAAAACCTTGTGATTTGGTCAGTGCAATCACCGGTACTTTTTTATTCCGCTTAAGAAGCCAGCTAACAGCAAGACTGATGATTGCCACTCCCAGAGTAACAAACGGTGCGACCATCAGAATAATGGTAACAACTCTGGAAATATTTTCGGGTAAAAGCGTCAGCAAATAACCAATACCCGTTAAAAAGCCAACCCAGGCCACTGCACTCAGCCCTGCAAAGCGAAAAAAGTGAGCATGATTTTTGATTCTGAAGCCCATCATCAATGGCAACAATGAGCGCACTTTCCAGCCAGATCAGAAAAGTCACACAGAAGTAGATCATGATTACGCTTTCCGGATTCTGTAGTGCCACAAAATCCTGGTGCCAAAGCGCCCCGAGAATAGATACAAAGGCATCAAGCATCTATGTTGTCCTTGCAGTAAAAGTAGTTCTGCACACACCGATTCCAAAAATAAAAAGGGAAGAAACTGTAGTTGGAGTAGAAACGCTCAGAGCCACATGCAATTGAGGGATTACGAGAGTATAGGCTAGCGTTTGTTTGCAGTAATCTGAATGGGTGCAAACCGAAGGAATCGTTACTGGAATTGACGCCGTCAAAAGGAAACCAATACCCCGACTGACTATCGAGATTACGGTTCTTACAGCAACATCAAGCAATTTACACCGTCTTTGCAACCAGTAAGTGATTTGACGATTTCCAGTGTCAAAATAGCGTACTGGAATGCCCCCTGAACCAGTTAACCAACTCAGCCAAACAGGCCGACTTATCGCAGAAAACTATTTCTTAACCCTGTGGTCAAACAGGAGGTTATTCACTTAATATTGCAGACTTTAATAGTTACTACCTGGGGGCAAAAGCAGACTATGACCTGCTGTCATTCTGGAATATTTACCTGCATGGAGGTTTCGGATACGCCAAGGTGTCAGAGTACTCCCCAGAGATACAATCGAATGGAGTTCGCCTTGCCTGAGTGCTTTTAAGATCAACTGGTCTCATGGCTACTTAAGGAGCCCACCTGAATTTGGCTTGATATTCAAGCTGAAAAGCTAACCCACATATTCAAATAGAGTTTTGAACTTATATTTAATGAAACGGTCTTCTCATGACATTTCATAAATTTCTAAAGAGCAGGTTTGCTGTAGCATGTTCACCAATTATTCAACTAATATTACACCATCAGATATCCCCACTTATCCAGCTGAGACTTCATCAGCCTGCATGCTGTCTACTCGACCATTACTACACCAGCAGCCTCCGACTTACCATGCTTCAAACATAAACAACCCAACTGGAGCGTGTAATTATCCAGGTACAACAATCGTCAGAGAACGAGAGACCGTTGTAGTTGGAAGCCCACCTAATACAGCAGGTTTACAAAATAACGCCCGTTATATGCAATATGGGCAACCTGCCAGGTATCAATTACGGGAATGTGGAGAGTTAGATAGTTCTCGTCCAAAAACCCAACCAATTGAAAACTGGAGATTTTATCCTGAAAAATTAAGTGGAGCCCTACTGCCATTTGGCGACTAAACTTCCCAAGGCCAATAAACATCAGGGAAAGCCAAACAGAGAGGGCTCCAAATGCGTAAAAAACGCAACCCGCAGTGTAGTATGGAACTTCATTACGTACCTCATGAAATCTGCTCTCAGCTTTCCGGCATCTCTCAATGGCTTGATACCCATCCACAGTTCAATGACTGGATTTATGAGGACTTAAGTTCTGGTGATAAACAGAACACTGGCCGAAACGGACTATCAGCAGAATCCGTTCTTCGTGCGGCACTCCTGAAAAAGTATTTGGATTGTGATTATGACTACTTGTCGTTTGTTTTGATGGACTCCATGCTCTTTCGAGACTTCTGTCGTCTCGAACCAAACCAGCGGCCAAGTCGCTCCAGTCTGCATGGGCTCATCAGCCTCCTCACTGCATCTACATGGGAACGGATTAACAACTGTCAGCTTATGACCGCTAAAGATCAGGGTATTGAGAAGGGGCGCACTGTGGCCATTGACAGCACAGTCACCGAATCGGATATCAAACCACCTTGCGACAGTGATCTTTTAGCCAGTTCTGTTAAAGAAATTTGTCGGCTGCTTAAACGGGGACAAACACTGACAGCGACACCGCTTTATGAATATACCCATCACAACCGGGCCGTAAAAGATGCGGCCAGAAAATGCATATACGCTCGTAAAGAAGAGCGGGATCAGCATTATAAAAAACTGCTGCAGTTGACCCGAAAATCCCGGAAGGTGCTTATCGAAGCCACTTTCAAGATTGCGAACGCCCGTCAGCAGGGGCAGTGTCTCTTGGCAGATGATGCCGAAAAGTGGCAGGCTGATGTGGATCACCTGTTACCCTTGGTGGATGCAATAGTCTCTCAGACAGAGCGAAGGGTCTTGAAGGGTGAAAAGGTGCCAGCCCAAGAGAAAGTGGTTAGCCTGTATGAACCCCATACGGATATCATCGTAAAAGACAGGCGGCAAGTGCAGTACGGCCATAAACTGAACCTGGTTCAGGGAAAAAGTCGATTGATCCTGGATCTGGTTATCGAGGAAGGTAATCCAGCGGATTCTGACCGATTCCTTCCGATGATGGAAAGACAAAAAGAACTTTATGGGCGTGTACCCCGCCAGACAAGCAGTGACGGCGGATACGCGTGTCGCGAAAATTTGGAAAAAGCCAAAGCCATGGGAATCAGCGATGTGGCTTTTAATAAAAAGCGTGGACTTGAAGTCGAAGAGATGACTAAAAGTCAGTATGTGTATAAAACACTCTTTCGCTTCCGGGCAGGTATTGAAGCAGGAATTTCGTGGCTAAAAAGATGTTTTGGACTATCACGCTGCCACTGCAAGGGCTCTGAACGCTTTGATTCTCATTGCTGGTTATCGGTTGTCTGTTACAACCTGGTGATTCTGGCCAGGCACCCGGCGCCATCCTGACAGCCACCTCCGCGCCAAATGAAAGCATCTTCTCAGCATAGTGGAAGAGTGTTTGCTGCCTGATTTTTGAGTTTTCCTAAAATATTTGTCCCACATTAGAGAGAAAAGGGGAGGATTCTCTTGGCACTCTGGAATTTCAGGAGTTATTAGAGCGTACGTACAGTCAAATTATGATTGCCCGATGCGTTTTTGGACGAGAACTAGCTATTATCCGGGCGTTATTTATGCAGGTGATATGGATGACCCTAACGGCAATTATCCCAAACCTTGGTGTTTACTTGGACCCGGCTCCTACAATGGAAAAATAGATGATGTTGAAGCTGCTGGTTCTGTTTCTTCTTCCGGTGTTATGGGTTTTTCTGCCAGTCATACGGCTATATACAAATCAAGGCGTCCTGTTACGCAGGTTCCCGGTGAAGAATGGGCTGCACAGGATTGTTTTTGGTTTATGTTGTCTTGCGAGTCAACGACTTAATCCTGAATTCGTATCATAAATGCATAACCTCTGTAACCACAGGGTTGCTACAGAACCACCTTTGAATTAAAACAGAACTCAGGTGTACTCTGTAAAGCGACCAAACACTACAGAGGATGCCACGGATGGCCTTTAAGCACCTGAGCTCTGAAGAGAGACATTATATCGAAATTGAACTAAAAAATGGGACTTCCCAAAACAAAATTGCACAAAAACTTGGGCGCGATCAGAGTTCCTTGTCACGGGAATTAGGGCGCAACAAGGGGTTACGCGGTTACAGACACCAGCAGGCCCATCGTATAGCTCAACAGCGCCATCAAGAAAAAAACAAGGCTGTTAAGCTTACGGAAGATATTAAACGACGCATAACGGATGATATTCGTGCAGACTGGAGTCCAGAGCAAGTGGCTGGAAGACTTAAAAAAGAGGGGCTAATCGAGTTCACCACGAAACGATTTATCTGTATATAGCGGATGATAAGCGTAACGGAGGCACCCTCTATAAGCACTTACGACACCAGAAAAAGACCTACAGAAAAAGGTATGGTTCAGCTCATAACCGAACCGGTATACCTAATCGGGTTGGTATTGAGGAACGTCCGGCAGTGGTAAACAACAGAGAGCGTGTTGGTGACTGGGAGGCTGACACCATAATTGGCAAAAACCATAAAGGGGCCATCGCTACATTGGATGAGCGAAAGACCAAGCTTCGTCTTGCTGTCCCCCTGCCTGGGAAGAAATCAAAAGCGGTTAAACAGGCGATGATCGGCGTACTCAAGCCTCTGAAAAAGTTCGTGAAAACCATAACGTACGACAATGGTAAAGAATTTGTTCAGCATGAAGAGGTTGCCAAGGCGTTGAAATGTGACAGTTACTTTGCTACTCCGTATCACTCTTGGGAAAGAGGCCAGAATGAGAACGCTAATGGGTTACTCAGGCAGTACTTCCCAAAGTCGATGGAGCTTAATAACGTTACAGAAAAAGAAGTCATCATAGCGGTCGATAAACTGAACAATAGACCTAGAAAATGCCTTGACTACAAAACACCTTATGAGGCATTCAAAGAGTTAACTGGGATAGATGTAAGAAAAGTTATGGGTTATGCATTTATTACTTGAATTCAGGTGGTGTTAAGTTAGAAGGAAAGCAACTTGATGGTGAACTCAAATGGTTAGTAGATGTCTCAGATTCAAATGGAAAGCTATTGGGAAGAATCTATTATGAATGTAGATGATCTATCTTTATCAGGGTTGTCGTTGAATTCGTTTGAGGCTGTACCTTCGAAGAGTTTAGTAGTTCGTAGAAAATTAGATAGATCCTTATCGGAAAGTGATTCAGCTCCTAGCAATAGAAAAAGTTTGTTTGAACGCAGAAAAGAGAAGCTCCAATTAGAAGGATTAAGTATTGGTGAAAAACCTAAAATTGAGGAAAATAAAGCCCCTGAAGACCGTCTTGTTGATGAGCTGAATAGAAAATTATTAGATGAGGGCTTTTCACCATTGGGTGATCCATTAGTATCAGCTGACGGTACTCTAGGCATGTATCGAGTTTATTGTAATGATGGTCAAAATATATTAATCCACTCATTACGACCAAAAGAAATAGATGGGGTAACCAAGATAGAAGAAGCATTTAGTGGCAGTATCTGGGAATTGAATAATCAAGAGAATACTGTTGTGTGTGCTCTAGCTGACCCGGGAGGCAGGCCTATATATATGCCCCCTCAACAGAATGCGAATGAATTAAAGTCGCTGCCAATTAACGTAGGTGATTTAAGAGAATTTCCAAATGGTATTTGTTTGAGAGTTCAGCAAATAACCCCGCTGAGTGATATAACTGATGCAGTCTTAAAGCATCAAGGTAAAAATCAACAGGATAATAACCCTATTGCCAGAGAGGTAAAAATTGAACTTTCTAAGCTTGGAGAAGGTGCAAAAGTTGTCAGTGTTATTCAAATTTTTTCTTGCTGGTCTGATGGTGAATATTTAGCACCAGAAATTGCGTTAAAGATTGTTGAAAAGCTCACTGCTCCGAAATTGCAGCTGCACTGTGAAGGAGGAGAAAATCGCAGTCCCGCGGCGGCTGCAATGTTATTGCTTAGCAAGAAGATGGAGGGCTTATATGTTGAGAATTTGCTTGATGAGGTGGCAGCAGTAATTAAGCATGTACGCCGCCGCTGTCATAACAAAGCAGCTATAAACAAAGAGGCTCGTAAATCTATTTTATTGTACACATTGCACGCTAAAGGGTTCAATGCAGAGGATATTCTTCCTTTGCATGCACGGTGTTCGGGGCCTAATACTGCACCAGCTAGCTCTAGTATTAAACGTTTTGCTATTAATATTGCTGGAGTTAGTGGATAAGTTTTAGCAGAAGCCCCTCTTCCAAAAGTGCTCTTCTCACCAGAGTAAAGCCTCCATACCATGGACTGTCATAAAGTTTCGAATAAACGACCTTGGTTTCCAGGTTTTCATTGACTGAAACCGTCTGTGTCTTCAGGCAGTGCTTGATAACCGGATGAATTATGTTGGAAGCTTCGCAGATCTCTCCAGCAAGAACAACTCTGTCTGGACGGAGCAAGTTAACACTCATGGCGATGGCTCTGCCAAGGTTACCTGCAGCCTCTTTTAATAGGTCGTTTGCTAACTGATCGCCATCATTAGCCGCTTCACAGATCGCAGTAATATCTGCTTTTTTAGTGAGAATGCTGGGAACACCGGATTCAAGCAGTTTATGGCAGCGTTTCTCTATGGCAGGGTTGCAGACCAGCGTTTCCAGGCAGCCAAAGTTACCGCAGTAACAACGTTCGCCCAGCGGGTCGATCTGAATATGGCCGATTTCACCAACGGCCAGCGTACTGCCCTCATAGAGCTTACCATCCAGAATCATGCCGGCACCCACACCATTATGAACACTGACAAACAGGCTGTTTTGAAATCCTCGACTGACACCAAAGTGATACTCTGCCAGTGCCATGGAGGAAATAAAGTTATTGATAAAGCAGGGTATCCCCAGGGCTTCAGAAACCTGTTCTGCCAATGGGAGATTGCTTACTGACAGGTGCGGCATAAAGGTAATGATACCTTTAGCTGAATTGACCAGCCCTGGAGTGGTAATCCCAACACCGGCCAGGCAGCGAATATGTTTTTTATGGGCCTTGAGAAATTTTCGGAGTGTTGAAATCAGCTGTTCAGTGAACTCAACCTGATTGAGAGGTTGTATAGGCTCAGAGTATTTGGCCAGTAATTTTCCGGACAGGTCACACAAGCCAAGGTGTAGTTTGGTTCGCCCTGCCCGTGCAGCCAGAATCTGGATCTGCCCCTGGGTTGGGGTTAATGATGTTGCTCGTCGACCGCGTTCAGAGGTCTGCTGTTCCTGCTCAACGATCAGACCCGATTCCATCAGTTGTCGGGTGATACGGGTAACGCTACCGGCAGCAAGACGACATTGCCTGGCTATCTGGATTCTTGAGATGGAGCCATGATCAACAATCGCTTTGTAGACCGCAGAAATGTTCCGCTCTTTAACGAAGTCCAGATTGGCAATTACAGTAGTCATTAATCCTCGTTCTCACGCTCCGCGAGGGTCGTAAAAGGTAGATAAGGCTTTTTTGAACCACAGAGATCACAAAGTTCACAAAGGAAAAAATAAGTATGTTTTCTTCTCTTTGTGCGCTTTGTGATCTCTGTGGTTCCCTTCTTTATAAAGTTCTTTGCAGCACTCTCAAAGATAAGAAGGCAGAGTTATTTTTTAAGCTTCAATTCGCCGCCGCTGACAGTGCCATGCATGGTAAAGCTGTCATCGAAAATGGCGAAGTTGGCAAATTGCCCAACAGCAATACTTCCCATCTCATTTTCCACATGAATGGCTTTCGCTGCATTGACCGTTGCCATGCGAATGACTGCCTGAGGCTCAATGCCTTCACGAATGCTGTTAGCGACCGCTTCAATCATGGTGAGCGCGGAGCCGGCAAGCGTACCATCAGCATTAGAGCACTTACCATCTTTGTGATAGATGGTTTGTCCGGCAAATACAAAGGTTTCCATATCGGTGCCAGCTGGAGTGGTAGCGTCTGTTACCAGCACAAGGCGATCCTGCATCAGGCGATGGGCGATTCTCAGGTTTTCCCATGACAGGTGGAGACCATCTGCAATAATACCGGCTCCAATAGAGTGGCTATCAAAGATGGCACCAACTACACCGGGTTCGCGGCCACCCAGAGGACTCATTGCGTTATGTAAATGAGTGGCAAACGTAGCACCAGCCTTTTCTGCTGCCTTGGCCTGTTCACAGGTAGCATTGGTGTGACCAATGGAAACAATAATGCCCGCTTTACTCAGCCGTTCAATGGTTCCTTCGGGACAGACTTCAGGTGCCAGTGTGACCATGGCAATGACATCAGCATTTTCACAGAAAAAGTCGATCATTGCCGATGATGGCTCACGGATGTAGTCCGGGTCATGAATGCCTTTGCGCTGAAGGTTCAGGTAAGGTCCTTCCAGGTGAACGCCGGGAACGCGGTCCGGATGCATCGCCTTGTATTCACGGACAACATTAACCGCTTGACGCATGTCTTCATCACTACTGGTAATCAGTGTTGGAAGAAATGCTGTGCACCCAGAACGCAGATTAGCCGCATGCATGATATCCAGCGTATTGATGGAAATATCACCGTTAAAAAGAACACCGCCACAGCCGTTTAATTGAAGATCGATAAAACCAGGACTCAGGGTCAGCCCATTAAGGTCAACTTTTTCAAGGCTACCGGCAGCTTGATAATCACCGGCAATATCCTCTGCCTTGCCAATGGCCGAAATTCGGCCATTCTCTATAATGATGGTATCAATAGACTGCTGATCTGGATTACCGGTTAATGGTTTGAAATTGACCAGTGCGTAAGTCTTTTTCGGACTGATGACAAGATCCCCAGACATATCAAAAGTCCTTGATGTTTTCGGATTCAATGTCCTGGAAGTAACGCAGAGTGCGAACTTTCAGGTCCAGAGTCGCAGGGTCGTCACAGATCATCATCGCTTTCGGGTGAAGCTGAAGGGCAGAAATGGTCCACATGTGATTCACTGAGCCTTCCACCGTCGCCTGTACGGCGCGGGACTTGTCAGAGCCGGTAGCAAGAATCATCAGTTCACGGGAATCCAGAACGGTGCCAACACCAACAGTGAGGGCCAGTTTTGGTACGAGGCTGATGTCCTGATCAAAGAAGCGGGCATTGGCTTCCCGGGTTTCAGAGGTCAGTGTTTTCAGTCGAGTGCGGGAAGAGAGTGAAGAGCCGGGCTCATTGAATGCGATGTGTCCATCATGCCCGACGCCGCCCATGAACAGTTCAATGCCACCATAGCCTTTAATCGCTTCTTCATAGCGCTGGCACTCTGCTTCCAGATTGTCGGCGTTACCATCCAGGAAGTTGATATTGGCAGCAGGAATATCCATGTGGTCGAAGAAGTTACGATGCATGAACACGCGGTAGCATTCTGGATGATCGGCAGGCAGACCAACATATTCATCCATGTTGAAGGTTACGACATTGGCAAAACTGACTTCACCCTCTTTGTGCAGGCGAACCAGCTCCTGGTAAGTCGGAATTGGAGTGCCGCCGGTTGGCAGGCCAAGAACAAAGGGGCGGTCAGAAGTCGGGTTGAATGCCTTGATGCGTTGAACAATGTGTCGGGCAGCCCAACGACCCACGGCTGGCTTGTCTTTCAGAGGTATAAAGCGCATGTCGTAAACTCCATATAGAAGAGTAGCTGTGCTCGATCAGTCTGCTAATAAGCTGACCGGCTTTCTCATCAGGGATTCTGGTTAGTCAGTGTCGTGTAGTTGAAGTATACGACCTGTTGTACGTTCTGAGAGAGAGTCCGGTAGCAGAATTTCGAATGGCTTCTCTAGTCTGCTCAAGGGAAATGTGATGCTTTGCATCATAGCTTATTTATTTTTCAATGAAAAATAAATGCCGTTTGTTATGCGCTCAATGGGTAGTAAATGTCTTTAAATAATGATCTGAGTCAAGTTGTTTGGGTTTTTTATTTTTTTTTGAAAAATAAATCAGTAAGATTTAATGACACACAGATAGACACTCTCACTATAAAGAATTAATGGTTGATCAATCATGAATATATTGGGTTACTTGCAGAAACTCGGTAAGGCACTGATGCTGCCTATTGCCGTTCTTCCTGTCGCCGCTTTGCTGCTCCGCCTGGGCCAGCCTGACTTGCTGGGTATTCCTTTTATGGCGGAGGCGGGTAACGCAGTATTTAGTAATCTGGCGCTGCTGTTTGCTATGGGTATTGCTGTTGGTCTGGCGGTTGATGGGGCCGGTGCTGCGGCTATCGCCGGTGCGGTTGGCTTTTTCATCCTGAAAGCAACGACGGCAACCATTAACCCTGATATCGATATGTCCTTCTTTGGCGGCATCATCAGCGGTATCGTGGCTGGCCACTCCTACAACCGTTTTCATGCGGTATCGCTGCCAGCGTATCTTGGCTTCTTCAGCGGTAAGCGACTGGTACCCATCATGACTGGTTTGTTCATGCTGGCGATTGGCTGGGCCTGCGGTTATATCTGGCCAGCTATTCAAAACGGTATTGATGCCTTCGGTCACAATGTTGCCGACTCTGGTCCGATTGGTCAGTTTGTTTACGGTACGCTGAACCGTGGTTTGATTCCCTTTGGTTTGCATCACGTTCTGAACTCTTACTTCTGGTTTGGCCTGGGTGAGTTTACCGATCCTGTTACGCAAGTGGTTTCTACTGGTGACTTGAAGCGTTTCTTTGCCGGTGACCCAACTGCTGGAATGTTCATGACAGGTTTCTTCCCGGTCATGATGTTTGGTCTGCCTGCAGCTGCTCTGGCTATGTATCTGACTGCTCACAAGAGCCGTCGTGCACAGGTGGGTGGTGTTCTCTTTTCTGTTGCCCTGACGGCTTTCCTGACGGGTATTACTGAGCCTCTGGAATTCATGTTCATGTTCCTGGCACCTGGCCTGTACGCAGCTCACGCTGTATTGACCGGTGTTTCCCCTGGTGGTTACCAATGCTATGGGCGTACTGAGTGGGCTTTGGCTTCTCCGCAGGTCTGTTCGACATGGTGCTAAACTGGGGGCTGGCAACTAATCCATGGACTCTGGTCGTCATTGGTCTGGTGTTTGCGGCGATCTACTTCTGTGTTTTCTATTTTGGTATCAAGCTGTTCAATCTGAAAACACCGGGTCGTGAAGATGAAGACGACAGTACAGTAGAAGCAGCACCGGTCACTGATATGCAGGGTCTGAGCGACAACGCTTATAAGGCTCGTCAGTTCACTAAAGCGATTGGTGGTCTGGAAAACGTTACTAATATTGATGCCTGTAATACACGCCTGCGTTTGACTCTGAAAGACCCTGCAGTTGCTAGTGAGAGTGTCATCAAAGCACTCGGTGCCAGCGGTATGATCCGTGTCGGTGAAAAAAGCCTGCAGATTATTCTTGGACCACAGGCTGAAATCGTTGCTGGTGAGATGAAAAAGATTGCTGCCAGTGAAGATCTGAGTTCTATTCAGTTGCCTGGTCAGGCTCAGGAAGCTTCGGCACCGGTTTCTGCTGAAGCTGTGAAAAAAGAAATTGAGGTTGAGCCGGTAAATGTTGCTCTGTTTGCCCGAAAGTGCCTGAAGGCGCTTGGTGGTCATCAGAATGTGACTCATATTGATGCCTGTATCACCCGCCTGCGTCTGACACTGAAAGATGCTTCCAGTGTCAGTGATGCCAGTATTAAAGCGCTGGGTGTTTCTGCGGTGGTTCGTGTAGGTGACAAGAACCTGCAAATTGTCGTAGGCCCTCAGGCTGAAATGATTGCTGATGAAATGAAAAAGATCCCGGTGACGGACGATCTTTCCAATGTTGAGGTTTCTGCATGACGCTCTCCAATCGAGATGTCAAAAATGAGGGCAAGCCTTGCCAACTGTCACTTGTCGCTCCTCTGTCTGGAATGCTGTTATCCATTGAGGAATCTGCTGATCCGGTATTTGCGGGTCGGTTGATCGGTGACGGTGTTGTGATAAATCCAACGGACTCTGTGGTACTGGCGCCGTGCGCCGGTACTGTCAGCCAGCTGCATGACTCAAAGCATGCCGTGGCGATCAAAACAGACTCTGGTGTGGAAGTGTTGATCCATGTGGGTATTGATACGGTTGTTCTGCGTGGTGAAGGCTTTGAGACAAAGGTCAAAATAGGTGACAAAGTGTCTCCTGGTCAGGAGCTGCTGTCCTTTAATCCCGAGTTTGTGGGAGCTAAGGCCAGTCTGCAGACAGCGATGATGATCACTACCGGTGAAACCGGTGTGGTTGTTAACCCTCGTACTGAAGTAAAGGCGGGACAGGATAACGTATTTACTATTGGTGCCGAGCCTGAAAAGGCAATGTCCACCGAGAGCAAATACAGCCATCAGGACAGTGTAACTCTGACTGAAGACTTCGTTCTGAAGAATCCTCTGGGGCTTCATGCACGTCCTTCTGCCACCCTGGTTCAGATCATCAAGCGCTTCAATTCTGAAGTGATGATTCTGAACAAAGATAATGGCAAAGAGAGCAAAGCCAACAGTTTGACCGCCCTTATGGGGCTGCAGACGGTATTGGGCTCTAACCTGCAAATCACCGTTACCGGCCCTGACGCCAGCGTGGCTATGGAGGCGATCCTTGATGGCTTCCGCAGTGGTCTGGGTGAAGCCGTTTCCGACGTTCTTCCAAGTGCGGATGAAGCCATGGAAGAAGAAGCGCCATTGCTTGGGCCTGTAGAAGGCTCTGATGGTCGCTTGCCGGGAGTTAAAGCGGCGCCAGGTATGGCGATTGGCAAGCTACACCATCTGGTTTATGAATTGCCCAGCTACCCGGAAGAGGGCGTAGGTGTCAGCGACGAACTGGGTCAGCTTGACTACGGTATCCAGAAAGCTCAGGAATCCCTGCAGCAGCTGGTTACTAAAATGGAGACGGATAAAGTCGGTGGTCACGCTGAGGTATTTGTTGCTCATCAGCAGCTGCTGGAAGACCCGGCAATCAGTGAACGTGCCCGTGAGCTGATTGAATCTGGCAAGAGTGCCATGTGGGCCTGGCACAAGAGTTTTCTGGCTGAAGCCGATGAAATGCGCAAGCTGGATAACCCAATGCTGGCTGCCCGTGCCATTGATGTAGAAGACGTTGGTCTTCGGGTTCTTCGCGTCCTCATGGGTGTTGAAGGCGGCACTGATCAGCTGCCAGAGAATACTATTCTCTGCCTTGAAGACATTACGCCTTCTGAAGTGGTGACTCTGGACCGGAAACGGGTTATCGGTATCGTTACCCTGCATGGTGGTGCTACTTCTCATGCGGCCATTCTTGCCGGCTCGCTGAATATCCCTTACTTGGTGAATGTACCGGCCAGTGTCCGTCAATACGACAATGGCACTGATGTAATCCTTAACACCAATAAGGGCTACATGCTGGTTAATCCTACGCAGGAAGAGATTGCCAGAACGGTTGCCCGTCAGGAACGTGCTGCAGCCGAACATGAGGCAGCGCTGAAAGTGGCTGATCAGCCAGCGGTGACTCAGGATGGGCATCATGTCGA
Organism: Endozoicomonas sp.; assembly: GCA_965261315.1. Taxonomy (GTDB): domain Bacteria; phylum Pseudomonadota; class Gammaproteobacteria; order Pseudomonadales; family Endozoicomonadaceae; genus Endozoicomonas. The sequence goes on along the minus strand of CBDHDM010000091.1, from coordinate 296 downwards.
GATCGCTGCCAACATTGCTAACCAGGACGATGCTGAGAAAGCGGTCACGCTGGGTGCTGAAGCGGTTGGGCTGCTGCGTTCCGAGTTTCTCTACATGGAGCGTGCTACTGAGCCAACCATGAATGAGCAGGTAAAGGCTTACGAAGGCATTCTGGGTGCCATGGGTAAAGATCGTCCGGTCATTATCCGTACTCTCGATGTAGGCGGTGATAAGCCACTGGCCTACCTGCCTCTGCCAAGAGAAGAGAACCCATTTCTGGGTGAGCGTGGTGTGCGTATCGGCATCAACCGTCCAG
>CBDHDM010000090.1:0-242080 GCA_965261315.1 Endozoicomonas sp. | reverse complement strand
AAGATTCCCGCCTCTGCTCTAATATCCCCGCTGGAGGTTAAACACCAGCGAGCCCCGGACAGGCTATTTTTTCTTTTTGGAACCTGCTCTCATTGATCTGCTTCACACCTCAAGAATAAGTAATAGCCAAACCCAACTCACTGACCTGTATCAATACGCACTCGGCATATACCTATACAAAAAAGACAGCAGCTCAATTTTCCACCTGAAAACCAAAATCAGAGGCTGTCTCCATGGAAAAGCGAATAGTTAGTCTATTCTTATGAATTATTGTTTTCTCTTCCAACAAACTGACCAAGACATACGAACTCTGACAACAGCAAGCTTCCGAATATTCTGGCCGGGCTGATGTCAACCAATACTCTCTCCTGTTGTTCCCTTTCCGGAGTCACCCTCATGATCAAAAGCACTTTCGGTACGCTGCAAAAAATTGGCAGAGCATTAATGCTGCCAGTTGCCGTACTGCCTGTAGCCGGGATTCTTCTGGGCGTGGGCAGCGCCGGTTTTTCATTTATACCGGACCTGATTTCCAGCATTATGGCCCAGGCCGGTGGCGCAGTCTTCAGCAATCTACCATTAATCTTTGCCATTGGTACTGCCATTGGGCTTACTGAAAACGACGGCGTATCATCCGTAGCTGCTGTCGTAGGCTTTGTCATTATGCTGGGCACCATGGGCATCATGGCCAACCACCTGGGCTTTGAACCATCCTCTGTGATGGGCATCGATACGATTGATACCGGGGTATTTGGTGGCATCATTGCAGGCGTGCTGGCTTCAATGATGTTCAACCGCTACTACAAAATCCAGTTACCTGATTACCTCGGCTTCTTTGCTGGCAAGCGATTTGTCCCGATAGCTACCGGGGTATGTGCCATTTTTCTGGGCATCCTGCTCAGTTTTATCTGGCCTCCAATCCAGGCAGTTATCAATGACTTTTCTCAATGGTCAGTCAATGAGAACCCGGAAGCCGCAGGATTTGTTTACGGGTTTGTTGAAAGACTTCTGATCCCCTTTGGCCTGCACCATATCTGGAATGTGCCTTTCCAGATGGAGATGGGTGAATTCATTGACGAGTCCGGCACTGTGTTTAATGGCGATATTGCCCGTTTCTTTGCCGGAGACCCAACGGCTGGCTTTCTTGCCGGTGGTTACCTGTTCAAAATGTTTGGTTTGCCTGCTGCAGCCATTGCCATGTGGCATTGTGCAAAACCCGAAAACAGAGCAAAGGCTGGCGGTATCATGCTCTCAGCGGCACTGACCTCTGTGTTGACGGGCATTACAGAACCCATCGAGTTTTCATTCCTGTTCGTCGCCCCCCTGCTCTACGGCATTCATGCTTTGCTGGCCGGCACGGCCTATGCCATCACTAACTATCTGGACATCAAGATGGCCATGTCCTTTTCCAATGGCCTGATTGATTATGTCCTCTATTTTGGCATTGCGACCAAACCAGTCTGGATCATTATTCTTGGTACGCTCTACGCCATTCTTTACTATGCTATCTTCCGGGTCTTGATCATTGCATTTAATCTGAAAACGCCCGGTCGGGAAGATAATAGGGAAAATGACACCACGGTGAGCGAACGCAGTGAACTGGCCATCAACCTGATCAATGCCTTTGGCGGCAAGGACAATATTAAGAATCTGGATGCCTGTATCACCCGCTTAAGGGTAACCGTAATGGATACTGAAACGGTGGATATAGATCGAATTAAACAGCTCGGTGCGACGGCGGTGGTTGTGGTGGGTAAGAATATGCAGGCCATCTTTGGTCCTCGATCTGACAATATTCGTACTGAGATGCAGGAAACCATGAAGTCAATGTAACCAAAAAAGTCTGCGATGAATTAATACACCAGGAGGGGGCATTGGCAATAAAACCTCCTGGGTTCTCTAAAAAAAAATAAATATCTCCCGATAATGCTATCTTGGAACTGTATCAAGAGGACACTGCAATGAAGGGAATAGGCGGCGGCCAACAATCTGTCAATCTGTCAGCAACAGGAAATGAAAACAAAGCTCAGGATACTAATAAAGTAGAAGGAGGCTTTGGCAGGTTCAAAGTCAGCATCCCAAAAAAAATCATGCAGTTTCTCTCATCAATTTTCTCTGCAAAGCCCCAGAACACAAACATTCATTCACGAGACACCAGTGCAAGTAATTCAATAGCGCAAAAGCCCGCTTCAAATGTTGATAAGAACAACAGCTCTCAACGTGCAAGTGGTCAGTTCGATCAGGCTTTACAGCAGGCAAAGAGTAACCCAAATGCCAGGCAATGTTTCTCCAGGGTCAGCGAAACTCTGGAAAAACTTCAAGACCTAAAAAGTGATTTGCGTAACCTTTCCCGAGGTACCGACAGTTTTAGAATATGCAACCTTGAAATTCAGTTAACTAAAGCAGAATACAGGGAGACTGTTAAAAACTTCAATAGCTCTGTAGGTCCTGATCTAAAGCTCGATTCCGGAGATTTAGAAATGGCCATATTAAATAAAGACACCCCTGCCGATTTAGACATTGACGGAGATGCTGAAAACTACAAACAATATGAAAAAATGAAGAATGCATTACTTTAATACAGCCGCCAAGGTGCCCCCGAAACTGTATCAATGCCATAAGGAATAGCCCCGAAATAACCTCAGTATTTGATGGAATCCCAAACCCCGTTCGTACTGAGCCTGTCGAAGTGCGGTGGCACGCCCCTTCGACAAGCTCAGCGTGAACGGAAACCGAGTTCTAAATCGGGAAGTTATTAAGGGACTGTTCCTAAGTGGTCAGCCAAGGGTGGCTGGTTAGCTCCCCTTGGCTGACCACTCACCGCGCAACTCAAAGCATCTTGAACTGTATGAATACAATCACTGTGATTATTTCATATATACTATCAATAACGCATCAACACCTTCCTCAACATCACCGCTGAACTTTTCCAGACGACTGACATCGTCCATGTTAGAAATAACAATGGGAGTGATTATGCTTCTTGCTTTTTCTCTCAACAGAGAAAGGTCAACTTCAACGACAGGCTCACCCATTTTAATCTGCTGACCTTCTTTGGCTATTCGCTTGAAACCTTCGCCCTTCAGCTCAACAGTATCGATCCCAAAATGGACAAAAAGCTCAACACCTGATGGTGTTTCCATACTGAAGGCATGGTTTGTTTCAAAAATCTTACCAATAATACCGTCACAGGGGGCAACCATCACATTTCCGGCTGGGTCAATAGCCAGACCATCGCCCACTACCTTGTCAGCAAAAACAGGGTCTGGCACTTCTTCTATGGGAACAATCTTTCCCGTCAAAGGTGCCTTCAGGACAGTCCCCTCGTTTGAGCTAAAACCCAGACTTTTTTTGAGAGAGTCAAAGATACCCATAACTGTTACCTGCGGTTGTTACAACAATCTTCTATGAAACTCGCTCCAACCTGGAATGGAGTCACTTCACAGATGAGGGACCGGTCTTAAAGGGCATACCCTGAGACACCGGTGGGGAGGAAAGCAAAAAGCCTCATTTTTCAGAGGCTTTTCTGTCTTAGAGAACTTTAGTCATCCGGTGGTTAGCATTCAACATCAGATCAAACTGAAACGATTTCAGCCACTTTCATTAGATTGTTATCAATCTGGTTGTGCTTACTGATCGCTCTTTCCAGAGGCGTTTTCACAACCTGCTGATCACGAACACCCACCATAATGCCACTGTCACCATTTCTCAGGGCTTCAACAGCAGCCACACCAAGGCGACTGGCCAGAACACGGTCAAAACAGCTGGGCTTCCCACCGCGCTGAATATGTCCAAGAACCGTTACCTTAACTTCATATTCAGGGAATTGCTCTTCCACCGCACGGGACAACTCAAAAACACCGCCACCGCCTCGATCACCTTCAGCAACCACAATAATGCTGGAGGTTTTACCGGCACGACCACTCTTTTTCAAAGACTCCATGAACAGCTCAACATTCTTTTCCTGTTCAGGAATCAGAATATCCTCTGCACCAGAAGCAATACCCGTGTTCAGTGCGATAAAGCCTGCGTCACGCCCCATCACTTCGATAAAGAAAAGACGGTTATGGGAAGTCGCGGTATCACGAATCTTGTCGATGGCTTCAACTACAGTATTCAGTGCGGTGTCATAGCCGATCGTAAAATCAGTGCCATAGATATCATTATCAATGGTGCCAGGCACACCAATACAGGGTAAACCGTGCTCTTCTTCCAGCAACATAGCACCGGTAAAGGAACCGTCACCACCGATAACAACCAGACCGTCCAATTCAGCAGCCCTGGCATTCTCATAAGCCTTGACACGGCCTTCTTTGGTACGGAATTCCTGGCAGCGGGCAGATTTCAGAAACGTCCCACCCAGGTTAAGAATATTGGCGACACTTCTGGCATCGGCAACATCCATCTTGTTTTCTATCAATCCTTTGTAGCCTTCCTGAATCACAACCGGCACGATACCGTAGTAGATACAGGCGCGGACAGTCGCACGGATGGCCGCATTCATACCAGGAGCATCTCCCCCGGAGGTCAAAACACCGACTCTCTTTAATTCGGTCATGCTAGGCTCTTCTCCTTCCAAGTGCCAAATGCTTATAAAAAGCAACAGTGAAAATCAGTTACCGGCTCAATGAAAAAACACCTAAGAGAGGGACAACCTTAGCACACGTAAATGATCTGCATAGTATTGGTTCCACCCTCAATTTCCTGACTTTCACCTTTGGTCAAAATAATCTTATCACCCGCCTCAAGAAGACCACGTTCTTTAAGAACGTTAATGGCTCTCCCATTTACTTCTGCGCCGTACTCGGTACCACTGTCAAAAGCAACGGCCTCGACACCACGATAGAGAGCCACAAGACGCTCAGTCGTTTTATAACGGGTCATGGCAAAAATAGGCAGACGAGTGTTAACTCTGGACATCCACAGTGGCGTAGCGCCACTTTTGGTCAGGCAGACAATCGCCTTGATATCATCCTGATGATTGGCTGCAAACATGGTTGCCTGGGCAATGGCCTCATCGACATGTTCAAACTTGCCAACCCGGCGCTCAGTCATGAATTCAACACCCTGTTTTTCAGCACCAAGGCAGATGCGGCTCATCGCCTTAACGACCTCATCAGGGCGTTTACCCGTAGCGGTTTCGCCGGAGAGCATGACCGCATCGGTACCATCCAGCACAGCGTTAGCCACATCGAAAACTTCCGCACGGGTTGGCTGGGTGTTGTGGATCATCGACTCCATCATCTGGGTAGCGGTAATAACAGGCTTATTCAAACGGCGGGCTTCATTGATCATGTGCTTTTGCGCACCAATCAATTCCGGGTCACCAATTTCAACACCCAGATCACCTCTGGCAACCATAATCGCATCAGAAGCAGAAATAACTTCGGCCAGTAGCTCATGATCATTGGCTACCTCAGCACGCTCAATTTTTGAAAGTATAGCCGCTGTACCACCAGCCTCCCGCATCAGACGCCGAGCTTCTTCTACGTCACTGGCCCGTCGGACAAAGGATACTGCCAGGTAATCTACTTCCAACTCAGCCGCCAGCAGAATATCCTGCTTATCTTTCTCGGTGAGTGCCGCCGCAGAAAGACCACCACCCTGCAGGTTAATGCCTTTATTGTTCGACAGTTCACCACCATTGATCGCCCTGGTTTTAATACATGTTCCATCAATAGCGATCACTTCAAGGCTGATACGACCATCATCCAGCAAGAGAACATCACCAACCTTGCAGTCATTCGGCAGATCTTTATAGCCAAGCCCAACCTGAGTTTCATCACCATCATCAATAGGGAGGCTGGCATCCAGGTTGAAACTGGCCCCATCAGGAAGATGGATTTTTCCATTCAGAAAACGACCAATGCGAATCTTCGGCCCTTGCAGATCACCCAGAATTGCTACCGGGCGGTTAAGTCTTGCAGCAATAGAACGAATGGTTTGGGCTCTGGCCTTATGATCTTCGGGGTCACCGTGGGAGAAATTGAGGCGAACGACGTTAACACCCGCTTCAATCAGCCTTTGCAGCTGATCATCTGATTCGGTTGCCGGGCCAAGGGTTGCAACAATTTTGGTGCGTCTGAGCATGATAATCCTCTCGCTTGTGAACCCGTCGCTCTCATGAGAGCCTTCAGCCTATGAAAGGTTTTCTACCATCCCACAGGAGTCAATACAGCAAGCGACAGGCCTTTATGAATCAATGATGTGCACGGCCACCGCTCATAACCTGTACACCCTTGCTCTTAAAGCCTGCAGGACAAATCTATTGAGCGGAGTGCAAACAAAAGAAGAGAGTGTTATTCAAAGTATAGGAGCATGTTGCTCAAGAACACTGTCTTCTCTTTGTTTACTACCAGCCTGACATCCAAGTAATAAACGATTGTTGTATATGATGTATCGCAACCAACACAGGCCCGTTAAACGAGCCTGTGTTGGTATCACCTATCAGATCGCTTTACGCGTTCATCAGGGCTTTGGCTGTATCCAGCATACGGTTGGAGAAGCCCCACTCGTTGTCGTACCAGGACATAACCTTAACCAGGTTGCCCAGAACACGAGTCTGAGTAGCGTCAAAGTTAGAAGAGTACGGGCTGTGGTTAAAGTCCATGGAAACCAGTTCTTCATGATTAACATGCAGAACGGTAGACATAGCAGGATTGGACTTGGCCGCAGCGATGATGATTTCGTTAACTTCTTCTACAGTCGTTTCACGGGCAGCAACGAAGCTCAGGTCAACCAGGGAAACGTTGATGGTAGGAACGCGAACCGCCATACCGTCGAACTTGCCTTTCAACTCAGGAACCACTTCACCAACAGCTGCAGCAGCACCGGTAGCTGTTGGAATCATGTTCATGGCAGCAGCACGGGCACGGTACAGGTCAGAGTGGTATACATCGCTCAGACGCTGATCGTTGGTGTAGGCGTGGATAGTGGTCATCAGACCCTTATCAATACCCAGAGCGTCGTTTCAGTGGCTTAGCGATAGGAGCCAGACAGTTCGTGGTGCAGGAGGCGTTAGAAATAACGGTCATGTCTGCAGTCAGAGTGTCATGGTTCACACCGTAAACGATAGTAGCGTCAACGTTTGAGCCAGGAGCAGAAATGATTACTTTCTTGGCACCAGCATCCAGGTGTGGCTTGCAGGAATCCTTGGAACGGAAAACACCAGTACATTCAAAAACAACGTCAACACCCAGCTCGCCCCATGGCAGCTTGGAAGGGTCACGCTCAGAGAACGTCTTGATTTCGTCACCGTTTACGAACAGAGCACCTTCGCCTTCTTCAACCTGAGCGTTGAAACGGCCATGAACAGTGTCGTACTTGGTCAGGTGAGTATTGATCTTGGTGTCACCCAGATCATTAATGGCAACAATCTGGTATTCATCGCGACGGCCAGCTTCGTAGAGTGCGCGCAGTACGTTGCGACCGATACGGCCGTAGCCATTAATAGCAATCTTGATCATGATGTCTCCAATACCTTAAATCAAAAGCGGGTAAACCGCCCTGCCTCTAGTAAAAAGGATTTCATTAGCGAATGCAGCAGAGTAAAAACACCTATAGCGAAAGCCATAACATGCAACTACAGGATTTAACGGCAGATCACAGCTTTTATCCAGCCATCACACAGCGTCCGCTGCCGCATTCTGAAACCCACTTCACAGGACTTACATCCCTGAAGCACACAAACTTACAGACAAGGGTTGACTTCTTAGTGGTACGGAGTTACAAATATGCAAAAGCGAACAACATATAACACATAATTTCACACCACTTCTCATCCGGATCAACCGTTTGCTGAAGCCACTGGTCAGCTTCATACGTCACCAGTGTGATATAAAGTGTGATCGAAAAAGTGGAATTCAGCAAAACCGCCACAGCTTTGATGGATCCCTGATTCTCTCTATGTACTAGCCGAATATCATTCAGCTACCTAACCATAGTCTACTGAAGAATTCAGCTCTAAATCATACGTTTAGATCAGCACCTTTACCTATCCTGATAATGCGGACTGTCAGCCCTGTAGTCAAGCCTGACTCAGGCTCTTTTGATTAAACTTCCAACACTTTTCTGTTTTGAAGAATTACCATATCTGAACATTTTTTTTGATTGAAGCTCGCACACCCAGAACAAACATAAGCTCACTGTGGGCATAAGAGCCGGTATAAATGCACCCCCCCCCCTCCCAACATCTATACATCCAGTTCAGGAGCAAGGCGAAAGTCACTGTTATTAAAGGTCTATTACAAGAAAAAAAGTCAACCCAGTAAAAAAACAGGTTCATCTATTAGGAAATAGGTTTTATAACATATGGTATTCACACAATCAAAAAACAACATGTACGCAAAGTTTCTGTCATAACCAAAACTTTTAAATCAGTGATTTTTTATAATTTGCCCCTCAAAAAAAATGTAATTTTTTTGTAAGCACCATAAGGAAGTGCAGAAAAACCGTTAATCCAATTAACACTATCCGTTTTAATATAAATATTTTTATAAAAAAAAGTTCTATATTAAGAACCACCAATAGATATTCGTTTACGGAACAAAATTGAACAGATAATTTAACAAGTCAGTCACTATTCAGACTTGGCAAACTGATAGAATATACCCACCTACCGAGTTTTATATTAAATACTTCCTATGAAAAACGTATTCATTATCACACTTCTCATCTGCTCCCCTCTGACCCAGGCTGAGCTACTGACCTGCGATCAGAAACAGACTGTCTGCGAAGCCCAGTGCAAAGCATCAAGCCTTATCAGTGAGCAGGACACTAACACCTGCAAAGCTCAATGCCTGGGTGAACGGGCTGCCTGTGAACTTGAACAAAGTAAAGAATCTGCAGAAAAACTCGCAGATCAGGCTAAAGGAGCCAGCCAGTCATTTATGGACAAACTTAAAGCTTTCTGGAATGGACTCAGAAGCAACCTGTGAGAGCACCATAAGCAGGAGGCCACTCTCATGAAAGCGCAGGCACAAAAAAGGTCGGTCAGGAACCCCTGCCGACCAGTACAGATAAAGCCGCGTAAAAAGCGGCAGAGCCGGACTACCTTCAAAATAGCCACAGCCCACTAACATCTAAATAATAAAAAATACCTCTAACCAATCTCTGATTAGAGGTATACGACATATTTCAGTCGAATTTTACTTTCCGTAGTAAGCTTTCTTCAGCAAATCTTCCAGCTCAGAAATCAGCGGTAAACGAGGGTTGGCCGTTGTAGTCTGGTCTTCAAAGGCATGATTGGCAAGCATGGTAATCTTTTCTTTGAACACGGACTCAGCGATACCTATCTCTTTCAAAGAAAGCGGCATCCCAAGACGCTTCATCAAATCACGAACCGCATTTGCCAGGGACTTCACCCCTTCTTCTGGAGTTTTAGCAGGAAGCCCCAGCGCTTTGGCGACTTCAGCATACTTCTCATGAGCAACGTAGTACTGATATTTCGGGAAAGAGGCAACTTTGGTCGGATTTGGGCAGCCATTGTACTCAATGACATGGGGCAGCAATACCGCATTAGCCAGACCATGGGAAATATGCAGCTCATTACCCAGCTTATGCGCCATTGCATGGTTAACCCCCAGGAATGCATTGGCAAAAGCCATGCCCGCAATACAAGATGCGTTATGCATCTTCTCACGAGCTTTTTTATCAGCCGTTTCATAAGACTGTGGCAGGTAATCAAAGACCAGCTGAATCGCTTTCATGGCCAATGCATCAGTATAGTCTGAAGCCATGATAGAAACATAAGCTTCAAGAGCATGAGTCAGAACATCCATACCCGTATCAGCTGCCACCTTCTTAGGTACCGTCAGCACCAGGTTTGGATCAATGATCGCCACATCCGGAGTCAGTTCATAGTCTGCCAGTGGGTACTTTGCCCCCTTCTCCTTATCAGTAATTACGGCAAAGGAAGTGACTTCAGAACCGGTACCCGAAGTGGTTGGAATTGCCACCAGACGCGCTTTTTTACCCAGTTTCGGGAACTTGTAAACACGCTTGCGAATGTCCAGAAACTTTTGAGCCATACCGGCAAAGTCTGCATCCGGCTGCTCGTAGAACAACCACATACCCTTGGCCGCATCAATAGGTGAACCGCCACCCAGGGCAATAATAACATCCGGGTTAAAACGCTCCATTTCACGAGCACCGGCACGAACAGTCTCCAGACTTGGATCAGGCTCAACCTGGTTAAAAATTTCAGTCTGAACCGGAGTCTTACGCTTTCTGAGATGATAGAGGATCTTGTCAACATAACCGAGCGACTGAATAGTTTCGTCAGTTACGATAAATACACGAGAAATATCCTGCATCTTTTCCAGATACTGGAGGGAGTTTGCCTCGAAATAGATTTTTCTTGGCAGCTTAAACCACTGCATATTAACACGACGCTTCGCTACACGCTTAAGGTTAATCAGGTTAACAGCAGATACGTTCGATGTCGTACTGTTACCACCGTAACTACCACACCCCAGAGTCAGCGAAGGCATATTGGTGTTATAGATATCACCGATAGCACCATGGGTACTAGGTGAATTAATAATGATACGCCCCGCTTTCATTGCCAGAGAGAACTGATCAATAATCTGATTATCCTGCGCATGAAGTACCGCAGAGTGACCCAGACCACCAAAGTTCAGCATCTGATCTGCCAGCTGAATTGCATGACCGGTATCTCTGGCCTTAAGCACGCCAAGAACTGGAGAGAGCTTCTCTCTTGACAGCGGAAACTCAGGTCCTACACCTTCAATTTCACAAGCCAGAATACGCGTGGTTTCAGGCACTTTAATCCCTGCCAGACCAGCAATATAAGATGGCTTCATACCCACGATTTTGCTATTGACATGACCATCGATAATGACGACTTCAGCCAGACGGTCTGTTTCTTCAGGAGAGGTAAAATAAACGTTCTGTCTCTTCAGTTCGTTGACAGCTTCTTTGTATATACCTTCATGAATAATGGCCGCCTGCTCAGAGGCACAGATCATGCCATTATCAAAGCTCTTGGACATCACAAGATCATTACACGCCTGCTTAAGATCAGCAGACTGATCAATGATGCAGGGAACATTACCAGACCCCACACCCAAGGCTGGTTTACCTGATGAATAGGCGGCACGAACCATACCAGAGCCACCAGTAGCCAGAATCACTGCGACTTCCGGGTGAGTCATCAGCTTTTGAGTCGCATCAATAGAGGGGTGTTCAACCCAGAGAACGCAATCTTCTGGCGCTCCGGCAGCTACGGCTGCATCACGAACAATACGGGCTGCTTCACTGGAACACTGCTGGGCAGATGGGTGGAAGGCAAAAACGATCGGGTTACGGGTTTTAATAGAAATCAGAGACTTGAACATGGTTGTGGAGGTTGGATTGGTTACCGGGGTAACACCACAAACAATACCGACCGGTTCAGCAACCAGCATGAAGTCTTCTTCAGCGTTATCTTCAATAACACCAACTGTCTTATCGTATTTGATAGAGTGGTAAACATACTCTGTCGCAAAGATGTTTTTGGTCACCTTATCTTCCAGAATACCACGGCCTGTTTCTTCAACAGCCATCCGGGCCAGCTCCATATGAGCAGCCTGACCCGCCAAAGCCATAGCCTTGGTAATTCTATCAACATCTTCCTGAGTCAGCTCAAGAAACTTATTCCTTGCAACCATTGCACGCTCAATCAGCGCATTAATTTGAGCATCAACATCATGAACAACCGCATCCTTTTGCACGGTTTTTTCAGCCTGTTTTTTACCGGCCATGATTATCATCCTCTAGCAGTTAACCAACATAATCTTTAAAAACTGTCTATAGCCCCAAGGTTATTTGTTTTGAAACATCACCCGGAATAGAAATTCTGTTTAATAAACTGGCAACCATCAGATGTCCGTCTTCTATTTCAACCATCTTCAAGATAGTGCATCCTGACTTTAAATGCCTGACCATTGCCACTTATGGTTACTTTCTACATCTTGATGAAAAAGAAAAAAGACAGAAATCACTTAATCATCGAACTTAAAAACTTATAACTAAAAATTATTTTAATTTATTTTTTGCTCTTCATTTAATATATATTCATCGCTGTTTTTTGCATTACAACACAAGAAAACCACAAAAAAACTGATTCAAATCAAAAAAAGACTATTGCTTTTTCAAAGAAAAAAAGGTTACAAAGATCACCAACTACATTCAGACAATGACATCCTTTTTTTTACTTACAATCCTCAAAAAGCCTGATGAATACAGGACCCGTAATAAACATTAATTAAAGTTACAAATAGACTCCCAAAATAAAACTATTCAGACAATGTAAATCAATCGATTCCAAACAAAAAGAAACACCAATAAACAACAGTTATAAAACCACTGCACCATCGCTTTTTATTCATTAGGAAAAAGGCTTTACCTGCTGTAACCTTTCCGTATCATTAGCAGAAGCTTTAAGTGTCTAGCTTGAGAAGTCTAAAGCCCCCAATCACCCAACCCGGAATGAATAAACCCTCTTCCTTCCATCGTGATTGAGCTTTATGTTAAGAAACCAGACACAGCACTCAACTGAAACACACTGTTAACCCTTGATCGAGGAAGAATCAGACTCATGTCCCAAAAAATCCTGGACCTGGTAAAGCCAGGCGTAGTTACCGGTGATGACGTTCAGAAAATCTTTGCAGCTGCCAAGGTCGGCGAATTCGCACTGCCAGCAGTGAACGTTGTTGGTACCGACTCTATTAACGCTGTTCTGGAAGCTGCCGCCAAGGTCAAGTCTCCAGTCATCATTCAATTCTCTAATGGTGGCGCATCCTACTTTGCCGGCAAAGGCCTGAAGAGCGACCCTGCTGGCGCCCTGGGCGCTATTGCTGGTGCAAAGTATGTCCACGCTGTTGCTGAAGCTTATGGCATCCCGGTACTCCTGCACACCGACCATGCTGCGCGCAAGCTTCTACCATGGATTGACGCCCTGCTGACTGCCGGTGAAGAGTTCTACGAACAGAATGGTAAGCCACTGTTCTCTTCTCACATGATTGACCTGTCTGAAGAAACCCTGGAAGAAAACATTGCAACCTGTGCCGAATACCTGAAGCGTATGTCCAAGATGGACATGACTCTGGAATTCGAACTGGGCTGCACTGGCGGTGAAGAAGATGGTGTAGATAACTCACACATGGATAGCTCCATGCTGTACACACAGCCAGAAGACGTCGCTTACGCTTATGAAATCCTGAGCAAGATCAGCCCCCGCTTCACCATCGCTGCTTCTTTTGGCAATGTTCACGGTGTTTACAAGCCAGGCAACGTTCAGCTGACACCAAAGATTCTGGATAATTCTCAGAAATACTGCTCTGAGAAATTCGGTATCCCTGCCAAGTCCCTGAACTTCGTATTCCACGGCGGTTCCGGCTCTACCCTGGAAGAAATCCGCGAATCAGTATCCTACGGTGTAGTGAAGATGAATATCGACACTGATACTCAATGGGCTGCATGGGAAGGCGTTCTGAACTACTACAAAAAGAACGAAGCTTACCTGCAAGGCCAGCTGGGCAACCCAGAAGGCGCAGACAAGCCAAACAAGAAGTTCTACGATCCACGCGTCTGGCTGCGTGCCGGCCAGGAGACCATGATCTCCCGTCTTGAACAGGCTCATCACGACCTGAACAGTATCGACGTACTGTAATTCAGACCAGACACCGGCTCCGGCCGGTGTCTTCCCCCCCCTATCCCCTGCCTATCCTGACCACAGATATCAAACCAAACAATATCAAGCACAGCAAAAAACCACTCACCCATCCTAAACAATCGAGATGTTCTGACGACAGCATAAAGAGACGCTCTAGTTCCTGAGTTGAATCTTTTTATAACTACCTTGTCTATTAGAGCACGAATGATATCAATCGGACGTTCTATCGTAGTAGTGAACACACTGCGTAGCTATATACTCGATTGGCATAAAATATCTTACAAAACAGCGAATGTGAAAATGTCTCGACATAATACAAAAGCAAAAAGCACGACTTCAAAAAAAGGTCAAAATCAATCACAAATCAAGAAGGATGACTGGACTGGACTGAGCTTCAGAGTCCCCCCTGAGTTTGCCAGGGATTTTAAGGTTTATGCCGCCAAGAATGACTACAAATTGGTTGAGTTACTGAAAGAAGGCTTTTACGCACTGAAAAAACAGAATAGAGATATACAGAAATGATAACTCAACATACAAAAAAACCAGTTCGAAGAACTGGTTTTTTTAATTGGAGCGGGAAACGAGGTTCGCTCTTGTCATAAGAAAGTTCGACCTCAACCTTGGCAAGGTTGCGCCCTACCAACTGAGCTATTCCCGCATTTTTCTGAGTCTTCAGCTTTTACAAGCTGGACACCATTGACTTTCCATAAAGAAAATAATGGCGTCCCCTAGGGGACTCGAACCCCTGTTACCGCCGTGAAAGGGCGGTGTCCTAGGCCACTAGACGAAGGGGACACATACATCAAACGATGTTTGGTGGAGCTAAGCGGGATCGAACCGCTGACCTCAACACTGCCAGTGTTGCGCTCTCCCAGCTGAGCTATAGCCCCGTATCAACCTGTCGCATTATGCCATTTTTCATAACAAATACAACAAAGAGAATAAGTGGCGTCCCCTAGGGGACTCGAACCCCTGTTACCGCCGTGAAAGGGCGGTGTCCTAGGCCACTAGACGAAGGGGACGCAATCCTTCTGACTTAAATGACAAAACCATCACTTAAGCTCTAGATTTGGAGCGGGAAACGAGGTTCGCTCTTGTCATAAGAAAGTGCGACCTCAACCTTGGCAAGGTTGCGCTCTACCAACTAAGCTATTCCCGCAGTGAAACTTTTTTAAGACAGTTTCCGGTCTGAATTTGGAGCGGGAAACGAGGTTCGAACTCGCGACCTCAACCTTGGCAAGGTTGCGCTCTACCAACTGAGCTATTCCCGCAGTGAAACTTTTTTAAGACAGTTTCCGGTCTGAATCTGGAGCGGGAAACGAGGTTCGAACTCGCGACCTCAACCTTGGCAAGGTTGCGCTCTACCAACTGAGCTATTCCCGCAATGAAGATGATTTTAAGGATTCCTCAAACCCTGCCCTCTGGCTCTCAATAAAGAGAAGAGAATAAGTGGCGTCCCCTAGGGGACTCGAACCCCTGTTACCGCCGTGAAAGGGCGGTGTCCTAGGCCACTAGACGAAGGGGACGCAAAACCTTCTGATTCAAATGATACAACGATCACTTGAACTCTAGATTTGGAGCGGGAAACGAGGTTCGAACTCGCGACCTCAACCTTGGCAAGGTTGCGCTCTACCAACTGAGCTATTCCCGCAATGAAGATGGATTATAAAGGCTCTTCAGACCTTGTCTATAAGTGGCGTCCCCTAGGGGACTCGAACCCCTGTTACCGCCGTGAAAGGGCGGTGTCCTAGGCCACTAGACGAAGGGGACGCAAAACCTTCTAATTCAAGCGATACAACCATCACTCAAACTCTAGATTTGAAGCGGGAAACGAGGTTCACGCTTATCATAAGAAAGTGCGACCTCAACCTTGGCAAGGTTGCGCTCTACCAACTGAGCTATTCCCGCAGACTTCTTACAACAAAAATGGTGGAGCTAAGCGGGATCGAACCGCTGACCTCAACACTGCCAGTGTTGCGCTCTCCCAGCTGAGCTATAGCCCCAAAACCTTCGCAGCAACAATACTCAAAGTATTTAACAACTGCTTTAGCTTTAGCGCCTTTCAAAGAGCTCTTTATTTTGCCCCCGAAACGCAGGGCGAATGATATGGATGCCCCCCTATCCTGTCAAGCGTCGCTTATAAAAATTATTATTGAATAACTGCGCAGCTATAAACCTTCTTATAATAAAGGGTATAAAAAAGGCCGGTATTTCCACCGGCCCCACAGCAAAGCAGAGACTCAACTTAAAGCGCTGAAAACTCTTTTTCCAGTCGCTTCGCTTCCTTCTTGGAAACACCGCCCAACACTTCGACGGCATGACGAAGACGAGCACGAGTCATATCCGGGCCGAGAACCTCCATAGACTCCATAACAGACCAGGAGTTGGGTGTTCCGGCAATAGCGACAAAAATCGGGTGATTAAAATCTCCCAGTTTGATGTCCATTGCTTTGGAAAGCCCTTTAATTTCAGAGAAAATCTGATCACGCTGCCACTGACGCAGCTGTTCAAGCTTCCAGAGAGTGAATTGCAGCACCTTCTTCACATCACCCGCTTCCAGCTTTTTATGGGTAAAGTCTTCAGGCGACAGATTCAACATACCAGAGAACATAAAAGCCGCAATGGGTGCAAAATCACTGAGTCGCTCAACGCGCTCTTTTGCCAGAGGCAAAAACTTCATCATGTAGTCACGGTTAAGCAACCACTGACTTAATCGGTCAGCAAACTGTTCCGTGGTCAGGTTTTCGCGAATCCAGCTGGCGTTCAACCATGACAGTTTTTCCTGATCAAAAATTGGACCACCCAGGGAGACACGCTTGATATCAAAATTTGCCAGCATCTCATCCAGACCGAACTTCTCTCTCTCGTCAGGCATGGACCAACCCATACGACCAAGATAGTTCAATAACGCTTCCGGCAAATAGCCCATATCACGGTAGTAAGTAATACAGGTCGGATTCTTCCGCTTCGACAGCTTGCTCTTGTCAGGGTTTCTCAGCAGTGGCATGTGACAGAGAACTGGCATATCCCAGCCAAAGTACTCATATAACAGCTGATGCTTAGGTGCAGAGTTGATCCACTCCTCACCACGAATAACATGCGTGATCTCCATCAGGTGATCATCCACAACATTGGCAAGATGGTAAGTTGGCATGCCGTCAGCCTTGACCAGCACTTGCATGTCCACCTGAGCCCAATCAATTTCAATGGTGCCACGAAGCATGTCTTCAACCTTGCAGACACCACTCTCAGGGATCTTCATTCGAACAACATGCGGCTCACCTGCATCCAACTTAGCCTGAACCTCTGCGCTAGAAAGATGCAAACAGTGTCCATCATAGCCAGGCATCTGTTTATTGGCTGCCTGTTCAGCTCTCAACTCATCCAGACGCTCAGAAGAACAGAAGCATCGAAAGGCGTGCCCCTTATCCAGGAGAACCTGGCTATGTTCAGCATAAATTTCACGACGTTCACTCTGACGATAAGGACCATGGGGGCCACCTACGTCTGGACCTTCATCCCAATCCAGACCAAGCCAACGCAGGGAGTCGAGAATTTGCTGTTCAGACTCAGGAGTGCTTCTGACCTGATCAGTATCTTCTATACGCAGCAGAAACTGCCCACCCTGACTCTTGGCAAACGCCAGGTTAAACAAGGCAATATAGGCAGTACCGACGTGAGGATCACCGGTTGGGGAAGGTGCAATACGGGTGCGAACAGTCATGGATTTGCTTTCTCAATAAAGCCAGTCTCCTCCCTGAGGGAGGAGACTGGCAGAATGCCAAAACAACCATTATAAAGCGGAGAGCCAGTAGCACCCAAATATTGATTCACTTCAAACAGGCTCAAGCCTGTCTTTTTATCCCCAGACGAGACATCAACCAACCAATGGTTGTCCCTTGAACCAATAAGGAGAAAAGAATAACAGCGAGTGTCATCTCAATAATCATGCGTTTTTCAGGCATTGAGTCTGGAATGGACAACATCAGAGCAACAGGTACCACACCTCTCAACCCTCCCCAGAACATAACTTTCATTGAGCCGCTATCCACCTTGCCACTGAGTGGAATCAAATTACTGATGGGAAGCAACAAATAAACTACAAGGAAGCGTGCAAGCAATACAGCCACAATAGCGATTAAAAGGGTGGGATAGAACATACTGAGATGCTCAATATTTCTCAGTAAAAAGTCTTCACTCAGCCCAAGAAGGAGAAAGATAAAGCTATTTGCAACAAACGCCATAAATTCCCAGTACGGATCCAAATGGCGAAGCGTCATAAAGTCAGCCATTGCCCGCCGACCATAACTGCGAGTTATAATCCCTGCAGCAATCACTGACATCACCCCCGAGGTCTCAAAGACATGATCAGCAATAATAAAGCTGGCAAAAGCAAGAATCGTTGTCAGTGCAATATGCACATAAGGCATGCCGCGGGATAATCGCAGCAGCGCCAACATACCTCCGCCCATAGCTGCTCCGACAAAAATCCCACCAAAGAACACCCGGAAGAACTCTATAATCGATGCAAAAACAGCGCCACCTGTTATACCTGTGCCTGCCTGAATAATTGAAAGCACAATACCAAACATAACAATGGCCGTTGCATCATTAAACAAGCTCTCTGCATCCATTAACAGTGACATTCGCTCAGGTGCTTTTACCTCTTTAAAAAGAGCAATAACCGCCACAGGGTCCGTTGCAGAAATTAATGCACCAAACAGTAGCGCACCAGCCAGAGACAACGGCGTAAGCTCTCCCAGAATGACACCAACCACCAGCGTAGATAGCACAACCCCAAAAATCGCCAGAATCAGCACAGGCACCAGTTCTTTCATCAGAGCCGATAATTTAATATTGATGGCGGCCTCAAAAACCAACACGGGTAACAGCACATACATGATCAAGTCATGCGTCAAAGACAGACGAAGGATCGGTGCCAGTATTTCACAGTATTCAGCAGCGATTCCAAGCGCCATCCCAATAACGACCAGACCAATCGTATAAGGAAAGCGTAACTTTTTCAGAAGGATTGCTGAAATGGCCGCCAGAAGAAATAGGCCGCAAAAAATCAGCATGGGAATGGCAAGGCCTGCGCCAGAATGTGTTACCGACATTTCCTGTTCCGTTTATACATATAAATGCCGCTCTGATTAGAGTATTAAAAAGAGCGGTATCTGAGGCCATGACTGCTATCCACTCATGACCACTTCGATCGGTCAGCCCACGATTCGGCAAACATCAGGAATGGCGAGGTGAAAAGTAAAACCAGAGATAGCGTATGGCAACATACAAAACGATTACCGTCGCTAACAGCAGTTCGAAGCCGGCCAGATTGTTAATAACATCACAAACTTTTTGATAGCCCTGTTGATTAAGTATATCCGCCAGCTTTACCAGCGCTGTAGCGCCAATAACCATTGGGAAAGTGAACGAAGCATAGCCAGGCGAAAATGGCAGTCGCAGCAGGCGGATAAACGCAATGTAGACCAAGCTTGTCATAAAAATAGCCAATGGCAGCAGGACTGCAACCAGAATGTAATCTGGCTGACTGGTTATCGTCAGATATCCCGCCAGAGAAAGGCTCGCCGGTGCGGCCATAACCGCAAAAGTAGGCAATGCCGCATCAGGAATCGACTCCCTGAAAATCAGGCGATACAACATCACAGGCAGCTTGATGAAATAAAAGGCAAGCCCGAAAACAAACAGCGCAAACACCAGCTTTTCATGCCCCATTCCAGCACTGGAAACGGCGGCTGCAATGATACCCACTGGCGGGACAAACCAACTGGGAACCATGTGATGCAAGCGGAAGTCATTAAACCTGTGAACCACAAAACCAAGAAATAAAAAAACATGGGTGATCACAGCCGCCAGCCAAAGCCCCTTGGCAAACCCTGGAGCCACCGACAACAGAGACTGGGCAATGATCATACTGGCCATAGCACAGGTCGGCATAACACTGCCCAACACAGGATGAGCAAGATCTTCCCGAAACAAGTCAGGATTACTGACAAATTTGAGCAAAATTCCCAGCACCAACAAACCAGCTACGAACGCTGAGATTAACTTTAACAATTCGGCAGAATCCGGCAAAACCAACGCCCAGACAGACCCCAGACTGGCAATACCCAACGCCAGACCGCCAAGAGCAGTTGGCACCTTCCTGAGACGGACACTCAAACCTGTTCTACGCATCTGCAAGCCATCTTCTAACTGACTGACAACGGCCACGTGTATTCACCTCCTGAAAGTAGTTGGAATAAAGATATAACCCAACAGACAATAAGAAAAATCAAACTTATAGATAGATAGTTTCAGTTTTATTTATACTTAATAAAATTCAACAAGATAGCCATTGCACTGGGGTATCAGGCGCATGCATGTAACGTTGAGACAACTGCAGGTATTCAGAGCCATAGCCACACTCGGCCAGGTTCAACTGGCAGCGCGACAGCTATACCTGTCCCAACCGGCAACCAGCATGGCCCTGTCTGAACTGGAAAAGCACCTGAACAGCCAACTGTTTGACCGGACTGGCAACCGCCTGATTCTGAACTCAGAAGGCAAGAAGCTACTGCCTCTTGCCTGTGAACTATTGGACCGCAGTGAAGAAATCACCCGCCTGTTCAGCCATAACGATCATCACAGTGGCAAACTCACTATTGGTGCCAGCACCACCATTGGAAACTACCTGCTGCCAGAAGAACTGGCCCGGTTTGAAAGAATTAACCCGGAGATTTCGGTAGAACTGGATATCCACAACACCACGAGCATCATTGAAAAACTGGCAGCACTGGAAATTGATCTGGCCTGCGTTGAAGGCCCCTGCCAACACCCTGAAATAGAAACCATTCCCTGGCGGGAGGATCACCTTATTCTCTTTGGTTCCAGTGACCACCCATTGGCAAAACGCAAAACAATGATGATTGAACATCTTGAGCAGGCGGAGTGGGTTCTTCGCGAAACCGGTTCAGGAACCCGCATGCTTTTTGAGCTGCATATTGGTCAGCATTTACGTCAAAGGCACTTGAAGATGGAGCTTAATCAAACCGAAGCGATCAAAAGCATGGTGCGTTCAGGCATTGGTATCAGCTGCCTTTCAGAACTCTGCATTGCCAAGGAGCTGGCACAGGGCGAACTGGTACAACTCCCTTTCCCCAATGAGCCCATGAAAAGGCAACTATGGCTGCTACTGAATAAAAAGAAATACCGGAGTGGATTAGTTAACCTCCTCCTGAAAAGCCTGATCACCTGAACACTCTATGCCGAAGGCCGGTAACCATCAATATAGAACTGGACAGACGAACATTCCGAGCTACGTTTACTGCTTGACTCATAAAAAAGCGGCCTGCACCGGGATGGATAGAATATTCTCCCAATTAATGTTTTTGGTGATACTGGCATCCGTAACGTTACTGGGCTGCACAACTGACAGGACTCCCCCTATGAATCCAGGTTCATTATCTTCTGCCATGAGCTTTACTGAGGCTCTGTTTAATACCATTGAACAAAGAATTGAACAAGACGACAAACTGGACGACGACTCGAAAGGAAACTTCAAAGCAACTACCGTTCAAATTCGAAAAGAGGTTTTCAAAGAATACCCCCCAGAGGACTCTAAAGCCCGCCCTGCAGTGGTTGGCCTCCAGCAAAAGTTCGAAGAAGCGTTAATGGATCTCAACCAATCAGGTACACAGCTTCAACCCGCAGACAAGCCTCTCAGTGAATGGAAGATCACCGCTATTTTTGTAACTCCTAAACCAGTTACCCCTCTATGCACGGACCCCGAAAACAACGAGACAATCACCACAGCAGTTACTGAAGACATGCTGAACGATCCTGCTCGACTTAACACGGTTACAGGAAGGCAGCGTACCGTAAGGGCGCTACTGAATCCATCCAACAACAATATTACTCTCTATGGGTTTTATCCTGAGTCAGGGCTCTTGGGTCGCACCGAGCCGCAACAACAGGTTTATAAAACCTTTCAAGAGTTGGGAGCCCAAAAGAAGGTAGCCTTTGTTGACGGCCCAATGAAATACATGGAAAAACTGGATAAACCTCAAGTAGGGGCCATTTATATTTTACAGCCTCCCGGAACCTTTGAAGCAAAAGACACCAAACCTGACTCCACCCCAGTTTCAGAAGATTCATCAGCAAACGCTTCGACAGGCCTGTTAAATCCTCTGACTGTTGTAGAAAGCGAGCTTAACCACTTAAGTGAAACCGATCGGAAGAAAACTATCGATAACCTGAGAGAGCAGGTACACGTCACCGCGATAAGGGCAGCTCAGGCCGCAGATGCGGATGATCCAAATCCGGTTGAGTTTGCAATCTGGTTCGGCCCCTTGAGCAATGAAAAAGTCAAAGCACGTTTTGATGAGCAGCTGCAGACGATTAATCTCGGGATTAACCCACCCCATGACAGCCAATAGCTTTCACACACACTTCATAGCTGGGCTATGACGACCTCATTCCCAGCTCAAGGCTTGTAACCGGAAAAACCAGCCCTCATGCGTTGTCCGTGGGTTAATTCCTCAACCACCCCAAACACAACAGCCAGAACAATACTCTGGATATACCCACCAACACGATGCCAGCCTATACTCTCTCCTCTAATATGAAACTGATCAAACTTTAATACGCCACCATTAAGTATTTGTACCAAAATACATCCATACATTGACTTCAACCCGATGACAAACAGAATCGGCATCTCTAAAATTGCGCCCCTTTCCCTAAACAAACTGGCTTAATCCTCATGGAAAAAGTGATTGAAACTCCTGATGCACCTCCAGCCATTGGCCCTTACTCTCAGGGCATGCGCTTTGGCAATCTGGTGGTAACTTCCGGCCAACTTCCCATCAACCCGGAAACCGGGGAAGTCTCCGAAGACACCAAAGAGCAAGCTCACCAGTGCCTGAAAAACCTGAAAGCAGTACTGGATGCTGCCGGCAGCGGCATGAACCGTGTGAAGAAAGTCACCGTATTTGTCCGTGATATGGAAGAGTTCAGTAACATCAATGAAGTCTACAAGCAGTATTTCAAGGTACCTTTTCCTGCTCGTAGCCTGGTAGAAGTGGCTCGTCTGCCAAAAGATGTCAAAGTGGAAATCGAAGCTCTGGCTACTGTCGATTAAAAAACGACTAAGCAGCCGAGCTGCTCTCAATGAAAAGTACTTTGAGAGCCTGATATTGAACGGGGGGTGAGCCCCCGTTACCACATCAGATCGTCTGGAATCTGATAGTCAGCATACCAGTCTTCTTCTTCCTCGGTCAGATCACCGGATTTGTCATTCTGCATAACAATCGCTTCCGGCTTGCGTTCAGCAATTTTACTGGCCACCGGAGCAGGAATTACCAGAAAGTCTTCACCAAGCACAGCCAGTGCTAAAAGCCCCCGCTCCAGCTTAGTCAGTTGATCATTGGTTACATAAACCTTCTTAATCTTGCTCTCATAGACAAACTTATACTCAGCTTCCCCTCCATCTCTGGACAGCGCATTCACTTCAATTAATTGTCGAACCTGTGCATCTGAAGCCTTGCGCTGACGCTCCTCTTCAAGCTTTCGGTTCAACTCGCGATCTTTTTCTGCCTGAGCCTGTCTTTCACGCTCCAGCTCAATGCGTCGTTTTTCATGATCGGTCATCTCTCCCGACTTGGCTGCCTGCTGCTTCTTTTTTTTATTCGTGGTTTTTGCCTGCAAAGCCTGTTGTTTAGTCGCCAAACCAGCTTTCATCAGCTGATCACGAAGTGATTTAGTCATAGCGTTCAAAATACCAGAGGGAAAACAGAGAACAGGAATCTTAGCAATCCCTTATAACAACAGCCAGCATCAACTGCATGACCTGCTTCAATGTGCGCTTTCACCATCAAATCTTCTGCCCGAAGTTTGGTCATCAAAGTAATACTCTACATGGCACTGGCCACAGGATAGAGACTGCATATCTTTCGGAGTCGCTTTCGCCACATCACAGCCTGATGCTTTCAAGCCGTTATGCAGGTATTACGAATATCCTCAACGGTATACTGGTACAAAACTCATCAGAACTGGTGACCGCCAGAGAGGTATCAAACCCGGTCTTCAACAGCAGGCCCACCACCAGGCCTACCACAACCAGAAAACCAACAGAAAGCGTGCCGGATGGCTCCCTCAAAAACCCAAGCCATTTTTTTATTCGCATACCATGAATACCCCCAGCCCTTTGTATCAGGGAATTCTGGAGCAACGTTGGAGGATCCATGCTGACAGATGTCAATAAAGGAAGGGAAATGTCGGCTTATTGTAAGCAGAGACTGAAAAAGCCCGGCAATTGCCGGGCTTTTTAAAAGAAAAAAACAAGTATCTGGCGAAGCTAATTAATGAACATCTTTCCAGAATTCACGCTTAAGCAGATAGGCAAATACCAGGAATACAGCAAGGAACAGGAATACATAAATACCCAACTGCTTCCGCTGCTCCTGCATAGGCTCTGCAGAGTAAGCCAGGAAGTTCGTCAGATCATAAGCCATCTGGTCATACTCTGCGGTAGTCATACTCCCCTTACGATCAGGGTCAATAGTCAAGCCACAGATTTTATCCCCCGTAAGCGGATCACGTGCTGTTGGATCCTCATCACCACAGTTGTCGATCTGAACACCCTGAAGCTCCAAGAGCACATGAGGCATACCAACATCAGGAAAGACCTTGTTGTTTACCCCATAAGGACGGCTCGGGTCTTCATAAAAGGTTCTCAGATAGGTATACAACCAGTCAGGACCACCTTTCACACGGGAAACCAGCGTCAGATCCGGAGGCGCTGCACCAAACCAGACTTTGGCCTCTTTTGGGTCCATGCTGTTGTGCATCAGGTCGCCAATCCTGGCGGACTTATCAAGCACAAGGTTTTCCATCATCAGGTCATGGGGAATACCCAGATCGTCGGCTACACGCTCATACCGCTGGTACTGGGTCGCATGGCAGCCCGCACAAAAGTTCTGGTAATACTTCGCCCCCCGCTGCAACGAAGCCTTGTCAGAAGGATCCACATTCGCCTCATCGAGAGGGTATCCCCCACCGGCTGCTGCCGCCAACGATGAAAACAGCACCGAAACCAGAAACAACTTAATGGTCAGTATTATTATTTTCATTAGCCGGTCACCCTCTCCGGTACAGGTTTAGTCTTCTCCCACCGAGTGTAAAAAGGCATCAACAGGAAGAACGCAAAATAAATCAGCGTACAAATCTGGGCAATAAGCGTATAAGTCTCAGTAGCCGGTTGCGTTCCAAGCCAGGTCAACAGGATAAAGACAAAGGCAAAGATAACGATACTGGTTCTGCTGATAACGCCCTTATAGCGCCATGATTTAACCGGACTGCGATCCAGCCATGGCAGAACGAAGAGAATGGCAATTGCACCACCCATCGCTATAACACCACCCAACTTAGAGTCGATCGGTCCAATATCAAAGGTAATCGCCCGGAGGATGGAATAGAAGGCCCCAAAGTACCAAACCGGTGCAATATGCTCTGGTGTTTTCAGACCATTGGCAGGCTCAAAGTTGGCATGCTCAAGGAAAAACCCACCCATTTCCGGAAAGAAGAAGATAATCCCACAGAAAACAAACAGGAACACCACCACACCCACAATATCCTTCACTGTGTAGTACGGGTGGAAGGCAATACCGTCAAGAGGCACACCATCAGGCCCTTTGTTCTTTTTGATCTCAATACCATCCGGGTTATTAGAGCCGACTTCATGCAATGCAAGAATATGGAGAACAACCAGGCCAAGAATGACGATCGGCAATGCAACAACATGAAGCGCGAAGAAGCGGTTCAGGGTAATACCAGAGATAAGAAAATCACCACGAATCCATTGCTGCAGGTCTGGCCCAATAACCGGAATAGCACCAAACAGGGAAATAATTACCTGCGCTCCCCAGTAAGACATCTGTCCCCATGGCAACAGATAGCCCATAAAGGCCTCACCCATCAACGCCAGATAGATAGCCATACCAAAGATCCAGACCAGCTCCCTGGGCGCTTTGTAAGAGCCATAGAGAAGACCACGGAACATGTGGAAATAAATAACCACAAAAAACATGGAGGCTCCAGTTGAGTGCATATAGCGAATCAACCAGCCATATTCCACATCCCGCATGATGTACTCAACAGAAGAAAAAGCAGCTTCAGCACTGGGTACATAACTCATGGTCAACCAGATTCCGGTCAGCAGCTGGTTAACAAGAACCAATAGCGCCAGAGAGCCAAAGAAATACCAGAAATTAAAATTCCTGGGTGCGTAATATTTACTGAGATGCTTCTCCCACGCCTGAGTGACGGGAAGTCGGGCATCTACCCAATCCATTATCTTATTTCCCATCACGCATTCTCCTCATCTTTACCGATAATGACGATATCATCGCTTTCAAAAGAGTATGGAGGCACGACCAGATTGGTTGGGGCAGGAACTCCTTTATAAACACGACCCGCCAAATCAAACCTTGAGCCGTGACAGGGGCAGAAGTAGCCACCCTTCCAGTTGACATCAAATTCCATCGGTTTGACTTCAGGCAGATATTTGGGAGAACACCCGAGATGTGTACATAACCCAACAAGAATAAGGAACTCTTCCTTTCTTGAACGGGCTTCATTCGTTGCGTACTCCGGCTGCTCCGAGTTTTCAGAGTTCGGATCACGCAAACGGTTTTCCTGCAACTTCAACTCATCGAGCATGGCCTGTGTACGGCGCACCACAAATACCGGTTTACCACGCCATTCATAGACGATCTGTTGACCTGGCTCCAGCTTGCTTAAATTGACTTTGACCGGAGCACCAGCAGCCTTTGCTTTAGCACTCGGATTCCACGACTTCAGAAAAGGCGTGACGACCCCAACAGCCCCGGCAGCCCCCACCACCGAAGTCGCTGCCACGAGAAAGCGGCGCCGGCCTTTGTTTACGCCGTTGTCACTCATTAACCTATTCTCCCCATCCGGGCTGAATGCCCAATGACTTCTTTTTGTTCATGGGTGTGATAACTGGAGTCACACAAGACTCCCAGCCAGGGTTCACTAATACTGTAAGTCGATACATAAACGAGCTTCCAGCTTAAGACCCCCAAACTTTATTATTGGCAGGACATATTCTCTGTCACAAAACCCAACAAAAGACACCAAAACATGATAACAGATTTGCTTCTGAAACAGGGCTTTTATTAGGCACTGGCACAACACAATCTTTGACAGAACCAACTGCAACCACCCAAAGGTAACATAGCAGCCGGGATCAACCCCCTATAATAAAGCCGCATCGCATTATACCTACCCACATAAGCGGCAGTGCGTAATGATACTGGTTTTAGCGCATAAAAAAAATGCCCATAAGAAAAACCGGGCATTTCTTCTCTAATAAAATAACAGGCAAAAAAAAACTTCCCACAACACCCCAAAAAAAGAGGCACCATGAGAAGTTTTTCCAGTAATCCGACAACCTGTCGAGAGCCTCGACAGGTTGACTGAATACAATATCAGCGCTTGGAGAACTGTGGACGCTTACGAGCTTTACGCAGACCCACTTTCTTACGCTCAACTTCACGAGCGTCACGGGTAACATAACCAGCCTTACGCAGCGGAGAGCGCAGAGTCTCATCGTACTGCATCAGCGCACGGGTGATACCGTGACGGATAGCACCGGCCTGACCAGAACCGCCGCCACCAGATACAGTGATCTTGATGTCGAACTTTTCAGTCAACTCAGTCAGTTCCAGAGGCTGACGAACTACCATTCGTGCAGTTTCACGACCGAAGTATTCATCCAGAGCACGGCCATTAACAGTAATACTGCCAGTACCAGTTCTCAGGAAAACACGTGCGGTTGAGGACTTACGACGTCCAGTTCCGTAGTATTGTGTTACAGACATAACCACCCCTGATTAAATTTCCAGTTGCTGAGGCTGCTGAGCAGCATGTGGATGCACGCTTCCGGCATAAACCTTCAGCTTGCTGTACATGGCACGACCAAGAGCATTCTTGGGCAGCATCCCTTTAACAGCCAACTCGATTACCAGCTCAGGCTTCTGTCCAATCAGCTTGTCAAAGCTCACAGACTTCAGCCCACCAATGTAACCGGTGTGGCGGTGGTACATCTTGTCAGTGGACTTACGTCCAGTAACACGCACTTTTTCAGCGTTTACTACAACGATGTAGTCGCCAGTATCCACATGAGGAGTGAACTCTGGCTTATGCTTGCCGCGCAGACGGAGAGCAATTTCTGTTGCCAGACGACCCAGCGTTTTGCCTTCGGCATCAACGACGAACCAGTCACGTTTTACGGTTTCTGGCTTTGCACTATAAGTTTTCATTAAATTCGCCTCTATGATATTGCTCACGCAATACCTGTTCCTACACGGCCGTTCCCTGCTGGGCAAGAGCCAGGCTAATAGCCCCAGATCAGCAATACCGGCCTGTTCAAAACATTGGGCGCTCAATCGGGAAACGGGAGCGGTATTATACCGTTTGGCAAGAGGAAATAAACCCCTTCTGAAACCAGATGTATTTTAAACATTCAAAATTCTGTT
The DNA here is from genome assembly GCA_965261315.1 of Endozoicomonas sp. Lineage (GTDB taxonomy): Bacteria > Pseudomonadota > Gammaproteobacteria > Pseudomonadales > Endozoicomonadaceae > Endozoicomonas. Next base: position 213,847 of record CBDHDM010000090.1, on the reverse strand, counting down.
TTCTTACCTTCTGCGCCAAGCCTAAAGGGCCAATTACGTTAAAGATTGGTACAAAATATTCCTACATCATTGTTTTACATGAAAATTAAAAAGCCTTCACTACCTCAAAGCTGACACATCAATAGACGGCATCCAACTCCACACCGGAGGCCCTGAGGACTTTTAAGATATGGCGCCCCTGAAAATCAGGGTTAAACTGGAGTCCATCCGGCAGAATCCTTCTGGCCAGCGTTTGAAGTTCTAAGGAAGCAGCGCTCGTGCGAGCCTCTACAGCCAGCAAAAGAGAACTCACCAAAAAGCCAACAATGCTTTTATTCCAGAAACTCACACCGAAACCACCCGCAAGAGCAACGTAAGTAATAGCTATAGACATTCGATTGATAAACCAGTTCTTTTGATCGCTGTGGTATCCAGTCACCATTCTCACAGGAGGCTGAGTTTTATCATTATCAGCAAAATTAAACCCGGCCCCTTCAGACACACCATTGATACTGAAAGGCCCTCCAATATCTAAAAAGAGCTCATTATCCTTGGGGAAATTATAATAACGGTAGCCATAGATCCCCCCCCGACCTGCGCCATTGACATGAAGCGATTTCAAATCCATCCATTCCAGACTCAGAATATAAAGGCTTCTTTCGGGAGAAAACATCAAATCGAGGCTTGACTGGTGCGTTGCCAGAATGGAAAAAAGCAATAGAGGATTTTTCTTCAGAGGAGTAGGCATCACTCTTGAATCAATTCTTTTTACAAAACGTTTAATTTTATTCTCCGTTGTAAACAACACCCTGTAACCAGACACTTCAGAAGCAGATTCAGTCAGGACTTCTTCAAAGCTAACAAATAATGACTGCCCGGTTCTTTTAAGATAAGAAAGATAATTAACATAACCAAAAAATTTATCCTCAACCTCCTCCATTTCATCAATTTCCTCAGCCCTTGATGGGACAGAAATTTTTATTCGACACGACTCAGCATCGCCCAGTAAACACCCCCCCGTATATTTCAAATCCCCTTTAACACCATATATATCCCTCAATTCAAAAGAGCCTTCATAAACTTGAGTTTGAGCTTCATCAGAAAGACTATGATAGTTCGCACGTACCTGACCCGCGATCGAGAACACAACACATCCACCCAAAGAAAATATCCTACCCCACTTCAAAATCCTTGAAAAAAACAAAAATACAGCTTTAATTTTCATTACACGCCTCATCAAACAGAAAGAATTAATTCATCAATCAAACAAAAACACCAATTAAAAAAAAGAATCCAATCCTCGATTATAGACACGCATAACACTCAAAAATTAATTTACTAAAAAACAAAAAAACATCATTAAGAGAAGCTTGATTTTTAAAACACAGAAATACAGATATTGAATTATCAATATAAAAACGATGATGCTTAAACCTCAAATACAACTCCATTTTCCATCTTACTTATGTCATCAACCACACCTGACAGAACACCAGCAACCAGTTACAATCGACCAAAATCATACACTGGCAGATCAGGAACACCATGCGCGACTTCATTATTGCCCCGAGTATCCTTTCCGCAGATTTTGCCCGCCTGGGTGAAGAGGTTGAAAATGTTTTAGCCGCAGGTACCGACTGGGTTCATTTCGATGTAATGGATAACCATTATGTCCCGAACCTCACCCTCGGCCCTATGGTATGCAAAGCCCTGAGGAAATTTGGTGTTACCGCTCCCATTGACGTGCACCTGATGGTCAGCCCAGTGGACCGCATGATCGGTGACTTTATTGAGGCTGGTGCGAGTATGATTACGTTCCACCCGGAAGCATCTGAACATATTGACAGAAGCCTTCAATTGATTCGTGAAGGCGGCTGTCAGGCTGGACTGGTACTGAATCCTGCCACCTCTCCAGATGTCTTGGAGTATGTCATTGATAAGCTGGACATGGTTCTTTTAATGTCGGTCAATCCTGGATTTGGTGGACAAAAGTTCATTCCCTCAACCCTGAAAAAGTTACGCCGCGTACGGAAAATAATCGATGAGAGCGGCCTGAACATCCGCCTCCAGGTTGATGGCGGTGTTACTGCTAATAATATTCGCCAGATCGCTGAGGCAGGCGCCGATACGTTTGTCGCTGGCTCTGCCATTTTTGGTGCCGAAAATTACCAGCAGGTAGTTACTCAAATGCGCTCTGAACTCGCTGAAGTAGTGGCACTATAAATCATGAGCCCAACATCCTCTAACGGCCACCCGTTTCTGAACGACCTGTCACTGGTTATGTACGACCTGGACGGTACCCTGGTCGAGAGCGTGCCTGACCTTGCGGCTGCGCTGGACAAAATGCTTACTGATTTAGACATGCCGGTTGCTGGTGAGTCTAAAACCCGATTATGGGTTGGCAATGGGATTCCTGCTCTTGTTAAGCGTGCACTCGCTGACGATATAAGCGGAGACCAGCAAGGAAAAGTGGATCAGCCTCTGTTTGCAGAGGCTTATGAGCGCTTCTGCTTCCATTATGATGAAGAACTTGGCCTGCACAGCTATCTCTATCCGGGAGTTGTAAAATTTCTTCAGGCAATGAAGAAGCGCGGCATAAAGCAAGCCGTCATTACCAATAAAAGTGAACAGTTTACCCATCACCTGCTAAAACTGATGGATATTGATCACTATTTTGACTGGGTGTCAGGCGGGGACAGTCTGTCAGAAATGAAGCCACACCCAATGCCCCTGCTTCATGCCATGAAGTCACTTGGCGCCCCGACACATCATACCCTTATGATCGGGGACTCCATCAATGATATTCGTGCCGCAAAAGCAGCGGGAGTTAAAGTGATTGGCCTGCCCTACGGATACAACCACGGGCTCCCAATAGAAGAAGCCAACCCAGACCTGGTTGTATCTTCTTTAACTGAACTTCTCTAATCTCTTAGTTCAGAGATACTCTATTTTAATGTGCAACCAACGTCAGTCACTCAACCGGTGACTGACGCTATCAAGAATCAGCGCACCCGAGAGGCTGACCGGGAATAGCGTCGTCAAGCCACCCCGCAGCGAGGATGGCTAAAAATTGAAGATAAGAATTCAAATTTGTGAGAAGAGCAGCGCGACGCTTGACGATGAACAGCAAATTTTTAAATCGATTAACAGCCACGCACCCTAAACTTTGAAATAATGAAATATGAAGAACGCCTGCCATTCAAGGTGGGCATTGTCGGCGGAGGAGTGGCTGGTGCCACAGCCGCTTTAAAAATGGCTGGGCTTGGCATAACAACCCATTTATTTGAAGCTAAAGACAGTCTTGTCAGTGGCCCGCCTATCTGCCACCTGCATGCTGGTGGCAATTTATATCGCGAGATATCCAAATCACAATGCATCGCCCTTTTAGAGCAATCCATTGCCACCATTCATGCTTTTCCTGACACGGTGAATTATCGCCCAACAGTAATTGCCATTCCTGCAACCGACCCTGAGAAGCCGGAGGTGATATTAGCCCGTTTGAAGGCGCTGAGGCAGCATTATCATGAGATGGTAATGAGTAATCCTGAAAATGAATTACTGGGCAAACCAGACGATTATTTCAAGATTTACCATAAAGAAGACATTTTGCAACTGGCAAACCGTCCTTTACCGCAGCAGCCAGCTACCGCTGATGACTGGGTCGTCCCCGTTGCCCGGTTTATAAACCATGAGCAGATAAAATTCCCCTTATTCCTGGTACAGGAATTTGGTTTGAGTATATTCCGGCTAGCGGCGACCGCTTCAATGGGGCTGGAAGCTTCGCCGAATACTCATATTCACCTGAATCACCGGGTTGTTAAGTTAGCGGAGTCTTCTAACGGCTGGACCATAGAAAGCCACGACAAGCATGGCCAACGATGCCAGTATCAGGTGGATTTTCTCATCAATGCCTGCGGATTCCAAACCGGCACACTGGATAACATAGCTAACCGGACACGTAGACGCTGGGTAGAATACAAAGCAGCCTATATAGCGCACTGGCCATCACAACAGGGTGTGTGGCCGGAAGTCATCGTCCATGGGGAGCGGGGAACGCCTAATGGAATGGCGCAATTTACCCCGTATCCCCAGGGGTTTATTCAACTACACGGAATGACCAAAGACATTACTTTGTTTGAGGGCGGCCTGGTGGTAAGTGATCACCACAATGCCCAGCCATGTTTACCTGACACATTTCTGGATAATATTAAGCATGGCTGGCAATGGGCAGATACCTGCTCACGCACCGAACGCGCGATTACTCACTTCAGTCAGTGGGTACCAGAATTCAACAACGCAGAAGTGGGTGGGAACCCCCTGTGTGGTGCACAACAGATCCCGGGAGATGATCCGGCTCTTCGTACCGCAGATGTCTCCTTTGACGGACTTCGTTATGCCCGCCTGGAAATTGTTAAGGCTTCATCGGCATTGTATGCCGCTCAACAGATAATTGAGCATTGTAAAAAACAAGAATGGATAGAACTGCCGGAAGGATGGCAGAAACCCTCGCTCCCCTTAACCAATATGCTTGATAACACCATGATTATTGAGAAAGCCAAAGCCATCGCCAAATATCGCGGGTATCCAGAGGCTCTGGCACAACCATTCCCCGCACCACCCGATTAATACTGGATTACAAAATAACCTATGGGAGACACCCAAGTTATCAGCAGCTAACAGCGCCTGCTCACCTGCTGATACACCGGGATATTTGCAATACAACGAGTGGTCATATAACCTTTGGACTACAAGAGAACAAGCAATATTGATTAGCTCGGCCTGTTACCTGATTCGCGGGTAACCAGGCATCCGGAGTCTGCAGTGAAACACTGTTATCACCAACATACCTTCCAATTGAGGAACAGCAACCGTAACTGCTGTCCTGATACGCCCTTATCTTCACCTTCCCTCCTTTCTGTTTCCTGGCGCTGGCTAAGTTGGCCTTGGGCCTGACAACTATTTCAGCCCAGCCGCAACATGGTTGTTGCCACCATAAATAATTCAAATCAATAAATTTCCATTACTTTATTCGAGAGACCCGTTATGACGCCTGAAACATTTGCGCGTCTGGCCAGCGAAGGATACAACCGTATTCCGGTAGTGCGTGAGATTCTGGCAGACCTGGATACACCACTAACCACCTACCTTAAGCTCGCCAATGGCCGTTACTCCTACCTGCTTGAGTCAGTAGAAGGAGGAGAGAAATGGGGACGCTACTCCATGATTGGCCTGCCCTGCCGTACCCTGCTCAGGGTAAACGGTGATCATATTCAGATCGAAACCGACGGCCAGATAGTGGAAGAGCACACCGCGGTCGATCCCCTGGAATTTATCAAAGCATTCCAGCAGCGCTACCAGGTTCCGGAATTGGCCGAGCTTCCCAGGTTTACCGGTGGTCTGGTGGGTTATTTTGGCTACGATACCATCCGCTATATTGAACCAAAGCTCAAAAAAAACGCCCCACAGGATGAACTATTCACACCAGACATTCTCTTAATGGTGTCTGATGAACTGGTCGTATTCGATAACCTCAGTGGCAAACTGATACTGATCACCCACGCCAATCCTGATGAAACCGCCGCACTGGAAACAGCACAATTCCGCCTGGACAATCTTGTACGCCAGCTGCAAACCAGCAATATTCAGCCACCCGTTCAAGCCTCTTTAAACCCGGCCACTGAAGATGACTTCCAGTCCGGGTTTGGTGAGGAATCCTTCAAAGCTTCCGTGGGGGCTATTCGCGATTACATTCTGGCTGGCGATGCCATGCAGGTCGTGCTCTCCCAGAGAATGTCCATCCCCTTTGACAGTTCTCCTCTGAATCTTTACCGGGCCCTGCGTAGCACCAACCCTTCTCCCTATATGTATTATATGGACCTGGGAGACTTCCATGTCGTCGGCTCTTCTCCTGAAATTCTGGCCCGACTGGAAGATGGCGAGGTTACCGTGCGCCCCATCGCAGGAACCCGGAAGCGCGGAGATACGGAAGAGAAAGATAAGGCCCTGGAACAGGAGCTGCTTAATGACCCCAAAGAGCTCGCAGAGCATCTTATGCTGATTGACCTTGGAAGAAACGACGTCGGTCGTGTAGCAAAAACGGGATCCGTAAAACTTACCGATAAAATGGTGATCGAACGATACTCCCATGTTATGCATATCGTTTCCAACGTAACCGGTGAGCTAAAAAGTGGACTGGATGCACTTGATGTACTAAAAGCTACGCTACCCGCCGGGACATTAAGTGGCGCCCCAAAAGTACGAGCCATGGAAATCATCGACGAAATGGAGCCCGTTAAACGGGGTGTCTATGGCGGGGCTGTCGGCTACCTGGCATGGAATGGCAATATGGACACCGCTATTGCTATCAGGACAGCGGTCATCAAGGATCGTCAGCTTCATATACAAGCCGGTGCAGGTATTGTTGCTGACTCCAGCCCTGACCTGGAATGGAAGGAAACCATGAATAAAGGACGTGCCATATTTCGTGCCGTGGCCATGGCTCAAACCGGATTTATGGGTGGCGGCCAATCATCATCGAATGATGTTCAAAAATTAAATAAGCGCTCCTCACAGCCCTGAGCGGAAAATGCCATTCACAGTGAACATTACAAAGTGCCTGAAATAGCGGCATTTTCACAATAAAGGGATGAAACACTGATGCTGTTAATGATCGATAACTACGACTCATTCACCTTTAATCTGGTTCAATACTTCGGAGAACTGGGCGCAAACGTCGAAGTCCATAGGAACGACAGCATTACCATTGCGGACATTGAGAAACTCAACCCTGCTCATATCGTCATCTCCCCGGGTCCATGCACCCCTAATGAAGCAGGCATATCAATGGATGTCATACGACATTTTCAGGGTAAAGTTCCGATTCTTGGCGTTTGCCTTGGTCATCAAAGTATTGGTCAGGTATATGGTGGCAAGATCGTTCGAGCTCGACAGGTCATGCACGGTAAAGTTTCTCCGGTTTACCACCGTGACTTTGGGGTATTCAACCGTTTGACCAACCCGGTAACCACAACCCGTTATCACTCCCTTGTTATTGAAAAAGAAAGTCTGCCGGACTGCCTTGAAGTCACGGCATGGACTCAGCTCAAGGATGGCAGCAATGATGAAATTATGGGTGTTCGCCATAAAGAGCTCCCCGTTGAGGGAGTCCAGTTTCATCCAGAGTCCATTATGACCGAACAAGGTCACGACCTTCTGGCCAATTTCCTCAAACAGTCCGCATAAACAATCCAGATATAAAGACGCCAGGGAGTGAAACAATGCATATAAAAGCAGCCATCAGCCGGATAGTACAACACCTTGACCTGAGCCGGGATGAAATGGTCGAGGTCATGCAGCAGATCATGACGGGCCAGTGCAGTGACAGCCAGATTGCTGCCTTTCTGGTTGGCATGCGGATGAAAAGTGAAAGCATCGAAGAGATAACCGGTGCTGCGATGGTTATGCGACAACTGGCAACTCAGGTTCAGGTCAGTGCTGATCATCTGGTCGATATTGTTGGTACGGGAGGCGATGGCGCCCACCTGTTCAACGTATCCACAGCGTCTGCATTTGTTTGTGCTGCTGCCGGGGCCAAAGTCGCAAAGCATGGAAACCGGGGGGTTTCCAGCTCAAGCGGCAGTGCAGATCTTCTGGAGCATGCCGGGGTTAACCTGGATATCAATCCTGAACAGGTAGCACGCTGCATAGAGGAAGTCGGGGTTGGGTTTATGTTTGCACCAGCCCACCACTCGGCCATGAAGAATGTTGTCGGTGTACGCCGCGAGCTGGGCATTCGAACGCTTTTCAATATTCTTGGCCCCATGTCCAACCCTGCCAATGTGAAAAACCTGTTGATTGGTGTATTTACCAAAGAACTCTGCAGACCAATGGCAGAAGTACTTCGCGAACTCGGCAATGAGCACGTAATGGTAGTGCATTCAACCGATGGGCTGGATGAAATCAGTATTGCCAGTGAAACTCACGTTGCTGAACTGAAGGCTGGAAAAGTCTACGAATACACCCTGAAGCCAGAAGACTTCAATATAAACTCTCAAAGCCTGATAGGGCTGGATGTTAAAGACAGTACTGAATCACTGGCCCTCATCAAGGATGCACTGGGTAAACAACAGGGAAAGTATGCAGAAAAAGCAGCCAATATGATCGCCCTTAATGCTGGCACGGCTATCTATCTCTCGGGCATCGCCAGCAGTCTGGAAGAGGGTATCCTGATGGCTCAGGACGCCATCGGAAGCGGCCTGACCCTGGAAAAAATGAACGAACTCGCCAGTTTTACCCGTGTTTATTCAGCTGACGCTCATTGAGGATAGATTCATGCCTTTACCAACCATCTTGAATAAGATCATCACGCGAAAGCACGAAGAAGTTTCAGAGCGCAGCCTTGCAAAGCCATTGCATGAGGTCATTAGACTTGCTGAAAGCAACTCACCGACACGAGGGTTTGCTAACAGCCTTTTATCAAGAATTGAGAAACAACAAGCCGCAGTCATTGCAGAAATCAAAAAAGCATCCCCCAGTAAAGGGGTCATCCGCGAACACTTCGAGCCTGCTGACATTGCCCGAAGCTATGAGCGTTCAGGAGCCTGCTGCCTGTCCGTGCTAACCGATCATGATTTTTTCCAGGGAAGCGAAGCGTATTTACAGGCCGCCAGGGAGGCCTGCTCATTACCGGTGCTGAGAAAGGATTTTATGGTTGACACCTATCAGATATACGAAGCCCGAATGATGGGTGCTGACTGCATCCTGTTGATCGTATCAGCCCTCTCGGACCAACAGCTCAATGAGTTTAATGCGCTGGCACAATCACTGGGAATGGATGTTCTGGTTGAAGTACATGGTGCGGATGAACTGGGGAGAGCCCTGCCACTTCCGGGAGCCATTCTTGGTATCAACAATCGTAACCTGCATACCTTTGAAGTCAGTCTGGAAAATACCTTTGAACTGCTGGACTCAATTCCCAATGGTCGACTGGTGGTAACGGAAAGTGGCATTCATACTAAAAATGATGTGGAATCCATGATCAAGCACAATGTGAAAAGCTTTCTGGTAGGCGAGGCTTTCATGCGACAGGAAGATCCTGGCCAAGCCCTGAACGGTTTATTTGGTGCTTATTTATAATACTGGCCGACCCGAAAGGTCGGCTACTCTTCCCAAGCCTTCAATCACGTTCAATTACTGAATAATACCACACGCTATTCTGGCGCCACCGCCACCAAGAGGGGGATTATCAGAATAGTTGTCTGAGCCGGCGTGAATAACCAGAGAATGCCCCCTCAGCTCCGACAAAGACAATCGTGGAGCCTCAACCTGAGTAACGGCATTCCCGTAATCATCAACGATCAGTGCAGGCAAATCCCCTAGGTGTCCATGCCCCTGAGGCCCTTCATGATGACCGGTCTTTTCGGGGTCATAATGGCTACCTGCGGCCAGTGCCGCAACTTTCTGACCATCTTTCTCTCCAGGCTCACAGGAAGGGTTTTCATGGACATGAAAGCCATGTGTTCCCGGAGGTAAGTCATGAAGCGCTGGCTGAAACCTGACCCCCTGAGCGACATCATCATCGTCAGCGTAATGAATCACCACCTTACCCACTGCAGGCCCATTTCCGGCAGGACTCACCTGAAACATCACAACCTCCAGCACTTCCTCGTTCTTGCTCGTATTATTCACATGATTCGTATTATCCGAGCACCCAGACACTAAAGCGGAAAGTATGATGGGTAGAGCCATGAACCTGATGCCGCTATTAACCATGTTACGTAACCTCTGAGTATATTTATTAAGACTCAGTATAGATTCCAAATACACTCAATAGAGCTGATAGCTAGTTCTCGTCCAAAAACGCATCGGGCAATCATAATTTGACTGTACGTACGCTCTAATAACTCCTGAAATTCCAGAGTGCCAAGAGAATCCTCCCCTTTTCTCTCTAATGTGGGACAAATATTTTAGGAAAACTCAAAAATCAGGCAGCAAACACTCTTCCACTATGCTGAGAAGATGCTTTCATTTGGCGCGGAGGTGGCTGTCAGGATGGCGCCGGGTGCCTGGCCAGAATCACCAGGTTGTAACAGACAACCGATAACCAGCAATGAGAATCAAAGCGTTCAGAGCCCTTGCAGTGGCAGCGTGATAGTCCAAAACATCTTTTTAGCCACGAAATTCCTGCTTCAATACCTGCCCGGAAGCGAAAGAGTGTTTTATACACATACTGACTTTTAGTCATCTCTTCGACTTCAAGTCCACGCTTTTTATTAAAAGCCACATCGCTGATTCCCATGGCTTTGGCTTTTTCCAAATTTTCGCGACACGCGTATCCGCCGTCACTGCTTGTCTGGCGGGGTACACGCCCATAAAGTTCTTTTTGTCTTTCCATCATCGGAAGGAATCGGTCAGAATCCGCTGGATTACCTTCCTCGATAACCAGATCCAGGATCAATCGACTTTTTCCCTGAACCAGGTTCAGTTTATGGCCGTACTGCACTTGCCGCCTGTCTTTTACGATGATATCCGTATGGGGTTCATACAGGCTAACCACTTTCTCTTGGGCTGGCACCTTTTCACCCTTCAAGACCCTTCGCTCTGTCTGAGAGACTATTGCATCCACCAAGGGTAACAGGTGATCCACATCAGCCTGCCACTTTTCGGCATCATCTGCCAAGAGACACTGCCCCTGCTGACGGGCGTTCGCAATCTTGAAAGTGGCTTCGATAAGCACCTTCCGGGATTTTCGGGTCAACTGCAGCAGTTTTTTATAATGCTGATCCCGCTCTTCTTTACGAGCGTATATGCATTTTCTGGCCGCATCTTTTACGGCCCGGTTGTGATGGGTATATTCATAAAGCGGTGTCGCTGTCAGTGTTTGTCCCCGTTTAAGCAGCCGACAAATTTCTTTAACAGAACTGGCTAAAAGATCACTGTCGCAAGGTGGTTTGATATCCGATTCGGTGACTGTGCTGTCAATGGCCACAGTGCGCCCCTTCTCAATACCCTGATCTTTAGCGGTCATAAGCTGACAGTTGTTAATCCGTTCCCATGTAGATGCAGTGAGGAGGCTGATGAGCCCATGCAGACTGGAGCGACTTGGCCGCTGGTTTGGTTCGAGACGACAGAAGTCTCGAAAGAGCATGGAGTCCATCAAAACAAACGACAAGTAGTCATAATCACAATCCAAATACTTTTTCAGGAGTGCCGCACGAAGAACGGATTCTGCTGATAGTCCGTTTCGGCCAGTGTTCTGTTTATCACCAGAACTTAAGTCCTCATAAATCCAGTCATTGAACTGTGGATGGGTATCAAGCCATTGAGAGATGCCGGAAAGCTGAGAGCAGATTTCATGAGGTACGTAATGAAGTTCCATACTACACTGCGGGTTGCGTTTTTTACGCATTTGGAGCCCTCTCTGTTTGGCTTTCCCTGATGTTTATTGGCCTTGGGAAGTTTAGTCGCCAAATGGCAGTAGGGCTCCACTTAATTTTTCAGGATAAAATCTCCAGTTTTCAATTGGTTGGGTTTTTGGACGAGAACTAGCTATGATAAAGCGCCCCCCACAGTCTATCGGGTACCAAACACAACCATGGTTTTCCCTTTAACAGAAACCAACCCCTGAGCTTCAAGACTTTTCAAAACCCTGCCAACCATCTCCCGGGAGCAACCAACAATACGGCCAATTTCCTGACGGGTTATCTTGATCTGCATACCATCCGGATGGGTCATAGCATCTGGTTGACGGCACAGATCCAGCAATGTTCTAGCAACCCGGCCAGTTACATCGAGAAACGCCAGATCCCCCATCTTTCGGGTGGTATCCTTCAAACGAGCAGCCATCTGACCTGATAACATCATCAAAATATCAGGTTCTTTCTGAATCACCCCCCGGAATTGCTGGTAGCTGATTTCTGCCACTTCACAGGGGGTCTTTACCTTAACCCAAGCGCTTCGCTCAGAATGCTCCTCATCAAACAAACCCATTTCACCAAAGAAATCACCCTGGTTAAGATAAGCGACGATCATCTCTCGACCTTCGTCGTCTTCTATAACAACAGTAACGGCCCCCTTGACGATATAATAAAGCGTCTCGGAAGTATCACCTGCACAGAGTATCGTGCTTCTGGCCGGGTAGTTTTTTCGGAAGCACATGGACAAAAAATGTTCCATTCCGGGGCCTGGTTTGACGGGCAAATTCTTTGTCAACATCTCCTTACCACAACTACCATGTTTGCATAGCATCATACCGTAAACTATTCTTTCGTTAATTGTGAATGTCTCTTTTCTTGACTGTCTTGGCACAATTCACTGAAAAAAAACGCAAAATAGAAAGTGATTCCCTCCTATTCATGGAAAAAACATTAATCTCTCCTAACCTTTAAGCTCGGATTTATTCACTGAAAAGGCAGAGCCATTAGCTAAATCACTCGTTTTCCTCTGGGTAATGGTTGTTTTCATTTAAAGGCTTTAGAATGGCTCGAAAAAGAGAAACAGCCTCAATTACCAGAACAGGAATGTCGAATGCGGGCACAAGTAAAGTGGGTCGATAGCCAGCGTTTTCTAGGACTGACTGCCAGTGGCAACTCAGTGGTTATGGATGCAGACAAAAACCAGAAGAACGCTCCAAGCCCCATGGAGATGGTTCTAATGGGCTTAGGTGGCTGCTCCTCTGTCGATGTAGTCAATATTCTGGAAAAAGCACGACAGAATGTCACCAGTTGTCATGTAGATATAGAGTCAGAACGTGCTGATGCCATTCCTGCAGTGTTTACCAAAACACATCTGAACTTTGTCGTCAAAGGCAGCAATATCAAAGAGTCTCAGGTACAGCGTGCCGTCAATTTATCCGCTGAAAAATACTGTTTCTGTAGCCTATATGCTCGGTAAAGGTGGCGTAGAAATCACGCACAGCTACGAGATTATTCAGACTGAGTAGACTGCTTTAACCACGAAGCACACAAAGAGCGATACGCTCTACGTGCTTCGTGAACGTTGTGGTTTAGATCAACCTGGAGGCCACTGCATTTGACGGCCAGCCAGCAGATGAAGGTGTATGTGATACACCGACTGCCCACCATGGCTGTTGGTATTCAGGGCAAAGCGAAACCCATCGTCATCAACCCCTTCCTGAGCAGCGATATCTTTTGCCACCAGCATCATTTTGCCAAGCAGTGACTGATCTTCTGCCATTGCATCGTTCATGGTTGCAATATGCTTTTTCGGGATGACCAGAATATGGGTTGGGGCCGCAGGATTAATATCCCTGAATGCCACCACTTCATCATCTTCAAACACCTTATCCGCAGGAATATCTCCTGAAGCAATTTTACAGAAAAGACAACTCATTCAATCCGCTCCTTTATTTGCCTTTGTTCCATTTCACGCTCCCATAACAGGGAAGCACCAACGACTGCAGCCGGAATAATCAACAAATTAACCAATGGTATTAACATAGCCAGATTTACAATCGTCCCAAACGGCCAGGACTTTGATATTTGAGGCTTCAGTCTGGATAGCATATCGGAAAAAGAAACGCCTCGGTTATCCGCGGCATAATCGCAATATTGGATAGCCATCATCCAGCCATTGAATAAAAACCACAGCACAAAACCCAGTACAGGGACAAAGGACAATAGTAACAGCACTATCGCACGTGGCAGGTAATAGAGCAGTTTGCGCAACTCTCGACCAATACTTCTCGGGACAATGACCAGCCAGTCAGACAATTGTAGGTCTGGCAAATCAGCCCCCTCCATACGCTGCACTTTTTCTGCCAGAAGTGCATTAAAAGGAGCCGCAATAAAATTCCCAATAATGGTAAAGGTAAAAAACATGACCGCTGCCAGTGCCAGAAAAAACAGAGGCCACAACAGGTATTCCAGAAACGCCAACCACTCGGGCATCCAACCGGTGAGTTGTGACATCCACAAAGAGAAGTGGTCCGATGCCCAGTAAATAATCCCACCAAACACCAGGATATTGATAACCAGTGGAATCAAAACAAACCATCTCAACTGTGGCAGCACGATCATTTTCAGGCCCTGAATAAAGTAACCGGGGCCGGATAAAGGGTTGTTATGTGTCATCACTCTATTTTTAATGCTTGCCAGAAGCTGGAATATTACAACAGCTAAAGCCATTTCTCTTACTTTCTTCTGCTTTCAATAGCGTCAGGCAATGCAATCTATCATTTTTGCCAATTGCCATGGCAGAAAGGCAATAGCTATTATATGCCCATTTAATCATTACCCCTTCCCCAATGGAGTACATAATGAGCACAATCAGACACTCCCGCCTGCTGATTCTTGGTTCCGGGCCAGCTGGTTACACCGCCGCTGTCTATGCAGCAAGAGCCAACCTCAACCCGGTCATGATTACCGGTATGCAGCAAGGTGGCCAGCTGACCACCACTACCGACGTGGATAACTGGCCTGGTGGACAGGAAGGACTTCAGGGACCAGCTCTCATGATGGATATGGAAGCCCACGCCAAGCGCTTCGGCACTGAAATTATTTTTGACCACATAGAAGAGGTAGATTTCAGTAAAAAGCCATACACCCTGAAAGGCAGCCACACTTATACCTGTGACGCCCTGATTATCGCTACCGGAGCCAGCGCACGCTACCTGGGGCTGGACAGCGAAGAAGCTTTTAAAGGGAAGGGTGTTTCCGCCTGTGCCACTTGTGACGGTTTCTTTTACAAAAATCAAGACGTCGTCGTCGTTGGCGGAGGCAATACCGCTGTTGAAGAAGCGCTTTATCTTTCCAATATTGCTAAAACCGTTACCGTGATTCACCGTCGTCAGGAATTCCGTTCAGAAAAAATCCTTCAGGATAAAATGATGGATCGCGTACAGAATGGGAATATTAAATTAATCCTTGATTCCGTTTTGGATGAGGTTCTGGGTGATGATATGGGGGTTACCGGCGTCCGTGTTAAAAATGTACTCAACGGTGAATCTGAAGAAGTATCGGCAATGGGCTGCTTCATTGCCATTGGCCATACCCCCAACACCGGTATTTTCGAAGGTCAGCTGGAAATGAAAGATGGTTATATCAAGGTTCACAGTGGGCTTGAAGGTAACGCCACTCTGACTTCAAAAGAAGGTGTATTCGCTGCAGGCGATGTAATGGATCACGTTTATCGACAAGCTATTACATCCGCCGGAACGGGCTGTATGGCTGCATTGGATGCGGAGAAATATCTGGACGCTTTGGAAGCATAATAAAATCAATATCGCTGGCTTCTTCAAAAAAGAAGAAGCCAACAAGCCAGGCTACTTATCCCCGCTCGCCTCTTTCGCAGGCTCACCGCTATAACCATACTCTTCTGCCAGGGCCCCCTGCTCATCCGGACTGGATTTAGGTGCATAATCCTTTGGTTGCTCAAGCGGAGGCGTACGTTCATTCCGACGTTTGTGAACCTTACCGGATAACAGTGCATTACTGCTCAGCAGGGAATCTCCAAGCCGATTACGAACTTCTTCATCCTTACAGAGACCTTCTGCACCATTGGCAAGATGCTCATGGACATCCCGGTAAGTATCGGTGAGTTTGTTAACCAGGTGCGCTGATGTGGTGAAGTGATCTCCCACACGTTCCTGATACTCCTTGAATTCCTGCTGTAACTCATCCAGCTGACTTTCCAGCTTGCCGCTCCGGGATTTCGATCCTGACAAAAGATGGTAAACAAGTGCACCACACAGAATCCCCGCCAGAAACGCCAGACTACCGACAAACCAAAGTACGTTCATGTTTTCCACAGTATCGCCTCACTCAGTGGGGCCCGCGCCCTTGTCATTAAATCACAACGCCATGTCCTTAAGCGCCTATTGTATAGATTCCATTGAAGTTGGCCTAGTCCATAAAGGCACAAGTCAGATTCGAGCAGAATCCACTTACTCTGTCCACCACTCAGCCCCTGATTTACTTTCAATACCCAGAAGATTGGGGAAACAGTGCCTGATGCTTCTACCATGGGCATCTACATATAAATTCAGCGCAATTGCAGGACTCTGATCAGAAGCTTCCTGCAAGCGGTGCGTATTGTTCTTTTCCGGCACAAAATACGCTTCCGGTTGAAAAACCTTTAACCTTCGACTTCGTGATCATGGGTAATCGTACTCTGGCCGGGAGACAAAACAATGGCAACAATAGCGAAGGGGGCCGAATATTTGCAAAACTCCCGGGAATCAAGACTTCGGTATAACACCTCTCGATAATATGCTTTCCTGCTTACCTTTAGTAACAGATCTTCTGCCATGACAGGAGACATCGACAGATTAATACCCAGATAACGCCATACCCACCTGGGCATTTCATCCCCAGGCACGCCCATCTCAGAACCTTTCGTTATTCCCGCATCGACCAGACTCTGAAGCGCCAGACTGAAGCTACTCATTAAACACCTGAAAACCAGCAAGCCCGATAACTTTGTATAGCTCTTTTCATCAGGGTCTGATGAAAAAAATAAAGTGCTTCCCGGAATCCATTGCAACAGCCCAACCCCTTTGAAATCGGTCACATTGCCAGCCAATCATTCACACACTAATGGCTGTAGATTCTGTTTCTTGAATGCAAACCTTGCTACCCAGGCTCTGTTGACATAAGGTTGCTGGCTCAGCTCAAACCCGAGTGTTCGTGGTCAGGCGCAAGAACGCAGGAATAACCTAAAGGCCACAAGTACCAATGCCTTTAAAGTTCAACGCATAGTTATGACACCTTTAGCAAATATGAAAACAATAAGCAGCGAGCCTTTATTCATCAGTATTTTATTATGACCCCGCAAGCTTGTTATCACAGGAATATAACCCAAAATGGCTTTAGCAAGGATCCGGCTCAGGCCGAAGCAGTAAAGCACTTGCAAAGCCTGTTTGAAGAGTTGGTCCAACCACCCAGAAAGTCATTCCTTAAGGCGATTAAAGGCGCTTTGGGCAAACCCATGGAGCCATTACGCGGCCTCTACTTCTGGGGGGGAGTCGGCCGGGGTAAAACCTGGCTGATGGATACCTTTTATAATTGCCTGCCCTTTCAGGACAAACTTCGCATGCACTTTCATCACTTTATGCGACGGGTGCATGAAGAGCTGAAGACACTGGAAGGGCAGAAAAACCCGCTATCCATTGTTGCGGACCGCCTTGCCAAAGAGGCAAGGATCATCTGTTTTGATGAATTCTTTGTTTCTGATATCACAGATGCCATGATTCTCGGCGGTTTAATGGAACAGTTATTCCACCGTGGCGTTACACTGGTTGCTACATCCAATGTGGATCCAGACCTTCTCTATAAAGATGGCCTGCAAAGAGCTCGATTCCTTCCTGCCATTGAACTGATCAAAAAACACACGCTCGTCGTCAATGTAGATGGAGGTACCGACTACCGCCTTCGACTGCTTGAAAAAGCGGAAACCTATTACTGGCCTCTCAATGACGAGAACCATGAAAAGCTGAATCAGATCTTTTCTGACCTGGCCCCCGATCCGGATCATATTGAAACCTATCAAAGCATTGAAATTTCGGGGCGCCCCATTAATAGCGTGAAGCTGTGTAAAGATGTAGCCTGGTTTACCTTTACCGACCTGTGTGATGGGCCCCGTAGCCAGAACGATTACATTGAGCTAGCTCGTTTGTACCACTCAGTCATTCTTCAAGCGGTTCCTCAGTTTGATGCTAACCGGAATGATCAGGCCCGCCGTTTTATAAACCTGATTGATGAGTTCTATGATCGGGGTGTAAAACTCATTGTATCCAGCGAAGTTCATCTTGAAGCGCTCTATGCAAGTGGTACTCTGTCATTTGAGTTTCAGAGAACACTCAGTCGTCTGCAGGAGATGCAGTCCACTGAGTACCTTGCACGCCCTCACAAACCCTGAGAGCTTCACCAATGCCCATAGGGAAAGAAAAATATTTTGCACCATCCTCAAGAATGAAAAAGTGAAGCAAAATATTTTTCACGACAAAAGCAATAAGCAGAGAGGAGTTTCATCGTATGGATCTTGGCGTTCAAAACAAAGTCTTCATGGTTGCCGGTGCCAGCTCTGGGCTCGGCTATGCCATCGCAAAAAAGCTGGCTGAAGAAGGGGCGAAAGTTTCTATTGCCAGCCGCAGCCCGGAAAATATAGCCAAAGCAGCAGCAACGATCAGCGAAGAAACTGCGGCTGAAATCCGGGGTTATGTATTTGATGCCCGGGATGGAGACTCTATAACACAATGGGTAGAAGAGACCCAAAATGACTTTGGTCATATCGATGGCTTAGTGATCAATACTGGCGGCCCGGCACCGGGTTTCTTTGAGGAGTTTGACGATCAGGCCTGGCAGTCTGCCTTTGAGTTGACACTCATGAGTGCCGTGCGTTTGATCAGAGCCACTCTGCCGGCCCTGAAAGTAAACGGCGGCAGCATTCTTACGCTGACATCTTCTGCCGTGAAAGAGCCAATCGATATTCTGGTTATGAGTAATGTTATGCGCTCAGGCGTCAATAGCCTGGTAAAAACACTGGCAACCGATCTGGCGCAATACAACATCCGAATTAATAACCTGGTTCCGGGCTCAATTAATACGGATCGAATCAAAGCGCTTAATCTTTTTCTGGCAAAGCGTTCTGATACCAGCCCGGGTAAAGTTCGAAAAGCAGCAGAATCTGCAATCCCTATGGGGCGCTATGGTAAACCGGAAGAGTTTGCCAATGCTGCTGCTTTCCTGCTTTCTGATGCTGCCAGTTACATCACCGGAACCAACACAGTGGTTGATGGCGGAAAAATGAAGAGTGTTTAACATACAATGACTCCCCCGCTCGAGGGGAGTCTATAAACGTACAGCCGCATATGATATGAGTTCATCATCGTTATCATTTAAAAAATTGATGATCATTAGACATCTGCGATCCAGCCTTGATAACAGCTATATACTTCTCATTAACTTTAATTTCTACCTGTCTACCATGGAATCGCACCACTGCACCCTGCTCACCAACCTGAATTGGTATTGGCTTCCCTGATATTCCTGCCTTTCCACGTATATAAGTATTAGCATTTATGGCTGGCATTAAATCAAGAGTACATTGATGTTCGGGACAAAAAATTACAATTTTTCTACCACCTGAATACCCAACCAGATCAGACAAAGGATAGCCTGCAACATTCGTTGCATTGAGCTCTATTTGATAGGTTGAATTGTGATTCTCCCAATTTTTATCCGGGTCTGTATTGTTAGCGATTTTACTGATTGAGAGACTAAGCATCGTATTAAATCCAATATTTAGACCCAGATCATTCAAGGTTTCGAGTCTTCTAAAATATTGAACAATCTCCGACAAACATTAGCTTCAAAAGTCCATAATAGATATTTTCAGAGAAGACATTTATCATTTTAGCGACCTATCCTGAAGCTGCCTATACCCCCCCGCATTGAGCGTATTTCTATAACCTTGGGCAATTAATGCCTTATGCGCCATACCACTGCGATTACCACTGCGGCAATAAAGCACAATATCTGCATCCAAAGTGATGTTTTTCTGTGCAAGCCCATTAACAATATCCTGATAAGGGATATTAATAGCCCCTGCAAGATGCCCCTCTGCATATTCCGCGGGTGTTCGGACGTCGATCAGCAAAGCACCATTCTTAATCCTCTCCCAAGCCTCGCCATAGAGATCAGTTGCACCCGCTGAACCCACAATCCCAAGGAAAACCAGAATACTCAGAAAACACCGTTGAAACAGATTTTGCACCGTACAAGCTCCCTTCTATTTTCTTCGTCATCAACACTTATCGGTCAGTTATACTGGCAGCCTGAACATAAAGCATATCCAGTGCCACAGTTGCTGCTGCCAGTGCAGTAATATCCGCACTATCATAAGCAGGTGCAACCTCAACTACATCCATTCCAACAATATCAAGCCCTTGCAGCCCACGAACCAGCTGTAAGGCCCGGTCTGATGTCAATCCACCGCACACTGGTGTCCCTGTTCCCGGCGCATACGCGGGGTCCAGACAGTCAATGTCAAACGTCAGATAAGCAGATCGATGGGCAACCGTCGTATGAATACGGTCAATAATCTCCGTTACTGGAGCTTCATTAACATAACCTGCATCGAACACCTGGAACGGGGTATTTTCCTGATCATGGTGAGTGCGTATACCAATTTGAACAGAAGTCTCAGGATCGATCAGTCCCTCCTGAATGGCATGATAAAACATTGTGCCATGGTCAAATGGTCCCCCTTGATCGTAGTCATCCGTGTGAGCATCAAAATGAATAAGTGACAGAGGACCAAACTGTCTTGCGTGGGCTCGAAGTAGCGGCAATGTAATGAAATGATCCCCTCCCAGGGTAAGCATCTTTTTACCCACCGCCAGAACAGCCTCAGCATGCCGCTCCAATGACTCACACAGATCACTGGCATTACCTGCCTCAAAAACCAGGTCACCACAATCAACTATGGACAAATAATTGCTTAACTTGAAACCCCATGGCCAACGTTGCGACTCCCAGGCCAGATTTATCGACGCTTTGCGAATGGCTTCCGGTCCAAAGCGGCTACCGCTTCGACCGGTGGTTGCCAGATCAAAAGGAACCCCTGTTATGATCCACTGTGCATCACTGTTGACCGGGTCAAAATCAAGTGGCTGCCTCAGGAAACCAAAAGCATTGGAATAGAGTGAGTAATCTGCCTTTTTTTCCAGAGTTGTCACTTCATTGCTCCTTATTTTTCTTTATAACTCTTTTTTGAACCTGCCAGAGGCTCTGTCAGGTAGGTATAACCTTTAAGTGCTGACTCCAGCTCAGCCAGTGCAGCAGAGCGCTGCCCCTCTTCAAGATGTTCAAAAGCCATTTGCCGATAGGCCTGAAAAAAATGATCAGGTTTCAGATCAACATACCGCATCACATCTTCAACACTATTGCCCTTATAGAATTCACTGATTTCTATATTTCCGTTTGGCATGATTTCCACAGAAGCTGAATCAGTATCTCCAAAAAGGTTATGCATATCACCAAGAATTTCCTGATAAGCCCCCACCAGAAAAATCCCCATATAATATGGGTCATCTGACTTCCATGGCGGTACAGGCAACGTACTCTCAATCCCCTGACCATCCACATACTGACTCATAATACCGTCCGAGTCACAGGTAATATCAAGCATAAAAGCACGGCGGGTCAGCGGCTTATCAAGCTGGGATAAAGGCAATACAGGAAATACCTGCTTAACCCCCCAAACATCAGGTAATGACTGAAACAGTGAAAAATTCAGATAAAAACGATCAGCAAGCTTCTCACTCAGTTCATCAATCAAATCCCGATGAGCCCGATTTTTAAAACCAAGTCGTTTCATTAATCGATGGCATATACACACGTTGATTTTTTCAGCCCAGGCTTTTTCTTCAAGACGAACGACTCCGGCCTCAAAACCCGTATGAATCTCAGCAAGATTTCGTTGTGTATCATGAAAAATCTCGACAAGCGCCCGATGACAATTCTGTTCTGACAACTCTAACCAGGATGCCCAGAGATTATGAAACTGGTAGGTACTGTCATCAGAAGGCTGTTCAGGAGATTGCTTAGATAATACGCTCTGACAGCTTTCTACACTCACCACATTAGTAATCAGAACAGCATGATGCGCTGCCAGGTTACGGCCAGATTCAGAAATAATGCCGGGTTCCGGAACCAAATATTGACGACATAGGCTACCTATTATGGAAACAACGCTGTTAGCGTATTCACAGAGGCTGTAATTCATTGAGCATTGGCTCTGACTACGAGTCCCCTCATAGTCCACAGCAAGTCCGCCACCAATATCTATCCACTGAATTGATACTCCCATTCGATAGAGTTCTACATAAATACGTCCACACTCACTAATGCCCAGACTGGCATCCCGGATGTTGGTAATCTGCGAACCCAGGTGAAAGTGCAATAGTTGTAAGCAGGACAACTGACTGGACTCTCTCAGCCGGGCAATAACACTCAAAATTTGTGCAGTGGTCAGCCCAAACTTTGAGCCCTCACCTCCGCTTGCATACCACCGGCCTTTTATTTTTGAAGTAAGCCGCGCCCTTAACCCAAGCCTGGGAATAACCCCGAGCGCTTTTGCTTCGGACAGCACCAGCTCCAGCTCTGTGAACTTTTCCAGAACAATGTAAACCTGACACCCCAGCTTTTCACCAATAAGCGCCTGACGAATATACTCCCGATCTTTGTAGCCATTACATACAATGACAGCACTGGTTTGTTTGGCCAAAGCCAGCGCAGCCATTAGCTCCGGTTTGCTACCAGCCTCCAGACCCAGCTGCTTATCAGCCAGCAACGACTGGCTTCTTATGAGGGTTTCAACAACACTTCGCTGAGGATTTACTTTCAACGGATAAACAGCCAGATAGCGATTACTGTACTCATGATCGCTGATTGCCTGGTTGAAGGCCTGGCACAATGTATGAACTCTATGGCAAAGAATCTCGGGAAATCGAACCAATACCGGCAGTGAAGCCCCTTGATTCAACAACGCTTTGATTATGTCATTGAACTCCACCGCTATTTGCTTTTCCGGAGAGGAAAAAACGGCCTCACCGTCATCATTGATATCAAAATACCCCTGACTCCAGTATTGAATATTGTAAGTTCTACGCGATTCATCAACACGCCAATTAGCTTTGATGGGGGAAACGACACTGGGGATTTTTTTTCTGGAGAAGCTGTGCATTGAACTGGTGGATAACCTCCCGAAGAAAGTAGCAGCTTAGCTAGCCAACTAAAACAGCAGGAGTATAGTCACTCGTGAACAATAGCAATCAATTGAAAGCAAATTGAAAGAAGGAGAGTGCATCAAGCAGACGGATGCACAGCTCTCTCAACGATGGAGGTAGAAAGCCCATTAATCTCTTTGAAGATAAGGTATTTCTTTTTTCTTCTCAGTGCAGACCTGACCTTTCTTCGCAACTCGGAGAAGCAATAAACTACCGGTCTATTGGACTCAAGATCCACCCTGGTAGCTGCCGGAACGTACCAGTACATAAACTGCTTGCGCTTGGAATAGATCACAGCTCTGGCCTCCAGGAAAATAATCGACAGAATGACCCAGTTGATCAATTAGTCAATTAAATCCTGAAAAAGTTCCCTAACCTTTCTTTCTGGCTGCTCGAACCTGATCATAAGCCCCCTGAATTTCCTGAGTTTTCTCCTTGGCCACCTCCATCATCTCTTCCGGAAGCCCTTTAGCAACCAGCTTATCAGGATGATGTTCACTCATCAGCTTTCGGTAAGCCTTCTTTACTTCAGTATCTGAAGCACTTTCTGAAACACCCAGAACATCATAGGCTCTTTTCAGATCCATTCCTGATGAGGCCCTGCTGCTACCACCAGGTCCAGAATGGTATCCACCTTGTTGATAATATTCTCTCTGGGCAATGAACCGTTTATGAATCTGGTCAAAGGCAAAGTTCCCCACCCCCAGAATACTGCAGACCTGCTTGAATACGGCTTGTTCTGCAGGGCTAAGCCCCCCATCCGCATACGCTGCCGAGAGTTGAATTTCCAGAAACATGGGAATCAATGTGCTGGCACCAGCAACCTCACGAAACGCCCTGAGTGCTCCTTCAATATCGGAAGATGGCTTCTTCCCTTCGTTAAACAAATCAATAGCCATCCTGCGCTGATCTTCCGAGAGGCGCATGTTGTGCATAATAGCTCGGGCCGTCTCTATCTCATACTCACTCACCCGCCCATCGGCTTTGGCAACCCGCCCCATCACCAGAAAAGTTGCCCGGAAGAAAGCAGTCTGCGCTTTTTGACGAGAAGCGGCAGAAGCACCAAAACCTGCCCCCCCCCGCCCACCTAAGTACGTACGATTAATCCAGGAACCAACAAACGCGCCTAAAATAGCGCCAAACGGCCCCCCGGTCATGAACCCAACCAATGCGCCAATTACTATTGCGGTCATGAAGTCCTGCTCTGATCTTGAAGATTGTTTTGATTTTGATCCTGGAGATGCTCTTGAAGCTGTTGTTCAAGATAGCGCTCCAGTGCTTCCAGTCGTACTATAGATCCGGCATCAGTCCAGAAACCCTTATGGTACTGGCCACTAACCTTGTCCTGTTTCATGGCACGAACCAATAAAGGGGCCAGAGCAAAGGACTCTCCTGCCTGACACCCATCAAACAAACGTGGAGACAGAACACTGACACCACTGAATGTTAAATTCTGACCGGAAGGCATTTTATCCTTTTCAAACAGATGGCCATCCCTCAGACAAAAATCACCCTCCGGGTGAAAATCGGGGTTATCCACCATCACCAGGTGAGCCAGCATGCCTTCAGGCAATCTTAAGGAGCCCAATTCTACGTCGGTATAAACATCCCCGTTCATCACGATAAAAGGCATATCACCCAGCATAGGTAAAGCCTGAACGATCCCCCCACCGGTTTCCAGCGGTTCACCTTCAGGGGAGTATTGGATATTAACACCCCAGTTTGAACCACTGCCAAGTGCCTGCTCAATCTTTTCACCCAACCAACCATGGTTAATAACCAGCTCATGAAAGCCAGCCTGTGCCAGACGTTCAATATGATAGGTAATCAGTGGTTTACCCGCTACCAGCACCAGAGGTTTGGGAGTGGACAAGGTAATGGGTCTGAGTCTTTTGCCATAACCCGCCGCTAGAATCATGGCCTTCATACGCTGGCATCCTCCAGTACACGCTTAAGCCTTTCATTCATGATCGGTTTGACATTTTCCTGCAACCAAAGCGCATACTCTTCGAACTGAGGGTATCGCTGACAAACAGACAGTACGTAATCAAATGTTCTGGGAATATCATTGAGGTAACCCGGCTTGCCATCACGAAGCCACAGCCTGGAAAAAATCCCCAGACATTTCAGGTGACGCTGCAGGCCCGTCAGGTCAAACCAGGTTGTTAACTGTTCTAAATCATAATCAGCCAATATCGGGTGGCGTGTCATAAACGCAGAAAACCACTGATCAATTTTTTCTTGAGGCCAGGAGATATAGCAGTCCTTTAACAAGGAAGCCACATCATAAAGCAGCGGGCCATGGAGAGCTCCCTGGAAGTCAATCACACCGACAATACCGTCAGGCGTGAACATCAAATTCCGGGAATGATAGTCCCGGTGAACGGTACCCCGGGGCTGCTCAAGCATGGTTGAAACCAGAACGGAAAAGAGTTCAGACAGTTGACCGGTTATTTCTGAATCATCTGTTTCAAAGCCCAACAGTTCCCCGAGAAACCACTGAGGGTATAGAGATAGCTCAAAACGCATTAACGTTTCATCATAGGGAGGCAGGTTTTCAGACGCCTGCTTCTGAACAGCCAGCAATGTATCCAACAGTTCCCGATAGTACTGGTCTGCTGAAGTGTTATGCAGTAAAGCCTGCATTGGCGTATCACCCAAATCTTCCTGAAGCATAAAGCCACATTCGAAATCGACAGCGAAGATCTCAGGGACATGAACCCCCCCGGCTCTCCAGTGACGGGCTATATCAACAAAGGTATGTGTATCTTCTTTTGCCGGTGGTGCATCGACTGCAACCAACGTTCTCTGGGGAGTCTGAACCCGGTAATACTTTCGAAACCCGGCATCACTGCCAATCGCCTGTAAAGGCATTGAAATGCCCTCACCGGAACCCTCATTACCAAAAGAAAGGTCTTTATCAAAAGAGAGGTCATTTCCATCCGATAGCACTGAGACAACCCATTGTGCAAGTTGTTCCCGGCGCTGAGCATGTTCAGGCGAGGTCTGAAGCTCTGAAATTGTGGTGGCCAACGCGTTTGCTTCCTGTTAAGCAATAATGTCAGATCAATACTCAAGACTATCACAGAGAGTTATTCTGGCCTATTGGAGCTTCCAATGACTTTCATTTCCCTGCAATCGTCACGATTGGGCAGCATATAATCCCGGGATATTTGACATTTCAGGCTGTCGTGTTCAAAGTTCTCAATGGATTTAAAACTGCATTTCCGTTGCAAATGCATATAGAATGTTCCGGTTCTGATCCAGTTTGCATGTTGCAAGGTTTAAAGCTTTCTGCTGTATCACTCTACTGAGTGGTGGGTAACCGGCCAAATAAGCCCTTCTCCACCGGTAATTAAATTGGCCCGCAAACGTTGTATGTCGACAAAAAGCCCGTAGAACGAGCAAGTTTATTTTCATGAAAAGCCACTTCATTAATCGAGCAGAAAACACTGCGAGTTTCAAGTCCAGCTATCGCGGGCTCTTTTGCTCTGCTTCTCCTATGCCCATGGAGACAGTTAACCGTGCACATTTCGTGGCTTCAAATAAACAACAGAGTACCTTTATTTTAACGCAGCCTTTGCTTGCCCCGATTCGCCAAATAAAAACGTTGCCCCAGGATTGCTGAGCTTATGGACATGCATCTGCATCATTTACCGTTTACCCCCAGAACCCTCACATTAGCCATTGCAGCAAGCATTCTGGCCAGCCAGCCAGCCTCTAATGTAATCGCAGCTGAAACCAGAGCACCGCAGACTGAGTGGCGTTGCCAGACGCTGACCAATGGCCAGTGGAGCTGTGATTCATCAACAGCGCAACCAATACCGGTGCAAAAAGTACAGAGAAGCAAGCCCAACACCAGGGCCCAGAAAAAAAGTGTGCCTGCCACAGCTTCTGCCTCAAAAGAACAGCACCGCTCTCTGAAAGCGCTGTTAGACTGGCAACCTGTCCAGGACCTTTCTCCGGAAATGAGAGCCTCTGAACCATTCTATAGCTGTGGTGCTTATATTGAACCGCCAAGGCCTGGTAAAGACGATGCCGGTGATGTCAATAAGGCACCTATTGTCGCTGAGTCTAATGAGTCCAGCTACGACAAGGAGTCCATTGCCACATTCAGGGGGAATGTCATTGTTCGCCAGGGTAGTCGACAATTTGAAAGTGATAAGGCATCTCTGGATAAAAACAGGAACCATGGCCAGTTCCAAGGCAATGTTCGCTTCCGTGAGAAAGGCGTACTTCTGGTCGGTGATAAGGGTGATCTACAACTGGACAGCGGCCGGGCAACACTTGAGAACACGGCTTATGTGATGCATGAACAGAAAGCCCGTGGCAGTGCGACTCGCATCGTTCGCAATGAAGATTCAACCCTTGAGCTGGCCGACGCCACCTATACCACCTGCCCTCCGGGTGACAAAGGCTGGCTGTTGTCCGGACAAAACGTGACCCTTGATATGGACAGTGGTCAGGGCCTGGCTAAAAACGCCGTGGTTCGTGTACAGGGGCTGCCAATCCTATATACCCCTTATTTATCCTTTCCTATTGATGACCGCAGAAAATCGGGATTCCTTTACCCTACGCTGTCCCAAAGCAGTGATAACGGTCTGGACTTCTCCATTCCGTACTACCTGAACATTGCACCAAACTATGATGCGACACTCACGCCCCGCTATATGAGCAAACGGGGGCTGATGCTGGAGAATGAATTCCGCTATCTCGCAGGTAATAGTCAGGGAGAACTGGGGCTCTCAGGATTACTGGATAAAGATGAGCTGAAGAAAGAAAACCCTTACTACAATGATCATCGGTGGCTAATCAACTATCGCCATAAGACCGACTTAACCAGTCGCTGGATTGCAGAAATAGACTACGCAAAAGCCAGCGATAAAAATTATCTGGATGACTTCAGCACCGCCCTTAACCTGTCTGCCAACTCACCGCTCAACCAGCGAGTTGGCACCCGTTACCTGGGAGGTGATACCAATCATAGCTGGCAGCTGAGCCTTGATGCTCACCAATACCAGAACATGAATCAGACGGCAGATGATCCCTATAACAAGTTGCCACAAATAAAACTGGCGGGTAACTGGCTGGCCAATGATAGCCTGAGCTTGAATTATGTCGCTGACTACACCAAGTTCACTCGTGCTGATAACTGGCATTATCTTCAGGAAGCACCCGTTACAACAGCAGACAATGAATACTTACAAAGTATTTACGACGATGGTTACGGCATTAAAAGTGCAAACGGTGAGCGGCTTTACCTGGAAACGGGGGCAGGTTACTCGTTTGACCGGAGTTATGGTTTTATTCGCCCCTCAGTAAAGGTTCAGCACGTTGAATACCGGCTGACTGATCTGAATCAAAGTGAAGTAGAAAAAGACCTGGAAACTGCATATAAAGACAGCTTCACCGCAGCAGATTACACCGAGTCACCAAAAACCACCGTACCCAGTTTCAGCATCGACAGTGGTCTCTACTTTGATCGCTTCACAAATATTGGTGGGACTACATTTACCCACACACTGGAACCCCGAATGAAGTATCTCTATTCTCCTTATGTTGAGGGGCAGGAGATGAATCCAGTGCTTGATACGGCGTTGATGAACTTCAACTACCACTCGCTATGGCGTGACAGCCGTTTCTCTGGACACGACAGGCTGGGAGATGCCAACCAGCTCTCTCTGGGTCTGACAACTCGACTGATAGAAGACGATGGCTTCGAACGGGTTCGATTTGGCATTGGCCAGATCGTCTATTTTGAAGACCGTCAACTATGGATAAGCCCGAACGCAGGTATTGATCAGGGTGTTGATCAAGACCTGGATACCGATCCAAACGATGAGGCAGAACGACTGCGGGAAGATATGCAGGACTCTGTATCACCACTGGCATCAGAGCTGGTCTATAACATAAACCGCTCGATGAATGTCCGTCAGGATCTGATGTGGGATACCAGCAATAATGAATTGGATAGCTATGGTCTTTACTACCAGTACAAGCCCGGTGATCGCCGGGTAATGAACGCTGGCTATCGCTACCTGAGACAGGCTGACCGTTATGTTAAAAATGAACAGAACGGTAATATCCAGGACCCGGATAATCCGGGTACATACCTGACGACAGACAACAACCTGAGCCAGACTGACCTCTCTGTTGCATGGCCTGTTTCCAATAACTGGTCAGCCATGGGGCGCTGGCAGTACGATTTAACCAACAAGCGGAACCTTGAGATATTGTCCGGAGTCGAATATAACAGTTGCTGCTACCAGGTGCGTGTTCTGTGGCGTAAGTGGGTCGATGTTGATGACAATATTGATCACCCCAACAGTAAAAGTGGACTATTTCTCCAGTTTGTCCTGAGAGGACTTGGGGATCTCACCAGTGGCTCAACTAAAGAGTATCTTGAAGGTATTAAAGGTTACGCAGGGGATGAGAAGTAGATGATGAAGGGATTGAAACGCATTGCACTGGCTTCCCTGTGCCTGCTGTCATTCAGCAGTGGTGGAGTTTATGCGCAATCAGCCGAAGCGGTTCAAGCCGCTCAGAAAGGTATCACTCAGAGTCGGGTAGATCTTGATCGTATTGTTGCCAAAATTGATCAGGACGTCATCATGCAGAGTGAGCTTGATGCACGGCTTGAGGCTGTTCACCGACAGCTTGCTTCCAGAAACATTGCGCTGCCTCCTGAAGAGGTTCTGCAAAAGCAGGTACTGGAACAACTGATACTGGAAAATATTCAAATCCAGATGGGCAAACGCGGAGGAATCCGCATTGATGACTGGGCGCTGAATGATGCCATTACCCGCATCGCCCAACGCAACCAGATGACCCTGGAAGCGTTCAAGCAAAACCTGGAAGCCGATGGCCTCTCTTTCAGCCAGGCGCGTGAAGAGATTCGCCGTGAAATGATTCTTAACCGTGTTCGTCAACGCCAGGTTGCCCAGCGTGTTCAGGTCAGCGAGCAGGAAATTGATAACTTCCTGAGTTCTCCTGAAGGTCTATCTCAAATGCAGACAGAATACCGTCTGGCTCATATTCTGATTGCAACGCCTGATAATGCGACACCAGACCAGATCCAGGGTGCGGAACGT
Organism: Endozoicomonas sp.; assembly: GCA_965261315.1. Taxonomy (GTDB): domain Bacteria; phylum Pseudomonadota; class Gammaproteobacteria; order Pseudomonadales; family Endozoicomonadaceae; genus Endozoicomonas. Next base: position 184,030 of record CBDHDM010000090.1, on the reverse strand, counting down.
CATGCCAACGGGCTTTCCAATCAGTTGCGTCAAGGAGCAGACTTTCAGGCTCTGGCGATTGCCAACTCCAAGGGACAGAATGCCCTGGAAGGTGGAGATCTCGGCTGGCGGAAAGCCGACCAGCTACCAACCCTGTTTGCTGAGCAGGCAATAAAAATGTCCAAAGGACAGACCTCCGCGCCGATTCGCAGTCCTGCCGGTTTCCATATTTTCAAGTTGATGGATACCCGGGGTAATGAAAAGGTGGTTCAGAGTCAGGTTCATGTTCGCCATATTCTGATCAAGCCCAACGAGATCCGCAGCAACCTTGAGTCACAAATGCAGGCCAAGAAACTGTATCAGCGGGTTCAGGCAGGAGAAGCGTTCAGCGAGCTGGCTAAAGCCTATTCTGACGATACCGCTTCCGCACTCAATGGCGGTGATATGGGCTGGATATCTCCGGATGTACTGGTACCTGAATTCCAGACCGTTATGAACATCATTCCGCAAAAGGTTGTCAGTGAGCCATTCCGCACCACTTATGGCTGGCACATTCTTGAAGTTCTGGGTAAACGACAGTCCGATATCAGTACACAGGTACGTCGCAACCAGGTAAGAGAACTGCTCAGTAACCGTAAGTTTGAAGAAGAGCTGCAAGTCTGGCTGCGAGAAGTTCGTGACCAGACCTATGTTGAGATACAGCTCTGATATGGATCTCTCGCCCAGTATCGAACCCTCTCATCCCCGGCTGGTGATCACCGCCGGGGAGCCGGCAGGCATTGGGCCGGATCTTTGCCTGATGCTTGGCCATGAGTTTTCCAAACCCACTCAACTGGTAATAGCCGCAGATCCTGAGCTTCTGGCGCAACGTGCAAAGGAGCTGGGGCTTTCCGTAAACCTCCAGCTCTTCAACCCGGCTAGCCGTGAGCCAGCCGAAAGAAACACGCTGCTGGTTGCACCGGTCAGCATGGCCTGCCCTACAAAACCAGGTATCATTAACCCGGCTAATGGTCAGTATGTACTTGATACACTGACACTGGCTCTTCAGGGCTGTGTGAGTGGTCTTTTTGATGGAATGGTCACGGGTCCGGTCAACAAAGAAGTGATTAATAATGCCGGCATTCCTTTCAGTGGTCACACCGAATTCCTCGCTGAGCAGACCCACACTGAAAAAGTCGTAATGATGCTCGCTACAGAAGGGTTGAGGGTCGCTCTTGCCACTACCCACCTTCCACTGTCTCAGGTTTCTTCAGCTATTACCCGGCACTCTCTGACGCAAGTTATAGAAATTCTTCACCGGGAGTTACAAAATAAGTTTGGTATCCCTTCCCCCCATATCCTTGTATGTGGACTGAACCCTCATGCTGGCGAAGGCGGCCACCTAGGAATGGAAGAAATTGACACCATCATTCCCGTTCTGCAAAATTGCAGAGCCCAAGGGATGAACCTTACCGGGCCACTACCTGCTGACACCCTGTTCAATCCCAAGCTGCTACAACAGGCTGATGCCGTTTTGGCCATGTATCACGATCAGGGATTACCCGTTCTGAAATACAAGGGGTTTGGACAGGCGGTTAATATCACCCTGGGACTTCCCATTGTGCGAACCTCCGTGGACCACGGTACCGCTCTCGATCTGGCAGGGACTGGAAACATTGACCTTGGCAGTTTGTATACTGCTATTAAAACAGCACTGGATATGACCACCCCCTCCTGCGGCTAAGAGCCTGTCGGACTACCACTAACCTACTGCAAAAAATCCGAACATTGATTCTCATGGATTAAGTATTGATGTCGATAAAAAAATATTGCCTGTGAAGTCTTGAATATCAATCTTAACATGGAAGTCCAATGCGCTTATGCCAAATGAGATCAATCCTCCATCTGCGCCGCCGTCACCAGTACCTGCAGCAGAGCAACCAGCTCGCACCGACTTACCGGAAAAAAAAGGTATTTGGAGAGGCTTTTCCCAGAGAAAAAGTTACTCAGTATCCTGCATAGAACCAAAATATACGCTAATAGCCAGAGGAGCTGACAAACAAGTATTTGAGGCCAAAAGCCTCAATGATCGCAAAGTCGTTGTATACATCCCGGTCAGGAAGTTTTTCGGATTATATTCTAGAAAATCAGCACTTAAACAGGAATATCAAAAGACACAGGAAATAAAACGCTCTGTTTCTGATTCAACTCATCTTGCTGTCGATATGAAGCCACTAACCGGTCAGGATAGGATTGACGATCAATTCTCACTGGAAACAGCAAAAGCCGCTGGCGACCTGGAAGCAACCATTCAAAATAAAGCAACCTCCTTTGGCCAGCGCCTTGTTTATTGTGTGCAATACCTCGATGGTTTGATGAACCTCCATGGAGCAGATATGGCCCATGGAGATCTCAAGCCTGAGAATTGTCTTACCTATGACGACGGCTCTTTAAAAATTGCAGACTTTGGTAAAACAGAAAAGCTCCCCGACAATAAAACCAGAATGTATAAAGGCAACCTGAGATTTTGCCCACCAGAAGGAGTACTGAGTATAAAAGGCGACGTGTATGGCAGCGCCCTGCTGATTATCCGGGCACTTGAGGAAACGGGGAATGTATTGGATAACAACGGCTGCCTGCTACCCATTCCAGAAGAAGACCGGGAGTCGGGAGTAACAGGCACGGGGCGGGGAATTGATAAATACGTGGTAGAACACAAGGAATTCCTGGCCATAGACTCACAAAACCTGGCAGGAAAAATCACAAAACGACTGCCGAGGCAGATAAAGCTTGCACACCAGCCAAAGAAACAGCAAAAAGAACAGCGGAAGTTAATTGTTAACTATATTAAAACGTTGGCAAATAAATTACACAACCAAGGCTATCTCTCCGAGAAAAATGCTGAGAACCTGACTCAATTACTAATAGATATGACGACTAGAAATCCCTCGTTGAGAATAACGGCCCGTGAAGCCTTCTCCAGATTTAAAGCACTTCAGAATGATGTTGGCATAGAGAAGTAATATTACCCGCATAAGCCTGAAAGGCTCCCGGGAAGCGACCCAAGAATAGCGCCCGTAGTGAGGATGCCAGAAAAAATTCGGACCAATTTTCTACCACTGCAGTAGAGGCAGTCTATTCTCAAACAGCCTCCTAGCCAAAGCTACTGCATAAAGTTATCATTACCGGTTTGACAGGCATCCATGACCCCCATTTTCATAGCTGACTGTCACGGATAGTTTCTCCCCAGTTGAGCAATACTCCTCATGTCTCAGACCGATGTCCCCTACCATAAGGCCCGAAAGCGTTTTGGCCAGAACTTTCTCCATGACCATGGCGTAATCAATGAAATTATTGCGTCTATTCACCCCAAACAGGGTGAGCATCTGGTGGAGATTGGCCCCGGCCAGGGGGCTTTGACGGCTGGTATACTGGAGCGTTCTGGCGAGCTGGATGTCGTAGAACTGGACCGGGATCTGATTCCCACCCTGCTTCTCCGTTTTGGGTTGAACCCGAACTTTCGAATTCACGAAGCGGATGCTCTGAAGTTTGACTTTTCCAGTATTAAAAACGATGAACGCCCCTTGAGAATTATAGGTAACCTGCCCTATAACATCTCAACCCCGTTAATTTTCCATTTATTAAGCTTTGAAAGCATGATTAAAGATATGCACTTCATGCTGCAAAAAGAAGTGGTTCAGCGCCTCGCTGCCAGACCCGGTGAAAAGCACTATGGCCGACTGGGTATTATGACCCAGTACTACTGCAAAGTAGATTACCTTTTTACCGTAGGGCCGGGAGCATTTAAACCCGCACCCAAGGTTGACTCTGCCATTGTGCGTATGACGCCACATTGCGAACTCCCTCACCCCTGCAAGGATGTTGAGAAACTGGCTCTGATTGTTCGCGACGCTTTCAGCCAACGACGTAAAACCATCCGTAATACCCTGAAACAGCACCTCAAGGTAGAAGAACTTGAGACACTCGCCATAGACCCTTCTGCCAGACCAGAGGTATTAACCCTTGCCGATTTCGTCCGGATTGCCGATTACCTGATCGACAGATAACCTTTACAGGCTGCGTTCCAGAAAAGCGCTTAAGGACTCTCTCAGGAAGAAAAGTTGATGGCTACTTATGCTGTTGGGGATATACAGGGTTGCTATGACCCTCTTCGTCGCCTGTTAGACAAACTCAAGTTTAATCCAGAAAACGACTGTCTCTGGGTTGCCGGCGATATGGTCAATCGAGGACCAGACTCCCTTGCCACCCTCAGATACCTGAAGAGTCTTGAGAACAGCTGCACAGCGGTTCTTGGAAACCATGACCTGCACCTGCTGGCCGCCGCCTGTGGTATTCGCAAGCTGAAGAGTAAAGATACGCTGGCTGAGCTACTGGATGCACCCGACGCCGATGAACTGATCCAGTGGTTACGCTATCGCCCCATGCTTCACCACGATGCTCAACGAAACATCACCATGGTTCACGCTGGCATTCCTCCAATTTGGACTATTGAGCAGGCGATTGAAGAGGCCCGACATCTGGAGCAGGCTCTCCGCTCTGAGGACTATGTCAAATGGCTCAAAAAAATCTTCAAAAGCAATAAACCGCACCCATGGAGTGATGAACTTAAGCTAAAGAAAAAACTGCGACTGACCGCATCCTATCTGACACAAATGCGCTTCTGTAACGCTCAAGGCATGCTGGACCTTGAGAGCAAGGGCTCTACACCTCAAGAGGGTTATGCACCCTGGTTTACTTTTCCACAAAGCCCCTGCTACCAGGAACACATCATTTTTGGTCACTGGGCAGCCCTGGAAGGCATTAGCGGCCATGACAATATCCACGCTATAGATACTGGCTGCGTCTGGGGCAAAAGTCTGACAGCCATCAATGTAGATAGTTTCGAGCGAACCGAGGTATTCAGCCAATAACAGGCGCCTGATTAATGACTGCCTGAAATTGACCGAAACAAACAATAATCAGTTCTCATTTTCAGAGGATTGTCAGCATTTGTGATCGCTCTGATATAAACTTTGGGAAAGTGAACTTATAATCTGCCAATCAAGCAGAACAGCTATGGATCGCGCATAATATGGCCGCAAAACCAACCAAACTAGTCACGTTTGTCTGGCAGGGTAAAGATAAAGCCGGCAAAAAGACCAAAGGGGAAATGCAGAGTTCCAGTATCGCGCTGGTTAAAGCTGAACTTAGAAAGCAGGGTATTCTAGCCACAAAAGTGGGTAAAAAGGGCCCCTCTCTGGGGCTTGGTGGTGGCGGAAAGATAAAACCCATGGATATCGCTCTTTTTACCCGCCAGATGGCGACCATGATGAAGGCTGGGGTACCACTTATTCAGGCATTTGATATTACCGCCGGTGGTATTGAAAAAGAGTCGATGCGGGATCTGGTTGGCAAGATCAAGAACGAAGTGGCCTCAGGCAGTACATTTGCAGACTCCCTCAGGAAACACCCGGATTATTTTGATGACCTATACTGCAGCCTTGTTTCCTCTGGTGAACAGTCTGGAGCTCTTGAAACATTGCTTGATCGAATCGCGACCTATAAAGAAAAAACCGAGGCGCTCAAAGCAAAAATCAAAAAAGCGATGAATTACCCAATCGCAGTAGTCTGTATTGCGTTCGTTGTTACCGTGATTCTTCTGGTGAAGGTAGTGCCTCAATTTGAAGAGGTTTTCCAGGGCTTTGGTGCTGAGTTGCCGGCCTTTACGCAAGTTGTAATCAACATCTCTGAAGTCGTCCAGAGTTATTGGCATATCGTCTTAGGTGTTATGGTGGTTGCAGGCTTCCTGTTAAAACGCACTCTGAAATCATCCAAAGCAGCCAGAGATACTCTGGATCGCATTGTGCTCAAGCTGCCTATTATTGGTGAAATACTGGATAAATCTGCCGTTGCCCGCTTTGGTCGAACATTGGCGACTACATTCGCTGCAGGGGTTCCCCTTGTGGATGCTCTTGACTCTGTGGCAGGCGCTGCAGGTAATGTGGTTTATGCGGATGCTGCAAAAAAGATAAAAGAAGATGTATCCACGGGTCAGCAGTTACAATTTGCCATGAAAAGCTCCGGAATATTCCCCGCTATGGCAGTACAGATGGTTTCTATCGGTGAAGAATCTGGCTCTCTGGATGAGATGCTCGAGAAAGTTGCCAATTTTTACGAAAATGAAGTGGATAACATGGTGGATGGTCTGACCAGCCTGATGGAACCCATAATCATGTCGGTACTCGGCGTACTGGTTGGTGGACTGATTATTGCCATGTACCTGCCAATATTCCAGTTGGGTTCTGTGGTTTAATGCCAACTGTTCAAAGATCAGGGGATGGGCAAAGCTCCCCCCCCCCCAATCTTCTACTATCAGTGTTAGCTTGTGATTTGCGGGCTTTGCTTTGCCCCCATTCGCCATTGCAGGGCAACCAATACCATAACGACTAGTGCCCCCAGTAATGCACCTCCATATGGATTAAATAGCAATACTGGCAGGCTTGCTGAAGACACAAGCCTTTCCCAAACAGTCAGTTTTCTTAGCAAATAGCCTTCAATGGTCATTGCCATGGCAATAATAATGGCTGCAGTTTGGAGTGTTGCCAACACCAGACCCAGCGGGTCTTCAGTTGTATTAATCAGCCCGGTATAAGCCATCATAATCGGAATGACAAACAAACCCGCAGCAAGCTTAAATGCCTCAACCGAGGCTTTCATTGGGTTGGCATTGGCCACACCGGCTCCTGCAAATGCAGCAAGGGCAATGGGTGGTGTTACGTTAGACGTTTGTGACAGCCAGAAAATAATCAGGTGGGAGGTTAACAGTGGCAAACCAAAATCACCTAGCAGAGGCACAGCGATAACCGCAAGAACAATATACGCAGCCGTGACCGGCAACCCCATACCCAGAATCAGTGCAACAAGGCTGATCAACAATAAAGCGGTGAACAGGTAACCACCGGAAAGCGCCATAACAAACTGGGTAAATTGCAGGCCAATTCCGGTTTGACCAACCACGCCGACAATAATACCGGCAGCACCACAGGCCGCAGAAATAGGAAGTGCTAATAATGCACCCGCTTTCATACCCTCAATGACTTTGGGAATACTGACACGACTGTGTCTGCGTAAAGCAGCGGTCACCAGAATGGCGGCACAACCCGCCACACCCACCAGCAAGGGTGAATACCCCATCATCAGCAGTGAAGTAATCAGCACCAGCGGAATCAGGAAGTGTGCGCCCTGTTTCATCACCTTAAGCACTGCTTCTGTGCGACTGACCGTCTGAAGATCCAGCTTGCAGGCCATGATATGGACATACAGTAGTGTGCAGAAAAAATAGAGTAGCGCTGGCACAATGGAGGCAACCATAATGTCGCTGTAGGGCACACCGGTAAACTGCGCCATGACAAAAGCGCCCGCTCCCATAATCGGCGGCATGATCTGCCCACCGGTTGACGCTGCTGCCTCAATGCCTGCTGCCTGCTCGGGTTTATACCCCAATCGCTTCATCATTGGGATGGTGATTGAGCCTGTCGTCACTGTATTAGCAATGGCTGAGCCTGAAATAGAACCCAGTCCGGCAGAAGCAATCACCGCCGCTTTGGCTGGCCCACCTCGATACTTACCGGCAATAGCAAAAGCCAGATCGATAAAAAACTTACCCGCACCGGTGACTTCGAGAAAAGCACCAAACAACACAAAAATAAAGACGGTTGTTGCTGCTATCCCCAATGCTGAGCCAAAAATGCCGTTACTGGAAAAGATCTGGAACTGCACCAATTCCTGAAGACTGTAGGCCTTGGTAGCCAGAACACCTGGAAGCAAATCACCCAATGCACTGTAAGCCAGAAAGATACCGGCGATGATCACCATGACCCAGCCCACCGTTCGACGGCAAGCTTCCAGCAGTAAAACCGAAAAAACAGCGCCGGCAATCAGGTCCATTTTCACGAGACCAAATAGCAGGTAATTGATGTCGTTGTAGTCAAACTGAATAATTCGATAGCCTGCAAATACGGCCAATGTACACAGTGCCAGGTCGATCACCCGGCCAGCAGCAAAAAGGCGAGGTTTATCTTTTTTAATTCGAAGGCTTTTTATTAAGGGATAGTGAAGAAAAATCAACACAATGACCCACGTCAGGTGGGCAGGTCGAAAGTACGTTGCGGAAATGGTTGAGGTCACGCCCTGCCAGATCTGGAATACTGACAGCATCACTGCAAGAGCCAATAACAAATAGCCCAAGACCTGATTAAGCCTGCTCATATCATTCGTCCGCCAGAATATTGGAAGGGACCCAGTGATAACGTTTAACCGTTACCACTGAGCTTAAATGCCGTTAATTATCGAATACTGTTAAGGTACTTCTCTGCTCCCGGGTGCAGGGGAACGCCAGCAAGCTGTTTTGCATTGGCCGGAATAGTTGCTTCGGCAACGTTTACCACCTTTTGCACTTCCCCCATATTTTCATAGGCGACACGTGTCAGCTCATAAGCCATGTCGTCTGTCATGTCTGCACGCACAACCAGTACATTCCAGATACTCAGCGTGTCAGTGGCTGGCACATTGTTATAGATGCCCTCAGGAATGGTGTACTCACTGTAGGCTGGGTACTCTGCAATAAATGACTGACTTTCTTCCTGAGAGATCGGAATAACACGCAGTTCATGGGTCAGGGCGATCTGAGTAACCGCACCCACACCCTGCCCGCCAACAATAAAGCCAGCATCAATCTGGCCATTAGCCAGGGCATTGGTGGTTTCAGAATAATTGAGGTAGACGGCATTGATATCCTTTTCAGGATTAATCCCCAGGGTTTTCAACAAGGCTGCCGAAGTAACGGCAGTACCTGAGCCAGGCGCTCCCAGGGAAACGCGCTTACCTTTCAGGTCTTCCAGTTTTTGGATGTCGGAGTTTTGCAATGTCATGGGGTGAACAAGGTTTGGATAAAGCGCGAACAACACCTTAACGGGCATTTTGGCCGGGAACTTTCCTTCACCCTGATAAGCGTCCATCACCACATTTCCCATGGCAATACCGGCCAGCATATCTCCACGAACCACTTTAATGGTGTTTTCAACGGAAGCGGCGGTCACCTCAGCTTTGACGTTAATACTGCTGACTTCGTCCGACCAGACTTTGGCAAGCGCGCCACCAAAGGGGTAATAAATACCACTCTGTCCACCAGTTCCAATGGAGTAGTTTTGTGCAAAAGCAATCATGGGTAATAGCATTGCGAAAGCGGCAGCTATCCGTCTCATGTTGGTCATCTCCCTTTTACAGGTCATTTTGTAGTTATTGGCGAGCGGGATCTTCCGCTCTATTTCGTTGTTTGAGCAAAGCTTACTATAGGAAGGGCTGTTGGAGAATACTCTCTGAGAAAGGATGGAGAACTAATATGTGAAGTCGCCGTACCAAAAGAAACTTTAGCGATGATCAAAAAACAACCAACACATATCCAAAACAACAACAGTGGCCTCTTCTCTGGTTTTCCTCATAAGACTCACAATGTTATCCACAGAACCTGTGGTTAAGTTTTTAGAGGCGGAACTCACTTTAATAATTAAGCAAATCTTTGGTGCTATTCAGTAAAAACCACATACAGTTGCTGTCTCGCAACTGACTACAGCCTTATATCCACAGTGACTAACACCTCCCAGCAATTATTTTTCGATGAAAAATATTGTTATTCGTAAAAACAACTACAGACAAACAATAGCGCGCTAGCACCAGACAAAAACAAGAAGCTGGCCATACTTTTGATACCACTGACCGTGGTGGTCTGACCGTGCTGACCGAGTTTGATGGCATCCAGATTGGTAATGCTGTTGAAGGCTTGAACCCTGAAGCGAGCACAAACCCGTATATTACTCTGGGTATTGAGCAGGCTTATAGCCTGACTGATAACCTGTGGGTTGCGGCGGGTTACCATCACCTGATGCGTGATGGTGACTTTATCCAGGCCCGTCCACTGGTGAAAATGGGTTACAACTTTGATAATGGCGTAGCCATCAGTAACCGTACCCGCTGGCATTTGAACCAGACTGCTGTCAGACTGTGTAGTATGAAGTGCTTGAGGTGTTCGAGAGAGCTCTACAGAATGACCGCCAAAACTCTGGTTAGTCTGCAGCCCATCCTGGGAAATTACCCGACTTCCAGAAAGTCTGTTGTTCGGATAGAGTTGCTGCTGATTGCTGCCACTAATAACATTAGACATGATACATCTCCAATAAATATCAAAACGGATCTATCCCTATAACCTTTGTCCAATAGACTACTGCAGCCAACTCACGTTCCATGCCCATAGTCACTGACCTGAAAGGCAACCTTAAACAATGCCCCATTAAAATCTGGACCGATGAAATTGAACCCCAAGCTATGGAGCAAATGCGCATGGTAGCCATGCCCCCCATTTACTCACAGACACGCAGCGGGTATGCCGGATATTCATCTCGACATCTCATGGAAAACCACTGTAATTCCCGATAACCTACCGCTCTTAATTCATCAAGTTGCAAGCCCGTTCTCCAATGATCATAACACCCGAAGTAAAGAATGTTGTGGCGCTTAACTGTTTCCCTCCTGGCTGTAGAGAAGCTGTTCAACGACAGGCTGACTATATCCGCTCCCAGCCTGGCCTGAAAGATGGCCCCAAACGGGTTCTAGTGCTTGGCGCCTCATCCGGGTTTGGTCTGGCATCACGTATTGAGGCAGCCTTTGGCGCTGGTTCCGACACACTGGGCGTATCCTTTGAACGTGGCCCTTCTGAGCATCGTTCAGGAAGCGCGGGGTGGTACAACAACCTTTATTTCAGAGAAATTGCTGAAGCCCATGGTTTATACGCCAAAAACCTGGTGGGTGATGCCTTCTCAGCCTCGGTGCGGGATCAGGTTCTCAATACCATAAAAACCGATTTTGGCGGCAAGGTCGATCTTGTGGTTTACAGCCTGGCAACCGGAGTCCGCCCCGACCCGGAAAACGGTAACCTTATCCGCTCAGCAATCAAACCTGTGGGATCACTCTATACCGGACTGACACTGAATATTGAAATGGAACAACTCGATGCGGTAACACTGGAACCTGCGACACTCCAGGAAATCGACAGCACCATCAAAGTCATGGGGGGGGAAGACTGGGCTGACTGGATCGAACTGCTCAACCGTCACGAGATGCTGGCGGAGGGTTTTAAAACCGTCGCATATTCCTACGTTGGCCCGGAATCCACACAGGCCATCTATCATAAAGGTACTCTGGGCCACGCCAAGAAAGATCTGCAGCACCATGCTGAGACGATGCACGAATGGTTAAAACCGTTGGGTGGTGATGCCTGGGTGGCCGTTTGCAAAGCCCTGATTACTAAAGCCAGCGTCTTTATTCCCGGCCTCTCTCCTTATGTCATGGCCCTGTTCAAAGTCACCAAGGAAATGGGACTGCATGAAGGCTGCATTGAACAGATGCACCGACTTTTTGCCACCCAGTTATACGCTACAGAAGGCCCAACCCTGGATTCAGAGCGAATGATCCGTATGGATGACTGGGAACTTCGTGATGATGTTCAGTTGCAGGTTAATCAGTTACTCGCAAAAATCACGCCCGAGAATTTCAAAAACCTTGTTGACTACCAGGGACTGCGTCAAGACTTTATGCAACTCAACGGCTTCGACTTTGACAACATTGATTATGAGCAGAAGTAAATAGCCGGAGCTTAACGGAAATATTGTTCTAACAAATTTGGGCATCAGATCCCAGTTTGCAGGTCAGTATTTATTTTCCTCAGGCTTCAAAGGTTTGATTACAGAAACAGTCATGCCAATATTGGACTATTAAAATATCAGGTACTGGTCAGGGAGGACTGGCCAGCCATACTGATAACCATCAGGGAACTGTGTGAATGTCACCGATTATAGAACTTATTGAGGCCTCAACCCCTTACCTGACTTTTGTCCTGACAATTTTTGGATTGATTGTCGGCAGTTTTCTCAATGTGGTGATTCACCGGTTACCCATTATGATGGAAAGCCAGTGGCAACAGCAGAGCGAAGCTATTTTACACCCCGAAAAGGAACCCGAGCCTCTGCCTGCTTATAACCTTGTAGTGCCCGCATCTACCTGCCCTTCCTGTCAGCACAAAATCCGTGCCTGGGAGAATATTCCGGTCATCAGCTATCTATTCCTCAGAGGTAAATGCTCAGCCTGTCGAACACCGATTTCACTCCGCTACCCGGCCATAGAGATTCTCAGTGCAGTAATGACGGTAATGATTGGCCTTACCTACGGCTTTACATTACATACCCTGGTCTTCTGTATGTTTGGCTGGTCACTGCTGGCCCTGACCATGATCGACTACGATACACAACTACTGCCTGATGATATTACACTCCCTCTTCTCTGGGCGGGTCTGATTGTGAACAGCTTTGGCCTGGTTGTCACTCTTGAACAGGCGCTATGGGGAGCTGTTGCCGGCTACCTGTCCCTCTGGAGTGTTTACTGGGTATTCAAACTGGTTACCGGGAAGGAAGGCATGGGCTATGGCGATTTTAAGCTGCTGGCAGCACTAGGCGCCTGGCTGGGCTGGATGAAGCTCCCCCTGATCATCCTTCTCTCTTCACTGGTTGGCACCATCGCGGCGGTGTTGTTGATCGTCAGTAAACGTCAGGAACGGTCTAACCCTATTCCTTTTGGTCCTTATCTTGCCATTGCCGGCTTTATTGCCCTGATCTGGGGCGATAAGCTGATTAATGCCTATCTGAGCTTTTCGGGGCTGAGCTAATGCAAACAGGAACCTGTCAACAAAACCGACCTTTCACCGTGGGTGTTACCGGTGGCATTGGCAGTGGAAAAACGGCAGTAACGGATTTTTTTACCAGCAAGGATATTAAGGTTGTTGATGCTGATATCGCGGCAAGGGTTGTTGTAGAACCGGGAAAACCAGCGCTGTCGGAAATTACAAAACGCTATGGCCCGGATATTCTTCTTAATAACACTCTTGACCGTAGGAAGCTGAGAACCATCATCTTTGATGATGCTGATGAACGAAAGTGGCTGGAAGGTCTTCTGCACCCACTCATTCGGGAACAGATTTCCCTGGAACTGAGGAGTGCGGAATCAAGTTATGCTGTGCTGGTTTCCCCACTGATGCTGGAAACCAATCAGCATGAGCTGGTGGATCGTGTGCTTGTTGTGGATGTGCCGGAGAGCATTCAGATTCAACGAACCATGGCCCGAGATCAAATGACAGAGGAACAGACCCGGCAAATCCTCAACAGCCAGATTCAGCGAGAGCAGAGAGTAGCGAAAGCCGATGACTTAGTAGATAACAGTGGTTCCCTGAACCAACTGCATCAGTCACTGGAAAAACTTCATCAGTTTTACCTGAGCCTCGCTTGAGGCTCAGACTTCCTGAGATAGGCGATTAAACGCCAGGTCTCCAACCATTGGTAATTGGATAACGGCGATCCCGGCCGAAACCTCTTGGTGTAATTCTGACACCAATAGCTGCCTGACGACGCTTATATTCGTTGATATCCACCAGTTTTAAAACACGATAAACCGTCTCCCGATCAAACCCTTCTTTCACAATGGACTCGGCACTTTGATCCTGTTCAATATAGAGTTCGAGAATACGATCAAGATCATCGTAGGGAGGCAAGCTGTCTTCATCCACTTGATCAGGTGCCAGCTCAGCAGAGGGTGGACGATCAATAACCCGCTGCGGAATCACATAGCCCCTCGTATTGCGATACTCAGATAGTTTGAACACCAGTGTTTTTGGCACATTTTTCAGAACATCAAAGCCACCAGCCATATCACCGTAAAGCGTGGCATAGCCTACCGCCATTTCACTCTTGTTGCCGGTAGTGAGAACCAGATAGCCCTTTTTATTGGAGATTGCCATCAGCATGACACCGCGGCACCTGGACTGAAGGTTTTCCTCAGTCGTATCCCGACCATAACCGGCAAACTCAGTATTGAGGGTCTCCATAAAAGCATCAAACATCGGTTCAATTGGCAGAACCTTGTATTCAATACCCAGGATTTTTGCTTCTTCTGCCGCATCTTCAAGGCTTATATCGGACGTATAACGGTAGGGCATCATCACCGCCTGAACCCGCTCCTTACCCAATGCATCGGTAGCTACAGCCAGAGTCAGGGCAGAATCAATTCCTCCTGACAAGCCCAGGACAATACCTTTAAAACCATTCTTATTGACATAATCCCTGACGCCAGTGACCAGAGCATCATAAACCCTTGAACAAACGTCTGGTATTTCAGCAACCTCTCTCTGGTCAAAAGCCATAACGCCTTTATCAAAAGAAACGCAGAAGAGATCTTCCGTAAAATAGGTTGCTCCAAAGGCCATTTCACCATCGCCATTCATGGCGAAAGAACCGCCATCAAACACCAGCTCATCCTGACCACCAACCAGATTGGTATAAAGTACAGGAAGGCCTGACTCCAGGCAGCGCTCCCTGACTACCTGCTGACGCAGAGACTGCTTGTTCATATGGAAAGGGGAAGCATTCAAACTGATAACCAGGTCCGCTCCGGCTTCTTTAGCTCGGCGAACCGGCCCCTGATACCAGAGATCCTCACAGATCAACAGCGCAATATTCACCCCTTTGCAGGAATAAATAACCGTATTCTGGCCTTTAACAAAATAGCGTTTTTCATCGAAGACCTGATAATTGGGCAAATGCTGCTTCCCATAACGGGCAAGAATCTCACCGTCACGCATCACCAGCCCCTGGTTTTCAAGACCATGATGCCCCATCAGCGGAACACCAATAATCAAATCAATCCCCTTAACCACCCTGAGCCGGCTCAGAGCCTGTTCAACCCGAACAATCAGGCTGGGGCGTAACAGTAGGTCTTCCGGTGGATAACCGGAAAGGGTTAGCTCCGGAAAGACAATAACATCCGCATCCAGCTGATCCCGGGCCTGCTCGGCAGCCTCAATGACACGGGACGTGTTCCCATCAATGTCGCCCACTACCAGATTGAGCTGGGCCATGACCATATTGAGCTTTGCTGACATGGAAATACCTGTCTATCCCTTTTTTGAAAACATCGATCGTCTGAAGGGACGGTATTGTCTTGCAAGTGACTTCATCTGTAAATTGAAATACAGAGTGAGAAGTATAAAGTCATGATAAGAATGAAGAGAACTATCGGAAAAATGCGGGATTTCAGGCCAACGGGAAATAGTGTGTCGCCATCCGGCGTTTTACGGACCTGCCCACCGCTTTTAACACCCACACCATCCGGTCCGGCGCGGTGAATGGATGTAGGTACCACACGTACGTCATAAACTGCCGTAACTGAACTTTCGATCTAATCCATTACACCGTGGCCTATTTCTGTCAGCAATTCCCGATAGCTATACGCCTTAAGTCGTATAGCTTTATATTAACCAAGCATACTATTTATTGATGAACCAACCCGCTCCGTATTAAGACAGAGTTCCAGATTACTTTGCAGACACACTGAACACTGAAAACACAAGAATACTGAGAGTCTATGTTGTATCCAGCATAAGCGTTTTCAGGCGGATACTCTTTCCTGCGATTATTGCTGTTAACAGTTCAGTATGAGATTTATTGATGGGGACACCATTGATGAACCTGTTGAATTATGGGTTCCGGCATAAAAGGAAGTACTTCCTTCTTACCCGGTTTCACCAGACAGCAAGCCAGCAGCTGATGGTAGTACTGGGGACTTTCTCAACGGCATAAAGGGCTTTCAGGTTATGGAGCTTATCAGCATCATTCAGGCAGTCCTGGTCAAACTTAAGTAACGATGGATATTTCAGGTGCATGACGGCAAGGCCGCACATGACAGCATCATGCAGAGAGATTTTCTCATGGTTGTTTTTTGGTCGAAAATCCGGAATCTTTGCGGCCTCTTTTGAGACCAGCGTGATCAATTTTTCCGCAAGCACTTTTTTATTTGAAGGAGACACAGTAATACGACAATTACAGGAATAGCTACTTCCCCTCTAACCCTTGGTATTATTGATGGTAATCAACTTATCGGGAATTGCTGGCTCTCTGCCTGAAAACGATTCAGCGCTTCCATGATGGCGTCCGAATTCTGTCCATTAATCATTTTTCTGTCCTACCGTTTTATCCATCTGAGCCAAAATCAAAGTCCATATGGTCTGAGGGGGATTGCATGTAACTTCCTTGAATGAAGTGTGCACCAAACTGCCAGACCGGGGTCATTTCTTCGGCCGTTTCAACCCCCGGCACAATGATCTGCTTTCCACTTCTGTTAAGCGCTTTAATCATTTCCTGTAACTCTCTTTTATTATCACCGTCATTGATACCCTGAGTGAATGAGGGGTCAAGCTTTACCAGGTCAACATCCAACCGTGCAATTGACTCCAGCGGATTCAGACTGCAACCAAACTCACTGACCACCGTCTGGCATCCCATCGCTTTCAAAGACCTGAAGAATTCAGGAATCACTTCCGTGTAACGGGCAAGATTTGGCTCACTCAATTCAATAGCCAGCGCTGTTGTCGGAATACCTGCAGCCTTAAGAGCAACGTTCATCCATGGAAGAAAAGTGTCATCCGTTGCCGAGTAACCACCAACATGCATGAGCAAACGAGTATCACTGCCCTCTTTTCGCTTGGCCATTAGCGCCTTGCTCGCCTCAATAAGTTGCCATCGATCCACCTTATTCCACAGACTGTTTTTTTCCAGCTTCGGCCTGAAAGCAGAAGCCTTATGCTCACGTCCCTGAGCATCCATCATAATTAAAGAGACTTCGTAGTATTCAGCCGGTGAGCCTAAAAGAGAAATAACCGGTTGATAGCTTAACCTTAATTTTTTGCTGTTAAGCGCCTGGCTTACCATTCCAGCCAACTGCTTTTCAACGGCACAAACAGAGCTCACCTTCCGTTTTTGAAAGAAACAGAGCTGATCACCTCCTTGCTTCTGCGCAAGCACAGCAGCCTGACGGCTTTGAACCATCAGTGTTCTGGCGTCATTATTCGTATCACCGAGAGTCACCGCGCCTATAGACAACCTGACCGATAATAACGTTTGTTCGACCACGACATGTTCACCGGCAACCGCTGTCAACAGACCATCTGCAAGTACCTTAACGTCCTGTTCTCTACCCTCTTTTAACAAGGCTATATAATTCCCCCCGCCGAAACTCGCTACCGGTTGGGCTCCCCCAAAATGAGCAGTGATCTTTTTAGCCATGGCTTTCAGCAGCTTCTGGCTGATCTCCTGGCCATGTTGCTCATGTATTGCCTTCAGCGTTTCTATATGAATACAGCACAGGGTAGCCTTTCCTTTACCTGCCACCGCTCTTTGAATGGCCACATCCAGTTCCTGCCCGAATTGCTTGCGGTCATAAAGCCCTGTCTCACGGTCTGGCGCCGATTTTTCAAGACCCTCTACGCTACTCTGCTCTACCTCCTGCTCATCAGGCTTAATCTGCAGACTGAGGGTATATTCACCATTAAATGATGTCGGCGATATCACTGCACGTATGGGTATTTCAGAGCCATTTTGCTCAACTAATGGACATTGAATAACAGCCAGAGCCTGACCACTCTCTTCGATTCCAATGAGAAAACCTTCTACATCCTGCTGATCTTTTGCTGTCATCAGACTTTTGAAGGGTTTCCCATCCAGAGACTCACCTTCGGGGATCCCTATCAACTTCGTGAAAGCAGAATTGGCATAGTCGATAAGCCCATTACTGACATACACAACGGCATCGACCTGGTCATCCAGTAAAAAACGCCGCTGTTTTTCTGATTCATGCAGAGCAACACTCATCCGACGGTGATGACGCCTGATCTTAAGGTCTTCCAGCTCTTTTTGAGCGATCGTCAGAAGATAATCCTCGTTACCCACGGGTATCACTGCACGCGCTCCCATTTTCAGCAATGTCAGAGAGTCCGACTCATCGTCCGGTGACGTGAGGATAATACCGGGAAGGTCCATATCCTTTTGGTTAATACAATCAAAGATTTGAGAAAAACTGAGTGGCTTGGCAGGTTCTGTCATCAACAACAGATCCCAGTGGTGGGACCCGGATAGAGCCTCGGTCAGGTCGTCCAGAGAATTAATCAGATTGGCACGGGTTGAATAGCCGGAATCACGAAAAATATTCAGAAATGATTCCGCTTCCCCTGGGGATGAATCAATAATTAAAAAGCGGACTGTGTCCTTACCATCCGATTCCATGACGTAGCCTTCCTTATTATCTTAGCAAGGTATCGGCGATTACCCGCTGAATTATATGCTGCAAGAGTGATTACCAGAAATTAGCGGGAGTCCTTACTCCCTGGCTATTCAGGGTTAGATTACCATCACCCGCCTGAATGCCCTGAGGGGTTGCCGTTAACAGCACGCAACGATTCAATGACAGGGCACCACAGGCAACAGCGGTAATTCGATAATGATCATTTTCAGAGTCAACAGCACCCGCAGTCAAAATAAACCCCAAGGCCGTTAAGTCCGTGGTATAGGTTATTTGTTCGGTAAAAAACCGTTCCTGCTGCTGCATTACTTGCAACAGCATGGCGATTCCCTCGCTTCTTCGGGACTGAATGACATATTCTTGATAATTGGGGTAGGCAATTGCACTCAAAATACCAATGATTGCCACCGTAATCAGCAGCTCAATCAGGTTAAAGCCCTTTTCCTGTATCACCGGTTTTCCCTCCAGAATGTCCTTTTCACTCGATTACCACTCTCTTGCAAGATATCTCCCGGCAGGCACTGGGTACCCACACAAACCTGTGTTTTATTCCCCCGGGAAATAATAGAGGGCTCGGGAGCCAGCGCTTTACTTTGCAGTAACATCCTTCTGTCTGGCGTTCCGGGATTGCCAATACTGTCAAAATTTACCACGGCACCACCATTTTCTATATTCAACGCATAGAAATAGTTGAGCCCTGTACCGGGGGCACAACTATTGGCGCCTGATATATTGGGTACAAAAGAGCTGAACAGTAGAACACCACTGACAATCGCTGCTTTACTCAGTACTTTTTCACCGTGATCTTCCAGGTTAATATACCAGCCATGCCGACTTTCCAGGCGAACCAGCTCAGCAGACCGTTGCACATCACTGCCCTGTTGAATCAAATTGGCCGTCGCATCATACAGTGATGACTCGGTAATAATACTTCCTCCGGCATAACGATAACCTGCTGGCTTGTTATAAACATTAGGATCTCGAATCACATACATGCGATCCTGAACCTTAGTTCCCATAGGGTTGGGACGAGTTCCACTACCGATCGCAATATGGAGGTATTGCCGGTTTTCAGCAATGGCGACAGCCGGACTTTCAAAAAACCGTCGATTCCCTGCCAGACGGGCAATCACACCACCGGTAGCAAAATTTCCGGGCCATGTATTACCTGAATTAATATCCATACGAATCAACTGACCGCCGATATCCGCGGCAAAGAAATAGTCTGTTAATCCATCCTGATCGATATCAATTAATGTCAGCTCTGCCGGAATACTGTATTCCATCTCAGAGAGTAATAAATCCCCTTTCGTTTTACCCGCTGACCACAACAGGGTACCGGTTTCAGCATCCACCATATAAATCGCCCGGCCAATATCGTTTGCCGCAATCTGTGACTGGGTATCGGCATCCTGATCATAGCCACCGCCAAAGAGTAAGACTTGCCGCTCCTGTCCCTGCCACTTTACTTTGGTCAGTTTGAGCTTTGACCAGGTTTGTCCTAACTCTGGAAAATCCGGATTTGCAGAAACCGAATCGACCTGATTGTTTTTGTCCAGATCGCCCCGGATAACCCACTTCAATATCGGGCTATCCCGCTGGGTAATATCCAAAGCGTAGATATTGCTGCCACCCCGGCGCATGGTCAGGTAAAGATAAACATGCTCACCGGAATCAGGAGAGCCATTATGGGACATTAATACATCACCATCACCATTACCGTCATTGACCCAAACCGTCATAGGGCCATCCATGCCGTAGATTTTGGCTGGTCCCGGATCGGGTTCGGGAGGAACAGGAGCCAGTTTCCCATTCCAATCGCAAACACTATTACCAACAAGATGGCCATTATAATCCCATTCGCAATAGTCAGGATTGGCACACCTTGCATTTGACCAGTCCCAATCGCAATCGTCATCAGACTGCGGTATCGGGGGAATAAGACGACAGCTCTGGCTGAAATGTATATCACCCCACTCAAATCGTTCTTCACACCAGCGGGCAGGAACACAGGCACCCGGCATCTGATAATTCCAGACACACTGGCTGTCTGAAGTGGGCCCTGCTGGCGGAACAACGGGCATCACCCGCCCCTCTCGATATACCTTCTGGTTCCCCAACAAATCGGTCGGAATAAAAGAAAATTCAGTATTCCCGTTATCCGCATTGACCCCATGTAAAAAACCATCATTGGTGGTAAAAAAAATGGTTTTATCAACAGAGCCGCTATCATTTTTATAGTAAGTAATCGCCTCAGGGCGAGTATGAATAGGGTCCCCAATACTGGTTCGGGTGTCGGTTACTGAGCCATCACCATCCTGATCATCAACGTCAACACCCCGCACCCACATCAGTAATATCATTTTTTCTAAAAAGTTTTCAACGCCCAGCATGGCACCCGGGATATAAAAAAAATTATGTTCATGCAACCGATTTCCAGAGCCTCTCAGCATGACATTATTGTCACCACTAATATTGGTAAAAACCGGACGATTCTGGCTTATCCGATCGACCACTCCCCCCTGCCCAACCGCGTTACCATCAGCAGCGGAGCTCCAGAAGCTTCTGGCATTGTCCAAGAACGAACCGGTCGCCGGATCAATGGCAAGCTGACCATCCGCATCATAAATCCGGTTATCATCACCGAGCCGGTAACGTTTCAGATTGCCTTTCCAGTCCGGACCTGTCGTTGGCTCGAACACGGTATAATAGACATCTTCTGCTGTTTCAAGCGCATTAAAAGCACTGACAGAAACAGTGGGTGTTGCAAAAGAAGTCGATTCAGAATTAACCCGTATCATGATATCCGCCAAGGCACTGGTTAACTCATTTTCATCACCGGCTTCATAGTACTCACCGCCGCCGAAGTTCGCTGCTCGGGTTAACAAGTCCGGTGGTGCACTACCAAACCCGGCAATGGTATAGGTATTAACGTTTTGATTATTCTGAATACCTCCGTAAATATCATGATGTAACAGATACCATGCCATTTCATCAAGACACTCTCCGTCGCCACTACACCGATCACTCAAACCGGCTGGCAATGACTTTCCCCTTATCAACGCCTGAATATTTCCATCCGCATTGTTGTCTAAATAGGCAGCGCCATCGGTAAATAATACAACACTGCTTTTCTGACATTCATTGACAATGGGCGAACGATATTTAGAACCATGGAGGGCATCTGAGACACTATCACTACCAAACTTTGGCGTTGCTCCTGAAAAGTATAAAAACGCTTCATAAAGCGACTCACTCAAAGGAGTTAGTCCTCCGGGACTGTACCCATCAATAACATCGGTAGCTTCCTGTCGGCCTGTATCAATATCTTCAGAAGCAAAATCAATCTTCCCGCCCTCATCTCTGTTAAAGCTCATTAAACTGATATTAATATTCTCAGCACTCTGGATGAAACTTTTAGCGGCATTCTTGGCTACATCCATGCGAGTTGGGCCACTGCTATAGCAGTATTTTAAAATTGATATTCCAATGCACGTTTCCGGTCCAGTATTGATATTCATACTGCCCGACGTATCCATGATAAAAAGGACATTGGGTTGTGCTTCAGCAGGCAAGTCGGTCACGAATAATTCAGTATCATCAGCCGCAAGATGACCGGTCAATATTAATAATAAAGCAAGCAAAGGCTTTAAATTCACCATTCCTATCCTTGAGCGAATCGTTAATATTCAATCGGCAGAACACGAAGGGCTTGAGTGGTATTTACTATCCAGGTCACCACGGCTGGTTTGCCCTGAAGGTCTTGCAAACGAAGATCATTTCCGTCTTTATTAACCTTCTGAACCAACAGCCGCTGATCAAAAAGCAATCGCTTTGGGGTGCAATGTTTACACTTGTATGCCCAGATCAAACCGGACTTTTCATTGTGAAAATCAATGGCTATTTTTATAAATTCATCCCCTTCTTCGTAGGGACGGCCCCGTGCCTCCGTCAAACCCGCAGCACCCAGAAAAACCCATAAAATAGATATGCAGATCAACCTTCTCACTGGCTACCCTCCTGATGCCTGGTTAACAAAAATCACTCCCATGGTCTGGCTTGAACGGGCTCCTGTCCCCTCCAACGTGGCAACGCTGTCTATCTCATAAAGCATACTGATAAAGTGACCGAGACTGTAACCCGGTGGCGGTGGACCATCCCCAAGATAGCGCAGGGTAACGCTCTGACATATCTGCCCTGTGTTACCACAACCACCCGGGGTCATCTGAACAGGCAGTGTCTGATTACCGGACATGGCATTGTGAAAATAATCAGTATTGCTTTCCAGAAAATCCAACTGCGCTTCCAATTCACTATAGGCAACCTGGTAAACCTCCAGCGTTCTCTGCTCATTACCAACGGTGACTTCTCCAAGCATGGCCATTTCCATCACCAAGAGACCGGCCAAAACCATAGCGATCATGGTAACCATCGTGATTAATAAAAAAGCGCCGTTTTCTTTTCGCCTCGCTTTCCCACCCCACAAATGATTCTTCATGCTCAGAACCCTGTATTGTTCAGTCTGATTGCCGTGCTATACATATAACGAGGTGTCTGGTCATTAAATGACAAAACCCCACTATTTAGCAGATTGTATGTCCGGTTTCTTAAATCAAAGACCCGGGAAGATTCGCCAGCGCCCACCAGGACACCGATCCTCATAGCCAATACTTCCTTCCAGTCAGTCACCGCAGTAGCGGTAACATACTGATCAATATTGCCGGTTCCCGCAGACCCAACACCATAGGCAGCCTGCAGTCTTTCGACACCCTGCACCAATGCCAATGCGCTGCCTCTGGGTACTGCCGTTATCGGATCATAACCACGACAAAATAAAGTGTTTATGTTGTTATTGCGGGAATCAGGGGCAACAAAATAGACATCCGCTGTCATTGCACCAGAGGTAACAGCACTGCCAGTGCAATCAATACCATCGACGGGTTCATATTGAATGGCAACCCGGTCACTATCCGTACCTCCCCCATCAACAGTACATACAGGATTTCCTTCACACGCTCCCCGATAAAATGGTTGTGGAGGCGCTGCACTCACCGCTGCTTTATACCCAGCTTTGCGAAACTCACGGCTCATGACATAAAGACTATGACGACCATTCTCCTGAGCCGCTGCCATAAACTCATTCACTTTCGTAGACCGGCTATTACTCACCATGAGCTTCAGCACACTGCCCGTGACGATCATCCCCAGGACAAGGGCCAACATCATTTCTATAAGGCTGAAACCCATTTGTTTTATGTGATTTCTATTTATCTGGTTGCTATTTCTAATAGGCATACAGGCTTCAGTTCCGTCGAAAAGCAAGATCGGTCTGCTGGCGCTCAGCGAATATTCCCGCTGCTGCTCCCCTTGAGTCCCAGGCGACAGTAATGGTGACCTTACTACCGGTTGGGCAACCCGATGCACAGTTAATCGTTATTGTCGGATTAATAATGCCGTTGCCATTTCTGCACATCAGGTCATACACATCGAAGATGGCCATTTCAGTAGCGTTGCAGGTACTGCCAATACACTGTTTTGGCGGTGCCGCACAATATGACACTCTATTGTCACTTACACTGGCTGCGGCATTTTGATAGGTTGAACTGTCCAGCCCTGATGGATTTACCTTAATAAGCTCTGCAGCGCCATTGGCCATCCAGGCTGCCTGTGAACGTTGAATACTGTCATGGGTGACCCGTATAGCCTGACTTTGCATGCCAGCCACTCCCATAACCCCCCCCATAAAAATCAACGCACTAATAATGACCTCAATCAGGCCAATGCCCTGTTGCCGCCTCCATTCAACAAACTTTATTGATTTATGTGAAGTCGAGCCGGAACGCGAGGAAGAGCCTGTATCACCGGATTTGTTCATGGACAACTCTCCCCATCCTGCTTCCGAATCAAACCGGCTCCTGAAACATTCACCTGTCTCTGGGACAATGGACTGGTCAGCACTGAACATAACGTAAAGGTACCTTGTGCAACAGGGCTCCCCCTGGGGACAAAAGTGAGCAGTTGACCATTGCTCCAGGTAATATTGACAGGGCTACTGATCGGGTTATAAACCTGAATAACCTCTTCACCCGCATCAATGACATTATTTTCATCAGGGGTTTACAAAAATAATCCACCCATCTGCCCAGTTAGCACCCTCATTACAGGCTGTTCCACTGGTAGATCGACAGAGACTAACCGTTTCAGATCGTTTGATGGCCTCGCTTCTTGCCAGAATCGCACTGGAATATATACGTTGATTCAGGTAATCAAGCTTGAAACCTTCCGCAACCTGCCCCAGCGGAAGCACCATACTGACCATGATTGCCATCAATACAATGGTAATCATCAGCTCAATCAGCGTGAAGCCATTGTTGCATTTCCGCTGTACTGGCGATTGGGCACAAACGAATATCATTGTCTTCCCTGTCGAGAATCCCTTTCTTTAAATCTAGGCGGGTGCTTTGAAGAGGAAGCCAGAAGGCGACAGACGGCACAAAATCACGGATGAAAAAAATCAAAACCGCCATAAGTTTTGTTTTTTTTATTTCCAGCACTGACCTGGAGACTGAATACCAAAGTGATCCAAAGTGATCGTAGCACAACCTGAATCACTGGTTTGAACACCCGAGGTAAGGGCGGTAGCGGTCAGAGTATATGAGGCAGTGTCCGCTTCCACACTAATGGTGTAATAACCGTCAGGCGAGCGGTTACTGCCCAGATTGCTGATAGTACTGGTATATGCGTGATTAATAGAATACCAGCGCTCCTGGGCGGCAGCCGCCGCCGTCAAAGCAGACCAGGCATCACTGCGTCGAACTTCATACATGTATTGGCTATAGGTGGGATACACAATCCCCGCCAGAATGCCAATAATGGCAACGACAATGATCAGTTCCGGCAGGGAAAAACCCTGTTCACGATTCTTAGTCACGGGCACGTTTCCATTCATATCAATCAATCCATGGAATCCTGAAAATCTGCCACCAGCTCTGTCGTCCTTCAGAGCTGAAACTGTATTCAAGATTAGTCGAAGTAATGCTCCCTCCCGCGCCCTGGGTCACGGCCGTCAGTTTTCCTTTTTCCCCCTGATGTACTACCGGCGAAGAGGCATAGCCAATCCCCAGGCTCACCTTATCAAGGGAGCGTTCTACTTCCAGGCTACCCAATGGCACACTGCCAAGCACGGCACCGGGAGATGCAGTGCCTGTCAAATAGTGAAGGGCATATAGAGAGCTTGTACCATCAATGGAGCAGCTGTCAGACGGTGGGCTGTACTCGGTAAACAGAATTTGAGAGAACAATCGGGCAGCCTTATTCACACTGCGCCCCGAAGGGTCGGATCCGTCATAGCTGAGAGGCAACTGCCACCCACCCTGTTCAGCAACCACATCCTGGAGCATTCCAAAACTATTAATGGTTTGAGAGCCCACTACAAATGGGACATAGGAAGCACCGGATTTCTGCAGAACATCACCATTAGTAGATACAACCACATCACCGACATTAACCAGGTTGCTCTGGCTCACGGATGCGTAAGTAAATTCTTTTGAACTGTTCAATGGCTCCTGAATACCATAGAAATAGTTGGCCGCAGTATCACGATTATCACCAGCAGTTAGCAGGCGCCCTGTACCGGAATAAACCCAGAAGCTATTTTCATCGGTTATCGTCATGGGGGTAGCCATAATGGGTTGACCAGCATCCATAAAAACATTCAAACTTGAACTGCCCAGTGTAGATGCCAGCTTCAGTCGCATTAATTTCCCTGTCAGACTGGTTCCCCCGGTTTCCACCGTGCCAAAGTAAACAGCATCATCTTTGTAATCCCTATCCCAGTCCTCAGCCACCATATCTCCGCCATAAGCAGCGGAATAAGATGTCACCAGAGGATCAAAGCCGGAAACAAAAGACTGGTTGTTCAGGTCATAAACAAAGACTCGGAGATTCTGATCTGACGTTCCCTGCTCAAGAGCAGACCGCAGGGCTGTAGAGCTGCTTCCTGCCGGACCGGAGCCAAACACCAGATACCATTCGTTTTGTGCTGGATTGCTCCAGTCCGTTTCTCCATTTGCACTAACACCTGCCTCACGTCTTTTAACCAAAGCCGGACGAGAGGTTGTAAACCCCAGATCAGCATGGGTAATCTCAGCCAGAAGCTCAGGTGGCTGCTCCGGATCAGTGACATCCAACACCACCCAGGCAGAACGCATGGTGCGACTTTCACTGCCAATGGTTACATCAATATCACCACCACCAAGCCGCATACCCACTACCAGAACCGTTCCCCAGCCATCTGGGTGATCACTATCATCCACAAAGATATTCGCATCGAAAACCATGGGCTCTGAGTCCATATAATAAACATGGGGGTAATCCGTTTCCGGGAGCCAACGCAGGTGAGGTAACAGGTTCATGGGGGCATAGCTCCACAGCTCAGCACCCAGGGGATGCAGTACTTCACCATTATTCGTTGTTCGCTGGTAGCTGTAGGAGCTCTCTTCCCAGAACCCCCCGTTAAAGGCATGAATCAGCCCATCGTTGGCCCCGACATAGAGAACATGTCTTCGGTTAAGGTATTGGTTACGGAATGTCCGATAGCTGCTGTCGTTGTAATAAGAATCAAAGCGGCTGTCAGGTGCGGCAACCAGTCTGGGTGTTGAGTGAACAATATCACCAAGACGCCAGACGTCATCAACACCATCTTCATCAAAATCAATGGTCCGGGAACGCGTCCCTGGCAACTCTTCTCCGCGAACATAGTTAACGACCGTAGATACTTCGCTGGCAGAGATGCCCAGATACCCCTCGTGCTCATTAAAGGTTGAGGGTATAAAAGGCAGCTGCTCACCATCGTCCACCTGTTGGTTATTATTGGAATCCAACCAGGTCAGTATATGCCTGCCACCCGAAGCAAGTGCGCTGTAGGTGCGCTGACTGATCAGATTTGATAGTAAGGCCAACTGCTCTCTGGCATCCCAGATGGTTTCCAGGGAAGTAAGTGGCTTAAGTGCGCCATCAGCGGATGTAGTCACTCCAAAATCATTGGTCGTATAGCGCTGAACCATTGTCTGGCCGGCATTAGGATCAAAAAACAGTGCAACTATTTTATCCGAGCTATAGTCATCCAGCTGGGCATTGCCATTACCGTCTTCTCGTATATATCCCTTGCTATCAATAAACAACGAATGCAATAGTCCACCCCAGCTAATGGATTTACCATCAACCTCAATACTGGGCTGAAACAGCGCCTGATAAACAGCACCGGTTCCCGTTGAACTATTTGCAAATAGTGCTGCGTTGGTTGCTGAAGATACCCGGCTCGAAATATCAAATAGCACCTGCTCAAGCTGTTCTGCCAGAAGAGATGGGTTGCGTGAGAAAAAAAAGTTATCCGGTAACCCGTCTGAACCAACTGCACCTGTTGTATTCTCCCGGTTATCCCATTCCCTGTAATCATTCGTCTCTGGGCTGCCATCACCATCAAGGTCAAATCCGGGAGTCTCATCACCATCCAGATCAATAAAACCTCCATACTTCGCGGCAAACCATATGGGCTTTGGAAGTATTATGGCAGCACTGCCCGCCGCTGCATCAAAAGTTCGTGTAACAGCCGTCCCCTGCCCCTGGCTGGTCGCGTTACCCGTATCTTCGGCAAAAGGAATTTGAATGCCATCCTGACTTGTCCCTGTCACCGTGTATGAGTACCAGGTTTCAGCTCCGGCATTCTTGGCTTCCTGACTAACTGAAATCTGAACCTGAGACTCTCCAATGGCTGGGGAGCAGGCATCACCTATGCAGTACTCAATGCTTGAACTGGCATCGTAGTCATAATCATTTCCCCAGAGAGAATCTTCCCAGGTGAAAATAAAGCGCCCGCTTTTTGCATCCGATGCCAGACTGTCCACCACCACATCCGTCAACGAACACTCACTTCTATTACTGTGAGCCTGACAGACGGGTTGAAAGGTAACGTCCTTCCCGCCAACATCCAGAGAGAATGAAGGAATATTTTCACTCACCTGAATAACATAGCTTTTTACTGACTGGACACCATCCAAGTCTTCCCGAAGGTCACTTTTACGACCATGCCATGCTAATCCAGCAATCTGATACCCCCCCTCCAGTTGTGGGAGTTCAGGGCAAATACCACGAATATCAGAAAGCCTGGAAATTTCAGCCTCCTCACACTGCCGGTCCCCACCGTTCTTATCGACGAGATAAGTTCCCGGAAAACTGACTGCTGGGTTAGTGGCTGCCTCAATAACACCAACTTGATCAGTTAGGCTGTGAACTCCTGCAGACCCATTAATCCCGGGCACATCATTAGCAGCACCAAACTGGTCGGCATCAAAAGAGTTCAAACCAGTGGAAAGCAGAATGATTGAACAGTTAGCACAGGGGTTATCCGATGTTTGGGGGGAGACCCAGTTCGTAGCAGTAATACCCGGAACAAAATAGTCATCATCATCCGTGTAATACTGGTTCGAAGGCGTTATTTCTCCAGAAAAATAGCGCAACGCTTCCAGGTACATTTCAGCCAGAGGGTTTCCCCAGTTACTGCAGTGACGACTGGATTTTAAAGCACGGGATGCATTCCCCTTAAAGGTAGAAACGCCAATACCATAGGTACAATCCAGATATTTACTGCTGCTGAAACTGTATTTGGCAATTCTGAACGTATTAATATGCTGGATAATGCCATTCACACTACTGTTGAACTGTCCTGTCGATAGAGTTACCTCATCATCACTGGCATTGTCATTACCTGCTAGTCGGGTAATATTCTGCCGGAGTACACCGCCAGCGATGTTGTTATCATAACCACCACTGATCAGGCCAAAACGAATACCACCACTTTCTCCATACTTCTGTAACAGCCCTGTTGGTTTACTGAAACCTGATGGGTACAACTTGCACCGGTTCCCGTTGCCACCGTCCTTGCCGTTAACACAGCTTTCAACATAAACACTGTTTTCAGCCAGAACCTGTCCATATGACGGACTGTTAGGATCACTGGAACTCCACTGGCACTGCCTTACTTCGGTTGATGCCCAGCGAGGCCAGGCACCAGAAGCGACCCGGACTACCGGTATACCATTTTCACTGGCAGCAACACTGCATAGGCTAACTTCACTGTTGTTATAGGGGGTGAGATTTTCTGATGGAATACCGGAAACACTACTTCTGTATACCTTAACAAAAGCATGAACATCTCTGGGGATGTATGCTCTCTCCAGCACTGTCTGGCTGGTACTATCGGTGGAACGTTTGCCACCAAACAGAACTGTACGGATAACATCCATTCGCGTCATCGTCGCCCAGTTCAGGAAGTTACCACTCCAGGGTGCCTGAGATGTCGTGCAGTAATGCTGGTTGTCTCCGGTGGCTTCGGCTACCGGAGAATAGCGTCCAGAAGAGTACTGGTAGCACCAGTTACTGTCGAAATAACCCAGATAGTCAAAGCTGTCCACATAACTGGTATCCAGTCTGCCATCCGAGTCCAGATCGGTATAATCACTGTATGCTTTTTTAAATAGTTCATGATCAACAGACATCACCAACATGACCAGTGGTTCCGAGGTATTACTGATCAAGGGAGGCGTTACTGCATAATCACTCGATACAGCTTCAGCATTGACCCGTAATGAAAATAGCAACAGCCCGGACAACACGATCTGCCTGAGAGTAAGCCTTTGTGAGGTATATCGATCCATGATCACCTCCATTTCCCTATTAACTTCTTACAACCAACTCGAAAATCAGCTGCTTTTCTTATACGACGATTGCAGCATTACCCGTGAATCATTTGAACCACCGGTAGCCAACGCAGTAATCCGATAAAACTGAGCCCAGTCTCCACGGTTGGCCGGATCAGGCAAAGGACCTGGCGCTTCTTTGGCGATATAGCAGCGAAATTCAATAATGTATTTTGCCTGAGCCGATATACCGCTGATTGAAACCGTAGTAACTCTGTGTTGATTACTATCACTCCAGACAGTACCCGTTTGCCAGGGCTCGGAAACCCCAGGATCACAGCTACCTATATCGTCAATATCAGATCCTGAAAAGCAGTACCCATTGTCGCAATCTACATTAAAGCCAGATAAGGTAAGTGCATTATTGGCAATGAAGTTTTCAGCCTCTTTTAACGCTGCCTCCGCCGCATATAGTGCCATCTTTTGATCCTGGTAATTACCACTCATTTTTTCTTCGAGGGTTGCCATTTTCACCGCTGTTAACCCTGCAACCGTGATGACCAGCAGCATTACCAGGCTAACCAGTAACACACTCCCCCTTTCTGATGGCCAGGGAGTCAATAAACGGCTTTGCTGCAGAACCGCAGGATACTGTTCTGGCATTGATGCGTTTGTGTGCCCTCCCATTACAGCCCCCGGTTCCTTAACTTAATGGTTTTCATAAAGCTTCGGCGAACATACAGGTCGTTTGGCAATACTCTCTGGCCCGCAAAAAAATAGGCCTGGGCTTCTGGCGCGACTTCAGTGAAACTCCGAACCAGTAATTCAAGTTTGATTGTGATTATGTTCAGCCACTCATTGCTGTAGGGTGTTATTTCACTGGCAGTCATATACCGATTTGCAATACCATCATTGTCGCTGTCCACCCCATAACGAATACTCAACCCTTCAATACCTTCAACCAGTGCTTCTGCATTGATGCTGCTGCCACTGCCGTACTCCCCCGCGAGCTTTCGATACAGCGTTGGAACGTTATTACTTTCCCTCAGGTAAAAAGCATAAGATTGCAATGGTACCAACCTTGATCCCTGGTGGTTTATATTGCTGGAGTCAACCGTGCTGCCATGGCAGTTGAAGTGCCCCTGTAGCTGGCTTATACAGTTATAGAGACTGCCACTGGTAGAAGCAGAGTGAATCACCACACTACCTGCCGTTGAAGCGCCTGCTCGAAAAACAGAAACCTGACCACAATCCGATGCAATCAGAGCCAGAAGATCACCTTCGTCATAGCCATGACTACCGGGAAGTGTGACCGTTGCGGTTCCGGTATTATGACCAGTGACCACAGTCGTCTGGTCACTATCAATACTGTGGATAATAATTGCTTCAGAAATCGCATTACTATCCAGCTGTCCCTCAACACTGCTGCCAGAGGGAATTCCCAGAACACCTTTGTCAAAATGCATCATCCACTGCCGGCTATCTGTTTCGGTATAGAGCAGGTTTGCCAGGCTGGCCTGAGCCGGGCAACCAGTATATGCAGCCGTACTGATACTCTGGCCCAGAATATCCAGCGCCAGCCGAGCACTCTCCTGAACCCGTGAAAGCTCATCCTGCAATGCCCATGAACGACTGGACCCCAGAACCAGGTGACCCACCCCCGTAAAAAGCACTAACCCCAAGGCAAGGGCAACCATCAATTCAACCAGTGAGAATCCTTTCTCAACTCTTCTCATAACACTCCCCTCAAGACGACATCACTAAGAGGAACCCTGCTCCCCATATCCGGGAAACTGAGGCGAATGGTATAGGTTCGAACATCACTGCTATCGACGAAGGTGACCGCTCCCTGACTTCCCGGAATCTGACAGGCCAGCTGAAACTTCCACTGAAGAATGTCGTAGGTTGCCATCTCCTGAGGCGTGCAGCTTCCCGCTTCGCAATGAGTGGGATAACTGCTTTCAATGCACTGGCTGAATTCGAGATCACCCAAACCAACCTGATAGTTCGTGCCGCTCTTTGCCAGACTACTGTTGGCCTGAATACGGTCCAGCATATCCGTCGCCAGAAAGGTGGCTTGAGATTGCACGTAGGATGACTGGTTATACTGCAGACTACTGCTATGAACCCCAGCCATTCCAAGAATTCCAATGGTGATGATCAGTAGGCTGATCAGGACCTCGATCAGCCCTACTCCACGGCTGTGAAATTGACTCCCCCCCGGTGCAGCTACCTGCTTATCTAACCGCATGTCACCTGAACCTCGGTTCGTAAACGACCGGTCATACTGATCACTATATTTTTCGACGCATTATCACTGTCAGTCTGATCACACATATTGAAAGTCCCCGCCTGACTCGTCTGGCCACGACTGTTAAAGCGGATGTTATACCCTCGATTCCAGGTAATGGAGACCTGCTCAGACTGAGTAGCCACACGTCGGATTAACTGATCTCTGCCATTCAGCACACCATCATTACTTTCATCAGTGAATATCAGCCAGCCATGATGCCACCCGGAATTGTCCTCATCGCAGGTGGCTGCATCAATGGTGCTGCACAATGAAACCGTTCTCTGCCGCTTAATCGCCTCAGAACGTGCCAGCATCAGGCTGCCATAGACCTCCTCCGTCACATTGGCGACACGGTTATTAACAATCAGCGTTTTCATGGAAGGAGCGGATACCGCGATTAAAATGGCGGCAATGGATAAAGAAACCAGCAATTCAAGCAGGGAAACACCGACGATAGACGCAGGAGACGGCAACCGACAGGCTGACGACAGAAAGAAGGAATCCCTTTTCTTTCTGGATGCGCAGCCATTTAAGCGGCGATTGAATGAAAAGCATTGGCCAACTTCGTACTTCATAGCTCAATCCATGGAAAGCGATTTTCCCCACTTGCTCAAAACAGGCAAACAACCTGCAATACGGGGTGTAATACATCAATTATTAAACCCCTTAATGGAAGCCGTACGGTTTAATCTATTAAAGGCTTTTTCCATTGCATCAATGGTCAAAAAGTGAACTGTCGGCTAAGCGTTTATTCCACTCCGATGTACCTTTTGCCACATCCTCTCATTGCATGGAAATGCACATGCTCTAAACACTTAATCGCTTACAACTGCCGTTTATCGTCGTTTATTCGACAGAATCCGGGTTATATGACCTAATTCACCCCAAATATCTGAGCCCACCGGCAATCGGTTCAACACTAAAAATGAAAAAGCGCAAACCGAATGGATTTACCCTGCTCGAACTGATGATCACCGTTGCCATCCTTGGCATACTGGCCGCAATTGCCTACCCCAGTTTTGAAAGCAGCATTCAGGATAATCGACTAACCTCACAAACCAATCGAATTCTGGCCGCATTGCAGTTTGCCCGCAGTGAAGCGGCTGCCAGTGGCTCTGCGACTACGGTTTGCAGTTCAAGTGATGCCTCTACCTGTGATGATGGTGATTGGAGCAACGGTTTTATAATTCGAAATGCCGACGGAGCCGTCCTGCAGATATTTGATAGACTGGATGCTGATAATACGCTGCGAGGCAACTCCACCATTGTCTTTAACAGTCAGGGAACCGTTGCCGCTGTCACTCAGCTGAGTCTCTGTGATGACCGGGGTAAAAATTATGCCAGGGGGGTCTGGATAAATGGTGCTGGCCAGGCAAGAGCCGGGGGAGTACCTGTATGCTCAGAATAAATAATAAAGGTTTCACACTGGTTGAAATTCTGGTGGCTATGTTAATTCTCAGTATCAGCCTGCTGGGCATGGCTGGACTGCAAATTGTCAGCCTGCAATCTTCAAGTGGAGCCCTTTCCCGCAGCCAAGCGACCATGCTTTCTTATGACCTTGTTGAGCGAATTCGACGAAATGACGAAGTCGTCAGCAACTATGTTGATCTGTTTGAAAAACTGCCTGACATGCCCAACTCACCAGACTGTCTTGATGGAGGGTGTACCTCTTTGGAACTTGCTGATGAAGATTTTCTGCAATGGCTGGCCGAACTCAATCAGTCAATCCCCGGGGCCACAGCGGAACTCAGCCAGCCAGTTGCTGCAGAGCAACGCTTCAGGCTCTCCATTGCCTGGAGTGAAAGCCAGTTTGGTAACAATAACACCAATATGTCCTACGAAATGAGCTTTGAATTGTAATGCTCGCAGAACACAAACCAACGCTTATACAGCAAAACGGTCTCAGCATAATCGAGTTGATGATTGCCCTGACACTAAGCGCCCTGCTAATGCTTGGAGTTATGCGTATGTTTATGGACAGTACCCGTTCCAATGCCACTGACAGCGCACTGATACAGGTACAAGACAGTGCACGCATTGCTATGGAGATAATCAAGCATGATGTGCGTATGGCTGGATACCGGGGCAGCTGTGTTTCTGCCGATGCCGAAGTTACCCCCGGTTCTCTGATCAATTTCAGCAACCAGTCGGTCATTGGCATCGAAGGAACTGATACTGACAGCGATACCTTGGCGATCCTGACAGCAGAAGAACTCCTACGGCCTGAGGATTACTCCGATCCAGCCAGCCCACTCTCTCCTGTCTACGCCAAAGCTTTTGCCAGCTCCGGAAAAATCACCTTGAACAGAGATGTCTGCTTTTCATCCACTGACGTATTTATGATTTCAGACTGTCGTCAAATAGCCGTATTTACCCCCCAGGAATCTACCCATCACTGCCAGCCTGCATCGGGGAGTGTAACTCCCGGAAAACAGATAACAGCCATGGGAACAAGCAGTGCTATTTCTCTGAAAGATTATGTTATCCCACCTGAGTGCAGCAGCGATCTCGGTACCTGTCCAATACTTCATAACCTGGGTTCAACAACAGGCCTGATCTATGAGATTCGTGAATCAGGGCGAAACGGCTCCGATGGACAGCCACTGATGGCACTGTTCCGTGATGGTCAGGAAATGGTGGAAGGGGTGGAAAACCTTCAGGTGCTCTATGGGGTAAGGGATGGCAACAATATCCGTTACACCGCAGGTTGTGATCAGGCAAGTTTCAATAATGGCACCTGTACCCCGGGCAATACCACCCATATCCGTATCAGTCTGGTGATCGCCTCCAGTAATAATATCACGGCCACCAATGAACAAAGAACCTTTGACATTCTTAACCTCAATGCTAACAGCACATTAACAACCGAAGACCGGCGATTTAGAAGGGTCTTTAGCACCACCATCCAGCTTCGTAACCAAGGGTAATCATTGTGAACACCAGGGAGAGTTTGCAGACTGACAAACAGCAAGGAGCCATTCTGTTTATCTCATTAATCATACTGCTGCTGATCACTATGGTTGCGATTAGCAGTACCCGCCTGTCCACAATGGGACAACGGGTTTCAATGACCTATCAGATGCAAAACACCATCTTTCAAGGGGCAGACAGCGCATTAGATCATACGCAGCGTTTACTGAATACCAGCCCTCACGCACTGAACCTCGCATACCGAGGAGCTCTGTCGCAGAAATTTTCATATCCAGACACCACTACCGGGCTTACCGTCAATGCCGAAAGCACCACTGTGTTAGCAGAACGGATAATCGACAACAGTAGCAGCTTAGGCGTTGGTAAAGGTCTACCCCAAGTACAGATATACACAATCAATAGCAACGCCAGCATTGACGGTTACACGATTGAAACCCAATTGCAGCAGGGCTATCAAATTCGGACATTAGGTCAATAACAGGGTCGTTGTATGTATTTCCTGACGTTTATTCGCAAACTACTGGCGACAGTATTGAGCGCCTTTGTCGCAGTTTCTACGTCGGTTCAGGCTGACGATACGGATATTTATCTTCATAACCCTCACATTGATA
Source organism: Endozoicomonas sp. (assembly GCA_965261315.1). Classification (GTDB taxonomy): domain Bacteria; phylum Pseudomonadota; class Gammaproteobacteria; order Pseudomonadales; family Endozoicomonadaceae; genus Endozoicomonas. Next base: position 148,313 of record CBDHDM010000090.1, on the reverse strand, counting down.
AAACCATAAAACCCAATGTGATCTTTATGCTGGATAACTCCAACTCAATGTCCAGCTCAGTGCAAGGCAGTAAAGACTCACGCCTTAGTGTTATGCAAGAAACCTTTTCGGATATTTTGCAAAGCACAGAGGGGGTGAATGTTGGCTTGATGTTTATGCATGAAGACAACAAGCTTACCGGACGTCTGACCCATCCGATTTCAGATCTTGACGCGTTGATGGATCCGTGGGTAATGGCTCAGGGAACCCCGGTAATTGCCAACGGTTTGGATAATGGCTATGAAGACCTGAAAACAGACAGGGTGTATTTATCACCCCCACAGCTACCACTGGGCTCATACACTTCAGGCAGCACCGGAAACAACCATCTAACCGCCCTTCGATTCCAGAATGTTGGCATTCCCCAGGGAGCAACAATCACCAAGGCCAGCATTGAGTTTGTCGCAAAAGAGAGCAGCAATGATGCTGTTGAGTTCGTCGTGAAAGCGGGTCTGCCAGAAGTCTCTGATAAAGACTTATTTATCGAAGAAGGTGCGAATTTAGCATTTCAAGAAGAAAACAAGAATTTGTCAGATCGTCTGAAAAATGCGTTCACAACACCTGAACTATGGGTACCAGGGGAGTGGATAGGGAGTGAAGGCACGACGCACAACAGCTATTTTGTTGATGTTAGTAAATTAATGGAAAAAGTTGTCAGCTCAGAAGAGTGGTGTGGAAATAATGCCGCCACTTTTTATTTTCAACCTACTGACGACTCACTTGGAAACCGCATTGCACACAGCTACGATAGCCATCCAGCTTTCCAGCCTAAACTGCGAATTGAATTCACTGGAGGTGAAAATGGCTGTAAAAATGAATGGGTCAACACTCGCATTAAATCCAAGTCGCATGATGCCTATGAAGAATCGCCGAGTTATAAAATAAAGGATCGAAGCAACACTCTTTATCTTGGAAAAATTAACAATAAGGTCTCTTCCACGCACATTGGTTTATATTATCCAAACATCCCCATCCATAAAGATGCCCAGATTTTATCAGCTACCCTGGAACTTACCTCTGCCATCGATAATTCAAATGGAGCCGAGTTTACCATTGGGATTGAGCAATCTACCAATGCGCCAGCTATCAACACCTCAAACAAAAAAAACCTATCCTCACGTCAAACTATAGATACACAAAACTCATGGGAGGAAGATAACTGGAAAAAAGACCAAACCTACGCCAAAAACATTAAAGATTTGATCACCAAATCTATTTCCCGAAGCGATTGGAAAGCCGGTAACAACCTCATGTTATTGCTTGAACACGAAAGCGGCAAGTCAGGGTTTTATGGCTACGATGGCAATGCCACCTTCTCCCCTCGCCTGTCGATTAAAGTAGCCAGTGGTGGCATTGTGGATGACGGGGAATATACCGCCCGCGACTTCATGATCGAGAAAGTAAATGCTATCAGCTTAAGTGGAAAAACCCCCATTACTTCCACCTATTACGATGCCGCCAACTATCTCCAGAATGGCTGGAAAAATGAATACAGCAGTCCAATCATTAACGAGTGTCAGTCAAACTACGCCATTATGTTAACGGATGGCATGGCATATAGCGATTACAGTTCCCAAGGCAAGATCAAAGAGTTCATCAATCTTGATGGCGAGTGTGTCGTACCGCCTACTCATGATGGTGATCCAGAAAAGAACGTAAAGTCCGAAGTATGCTCAAGAGAGCTGGCAAATTGGCTTCATAACAACGACTTAAAAAATAACCTGAACGGACAGCAAAAAGTAACCACTCACACCATCGCCTTTGCGCTTCAAAAAAAGCAGGGCGTGGTGTTCATGAAAGACATGGCAGCAGAGGGTGGCGGTAAGTTTTATAACGCCGACAATGCCCAGGAGCTTGCCTCCGCCTTCCAAAACATCATCACCGGCATTCTGGAAGATGAAGCCACATTTGTCAGCCCAGGCGTTACTGCTAACCAGTTTAATAACTCACGACATTTGTCGCAGCTTTACTACTCGGTATTCAAACCCTCAAAAACCGATCGCTGGCAGGGCAACCTGAAGCGTTATCGCATGATGAGTCCTGATGGACTGGAAAGCACCACTGGCATCTATGATGCCAACGATGAACTTGCGGTTGACTCAGAAACGGGCTTCTTTCTTGACAGTGCCATTAGCTACTGGAGTGATCAGGTGGATGGTCGGACCGTCACATTGGGAGGCGCTGGTGGCAAACTGCCGGAAGAGCGAAATTTGATAACTTATTTAGACGATAATCCTGCAGGTAAGCCAATAGATCTAAGTCAGGGAAAGTACGCCCTCACCCATAGAAACCTGAGTCTGGATGATCTGAATGTCGATTCCGAAGAAAGAGAAACAGAGGTACTGAATTGGATAAAGGATCGTAATACCTGGTACGGCGACCCACTGCACTCCATTCCGGGACTGGTAACCTATCGCTGCAATGTAGAGCAATATCCCTGCCCTGAATTTAAAGAAACTGTGGGGGTAGATGGCATTACTGAACGTAGCGATGCCCAGGAGCTCGGCATCTTTTTTGGCACTAATGATGGCTTTTTTCATGGAATTGATGCTACCACCGGGGCAGAACGGTTTGGGTTTATTCCCAAAGAATTACTGCCAAACCTTGATAAGCTCTACCAGAATAACGACACAAGTCGAGTGACTGGGACAGGCCGCCCCTACGGAATGGATGGCTCAGTAACCCTGTGGATCAACGATGCCAACCACAACGGCGTGCTCTACGGTGGCTACAACCCCGATAATGCAAGCACCCCATTTCTCCCCAATAACCAACTCAACCCCGGTGAATTTGCCTATGCCTATATCGGTATGCGCCGCGGTGGTGATGCCTACTATGCCTTTGATGTCTCCGATATTGATGCGCCCGAGTTGATATGGACCATAAACAGCAACAGTTCTGGATTTGGCCATTTAGGGCAAACCTGGTCCAAACCGGTAAAAACCAAAATACAAATCCGGGGCGCCGTTAGAGATGTGCTTGTTTTTGCGGGTGGTTACGACCACACACAAGATACAGCCACCGAATATCAACAGGACAGTGTTGGCAATGCTGTGTTTATTGTGGATGCAAAAACCGGAGAACGGATCTGGTCAGCAGGAAATGATTCAAGCCACAACCTTTTATTAACCAATATGAACTACAGCATTCCCGGTGCCGTAAGGGTTATTGATATCAACGGCGATGAATTGGCGGATCAAATGTTCTTCGCCGATACCGGGGGTCAGTTATGGCGACTGTTCATTAATAATTGCACGGCAACAGACACCAGCGACTGTGTAAACAACATTGCTGATCTTGTCTGGCCTACTGATAGTAATGGCAATGGTTCCTGGGATAGCTCCGAGGGAATACTGGCTTCTATTGGTACAACCAGCAAACAGGAAACCAGCAAAGACTCACGAACGAAAAACGCCCGTCGTTTTTTTGTTGAGCCGGATGTATCCCTGTTCCGACTGAATGGTGCTACCCATATGGCCATCGCTATCGGCAGTGGCAACCGGCCCGACCCGTTGGGCCGGGTAAATTGGACCATTAAAGACAGGATGTATCTGTTCGTAGTCTCCAACTACCAAAATCCCACCGTTGACCCATCCTACCGTTTGTTACGCAATGTAGATAAGCACGCCGTTATTACCGAAGCCGGTATGAAAGACATTACGAATAGCGTTGGCATTACGGCTGATGGCCTACAGGGTATTTTTGGTAATGATACCAAACTGGATAAACAAGGCTGGTATCTAACACTTGAGCCAAAAGAAAAAGTGATGAGCGATGCCGTCACGTTTGAAAACGTGCTCTACTTTAATACCTACCAACCTTCCAGCGAAATTGTCAGTCACTGCAATCCTTCTGCCGGTATTGCACGGGCTTACGGGGTTGACCTGCTAACTGGCAATCCGGTCACAACAGACGACTTGAATAATCCTGACAAATCAGATCGTTATTCCAATCTGGCGAATGCTGGAATACCACCAACGCCGAGTATTCTGTTCCCGGAAGGCAGCAAAGATGCACTGGTCTGTGTCGGTGCTGAGTGTGACCCCCTGGAAATCGGTGACGACAAACAGACCACCTATTGGCGGCAGGTGCGATAACCGTCCACCGCCTCGTTCCCACTGTCCCCGTGGGAACGCATACAGAAACCTGCATGACACTCCCACGCTGGAGCATGGGAGCGAGTGAAAACCGAGAATCAACAATGAGCAAAACCGACGGCTTTACCCTGATAGAACTCATGATAGTTGTGGCTATTGTGGGTATTCTGGCAGCGGTTGCGATCCCCAGTTATAACCAATATGTCGAAGACACGGCCATTGCCGATGCTCAGGCTTCACTGTTCGGACTGGCCAGCGCCATGGAACGACACCGGGCACAGAATGGCAGTTATCTCGGAGCAGCAACCAACGATGATAACGATGAAATTGATACCGGTGAACCAGGCATATACCATGATCAAAGTCCGGAATCCGGAACGGCATTCTTTCACCTTACGATCAGTGCAGCCAAAGCCACTGACTATACCCTGTCAGCCACAGCCACTGAAAACTCTCCCGTCTGGAATGGCAACGCCGCAGACTCAACCATTACCCTGTCATCCAATGGCACTAAAGGAGGCACGCTACCAGAAGCCTGGTAACCATTGCACCCGTTACTGTCATTTTCTTGCTTTCTCGTTCCCATGCTCTGCGTGGGAACGAGGAACCCTTATCCATCATTTCCGCCCATTCATCCATAAAAATCGACAATTCATTCATCATTACCATTCAAAGTACAGCAATAAAAACAAAATTAATGGCAAATGACTTAATCAACAAACCATAAACAAACTTAAGTCAAATACTCGCCACCTTAATAAACACCCTATAAAACAAGGCACTCACTTAAATCAACAGCAGTATATTAAAAAAAGGAAAAACATAAATTAAACTAAATCTGGTACACGCATCATTCCAAAATGCCAGGAACTATTTAATCAGGAATTATTAATCATGTTGGAGTCCGTGGATCCCTTGCTGGTCGCTTACTTACCCAAAGATATTCGTTCAACCTTCTTTCCTTATGCCAGTGTCAGCCTGGCTGCTTTAATGTTGAATCTGGTGATTGGGTATATCCTATCCAGCTTAATTGGCATTCACTTTCGAAAGTATTCAACCGCTTTTGGTAATAGAAAAGACTTCTCAAGGCTTTTCCCACTGCTGATGCTGTCCGTCATTCTGATCATCACCGTGGTCAAATCCTCTCTGGCTCTTGCTCTTGGGCTGGTTGGCGCCTTGTCGATTGTCCGGTTTCGAACCCCCATCAAAGAGCCAGAAGAGCTTATGTACCTGTTTCTGAATATTGGCATTGCTATTGCTCTTGGGGCAGGCCAGACATTCGCTGCCATGACAGCCTGTGCTGTGATCCTGATATTAATTGCGGTATCAAAGAAAAGAATGGCAAGATCCCTTCAGGAACAGGGTTTGTTTCTTTCTATCAGTTACACCGTGGAAGAGAACACACCCAGAGAATCAATCCTGACAGACCTTAAAAAGATACTATCCGATCATGTATTAAGAATGGATTTAAGCCGGCTTGATTTTTCCAATACAAAAGTAGATGCACTGTTCTTTATCAACCTGCATACCGCTGAAGAATTAGACACCATTATTTTCGAATTAAATAAAAACTATCACCAGGCACAAATTTCCATTCTGGAACAGAATGATATTTCCGGATTATAACCATGAAACTTCGTCTTGATCGACAGGCTCACAGGGTCTCCATCCGGGAAAAACGGTTTATCTGGATTGGCCTTTTCTGCCTGTTCCTGGTTCTGGTACCCTCACTGGACACCGTAAAAACACTGCTGATTCATGGTGGTTATCGCTCCCTTCATACCAAACCGGCTGACCGGGTGACTCAACTTATTAATGATATAAAAGACATACCCGGTAAATGGCTCAGTGCAGAAAGAACCATTCCCGTTTTCAGGCTGGATATTAAATATAAAGAGTGGCAAAAGCTGGTTCAGGATCGTCAACAGGCACTGGAGGAAGGGCTGATACCGAACTCCCGGCAATACGCCAAAGGTACGCTCTATTATCAGCAGGACGAATACGAGACCGATATACGCCTGCAGGGGGACCTTCTGGACCATGTCAAAGGGCAGGACCGCTGGTCACTGCGTATGGAGCTGAAAAAAAACAAAGCCATCTTCTCAACCTCCCGCTTCGCCCTGGTGAGCTCAAATGTCCGATCTCACCAGGGGCCAGAGCTGTTTCGTCAAACGCTGAAAACCGCCGGATTCGATATTATTTCTCCCCGGTATTTCCCAGTGGATGTGGTTATTAATGGGGATGACTGGGGTGTCATGCTGCTTGAGCAGGCATTTGGCCAGGAGCTGTTAGCGGTTAATAATCGTACAGAGGGAGTGGTGGTTCGACTGGACCTTCTTGATGACAAAACAGATGCCGATGGTCAAATACATCGCACATTCAAACCACGGGTTATCCAGAAAAAGAAAATCCTGAAAAAACCGGAGCTCTCAAGACAACGACGGATTGCCCTGGCACTGATCAACGACTTCCTTAATGGCAAACGCCCGGCCAGTGAGGTGTTTGATACCGAAAAACTGGGGCAATACCTGGCCACTGCAGATATCTGGGCATCCTGGCATACCCTCACCTGGAATAACTGGCGCTGGTACTACAACCCACATACAGCAAAGCTGGAACCCATTCAAAGTGATGTGGCGGTATCCCCGGCGAAACACTTCTGGCTAATGAAGCAACCCACGAAGTATTCACTTATCAGTGAGAAAATGCTGGCAGACGCACAGATTGCCAGAAGCTATGAAAAGTCGTTAAGTCATTTAAGAAAAATCATGGATGATGGCTCTTTATTTTCGGCCCTTGAAAAAAGCCAGAAGCAATTTAACCGAAAGCTCTATGCCAGCACGCCTCTACTGGGAAAATACGACTTCAGCCTGATGAAAAATCAGACAGAGTGCTTAGGCAGCGATTATCAAAAACCACCCTGCACCGGTTTTCGTGAACTGGATAGCAGCCTGCATCTCCCCATGCAGGCCATGTCTTCACAGTTACCTTGGGAATTTATGGCAAGGCTGACTTCATCACCTTCCGGCTCAATATTATCCATCACCAATACTGAGCAAAAGCCACTGAAGTTACTGGATATTCAATCAGTCAGCTCCGATGGTCGCAAAGCTTCTGTTAACAGCCCAGCTATAGAGCTACCCATAAAGATTCACTCAGGAAATGATCTGAGTCTGGTATTACCAGGCGACCCTCAGAAAATAGAATTAGTGACATCTTTAAAAGGTAGTAAAAAGACCAGACACATCCTGCTGGCGAATAAGAATCCATTATCGTTCATACCCCGTCCAGCACCATCAAGTCGCGTGAGCAAATACCCATTTATTACGGTGAGTGAAAACCGCTGGGAAATACGTTCCGGCCACTGGAAAATTAACGACTACCTGGTCACACCGGATAACTGGCAGGTGGTTGTCCAACCGGATACCACTCTGGAATTTTCCAGTAATGCCGGCTTGATGGTATTTGGTGGATTGTCCGTCAATGGCACTAAGAAAAAACCGGTTCATTTCACCAGGCAAGCCAACAGCAGCAGCTGGTCAGGACTCACCGTATTCGGTACAGATTCGGTAAAAAACAGCAACATCAACAATCTTGAAATATCTTACGGTAAAAGCCCCAAACTGGCCTTCTGGCAACCCAGAGGCGCTGCCTACTTTATCAATAGCAAACTGACTGCAAACTACCTGACGGTGCGCGATAATTTTTCCGAAGATGCGTTAAATGTTATTAACAGTCAGATTGACCTTAACCATCTAAATATTCTCAATACCTTATCAGACGGATTTGATTGTGATTTCTGCCAGGGAACGATCAGTAACAGCCAGTTCACGAATACAGGCTCTGTTTCCGGGGGGGATGGGCTGGATACCAGTGGCTCCACCATTCAGGTTAGCAACAGTCAGTTTAACCAGGTCCGTGACAAAGCCATCTCGGCCGGTGAACACAGTCGGCTGAGCATTAACAACAGTACCGTTAAAAACAGCAACATTGCCATCGTCGCCAAAGATCGCTCCGAGGTCACCGCCAGTAAAATCAGCCTTGAGAATATTAAAGAGTTCTCGTTTATGAGCTACACCAAGAAACCCATCTTCGGCTCAGCCACCCTCCATGCCAGCGATGTTGTCTGTGCTCAGTTCGATTGCGCCAGCAAGGCACTGGTCGAAAAGGGCAGCTCTTTGTTGATTGATGGTAAACCGGTGACCGGTGAACAGGTGAATGTGAAAGCCCTTTACCAGGGTATTATGAAATCGGATAAACCAAAGTAATGGACGCATTAAGGTTTGAAGTCAAAATCCCCATCCCGGCGGTACAGATCCAGAAGGTCTTACTGTGGCTGAAAATGCACCCTCTGTTATTTTCGCCACAATACGAGCCTCGTTCGGTAAACAGTCTCTACCTGGACAGCTGCAGCCTTGCCCGCTACGAAGAAAATCTGAATGGCATCAGCAAACGAAAGAAAGTTCGCCTGAGATGGTATGGTGATACTGCAGACGCCAGCACTGCCAAACTGGAATTCAAGCTCAGGAATTCAGGCAAGGGCAAGAAAATCATTTTTAACGCCCCCCTTGACCTGTCCACAGAAAACTTCAGCTGGAAAAAGGCACTGTACAACAGTTACCAGCAACTGCCGAACAAAGGCCGGATTTACCTTGGCAATGGCATCATGCCCATCCTGATCTGTCGTTATCAGAGAGAGTATTTCATCTCTGACTGCCAGAAAATCAGGGCCACCATCGATAGTAATATCGAAGTGTTTGACCAGCGCTACAGTGATCGTCTGAATATCGCTAAGCCCCAGTCCCTTGGTCATTACTATCTGCTGGAGCTGAAAGCGGATGAAGCCTTTGAACAAGAGTTATCCGAACTGATCAGCACCTGCCCTTTACGCCCCTCCAGGCACTCCAAATACGTAAACAGTATTAGAAAACTGATCTGGAAATAATTACACTCATACGGCCAATAACAATAATAAGGATACGGTCAGGTGATATTCGCAAAACTCTCTGCCAGCATGCTCATGGTTTTTGCCTTGCAAAGTGCCAGTACCGCTGCTGAGTCAACAATCAGTACCCAGACAATTTCAGATAACCACCCAACCAGCTTATCACTGGAATCAACCGGCAATGAGGCAGTAAGAGATGTCATTGTCGTCGGAAACAACTGGGATGGCACCATTGATATCTACGACCCCTATACCCATCAACGAATAAAAAAGCTCAATGCAGTGCCTGATAAAGAAGAACGTCTGCAGGAGCTTGGCAGCAGTGTGAAACGCTGGGTCATGTCCACGTTGATCAAAGAAGTCATTGGTGAAGGGAACTATCAGTTGGTAGACGATATGTTTCCATCCAGTGACGGTCGTCACCTGTTTATTTCAAGGCCCAGCTTTGCCGATGTGATTGCCCTTGATGTCAATACTGGAGAGATCAAATGGCGTACACCCGTTGAAGGTTATCGCTCTGACCACTCCGCAATCTCACCGGACGGGAAAACCTTTCTGGTTTCTGCTTCAACCGCGAACAAGGTTCATGCCATTGATACCGAAACCGGTGAAATCAGAGGAGGCTTTCCATCAGGGGATCAACCCCATGAAAACACCTACTCAAGAGATGGTAGGCTGATCTATCACGCCAGTATTGGCAAAGTTTATGTCCCCTTCACCAGCGCCTGGCTGGACTGGATGAAAGGAGACCGCTGGTTTCAGGTTGTTGATGCTCAAACCTATGAAGTCATCCAGCGGGTCGATATGGGTGAGAAACTGGAAGAATTTGGTTTTCCCTGGGTAGACAGTGCCGTTCGCCCAATGGCCGTGGCACCGGATGGAAAATTTGTTTACCTGCAAGTGTCGTTCTATCACGGTTTTTTTGAATACGACGTAGAACAACAAAAAGTCACTCGTCGTATTGAGCTGCCAGTGCCTCAAGAAATCCAGGAGCTGAGCACACTCAAATACCAGCTGAACTCTGCCCATCATGGTCTTTCCATGAACCAGCAAGGTACAAAATTATGTGTTGCTGGCACCATGTCTGGCTATGCTGCGATTGTGGATAGAGAAACTTTCGAATATAAAACCATTCAACTGTCTGAAGAGCCTCTTGGCGCCAAGCCCTATTGGGCAACAGAAAGCCATGATGGAAAGCATTGCTACGTCTCCGTCAGCCAACAGGATCGTGTTTCCGTAATCTCTTTTGATGAAGCCAGGGAAGTTGCCAGCTTTCCGGTTGGAGATCACCCTCAGAGAATTCGCACCGGAAAACTGCGCCTTTGATAGATAAGTAAGGCTCATTGTAGCTTGTTTAACAAAACAATAATTTTGCCCAACCATAAGGATAAGAAACAAAATGTCAGACTCTGGTTTTGCAAAACAGTATGGTCCATGGGCACTGATTACCGGTGCCAGTGCCGGTATAGGCAAGGCGTTTGCCGAAGAGCTGGCCAGCCGGGGCCTGAACCTGATACTGGTAGCACGGCGAAAACCGAAACTGGATGAGTTGGCCCGGCAGTTAGAAGACCATTATTGTATCAGTACCCGAACCATTATCGCTGATATGTCAGACACATCAGAGGTCAACCTGGTTATAGAACAATCTTCGGACCTGGAAATTGGCCTGCTTATTCCCAATGCCGGTGTAGAAACCCATGAACTATTTGACCAGCAGAGCTGGCAAGAAGTGGATAGCCTCTTACAGATCAATATGGCAGCGCCCACCCGGCTGGCTCATCATTTTTCCGGTGAAATGCGCAAACGGGGTCGGGGAGGCATTTTATTTGTTTCCAGCATTATGGCTTATATGCCCTCAGCTTATCTGGCACAGTACGCAGCCAGTAAAGCCTACATCCAATTATTGGCAGAGGGGATGCATAAGGAATTGAAATCTGCAGGGGTTCATGTCATGGCACTGGCGCCGGGGTTAACCGATACTGATATGGGGCAGTCCGTCACCAAGGGCATGAACCCTATTGCCAGACAGTCCCTGATGGATCCACATACTGTAGTACAAGCTGGCCTGTCGGCACTGGGAAACCGCTCTGTATGTATTGTAGGGTTTCTGAATCGCTTGAATGTTTTTATGGTTTCGCGGTTAATGCCAAGAGTATTCTCAACGGCCCTGACCTATAGGATGTTTCACAACAGTTGAGCCACAGAAGCCACAAAACACATAGAGAAAAAGCCTTTCTTTGCGCGACTGCCATGGACGGTGGAAGTACCAATCATGCACAAATGCATGGATACAGGAGGGAGGGTAACGCATGGAGCAGTTACCGAGGAGCAACTATTGACCTCTTCATCTACTCCCGGATTCCAAAAACATCAACACTCAAAACAAACAGGAAAACTAATCAGAAACGGATTTCAAACGCAACTCTTTAGGCATAGTAAAAACAATGTTTTCCTCTTTGCCATCCAGTTCTTCAGGCAATTCCGCCCCCAGCTCTTTCAGCCGCTTAATAACGCCCTGAACCAGAATATCCGGAGCCGATGCGCCCGCAGTGATACCAACCGATGACTTATCCAACAACCAGCTGGACTTGATATCATCTGCATTATCGACCAGGTAGGCCTCAGAACCAGTGCGTTCAGCCAGTTCCCGCAAACGGTTGGAGTTTGAGCTGTTTACTGAGCCAACCACCAAAACCAGATCACACTGACTGGCCAATACCTTCACCGCATCCTGACGGTTCTGTGTGGCGTAACAGATGTCATCTTTCCTCGGCCCCTGAATTTCAGGGAATTTGAAGCGCAGTGCTTCAATAACCTTGGCAGTGTCATCCATGGAAAGTGTTGTCTGAGTAACATAGGCCAGTCTGGAAGGGTCAGATACCTCAAGAGTGCGAACATCTTCCTCGTTCTCCACCAGATACATTGCACCGCCATTACGCGAGTCGTACTGCCCCATAGTACCTTCCACTTCCGGGTGTCCATGGTGACCAATCAGCACACACTCCATGCCATCCCGAGAATAACGCACCACTTCCATATGGACTTTTTTAACCAGTGGGCAAGAGGCATCAAATACTTTCAGGCCCCGTCGCTCTGCCTCATCTTCTACGGCTTTGGAAACACCGTGAGCACTGAAGATGACAATGACATCGTCAGGAACCTGATCCAGCTCGTCGACAAATACGGCTCCCCGCCCCTTCAGGTTTTCCACAACGAATTTGTTGTGTACCACCTCATGGCGGACATAAATGGGCGGGCCAAAAACATCAAGTGCTCGGTTGACGATCTCAATGGCACGGTCCACGCCTGCACAGAAGCCCCGGGGATTTGCCAATTTGATTTTCATAAGTGAATCACCAACCTTTTTTTACCACTGCGTTCTTATAGCTCCAGGCTATTATTTATAGCTTGTTTAAGGTGCTTGTACATCCAATATCTGCACCTCAAAGATCAACTTCTTGCCTGCTAAAGGGTGATTAAAATCGACTTCAACGACGTCATCATTAATCTCACGAACGACTCCGGGTAGTTCACTATTGGCGGCATCAGCAAAGGACATCACCAACCCCTCTTCCAGCTCAACCTCTGTCGCAAAACTGCCCCTGGGAATACGCTGAACATTATTAGGGTTCGGCATACCAAAGGCTTTTTCCGGAGGAATTTGAGAAATCCTATCCTCTCCGGAAGAGAGGCCAATCAACGTCTCTTCAAAGCCTTCGGGTAAATTGCCATCACCAATGACCAGAGAAGCCGGCTTTGCCGGTGGAGTACAATCCACCATACTCCCGTCGTCAAGCTTCAGGGAAAAATGCAGAGTGACCTTACTGCCTTGCTCAATTGCTGCTGCCACAGTGACTCGCTCCTGCTTTCAACTTTTTATTTATCTCTAAGACTTACCTTCTGACGAAGGGTCATTCCGGAACATGTCCAGAATCAACATGGCAGCCCCCAATGTGATGGCTGTATCGGCCAGGTTGAAGGCAGGAAAATACCAGTTTTTGTAGTAAAACAACAGAAAGTCAGTGACATGTCCATTCAACAGACGGTCAATCAGATTTCCCAAGGCTCCACCGAGTATCAGTGACAAAGAACAAGCCTGCCAGTTTTCACCTGAACGAAGCTGCTTCAGCCATCCCACCAGCATAATGCTGACAATAATCGCCACTCCACTGAGAAACCAGCGCTGCCAACCGGAAGCATCACCCAGGAAACTGAACGCAGCACCGGTGTTGTAAGCCAGAGTCAGGGAGAAGAACGGCAATACCTGTACTTGTTGATACAGTGAGAAATCCTGGATCACCCACCACTTTACCAGTTGATCAAGGGCGAAGACGAATGCACTGAGCCAGAGCCAGTGAAGCTTTCCTGATGTTTTACTCTGCATGGCCAGTTCCTGCTTTAAAAATCCATATCATTCAGTGAGTCTTTTTAATACTAAGTGGCATTAACAGCCAAGGGATAGTGCGAATTACCGAAATCCATCAGAAATTAACCAGTTACAACACTCCGAAGAGGCAATTCATTATAAAAACACGTAATAAAATAGACTACTGTCCAAAAAAATACCCGGTCCTGGCCGGGTATTTACTACGCCAATTGCAAATATCAGGCAAATTGACGCTGTTCGCCATTACCCTCTACATTTTCTACACAGCGACCACAAAGATCCGGGTGCGCTTCGATAGTTCCGACATCTTCACGACGATGCCAGCAGCGATCGCATTTCTTGTGGCCGGATTTTTCAACCAGCACTTTCAGGCCAGACAACTCAGTAGCGGCTGCATCACCTGAATCCGCCAAAGGCTTAACCGTTGCTGCCGAGGTAATCAGCACAAAACGCAGTTCATTCCCCAGTCGATTCAGCTTCTCCGTCAGAGCTTCATCCGCAAACAGGGTTACTTCTGCTTCCAGAGAACCACCGATTACACCAGCAACACGGGTATCTTCCAGGGCTTTGTTAACCGCAGTTTTCACTTCCAGAATGGCATTCCAGTACTCACTCCCCAGCTCATCGCCTTCCAGGCTGTTCAATCCTTCATACCAGGTTTCCAGGAAGACTGATTCTCCGCGCTTACCAGGAATCGCTCCCCAGATTTCTTCTGAAGTGAAGCTGATGATGGGGGCCATCCAGCGGGCAAAGGCTTCAATGATATGATACATCGCGGTCTGACAGCTGCGACGTGCCAGGCTGTCCTGCTGCGTGGTGTACTGGCGATCTTTGATAATATCCAGGTAGAAGCCACCCAGATCCAGTGAACAGAAGTTATGAACTTTCTGGTACACGGAGAGGAAGTTATAGCTGTTATAAGCTTCAACCACTTCGTTCTGTAATTTCAGGGTACGATCAACCGCCCACTTATCCAGTGACAGCATATCTTCCCAGGCAACAGCATCCGTTTCCGGATTGAACCCAGTCAGGTTGGAAAGCAGGAAGCGCGCGGTATTACGAATACGGCGATAGCTATCCGCGGTCCGCTTCAAAATATCATCAGACACCGTCATTTCAGAGGTGTAGTCGGTGGCAGAAACCCAGAGACGCAGAATATCAGCACCGAGAGACTTGAAGACCTTCTGTGGTGCAATCACATTACCCAGAGACTTGGACATCTTCCGGCCATTGGCATCTACCGTAAAGCCATGGGTCAGCAAACCTTTGTAAGGAGGCACACCATTCATGGCAATGCTGGTTTTCAGCGAAGACTGGAACCAGCCACGGTGCTGGTCAGAACCTTCCAGATAGAGATCCGCAGGAAACTGCAACGCTTCACGGCGCTTAATCACTGAAGAATGCGTCACACCGGAATCAAACCAGACATCCAGAGTATCCGTTACTTTCACATACTGCTCGGCATCTTCAGCGGAGAGCAGGTCAGCAGGCTCCAGATCAAACCAGGCATCCATCCCTTCCTGTTCAACTTTAAGGGCAACCTTTTCAATCAGTGCCTGGGTATCCGGATGAAGCGCTTCTGTCTCTTTATGGATAAACAGTGCAATCGGAACACCCCAGGTACGCTGACGGGAGATACACCAGTCAGGACTCTGACCCAGCATGGACTCCATACGGTTACGCCCCCAATCCGGGGTGAATACCACACCATTCAACGAGTCCACTGCGGTTTCCAGCAAATGCTCTTTAGTCATACTGATAAACCACTGAGGTGTCGCACGGAAAATCAGTGGCGTTTTGGTACGCCAGCAATGCGGGTAGCTGTGAGTCAACTTCTCTTGAGCCAGCAAACGTCCATTTTCAATCAGGACATCAACAACCTTTGGGTCAACCTTGTAGACGTGCTCACCGGCAAACAATTCAACATTGCTCCGATAGTAACCACTGTCGTCCAGATAGTTCAGTGTACCAATGCCGTATTGACGACCTACATTAAAGTCATCAACGCCGTGGTCAGGCGCCGTATGAACGTTACCGGTACCCGCATCAATAGTAACGTGATCCCCCAGGATCAGCGGTAATTCACGATCATAAAATGGATGGGCAACCTTTTTATTTTCAAAGGCAGCACCTTTCGCACGGGCAATAATGGCGTAGTCTTCAATGCCATAGCGCTGCATGGCGCTTTCCACCAGGGCTTCAGCAAGAATCAAACGAGCAGGAGCACCATTGATCTGACACTGAACCAGTGCATAATCCAGTTCACCTCCCATGCTGACCGCCTGAGAAGATGGCAGCGTCCATGGCGTTGTCGTCCAGATAACCACGGCCACCTCACCTTCGCCCTGCTCTTCTGAAGAGCTGCCTTCGAAAGTAAAAGCACCCAACAGGTCGGCTTCATCAATCGCTGCATAGCGCACGTCGACCTGGGTAGAGGTTTTGTCCTGATACTCAACCTCTGCTTCAGCCAGGGCAGAACCACCAACAACACTCCAGTAAACCGGCTTATAGCCCTTTACCAGGTGGCCATTCTCAGCGATTTTCCCCAGGGCACGAATGATGTCAGCCTCAGTTTGAAAATCCATGGTCAGGTATGGCTTATCCCAGTCACCAAAGATTCCCATACGCTTGAAATCTTCACGTTGGCCATCAACCTGTTTCGCCGCATATTCGCGGCACTTTTTACGGAAGGTTTTAAAGTCTACCTTATCACCAGCCTTGCCAAGCATCCCTTCCACTTTGTGCTCAATCGGCAAACCGTGGCAGTCCCAGCCTGGAACGTAAGGTGCGTCAAAGCCACTCAGCGTTTTGGACTTAACAATAATATCTTTGAGAACTTTGTTAACCGCGTGACCAATATGGATGTCACCATTGGCATAGGGAGGGCCATCGTGAAGGATGAATTTTTCCCGTCCCTGGCTGATCTTGCGAATTTCTTCGTAGAGATCCATGTCATACCAGCGCTTGAGCATTTGTGGCTCACGCTGGGCCAAATTGCCGCGCATCGGAAAATCGGTCTGCGGCAAATTCAATGTATGCTTGTAGTCGGGCTTTTCAGAGGACATATCAGAAGACATAAGTTGTTTACCGGAATCTCTACGAACTAATCGTCACCGCGACTCTTAATAACGCGATTCATTAATAAAAAGCTTGCGGGCTATTTCAATATCATTAGCAATCGCAGCCCGCAAGGCTTCAAGCGATTCAAACTTCTGTTCATCCCTGATTTTCTCAACAAACTCTACCCGCAGGGTCTGATCATACAGATCTCCCTTGAAGTCGAGCATATGTACTTCAAGCAGAGGTTTTACTCCAGATACGGATGGCCTGACGCCCAAATTGGCAACCGCATTGAAACGATGACCATCCACCAGTGTACGAACAGCAAACACCCCCTGCAAAGGCAGACGTCGACGACACACCCTGATGTTCGCCGTAGGAAAACCAAGTGTTCTGCCCAACTGTTGGCCCTTAACCACTCTTCCAATCATGGTAAATGGTCTGCCAAGCATATGTTCCGCTTCGGCGAACTCATTTTCAGCCAGCGCATCACGAATACGAGTACTGCTGATACGTCCCTGCTGCATTAATACAGTCTGGGTATCACAGACCTCAAAGCCGTATCGCTCTCCCATCATCTCCAGATGAGAGAAATCTCCTTTGCGATCACAGCCATAACGGAAGTCATCACCCACAATCAGGTAGCGAATGTCCAGACCTTCCACCAATGCACGTAACACGAAGTCATCGGCGCTCAGGCTGCGAAGCCGGTCATTGAAAGGCAGGCAGAGTACCTGGTCCACGTGATTCTCAGCCAGTAGCTCCAGCTTTTCCCGAAGGCTGGATAGCCTTGGTGGCGCAGCATCACCTTGAAAATATTCTCTGGGCTGGGGCTCAAAGGTGATGACACATACCCTGGCATCCAGCTCAAAAGCCTGCTGTTTCAGAGCCTCAAGAATAGTCCTGTGGCCCACATGTACACCATCAAAATTTCCGATGGTGGCCACGCATCTCTGATGTTCTGGCCTGATATTGTGCAACCCGCGGATCAACTGCATGGAGAGGCTCAGACTCCCTTACTTCCTGTATTCAACCTGTGTTTACCAATGTACGCCCATTCTGACGAAGCTGGCTTAACGACGAAGCGGAGCAGTATACCCCAGCAGGCCACATGGGTCACTGAGTTGAAAAGAAAACCTGACAGCTCACTTTCAATGCCCGCTTTAGGAAAGCATCCACCTCATTCGGAAGGTATTTGATTTAGAATAGTGACCGTAACCCCGTAATGCCCGAACCAAATTAATGCTCTGGAAAGTAACTCAAACATTACGATAAAAATGCCCGGTATTTCTTTACGATAATAAAAAGCTTTCCCCTCTCTGCTCTCATGTATTTGAAAATATCTATAATCAAACTGACAAAATCATGACATAGCAATTCTTGAACAAACTCAGAGGCTTTCTTTATGCCGAATCCTCACTTATATAATATTTCGGGAATCCCATACTCGAGGCCCATTCCCCCTGAGAGGCCACATCAACAAAATTTACCGCCTTTAAATAGAGTACAATTTATTCCACCTGTAGACCCCGCCCTCCAACTACTTCTTCCAAATACCGGTCTACCCTTTAGAGCTATATCACTCCCCCAGCAACCTCCCCCTCAATTTTTTGCATACAGCGGAGTGGATACATCTACCCCACCACCTCCAACGGTACGACTCCTTTGCAATCAGCAGGCTCCCCTGATGGATCCTTCTACAGGCTTTTCCAATTATCAAGAAGAGGCGCGATTGCTATCTCAACAGCAGTACCATCCCTACGTCAGGTACAATACGAAACAGATAAGTTACAGTTGGCAATCCCCAGTAACTCAGCAACCAATGGCAACCATTCAACCCTCTGTTTTTCCGCAAAGCGGAATAAGTACACTCCCAGCATTCTCAGAAATGGAACACCACACACTCGCATATACAGCAGACCCGGCAACAGCTTACCCCATCGAGGAAGTTTCTCCGCACCATACTGTTAAAGATATAGCTGCTCAGCCTGAATATGCTCTTACAGTAACCGTTAAGAAAACAACAGAAAAAATTAATCCGAGTCAATCTTCTTTAAACCCAAACCCTGTTGAGTTTTTTCCCAGAAAATGTTGGAAGCAACCAATTCCTACCCCTAACACTTCTGCCAAAAAATCAGAATCCTCCCAACCTGAGAACAAAGAGTTTGAAGAAAAAGACATAACAAAAGGCTCAGCAGAAATAGTCGTGGCATCAAAACCATTTAAAAATAGCAAAGCCACTACAAATAAAACATCAGCCTCCTGTCATAAAGCCTTAAATATACTTCTCTGCGAACCTCATTCACAAACCGCTTCAACTCATCAAGAAAGAGAGAAAATATCTTTAACCATTAAAGAACAACTGGAACACAGCGAAGCGTTAAGCAGCCCTCTACAAACATGCGAGCTTGATAGTAGAGCAAATACGCTTCTGACTGCCAAGAATGATGATGAAAGTTCCGGGATGTTGGCAGATGAGACAAAGCAAACAGAAACTGCCTCACCGATACCATCTGAACCAGCAGCTACTCAGCAGGCAGCGGAACATGGAGTGGAAGGGGAAGAGGTTATAGAAACCGTAGTATCAACCATTGCAGAGTATCCACCCCGAATCGGTTGCTCTATTGAGCACACTGGTGTGTCTGTATTTATATCTGACGGCAGTTGCAGACCAAAAGAAAAAGCCGGATGCACCCCAGTTGATAAACTTCCTTTTTCAGCTCAGCAGGTGCTTCAACTCAAACAAAACAGAACTGATACAAAAGAGACACCTCATGCACTCAAGCTGCTCTACCTCGATAGCTTCGATTTTTATCAAAAAATACGCGTAAGTGATGGTTTTGATGAAAGAGGTAACAAAATAAAAGTTTCACCGCGTGAACAAAAAAAACAACTCAAGGAATGGCAACAGCAACTTAGGCAAAATAACTCCAGAGTGAGATTACCTTCCTTAAATAAAATTAAAAAACTACCATCATCTAAAATTCTTCTGGCCCCACCAACAACCAATGCAAACATTCATCCTCGTAGCAGGCAACTAAGCCGTGCCGCATCCTCATTAGATCCGAAAAAATTCATAGAGAGAGAAGATGTAATAAATAGCCTGTCAGCTCACTTGGCATCTCATAAATATTCTGATGAAGAAATTAGCGAGATGAAAAAGATAGCCAAAACTAAAGAAGCAAGAGAGTTTACAGAAAGGCTTGAAAAAGATGACCTGTGGAATCTTGAGTTTATAACTATGTATTACTACCCATTCTTCGAACCAAAAACTTATAAACTGCATGCTCCATTCATCAAACCAGTAGAAACGATTTATTGTCGCCCAAATTTGTCCAATCAACCGATAGTGCAACATGGATCAGAATATTTTGCCCTGAGTGAGGGTGTACAAGCTTTGCAAGACACAGGTGACTCGCAGCTATCAGAAACTCCCAGAACGATAACTGCACTCGCAAGCTGTCTATCCATAAAACTGGAGCACCTGGTAGACGGAAATACACCCGCCAACCCACCAGAAGCTTTTTCCAGACAGTGCATTCAGTGGCATATACAACTTACCTGTGACCTTGTGTATAAAATGATTAAAATGGGAGATGGGGATACACAAGAAATTCGAGAAAAACTGGCCCAGTCGCTAGACGGTCTTCTTGATAGCATTGAAATAATATCTCACCGTTCTTCAGAATTTTCTGATGAGTTCATAATGGCAACCAATTCACTGTGCCTCCTGCTGCAAAGCGGCCCACTGCAGAGTTTACTGTCACTGCAGGAAGCAGAAGTACCTGACGATATCAAGAAACTCTTATACAACACTGTAGAAAAACTGGAAAATACCATCTTAATGATTCTAGTGAAATCATTACAATGTCCAGAATTCTTAAGCATCACCATGTGCCTCCTTAAAACGATATCTGATAATAAAATGTTTCTAACGGCACTGGCCGACAGCAATAAAAAACGCGTAGTCCGACTAGCAAGAGTTACTACAGAGACCGCTAATGAGTTATTAAAAACACTGACAACACATAGAGTGAATGAGACTGTGGATTATTCTCGGTTTGTAGATAAACTGAACAGCAGCTGCAGGCCGGTACTCCACGACGTTCATACAAAAGTTATTCAGAAAATCAATCCCGATCACACTGAATCCCGGAAATTGGAAGATTGTATCGATAAACTTTCTACAGAGTGTAAAAGTCGACTCACTAAAATAGAGGAGGAATATCAAAATTATTTAAAGAGACTCGAAGAAAGTGAAAGAAAATGCAACCAAAAAATACTGCAAGCGTATGGCGAGAAAAAAGAGCAGTTAGCCCTAGAGCAGGAAGCCAGAGCTGAAAGAAACAAACAGCTTCAAGATGTAATGGCCCGAGAAAACCCTGCACTACTGGAGACGCCAGAACTTGCAGCAGAATATCTAAAACTGGTTAATCCGACAGGAGAACTACTTCAACAGTTAACAGATGAGCTAAAACACGAAGAAGGCTATGTAAACAAACTTAATAGAATCGATAGTACATTTCCTGCAATTGAAAAATGGCCCGTACTGCAGGTCTGGGTTTATGGTGATATTGCCTATAGTCTATGCAGTACGTACATAGACGAATTTAACCGCGCTGCCCGCTTTGTCGAGAACTTTGAGAAAATGAAAAGCTTCTGCGCTAAAGCCCGCGAAGAAGCTTTTGCAAAGCCAAAACAGTATGACTCTAAATGGCTATACGACAAAGATCCAAATCAGCCAGTCAGTTTAAACAGCATCCATTTTCTTACCATATTATCTAACCCAGAGCAGGTTCAAACTCTTATTAAGCGTGCATCCTACAGTGCATCCCTGTATGAAATAGCCCTTGCCCGAGCCAGAAATGCCAGCCATCAACTGACACAGGAGATGATAATAAGCCCTGGAAAAGCAGAACATGTTGAGCAAATGAACCATCTTCACCAACGAATAGCCTTTATCATTGAAGAAATGAAACAGGTCAAACAGCATCTGAAAGATCTACTCCCTGTACCTGACATGTCTGATCTTTTAACCATAAGGAAGGAGCTTTTCAAAATGCTTAGAACAAAAGCACCTGGATTCACAGCCGGGCAAACAGACAGGTCAGCAGGCAATCATGCAAACACAAAAAAAGATACTACTTATGAATCACTGTTGGAAAAGTCAGCGAATGAATGGAAACTCGACCGATCTATTTGCGATGAACAATATTCTGCAGCACAAAAACTTGAGCAGGTAATTGAAGGATTTACAGCCCTTAAAACGCAGTTGGCTGGAGAGTCTTCCCTTATGCCGGCATGATCAAATAAATAAACCACTTTCCAGCTTGCAGAAATACCGCCAGATGAAGTCTGGCTCTCTGATTCAGAGGCTAGCTGCTCTTAACAGCGGCTCAATGAGCCAGGCATGTTACTCCATATGACTGGACACTTAGACTCTGTGAAGCTTGATATTTAAAAGAAGTTACTATCTTTGAAATTAATGATGGTAAAAATAACCGACCCTGCAGTATATACAGATCGCAGTTTCACGCTTTATCTAAAGATGGAAGAACTAAAGTGAAGTGGCAATTTTTCACTCAAGAATCAACTAACTAAAGCACCTCCTTTCTAAAAGAGAATCCCACACCTACTTTTCAAACCGTACAAAACAGTACGGGCTCAATCATTTCGTGACCCTCGATTTTCAGTGCCTGAAATGCCTTGGCCGGACACCACTGACCAAAAGTACAACGATGTAAATCACTATACCAGAAAGTACCAGCATACCTGTTTGAGTAACCCTCTCAAGCAATGACCAGTCCAACCATCTATCCATTTCTGCTGCCAACAAGTACAGAGTGGCTGCCATAGCCAGGTTAGCAATCAGAAGTCGGACAAAATAGAGCCTCCAGCCAGCGGCTGGTTTGTAAACTTCAGACTTTTTAAGCCCATGGTAGAGCAACCCGGCATTGAGGAAGGCGGAAAGGGTTGTTGCCAGAGCCAGCCCCGCATGCTGAAGCGGGAAGACCAGAATCAGGTTAAATACCATATTGGCCACCATTGCCTTAATGGCAATTTTTACTGGTGTTTTGGTATCCTGCCGGGCGAAATAACCCGGAGCCAACACCTTGATCAGCATAAAAGCAATGATACCGAGAGAGTATGCTTTCAAGCTCATGGCCGACATCAACACATCGCGGTCGGTCATCTCACCATAGTCAAACAGTGTCGCAATCAGTGGGCCTGCAAGTATAAAGAGGGCTACTGCTGCAGGAACACCAATCAGCAATACCAGACGGATTGCCCAATCCAGCGTTCTCGAGAAGTGCCTGCCATCGGCTTCTGCGTGCCGGGTTGAAAGGCTTGGCAGGATTACTGTTGCAATGGCAATACCAAAAACGCCGAGTGGGAGTTCCGACAACCGATCCGAGTAATAAAGCCAGGACACACTCCCCGTTTGCAGAAAAGAGGCAAGCACAGTATCCAGCAACAGATTGATTTGACTGACTGATACACCAAACAGCGCCGGTATCATCAGTTTCATAATTCGCCGGGTTCCTTCGTGCTGAGGCCCCCACTTGGGTGCAGGCAGTAAACGAATCTGCAAAAGAAAGGGAATCTGCAACAGCAGTTGAGAAATACCCGCAATCGCCACTCCCCAGGCTAACGCCATCACTGGCTCATCAAACCAGGGCGTGAGCAGCAGAGTAGAACCAATCAAGCTGAGATTAAGCAGTACCGGAGTAAATGCCGGAATCGCAAAGCGCCCATAGGTGTTAAGAATGGAACCCGCCAAGGCGGTTAAGGAAATCAGCAGCAGGTAGGGAAATGTAATTCGCAACATTTCACCAGCAAGGGCCAGCTTTTCCGGTTCACTGATAAAGCCTGGCGCAAATAGCCTGATTAACAGTGGTGCAGCTAAAACACCCACAACAGTCACAAGCACCAGTGTGCCCGCCAAAGTTCCACTGACTCGGCTGACCAACTCCCGGACATCACCAAAACTCCGCTGAGTGCGATATTCCGATAATACGGGCACAAAAGCTTGGGAAAATGCGCCCTCGGCAAAAAGGCGGCGAAGAAAGTTCGGTATTTTAAAAGCCACAAAAAAGGCATCAGCCGAAGCCGTAGAGCCAAAATAGCCAGCAACCACCACATCTCTGGCCAGACCAAGTACTCGAGAAAGCATGGTCATAATTCCCACCACCAGGCTGGACCTCAGTAACCCGGACTTTTTCTGTTCGGGCTGATTGAATGGTGGACTGTTTTCGGAGTCGCTCATTTCAAGACTTAATTAAAAAGTATAAGAATAAACAGATCATCATATCCAACGTAATAGCGGTTTGCCCACGATATTTCTGAAATTGTATGGAAACGCTCCCAAAGGCTCCTCGTACAGTCGTATAAAAAGCGCCCCAGTCCGGCAGATTCAAAGCTTCACAGGCAGTATGTCGTATTGACAAGCACTCGCTAAGTCGGCATAGTTCCGCGACTAAATAGCCTTGAGCTGAATACAGCCCTGAGCTAGAAAAACTGGGATATGGGCTGACAATGTCTTACCCGGGATGTTGGCAGTAACTGCGGCAAACAACCTATTCCATGCAGGGTGCCCCTAAGCCGCCCTGAGACAACCCAAACAAATTGATTTTCCAGGAGCACCGAAATGGCTAACTCTCCTTCTGCACGCAAGCGCGCCCGTCAGGCTGAAGACCGTCGTCAGCACAACGCCAGCCTGCGTTCTATGGTTCGTACTTCCATTAAGAAAGTCATCAAGGCGATCGACGGCAAAGACGTTGAAGCTGCTCAGGCTGCATTAACTGCAGCTGTGCCTGTCATTGATCGTATGGCTGATAAAGGCATCATCCACAAGAACAAGGCTGCTCGTCATAAGAGCCGTCTGAATGCTCAGGTTAAGGCTCTGGCTACCGCCTAAGTCATACCTGATGCTGGCAACCGCTTCTCGCGTTGTCAGAGCATAAAAAAACCGGCAATAGCCGGTTTTTTTATGCTCACCCAAAACTCGCATAAAGACCTATCAGGAAGCAAACACCATATTATCCCGGTGCAACAGCTCAGGCTCACGCTGATAACCCAGCAACGCCTTAATCTGATGACTGGGCTTGCCAATAATGCGCTCAGCTTCGCTGGCACCATAATTGATCAACCCACGAGCCACTTCGTTACCATTTTCATCCAGACAGGTAACCATCTCACCCCGCTGGAAGTTACCCCTGAGCGCCTTAACACCAACCGGCAGCAAGCTCTTCCCCTGCTCTCTCAGCACGCGGACAGCACCCGCATCCAGCACCAGCTCTCCTGCCGTCTTCAGGTGCCCCTGCAACCACTGCTTACGGGCAGCCATCGGCTCCTGGTCCGGAAGCAGCAGAGTACCCAGCGCTTCACCCTCAAAAACTCGGGTAATCACATTATCCGCACGACCGCCCACAATAATGGTCGCTGCCCCGGATGCGGCAGCCTGACGGGAAGCACGCAACTTGGTTTGCATTCCTCCCCTGCCAAGACGACCACTGCCACCGCCCGCCATGGCATCCAGAGACCCATCACGCGCACGTACTTCCTGAATCAGTTGGGCATCAGGATTCGTTCTTGGATCGGCAGTAAACAGACCATCCTGATCCGTTAGAATGACCAGAACATCCGCTTCAACCTGATTGGCAACCAATGCTGCAAGTGTATCGTTATCACCGAAGCGAAGCTCATCAGTAACGACCGTATCATTCTCATTAATGACCGGCATCACACCCATTTCCAACAGGGTTTTCAGTGTGCTTCGGGCATTCAGGTAACGCCTGCGGTTACTATGGTCATCATGGGTCAACAGAACCTGTGCTGGCTGGACTCCATATTTCTGAAAACCTACCTCCCAGGCTTGAACCAGGCGAGCCTGGCCAACCGCCGCAGCGGCCTGCAACTGATGAAGCGCCGTTGGCCGCTCCATCCAGCCCAGCTTCTCCATTCCAGCTGCAACAGCACCAGAGGAGACAAGTACTACTTCGACGCCTTGATCACGCAGCTGGCACATCTGGGTTACCCAGCTGTCCATACGCCCAAGATCAAGCCCCTGGCCCTCATTGGTCAAAAGCGCACTGCCAATTTTGATTACCCAGCGCCGAGCTGTCCGTAACCGATTGCGTTCACTCATGGCGCGTAAAACACCTCAATATCATGATCATCGTCATCATCATCGTCGTCATCTGCTGCCTTTTTCGCAGCACGCCGAGCCCGACGCTCTTCTGCAAGCTCACGCATGCGCAACCGGGCCTCAGCTTCCATTCTGCTCAGCTGCTCTTCTTCCTGCTTAGCCAGCGCCTCATCTTCTTTTTGCTCGAGGGTCCGCTCTTCAATAAAGCACATAATATTCTGGCAGAGAATATCTGTACCCAGCCCCGAAATAGCTGAAGTCTGATAAACAGGTCCGGTCCAGTTCAGCTCTTTGATAACGTGCTGGCAAACAGCTTCCCGCTGATCTTCAGGCAGCAGGTCCACTTTATTCAGCACCAGCCAACGATCACGGGCAGCCAACGTTCCACTGAACTGCTCCAGCTCATGAATAATTGCTTTGGCCGACTCAGCCGGATCGGTATCATCGTAAGGTGCCACATCCACAAGATGAAGCAAGATACGACAACGGGCCAAGTGCTTAAGGAAGCGAATACCAAGACCAGCGCCCTCTGCAGCGCCTTCAATCAGGCCAGGAATATCGGCAATCACAAACCCACGATGACGATCCACTGCAACGACACCCAGGTTTGGAACCAGTGTGGTGAATGGGTAATCAGCAACTTTAGGGCGCGCCTGGGAAACCGCACGAATAAACGTGGATTTACCCGCATTGGGCATGCCCAACAACCCGACGTCAGCAATTACTTTAAGCTCCAGACGTAAATCTCGACGCTCACCTTCAGAGCCGGGGCTGGTCTGCCTGGGGGCACGATTCACACTGGATTTATAGCGGGTGTTGCCCAAACCATGAAATCCACCCTGAGCCACCTTGATGCGCTGCCCGATATGCGTCAGGTCACCAATCACCTCTTCAGTGTCGTTATCCACAACGGTGGTACCTACGGGCACTTTCAGCTCAATGTCTGTTCCCTTTGCTCCGGTACAGTTTCGCCCACGCCCCGAACCACCATTCTGCGCCTGATAGTGCTTCTGGTAGCGGTAGTCAACCAGGGTGTTCAGGTCGTTTTCTGCGATCACATAGACACTGCCGCCGTCACCACCATCACCACCGTCAGGACCACCCTTTTCGATATACTTTTCACGACGAAAACTCAGGCAGCCATTACCACCTTTACCTGCCTGAACAGTAATTGTCGCCTCATCTACAAACTTCATTGCCTAACTCTCCTGCAACAACAATTGCAGCGATACCAGCCATCTGCAATGCCTGCAGATAAACTCTGAACGACCTACGGACAACCATGAATGACTTTCCGATAAAGAAGCAAAACCTATCTGGAGGCACTGTCTGGTATAACAAAACCTAATACACAAAAGCCCCGCGATAGCGGGGCTTTCAGGGGAGCCGTCAGCAATCATCAGATAACCACTGACGACCCAAACGCCATTATGCAGCGGCTACGCTGACATACTTGCGCTTCTTTGGACCTTTCACTTCAAACACGACTTTGCCGTCGGCTTTAGCGAACAGAGTGTGGTCCTTACCGATGCCTACGTTAGCACCAGCGTGGAACTTGGTACCACGCTGACGAACGATGATGGCACCCGCCTGGATAGCCTGACCGCCAAAGATTTTGACACCAAGGCGTTTACTTTCTGAATCGCGACCGTTACGGGTACTACCGCCAGCTTTTTTGTGAGCCATCTTGCTCTCCTTTTATCCCGGACCTGTCGCCAGCTACCACACCAGAGACCGTCCTTAGAAGTCTTGAACAGACCCGAAAACCGGATCCATCAGCAATAATTAACCGGCAATTCCGGTGATCTTCAGCTCAGTGAACCACTGACGATGACCCATCTGCTTACGATGGTGCTTACGGCGCTTGAACTTGATGATCTTGATTTTTGGACCACGGCCATGGCTGACAACTTCAGCAGTAACCTTAGCGCCTTCAATCACTGGAGCACCGACTTTCAGCTCTTCGCCATTAGCGATCAGCAGAACGTCGCTGATTTCCAGACTTTCACCAGCGGCAGTGTCCAGCTTCTCAACCTTCAGGATTTCTCCCTCGGTCACGCGGTACTGCTTACCACCAGTTTTGATAACTGCGTACATATTTTGATCTCCGAAAATCCTGAGAGCCTCTTTGTCAAAGGCATCCGCCAGCCCTGGAAAGACATGACGGAATTTGTATCTATCTAAAAACCACTAACTGTGGGCTGGATGGGCCTTTATGGCCTGCAGGCACCATCAGGGATGGGCGGCACCTCATGAGCTGATGACTGGCTGAAAACAGCCATTACTGAAAAGACAGGATCAGCAATCCATGACAAAACGGCACACCGCACCGGATTCTCAGATAGGGGCGCAAATTTTAAGGAAGTCCAGCCCCTCTGGCAAGACCTGTTGGCAATTTATCCTATTTTGCTCAATAAAAGAGATTAAAAGGCCTTCAGTACCTTTCACAGCGATAAGTAAGGGCCCCGTAGAGACTCGGTATAAGTGCCTTCAAAGCAGGCTGCTATTGACAGTTGCAGTAGCACTAAATACGATGCCCAGTTTCGCCCCACCAAAACAGCCACCAGATGCCGGATAAACAACAAGCTTCTTTTCAGACCGCAGTTCACGACGATTTTAAAAGGGTGAACGAGTGCATCCATGAGCAGTTGCACTCAGATGTTGCCCTGGTCAGCAAAATCGGTGAGTACATCATTAAATCTGGTGGTAAGCGGCTGCGCCCGCTATTAGTACTGCTCACTGCTCGTGCCTGCGGCTACAACGACTATAATCACATCCCTCTTGCAGCCATTATTGAGTTCCTGCATACCGCTTCACTGCTCCACGATGATGTGGTTGACCAGTCCGATCTCCGTCGCGGCAAAGATACCGCAAACGCACTCTGGGGTAATGCCCCCAGTGTTCTGGTCGGCGACTTTCTATACTCGCGAGCATTTCAACTGATGGTCGGCCTGGAAAACTTCAAGTTACTCCACATCCTCGCAGATGCTACTAATGTCATTGCCGAGGGTGAGGTGATGCAGCTGATGAATATTCATGATGCGGATGTTACTGAAGATGACTATATGGAAGTCATCCGATGCAAAACCGCTATGTTGTTCCAAGCCTCCAGCCATACAGCAGCGATACTTAGCAAGGCCAGCCCGGAGCTTGAAAGCGATATGGCCAGCTACGGCAACTACCTGGGAATAGCCTTTCAACTGGTCGACGATCTACTGGACTACGATGGCGATGCTGAAGCCATGGGCAAAAATCTGGGTGACGATCTGGCCGAAGGCAAACCCACACTGCCACTGATTTATACACTGAAACATGGCACCAGTGGGCAGAAAGCCCTGATCAGGGAAGCCATTGAGCAGGGTGGACGGGATAATATTGACGCCGTTGTGGAAGCCGTTCGCAGCTGTGGAGCACTTCAATATACTGCCGCCAAAGCCCGGGAATATGCTGCGAAAGCCAAACGTTGCCTGAACTTATTGCCGGAAGGCGAGTACCGCAGCGCCATGGCGGACCTTGCAGATTTTGCGGTGGCCAGAAGTTTCTAATTCACAGATCAAGCTTAAAAGCCTCATCATATCTTTTCTGAAGATGCCAATGAGGCTGTTTTTTTGAGCAATGCTTTGGGGGGTATCACTCTCCTGAAACTGGTTTGTCAGTGCATAACCATTTTCCCAGCACATTATCTGCGGATTACGATTAGCAAATACTCTTTTCCTGATTGGTTTCAAACCTTATTTTGAACGCGTTGAAGTATGATTCTATATTGATCATTATGCTTCTCTCGACAATAGTCCATCGCACTCTTTCCTTTTTGATCATTGATATCCGTTAACATTGATAGCTCCTCAGGTTTTAGCACCTCAAACAAGCAATCAACAACTTTCATACTGACACGCGATCGGGAAAATAATTGATGCAAAGGCGTTTCTCCTTTCTTATTTGCTATTTTCAGGCACTCAATCAATGATTTGCCATGAATATCGTTCCGGCCAATTCGCTTCAACATATTTTCTCTCAACCTATTCACTCTTTGATAATCGGGACTAATAACTGAACTGGACGTTTCTATTTCAAACAGCCTGTGCAGGGGAGTTGAATGATCTTTATCTGACAGAGCTTTTAAATAGGCCTGCAGTCCATAATGGTCATCCAGCCATTTAATCATATCTGCATTATCATCACTGTGGGTCTTCGCCACATACTTTAATTTAAAAACAGCATGCAATAAATTTTCATGACCCGCGCCTTTTGTAACCTCTTCAACAATGGATTCCCCAGAATCCCCCAAGGCATTAACAGCCGAATTAAGGATTTTTATATTCCCAAGCAGATGAAGCTTATTATTAACACCATTGCCTGAAGGCAAAAAGAATGTTTTTATCTGATCTTGATTCAGCGCTTTAAGCATTGTTTCAAATAAACGACCACAGGTATCAATTTCCTTTTCTGCATCCCGACGTCTTTTGTAAACGTGGGAACTTCTATTAACCAGAGCCAAATGATATCGATTCAGCACAATATCTAATGGGCTTTGGTTATCTTTTAACGGACAAATAAGCCATTTTGTAAAATCCTTACTCTTAGCACATTCGCTCACCTCGATTATAATATTAAGCAGATCAGTAAACGGTTGATCCTTTGAAAGGCCATATCCAAGTGCTTTGCACAAAAAATCGATCCCTTGATTTTGATCCAGCATACCGATAAGCCGATAAACAACAGGCCATTTACCATTCTCGCAAGCTGCCTGTAATATGGACCTGCCCTCCCCAACCCCCTCCACAATCATGTTCTGAAAATCAATATCTGGCATGGAGAGCAAATTACCAACAACATCGTCCCTGCCTGATTTACAGGCTTTAAATAGAAGATTGGCAACCCTTGGCCTGATCATGCTATCAATCAACTCACCATAATTGTTATGAAGTTCCCGATATTTTTCAAAATCATCATAGAACAATAGCTCCGGTAAAGACTCCGCCCTATCAGATTTAAACACAAGCACTTCGACTTGGATTCCGGATCTATTCGCTGGAAAAAAGAGTAAGCATCATTGGATTTTCCAGCACTAACAGCAAGTTATAAAGCACCTTATTGCGATTCTCCCGCCGCGCGGCAGAACCAGCCTTATCAAGTAGGGTATTGGCGCCTTCCATCCCCCTCTCCTCATATATCTTCATGAGAAGGGAACACCTTCCTTCCGGCTTGAACAATAACACTTTATATTTTAATTCCAGGTCAGTGATTTTTTCCCAGAGATATTCAGCCAATTTTGGATCCCAATTATTCAGGGCACGTATTACTGGAGATTGCTTAATCTTATTTAAATGTGTTGCGACTAACTCTCTAACAGTTTCTGCATTGATAAATCTGGGAATGTGTCCAAAAGAATTTCTGGCGGTAGAGGGACTGAACATTTGCCTGAGTGCATGATCGGAACATTCGATTTCCTGCTTCCAATGGCTTGCATCCCCCACAATCAGTTGATCACGCTGCTGATCGTTAAGCCCCTTAAACAGGCTCTCAATATCATCAATATCTACTTCCTGTTCGACCAGTTTCTGCAGCAGGGATTGCCCTTCCTGTACTCCAGCCAACAGTGCTTTCATTCTTAATTTCAGGTCATGGATTTCCTGACAGAGAAAACAAGCCAATTCGACTTGATCATTGTTCAAGGCCATGTGCAGCGGTGATCTGTTCTCCTCTATTCTCTCCATAATCAGTGCAGCGATCTGGGAATTGTCAAATCCGTCAAGCAGCACCTTAACAATATCCAATTCTCCTTCCCCGCAGGCCCACTGCAGGGGAGACAATTTACTTTTACTCGAAAACTTTACTGCATCAAAGCGGTCAGTATTTTCAAGCTTGCTCAAGGGGGGATACTGAATACGCCTCAACCATTCAGCATGACCAAATTCTTCCATCACGAACTCTCTTGCATCAAAGAGGGTTTGCAATAATGTTTTACTACCTTCAGGACTTCCTTTAATCATACCGACTGCCAAATCTTGTTCATGATCATAAACAGTATCGAACAGATCTGTACTGCTGCTGCTTAAACAGGCGATTCCCAAGGGGGTAATACCTTCATCACACGGCAGACTGGTAACCAGTGCTAAGAATATGTCCATGCCCAATTTTTCGACCAGCGTTTTAATATTTTCTTTATCTATTACACAACAGACACAATGTAATAATGTATGACCACTCTCGTCATGGTCAGATTTCGTGCCTAGCGCAACCTTCAATGCTTCCGGGCCCAGCCGTTCAAATAATATCTGAAAGAAAATATTCCCAATGAAATCACCGTAACCACCATCGCCAGCCGCCTTTGGCAGGGTAGAGTTATAACCTAAATGAGAAAATTTTCCATCACGATTCGCCAAACTTTTATTAATCACGCTATTGGGAATTCTAACGTTCATCAGACTTTTAAACTGGTCTTCGCTTAACGCCTTTAATTGTCGTTCAAGATCGGATCCATTATTAGCGAATAGAGATTCAAGAATATTCTCAAATTTCATACACCATGGTTTTATTTTTTCCGGACTATTCGTTTTTTGAATAAAAGAATTCCTGGTGACTGGTTAATGCTCTGTCATGGATTGCTTTTGCACACGATGGTTCCGTACCTGTCTTCATTTTTTTAGGTGGACTGCCGGTGGGTTGTGAAACAGTCACACTGCTTAATCCAGCAACAAGGATATTGGAATTATCCACAGGTTGTTGTTTGAAATTTGAACCACCTTGCAGAGAGCTTCCACTACCACCAGGTAAACGAATATCCATAACATTACTCCTTCCAATTATTTGAATCAGGTGTAAATCCCCCCCCCCCGGAAGCAGACAGCCTGCTAAAACGGGAGAAAAATCACCCCATAAGAGGCTGTACGAAAAGTTATTGAACACTAACAGGGAGTTTCCGTACAGCCCCTAAGTATGACCTTCAATAAATTCAATAGTTTCCAGTGCAACGCGATGTTCGACTTTTAATGAAAAAAAAATCGAACATCGCGTAAGGCAACAGCAACAGGTCATTGCGCCATAGCAATGCAGCCTCCCGCCATACGTACTGGTCGTCAGGATTCCATTTAACTTTGCGCTAGCGACATCGTCCCCTGGCTATCTACCGGCCTATCTGATTTTGCAATACCTTGACATCCCAACTCCCGGTTATCGTCAGTTTTTCCCCTATAAATACGATCGGCATGACCTGAATCTTTCAACTGATCGGTAGCCAGGTTAGCGGCGATGAGCTCTCCAGCCCTTCTCATGACGGCAAGAAGCTGGTTCTTGAGTCAATTCAATACGGTTATCCAGAGCAGAA
The DNA here is from genome assembly GCA_965261315.1 of Endozoicomonas sp. Classification (GTDB taxonomy): domain Bacteria; phylum Pseudomonadota; class Gammaproteobacteria; order Pseudomonadales; family Endozoicomonadaceae; genus Endozoicomonas. Next base: position 115,310 of record CBDHDM010000090.1, on the reverse strand, counting down.
TTACCCGCTTTACTCAATTTCAATATAAGTCCACATACTGCCATCATCCTGCAGCTACCTTAATCTGTGAGTTGTATTGTTCAGGCGCTATGGTGTGGTGCTAGGAATTCATGGCCTCAATAAGCGACAGCATGATTGCTTATCTGTCGAGGATAATGAAGGCCGATATAGGGATTGATCAGCCGTATAAGCCATCGACCAGGAGCTGTCCCGTAATTCGGATATAGCCACAATCATTTTTTGTCGTACCAGCAAATGGCTTCAGCAAGAGAATCATTTTCTGATTTTGATGGACAATACACCCACCCACAAGAGCATTCTTTTTGCCTTCATTCATGATGCTGACAACAGACAGTGTTCCTGATCGCTCAGGAATGGTCTTTTAGCATTTGTCGATAGTTTCAAGCAAAAGAGACAATGTTAAAGAACTTAGAAGGGTTTCTTAGTTTTACAGTCTCATTCTTGAGATATGGCAAGCCGGATTGACAAGATTATGGAACTGAGCTGGTACTTGAGTCGAGCCTTATCCTCACAATGCTTGGTTTAAATCCATTGCAGATTTAAAAATTGGCAAATGGTATCTGATTGGGACGGTGAACAATTAAGTTTATTGCGATTTTTCATCTGTATGGTAAGTTTGTCGATAGTAAAGATCAATTTTAGTATCTGATTGGCGTGAGTTAATAGCCTCTGCGTGTTGCGTGGTATAAGGCTCCGGACCCCTCAATGGAAAAAGCCGGAAAAATACAACAGGCTACCCGTTTATTTATCGATAAAGGTTGTCATAACAGTAATTGGTAGCCTCAATAAAGCCTTCAATACTGCCACAGTCAAAACGCTCACCCTTGAACTTATACGCCATCACGCAGCCTCGTTGAGCCTGAACCATCAGCGCATCAGTAATCTGAATCTCACCACCCTTTCCAGGCTGCGTATCATGAATCAGGCCAAAAATATCCGGAGTAAGGATATAACGACCAATGATCGCGAGATTGCTAAGGCGCATCTTCTTTGGCTGGTTTTTCAACCATATTCTCAACACGGATCAGATCCTCAGAGATGTATTGCCCGGAGATAACCCCATATTTATGCACTTCATCTTCCGGTACTTCCTGAACAGCAACAATACTGCAACGGAACTGCTTGTAAAGTTGCGCCATCTGAGCCAAAACACCCGGACCACCCAGATTAATACAGAGATCATCCGCCAGATACCATACCGAATGGCTGATCCCCAATCAGCGTCTGACCAGTCAAGACCGCATGCCCAAGTCCTTTCATTTCCCGCTGACGAGTGTAAGAGAAGGAGCATTGATCAATCACACTACGAATATCGGATAACAGACTTTCTTTTTCCGTACCTGAAATCTGATGTTCAAGCTCATAGTTCACATCAAAGTGGTCTTCAAGCGAACGCTTGCCCCGGCCGGTCACAATACAAATATCAGACATACCCGCCTGCAGCGCCTCTTCAACGCCATACTCAATCAGCGGTTTACTGACGATGGGCATCATCTCTTTGGGCATGGATTTAGTGGCTGGCAGAAACCGGGTTCCATAGCCTGCTGCTGGGAAAAGGCATTTTTTAAGCATTTAAGGCTCTTTATTTATCCAACTGTCGATTTCAGAGACTGCCTGCAAAAACAGCCTCTTGATAAGATTTCAGTCGCGAATCAGCTTCAGCAACTCTTCAGTTTTTGCCTGCATCAGCGCTTCATCACCCCGGCTTTCCACATTGAGACGAATCACTGGCTCGGTATTGGAAAGTCGCAAATTAAAGCGCCACTGCCCCATGTCCAGAGAGATGCCATCGGTGTTATCGACTTCCAGAGCGTCTTGCTGATAGTGGGCCAGTACCCGGTCTATAGCCGCCTGAGGGTCTGTCAATTTGCTGTTAATTTCACCGGAAGATGGAAACATGGCGATACGCTCACTGACCAAGGCTGATAAGGGCTGGCCCTTTCCAGACATCAACTCAGCAACCAGCAGCCAGGGAATCATGCCGGAGTCACAATAAGCAAAGTCACGGAAATAATGGTGCGCACTCATCTCACCGCCATAAACCGCATCTTCCTGACGCATCCGCTGCTTGATAAAGGCATGACCGGTTTTGCACAGGACAGGCTCACCACCCGAAGCTTTTACCTGGTCGATGGTATTCCAGGTCAGCCTGGGGTCATGGATGATTTTTGCCCCCGGATTATGTGTAAGGAATGCTTCCCCTAATAACCCGACTATATAATACCCTTCGATAAAGTGTCCCCGCTCATCAAACAGGAAGCAGCGATCAAAGTCACCATCCCAGGCAATTCCCATATCTGCCTGATGCTCCAAAACGGCATCCGCTGTAGTCTGACGGCATTCTGGCAGTAATGGATTAGGGATACCATGGGGGAAATTACCATCCGGCTCATGATGGACTTTGATAAACTCCACTGGCACACCGGCGGCCCGGAACCGTTCTTCAATAGCGTCCACCACATGCCCTGCGGCTCCATTACCAGCATTAACCACCAGCTTCATTGGCTTGAGACTTTCAGTCTGGATATAGCTCAGAATGTGGCTGACATAATCACTCAAAACAGAGATCTTCTGATACTCACCTCGCTTTGCCGCAGGCTCCACAAAGCAGTTCTCTTCTGCCAGCTGCTGAATCTCCCTCAAGCCATTATCCCCACTGATGGGTTCAGCACCGGCTTTCACCAGCTTCATGCCGTTGTAGTCAATTGGGTTGTGACTGGCGGTTACCTGAACACCGCCATCAATCCCAAGATGGAATGTGGCAAAGTAGATCTCTTCCGTGCCTGACAGACCAATATCCAAAACATTGACCCCGGCATCACGCAGTCCTTCAGATAACGAGTGCTTGAGAGCCTCGCTGGTCAGGCGGGTATCCCCACCGACAACAATATCCTTCGGCTTCAGGTATTCGCCATAAGCCCTGCCTATGCGATAGGCAATATCTTCATTGATTTCATCAGGCAGGCGGCCACGGATATCGTAAGCCTTGAAGCAGGGAAGCTTGGTCATTTCTCAGTCGCAACAGAAATTAAAAGTCTGTATTTAACTACGAATAATGCCCGATAGACAAATGGCATTGAGCACCAGCATGGATCGCCGATAGCTAATGAGATAGCCACTGAACTGTATTGAAATACGCCAAATGAACCAGGCAATCAGCACATACTGTACTCAACAACTAATTTCAAAACTGCTGAGTTTACTCCTTTTGCCCTGTCTGTCCTTATCTGCAATAGGTGCCAAGCAGCCTTGTACTACCGAAGGACGCCCATTATTTGGCTACCTGGAAAACGCCACTCTGGTTAACATTAAACAGCAAAAGGTTGAGTCTCTAGTGGATAGTGGCGCTACTACCACCGCTCTGGACGCACGAAATATCCGCATGCACATCAAACGAAATGGTGTGCGCTGGGTTCACTATGACTTCATTCATAAGAAAAGTGGTCAAAAAACCCCCATGCATCAGCCGGTCAGCCGGGTGGCCAGAATAATCACTCACAAGGGTGCTCCCAGTGAACGTGCAGTGGTTCGTAATACCATCAAGGTGGGGAAAAATCTCTCGTTTTGTTGATAACCTCCTTAATTAGCCCGGAGCAACTTTCCGCAACAACTATTTGATTGGACCGCAATTTCCTTAAAGATACCGCTCTGATTGATTCCGGGGTGAAATTTCTGCAGGAAGACTGCCAATGAGGGCTCGTATAGGAGCACCAGAAGAGATTGTTACAATGCTTCTGCTCGCCATCACTTTCACAGTACTTCCGGCTCATGCGGAAGAAAGTTCTCCCAGGCAAAGGCTGCACTGGGCCTATGAGCCCGCCTCTATCCAGCTGGACATTAATCTGCAACAGGAAACCCTGAGCCTGTTCCTTTCCATGAACTCTGAAGCAGCCCGCGCTATTACCAGAAAACCCATTCACTCTCTGGCTAACCATCTGAGCGAGTATACTCCACTGGCAACCCTGCCTGACGATGCCGGGTGCAAACAGACACAAAAACGGTTTCTTGTAGAACCAACAGGCAGTCACTCACCCTCAACGAACGCAATTCCAACAACCATCATATCCCAGCAGATCACGGGATATCTTGAGTATGAGTGCGAAAACCCGGAAGAGCTCTCCCATTTAAAATTTCTCGGTTTCAAGGCAATGCCTGGCTTAAAACATGCCAGTGTCTGGTTAATCAGCGACAGCTGGCAAAGTTAAACAGCAGCTCAACCAAAAGCAGAAAAGGGTCCAGCTACAGAAAAAGCGAAGCCTGACTCATATTCTTTGGCAACTCTTGAATGATTAAAGAAGGGATACACTCATGAATCAGGCAGTGACTATCGAAAACCTGGAATTAAACAGAGAAAATAAGAACTACCTGTCTATTCCCATAATTCACTGTCGAGAAAGGCGAGCGTCTTCAGATAAACCGGACCGAATGGCTCAGGCAAGACCAGCCTGCTGCAAATACTGGCGGGTTTACTCATACCGGACAGTGGCAAGGTTGATATATTTGGCCAGAGAATAGATCAGCTTTCCGGATCTGAGCGGGAGAAATTTCGAGCAGGACAGATTGGCTATATATTTCAACAACCAACACTGATTACCTACCTGAACCCGCTGGAAAACATTCTACTCCCCTGTCGTTTATCTGAATTGCGCCAGCAGCGACTGGAAGCACACAAAACCACGGCCAATTACGAAGCCTACCAACTAATGGCCGCTCTCAAAATGGAGAACCCGGAGCTGCTGCGCCAGAGCACAGGCCTGTTGAGTATTGGTCAACAGCAACGCGTTGCTATTGCACGGGCGCTGATCGGTACGCCTTCACTGATTCTGGCGGATGAAGCTGCTTCAGCACTGGACCCACTGACCCGACAAACCATGTATGAAATGCTGTTGCAATCAGCCAAAGAGCATGAGCAAACATTAATCTGTGTTGACCATACCCCATACCCGGGGTTTGACCGCTGTCTTGATATGTCAAAAATCAACCATTCCCAACAGGTAGCCAAACTATGGTAAACGTCAACTGGCTCAGTAATACAAAAATCACTTTTCACCATGTGATGAAAAGTATGGTTTACCGGAAAAAAAACACGGTTGCCATGTTGGCTGTTCTAAGCTTTGGCTTCTATCTTTTTTTTCCTTTTCCAGAACATCAAGGGGCAACTGATTGAAAATATTAATCAGTACTCACTGAAACACGATCTGATCATCAGCATGGAAACAGCTCATCTGCCACTGGTTCTGTTCTCATTATTTCAGATAGGTTCGTCGCCACCTGCAATAAGCCAGAGTCACCTGGATGAGTTGATAAACCATCCGGAAATTGAATACGCCATTCCCGTACGCTTATGGTGAGACCCATCGTGGAATCACTGTCATTGGCACCAGCCCTGAAGGTATAGAACAACTGATTCAACAACACGCCAATGAGCCAGAGAGGGAGAACAAACTGAATGATCATTCTGAAACAGTATCATTACGCGATAACCCAATGACTGCTTATATCGGTGCGAATATTGCAAAGCACCTTGGTTATAAAATCAACGACCAGATTACGATTGCCGATGGCAATGAGCCAATATTAGAACAAGAGTACCCAGAATTATTTACCATTGCGGGTATTTTGCCACGCTTAAATACCCATCAAGATGATGTGATTTTTGTCCCCTTGATGGATTGATAGCAGCAAGACAAAGTTATGCTGGCGGCTATGCTACGAGTTGGCTCAGCCCTGATGATATTTCTTATATAAATATAAAGCTTAGAGACCGGATGGCTCTCCTGGCCATGGAACAGACATTGACGCAGTCTGCAGCTCAGCAGGGGTTGAATATAACAGCAGCCATGCCAGCCAAAGAGCTTGGAACGCTATACAGCTACCTCAATAAAGCAGCAGCGAGCCTGATTTCCATGTCTATGGTGACTCTGGGGTTGTGCCTGATAACCCTGTTTTATTCATTAACCAGAAACATTCAGGAAAGAAAGCAGGAAATACTGCTTTATCGAACACTGGGCATGAGCCAGAGCTACATCAATATAATGGCCGTACTTGAACCCCTGTTAATTATTGCAGGCGCTCTTTTACTGGGTTTTTTTATCCAGCGAGCTTTCATCAATTCATGCATCTGAGTTTTTCATGGTAAAATGGCTGATGAATTAAGACTGATCATAATAAGTAAAAACGCTAATTAGAAAACATTAATGAGGGATAAAAACTCGAAATTTCAGAAAAATACATTAAAAACTGTCAAGAAGAGCACCATACAAGGGAACTTTTCAACACAACCTGATTCCAATGAAATCATGCCTGTTTTCATCAACCAAGATGGGAAATTTTATTTCCGAAAAGACAAACCGGAAAATTTCCATTCGGAATCAGAGAATGTCCACACGAAGTTCCAACGCACTATTGAAAATAACTTTGCCGCTATTTCTGGCAATTTTTATTATTTATCCTCATCTAAATACTTATGCCAGTGGATTTCCAGAACCTTCCACTACGCAGGGCCATAGTAACTACTCACCACCGGTCGATTACCGCCATATGGCTCTTTATCAGCTTAAGCTGAATCGCTACTACCACCCTTCTGGTTCAGGCAACCCCTACAATTTTCGTGTTGAACACACCCATCATCATACTCACTGGGGCTGGTGGGATGTCCCATTTTTCTGGGGAGGGTATACCAATGATCGAAACTCCTCATTCGGTGACCGGGTTTCGGACCGGCCTTATTGGTGTTGCGGTAGTGGTAGCGGTTGTTGCTATCACAGCAGCTACTATCTACTCAGTCTCCCATGCAGTCTGGCCTTACGTAGGAGCGGCTAGCCTGACCTCTATTGAACTCCCGGAAAACTCACCCTGGAAAATTACAGGCTACAAAGTTGCGCATGGTGGAGCCATACGATATTCCGACCTTGCTTTCAACGAAGACGCCATGAGTAATGCCAGAGAATATGAAATGTACGACCGGCAAAAAACAGCACAGGGGTCGTTTCCTCCTTCTTGATCAGGAGAACTGGTGGGGTATCGTAGATTACCCTGTTGATGCAGACGTAACATTCACGCGCTTTGATGAAGTTTCAGGAGAGGCCATTGAGCAGGTGACTGTTAACGTTCAACGTACAATCACTAATGGCATGAAAGCCGGAAACATTTCATCACGGGTCGTTCGCGCCACTCAAAACCAACAGAACTATCAACTGGTAACCAGACCTGACTATCTCCAGACTGGTTTGACTTTTCCAGCTGGTATCACAAACCGTCACGACTCAGGGTGGACTTTAAAAATGGAGGATACCGTTGAGGCGTATCGTCATCCTTACAATGCTTTCTGCAATTTGAAGGAACTCTCCAGTGATGAAGGAGCCTTTAATTCTCAGTTTATACGTAAGCGCTTGGTGAAATGCATCTACATTACTGAAACTCCCTGCAAGATACTAAAGCCTCATCAATTTTACCTTTGGAGGCTTTATGGCAAACCTGAACCAAAAACGGGAGTTTTGGCTTCAGCACATTGATGCATGGCAGCATAGCGGCCTGTCTCGCTCCGACTACATCAAAACCCATGAACTATCAGCCAGTGCATTCAGCTACTATTTCCGTCGCCATTACCTAAAACAGTCAATCATACATCCAGAAAAAACAGCGTTGATTCCTGTTGATGTCGTGGATAAAGTGTCTGAAAATGAACGTCATGATGCCTGCATGACCCTATCAACGCCCAATGGTTATCGCATAGACCTTCAGTCGGGCTTTGATGCTGATCTGTTGCAGCAGCTTCTCAGAGTTGTGGAGGCGGCATGATTTCCGATACCTCACACCTGAAGGTTTATCTGGCGCCAGGCATCACTGATATGCGTAAGTCCATTGACGGGCTGGCGTTGATGGTCAGCGAGGTACTGGAACTCAATCCATTATCTGAAGGCCTGTTTGTCTTCTGCAACCGGGGGCGAGATAAACTCAAAATCCTCCACTGGCAGACCAACGGCTTCTGGCTTTATTACCGGCGACTGGAGAAGGGCCGGTTTAACTGGCCTTGCCGTGATACAGCGGATCAGGCTGTGATCATCACCCGTCGTCAGCTGAACTGAAGGCGAAACTAACGTGGCATGAAGAACAGTTCCGGCTCTACAAGCATAAACAGTTTGGTGCGGCCAGCGAACGTCATGAAGGCCAGGGAAACCTGTTCAATGAAGCGGAGGCCGTGGATGATGAGTCGACGCCTGATGATGAGCCGGAAACACAGACCGTACCCGGCCATACCCGAAAAAAACCAGTCAGAAGATCCCTGAAAGACAACACCACCTTGTCTCGTATTGTCAAGATCGTTGATCTTCCAGAGTGTGACAAGCTGTGTGGCTGTGGCCAGCAACGTTTTCCCGTGGGTGAGGAGGTCAGTTTCAAGCTGAAGGTCGTACCAGCCTAACAAATCCTATATGTGGCTGTACCGGACCACGACCCTGCCGGGATCACCCGTTATCCTCTACGACTACCAGACAGGAAGAGGGCATGAGCATCCGCAAGCCTTTCTCAAAGGCTTTAAGGGCTATCTTCAGTGTGACGGCCTGTCGGCCTATAAAGCCTTGTGCGACAAAATGCCGGACATTCAGCTGGTGGGCTGCATGGCGCACCTTCGCCGGAAGTTCAAAGAGGCATTGGATGCTGACAGTGTTGAACATTTGCTCCCGATGAACTTGACTCCCGCGGATATTCGACAGGCCTGATATATGGGGAGGCTCTAACTTTCCTGCCCCATCTTCGATACTACTGTATTGAACCAATAGAGCCAGAGATAGTCACTATTAGTGAATAACCACTACAAATCATCATTGGTATTTATTATATATGGATTCTCATTTCCCTTACGGGACTCCCCATCAACCCAAAGTTTCCTCCTTTTATCATCAGCACGTAAAAGGACATCGGTTGCATTATGCTCAGGCAGGCCATAGACAGGTGGGATTCATACAACACTCACAAAGACAACCAGCCCCTCGCCTCGATTTGTCGATGGCAAGCCGTGACCGTGCGGGCCACGGATTGCATCAGCAGTTTCAAGTATTGTCCCTTCGAAACACATCCAACCTTCAACCAAGAGGATGTTATCTACAGCGGGGTAATACACAGCTTATTAATGAGGGGTTTAAGTCCTTAAGACAAAATCCACAACAAGCTATCAACATCGCAGAAGAGATATTAGCTCAAGGTGACAACCTTTCTCTGCCTGACACTCAAAAAGCAAACCTGATAAAAGTGAGAGCACTCTTTCAGTTAGGGTGTTTTGATGATTGCCAGAAAATATTTGAAACATTGGAGCAGAGCCAGACTCCGTTAAACGACGGATTACGGATGGCAAAAGGCAGATTGCTTCAGGCCAGGTTCAGACTGACGGAAGCACTGCTTATTTTTCAGGACCTTTATAATCGCTCAAAAAATGAAAAAGAAGTAAAAGTTAATGGGTTGGCCCTTGGCCGGCAATACCAGGACATGGGACAGCATCAGGAGGCGCTGACGATCTTTAAGAAGCTGCGCACCGACCGCTCCGGGCATGAAGGCACTCCCTGCAACGACAAGGACATAGAGTTAACCCTTGGCCGACAATACCAGTACATGGGACAGCATCAGGAGGCGCTGACGATCTTTAAGAAGCTGCGCACCGACCGCTCCGGGCATGAAGGCACTCCCTGCAACGACAAGGAAGTTGAACTGGCCCTTGGCCGGCAATACCAGGACATGGGACAGCATCAGGAGGCGCTGACGATCTTTAAGAAGCTGCGCACCGACCGCTCCGGGCATGAAGGCACTCCCTGCAACGACAAGGACATAGAGTTAACCCTTGGCCGGCAATACCAGTACATGGGACAGCATCAGGAGGCGCTGACGATCTTTAAGAAGCTGCGCACCGATCGCTCCGGGCATGAAGGCACTCCCTGCAACGACAAGGAAGTTGAACTGGCCCTTGGCCGGCAATACCAGGACATGGGACAGCATCAGGAGGCGCTGACGATCTTTAAGAAGCTGCGCACCGACCGCTCCGGGCATGAAGGCACTCCCTGCAACGACAAGGACATAGAGTTAACCCTTGGCCGGCAATACCAGGACATGGGACAGCATCAGGAGGCGCTGACGATCTTTAAGAAGCTGCGCACCGACCGCTCCGGGCATGAAGGCACTCCCTGCAACGACAAGGAAGTTGAACTGGCCCTTGGCCGGCAATACCAGTACATGGGACAGCATCAGGAGGCGCTGACGATCTTTAAGAAGCTGCGCACCGACCGCTCCGGGCATGAAGGCACTCCCTGCAACGACAAGGACATAGAGTTAACCCTTGGCCGGCAATACCAGTACATGGGACAGCATCAGGAGGCGCTGGCGATCTTTAAGAAGCTGCGCACCGACCGCTCCGGGCATGAAGGCACTCCCTGCAACGACAAGGAAGTTGAACTGGCCCTTGGCCGGCAATACCAGTACATGGGACAGCATCAGGAGGCGCTGACGATCTTTAAGAAGCTGCGCACCGACCGCTCCGGGCATGAAGGCACTCCCTGCAACGACAAGGAAGTTGAACTGGCCTTGAGAAATATTTATGAGGAAATGAATGACTCAGATTTATCTTCAGGTACAAGTTTAGGGTCAAGCAGAAACTTCAAATCATCAAGAGTTAATTGATTTCCTACAAAAACAGTGGGAACAGGTCAAGAATGACCCTAATGTAGTTTGGTATACGCCTGAAGAAAAAAAAGATGGGTTTTACTGCCAATAGAGATTCTTGACTGGAGTTGATGTTACTCCAGTTTTGACAATTGGGCTTATATACGGATGGTGGATGCAGTTCACTGAGCGCTTACCTTTTTTGCCCAGTGTGCAGGCCGTAAACTCACCAATTCAAAATTAAGCGGGAGTTAAGGACCAGACAGCCAACGGGCAACCCGGGCTTTTTGTTGTTAAGCCGGACGAACTGCTCTGGATGCAATAACAACAGGTGGTCACACAACAGGCTCAGGATCACGCCTCGCCCAGATCCCTCTTTACCTTGATGTTTGGCCAACCGGTTCCAGCCCCCATGAGCTTTCCAGTCCTGAATAACAACCTCGACCAACCATCTTAATGTGTATAGCCTGGCTATATCAGTGTGACGCCATGACAGATCCGAAGCGACCAGATAGCGGTAATCTTCTTCGTCAGCGTATTTCATCGCAATAACAAAACGACATTTATTGTGCGCTTTAACGAACAACCGGGCAGACAACATTGTTACCCAACGTTCTTTAGCCCCCCGAACCATAAGAATACTCTCAACGCCTCGCTGTCTGGCAAATACGGCATCAACACGAGCCTGTGAGTTACGGTTGGAGACAATTTGGTTGGAACGGATCTGGCTGACAACCTGCGCGCCGCCGGTAATCTGTGAGATCTGATCCATGAACTCACCCGTTCCATAAAGCGCATCCGCCAAAACCCCTTTCATGGTGATTTCGGGAAAGTTTTTGACAAAATTCCGAACCATATCACCCTCGGATTTACAGGAAAACCTCCTGCCTACTTGCAGTACCTCCACCGATTTGGATAATTCACCCAGATATTGATTATTTGTCATTTTGTACACATCCCATTGTGTACAGATATACGTACACAATGTGGAAACAAAACATGTCATCACTCACCCGGGAAGTCGAAGCCAGACGCACCTTCGCTATCATCTCCCACCCTGACGCCGGTAAGACAACCATTACCGAAAAACTCCTGCTACTGGGTGGCGCCATTCAGCTTGCGGGTACAGTAAAAGGTCGAAAAAGTGGCCGAATGGCGACTTCTGACTGGATGAAGATGGAACAGGAGCGTGGAATATCCATCACTACCTCGGTCATGCAGTTTCCATATCACGATCGTACGGTAAACCTGCTGGACACACCCGGACACGAAGACTTCTCTGAAGATACCTACCGGACGCTGACCGCTGTTGACAGCTGCCTGATGGTGATTGATGGCGCCAAGGGTGTCGAGGACCGAACCATTAAGTTGATGGAAGTCTGCCGCCTGCGTGACACACCCATCTTCACGTTCGTGAACAAAATGGATCGTGAAGTCCGTGACCAGATAGAAGTACTGGATGAAATTGAAGATATCCTGAAAATCCAGTGTGCTCCTATTACCTGGCCTATTGGAATGGGCAAGCAGTTTAAAGGGGTTTACAACCTTTACACCGACACCATTCATGTTTTCAAACCGGGTCAGGCCAGTGTTATCCCTGATGATATCCAGATCAAGGGGTTAGATTCGGAAGAAGCCAGGGCCCTGCTGGGTGACCTCCATGAAGATCTGACGGAAGAAATTGAACTGGTTCGCGGTGCCAGCCATGAATTTGATCTTGAAGAGTACCCTTGCTGGCAGAATGACACCTGTATTCTTTGGCACCGCATTGTCCAACTTTGGTGTTCGGGAAATGCTGGATGATTTCGTCAAGTGGGCTCCTTCACCCATTCCCTCGTGAGACCAGTGACCGTATAATCGCGGCTAACGAAGAGAACTTCTCAGGGTTCGTGTTCAAAATTCAGGCAAACATGGACCCCAAGCACCGTGACCGTATTGCTTTTTTGCGGATCTGTTCCGGTAAATACACACGCAACATGAAAATGAAGCACGTCAGAATTGGTAAGGATATTAAAATTGCCGATGCCGTGACCTTCCTGGCTGGCGACCGATCGCACGTGGATGAGGCAACTTCCGGCGATATTATCGGTTTGCACAACCACGGTACAATTCAGATTGGCGATACCTTTACTCAGGGCGAAATGCTGAAGTTTATGGGGATACCCCACTTTGCCCCGGAATTGTTCCGACGTGTTCGCCTGAGAGATCCATTGAAGCTGAAACAGCTGCAAAAAGGGCTTCAGCAACTGTCTGAAGAGGGTGCCACTCAGCTATTCATGCCCGTGAACAATAATGACCTGATTCTCGGTGCGGTGGGTGTACTTCAGTTTGATGTCGTTATGCGTCGTCTGAAAGACGAATACAACGTTGATGCCCTTTATGAGCCCGTCAATGTCAACACGGCTCGCTGGGTTGATTGCAGCGACACTAAAAAACTGGAAGAGTTCAAACACAAATGCGCAGACAATCTGTCTATTGATGGTGGTGGTCATCTGGCCTATCTGGCACCTACCCGCGTAAATCTGTCTCTGGCTGAAGAGCGCTACCCGGATGTCACCTTCCGAACTACCAGGGAGCACTAACGCCTGGAGAGCAGTGAGCTTGAGAACTCCGGCAGCCTGCCTGCTGGAGCGCCTTCAATTCGATAAAACGCTTAAGTGATGCTGCCTAGCTGGATTTTCCAAATCTTTCAGACAGTCTCAGGTTCTTAAACATTTATTTGGGAATATTTTTTGGATAGAAAGCCCTCACCAAAACTCTGGCTGAGCTACTGACTAAACAGTTTGGAACTTATCCCTTAATATCTGGTCAAAGGGTCAAAGGGTCAAAGGGTCAAAGGGTCAAAGTGGTCAAAAAATTTCCAATTAATTACTGCCTATTTATGTAACTGCTCAAAAATAGCTGGCAGATCGACCTACCGCTTCTCTGTAGCCTAATGAAAGCGTAAAGTCAGATTCTGAAAATGCGATTTTGCCAGCCAAAATTAAGCAGTTACCTATTTATAAAATACTGAATGAACTCTGTTACAATAATAGTGAAAATATTTCAGAAGCCCAAAAATCCACCCATAATGTTTTTTGGAACACCATCTTTGTCTGTTTCATATGTGCTTGAAAGGAGTATTCCACTATTAACTAACGTAAACAGAACCCAATGAATGTATATAGTCATATATTATTTCAGAAATAATTAACATTAAGGTGGTTTATCCATGAATGCAACAGATGGCACTTCTCATATTGATAATCCCTGTATCATTTGTCTTAATGATGCATTTGAAAAAAAAGAAGGTGACTTTTCAGGCTATACCGTAACGCTTGATTGCGAATGTAAAAACTATTTTCATGATTCCTGTATTAAGACCTACTGGAAGAGTCTGATTGCTGATAGAACTCCTGCCTCTTATTTAATGGGTAGCCGGCCAGATCGCGATGGCAGAACAGCACTCGACGATATTGAAATAGCGGGGATAGATCCTTCTTCATTTGAATTTATAGATATACCAAGACAAAGAAAAAAAACTTGTCCTAGCTGTAGTAGCAGTATTCTTGAAGTAAATACCGTCTATAACAGAAAAGAAGGTACCGCTGCTGCTAAAAGCACTACTGACCCATTGGGTAAAAAACCAACAGACCATCCCCCCCTTGTTCCCATAACAAAAAGTACTACTGCAGCAACACATGATGATACAGATGCCCTTTCAGTGCTGGGAGCAGCAGCGCCCCCCATCAAAAGGCCAACCGTCAGAATGACTGGGGCTCAATATAATATTCATAGTGTCTCATCAACTAAACCACAGGATATTAAAGCAATGATTGCTTCATTAAAAACATCTAAAAAAATCCCTGAATACATCCATATTAATATCGATTTACTTCAATCATTCATTCAGTATGAGCTAGGGGATAGAAATACAAACGATTCTGATGCTCAGAATAGAATTATTGATTTCATAAATTCACAATTGCCAAACACTTACTAAAAGAAAACACTTTCTACTGCCAGAAAGCATCTCCCAAGAAATCTGAAAGTAGGACTTAGATCAAACTAATAGGATTAATATAGATGATATCGCTCTATATTCCCTTCAATCCATACTGAAATCATTATTGGCATGACCTATCAATATTAATACCAATAGCACAAACCGAGGGATTATTGTCTACTATTAGATTTCGTTTTCCTGACAGGTATCTCTATGAGTGATGTTGCCTCGACCAAAACGGAGACCGCTCACGGTTTTCGCCAGATTGTAGAACCCCTTGTCCTGCTATCTATCGCTGGACTTTTGTTTGGCTACCTTGGCCAGACCATGGGTGTTACCCACATGTTCAACACCCTCTTTAACACCGCACACCAGCTTCTGTTAAACACCGTATTGTTCCTGATGGGAATTACCGTACTGACCGGTGCTGCGGGTCGCCTGCTGATGGAATTCCATGTTATTTCTCTTATTGAACGCCTGCTGGTTCCATTAATGAGGCCCGTCTTCAACTTGCCTGGTAGAGCAGCCATGGCAGCCATGATGACCTTTTTCTCAGACAACCCGGCAATTATTGGTCTGGCCAAGGATCGTCGCTTCAGCCACTCATTCAAGGCTTATGAGATCATATCTCTGACCAACTTTGGTACCTCTTTCGGTATGGGTCTTATCGTCATCACCTTTATGGCAACGTTGCAGAACAGTGAAACCGGTGCCACCTACTTTATACCCGCCATGATAGGACTGGCCGGAGCCCTTGTTGGTGCGGTTATCTCTACGCGCCTGATGCAACGTTTTATCCTCAATGACCCCAGACTTCATGAATTAAGCATCCAGGATACACACAGTGAGCTTCTGGATGACCATAGCACTAAAGATCCTGTCTGGTTAAGATTTCTCAATGCCCTGCTGGATGGCGGTAAAGGTGGAGTCAAAATGGGCGTTGCCATTATTCCAGGCGTTCTGATTATCAGTACCTTTGTGATGGTTCTCACTTTTGGGGCGCCAATAACCGGGTACACCGGTGGTGCCTTTGAAGGGGTTGCTCTGCTGCCAAAGCTGGCTAGTCATGTTACCTGGCTGTTTGAACTGCTCTTTGGTTTTGACCATGCTGAGCTGGTTGCTTTCCCCATCACCTCTCTGGGTGCCGTCGGTGCAGCCATGTCACTGGTGCCTAACTTTATCAGTCAGGGAATTATCGGTGGCAGTGATATTGCGGTCTTCACAGCCATGGGTATGTGCTGGAGCGGTTATCTCAGCACTCATACTGCCATGCTGGACTCGCTGGGCTTCCGACAGCTGACGTCCAAAGCCATACTTGCTCACACCATTGGCGGTATCTGTGCCGGTGTCGCAGCCCGTTATCTTTACCTTCTGCTCAGCCCTTTTATTGTTTAAAACCGGCAACCCAACACTCAACTCACTTTAAAGGTTGAGTGTTGTATCTATCGCCTGAGACCAGCAAAAACAGTCTCGGCAATGACATTACCTTCACGCTCAAGATCAACCATTCCCCCAACCGAAAGCCACCGCTCAATCACACCATGAAAACAACCACTGGCCACCAATGAAGCCGCCTCAGGCGTTAAGTCGTCCCTTAGCAAACCTCGATCCTGCGCTCTTTGCATCAGTAGAGTGACTTCCTTCTGGCTTCTGAGGCAAAACTGGTTCCAGCGCTCAATCATCTGCAGATCAAAGGCTGCCTGCTGGCTGATCCGACATACCTGCTGAAACTGGAGATTAGAGGCTACCTCCTGCAACACCCGCTTACCCAAGTCACAGAGCACCTCCAGTGGATCTTCATCATCAGCCTCAAGCTGCGCAGCAAAGTGCTGATCTAACGGATCAAACACTCGTTCCCAGAGGGCTTCCAGCATTTGAGATTTATCCTTAAAGTGCCAGTAAATGGCACCCCGGGTGACACCTGCAGCACTGGCGATCTGAGCCAGTGTTACATTGGCAATTCCCTTATCACTGAACAGGGCCAGAGCGGTTTCCAACAACTGAAGCCGTGTTTTCTCAGCATCTTCTTTTGTACGACGCGCCATAAATATCTTTAACCTGCCTGAAATTCCGGTAGCTCAGTGTTTTTCCCCAGCTCAGGACTGTCTTTAAACTCAGAACTGTCCCCAGCAGTTTTCACATCAGAGGTTAACAGCAGATACAGCGCAGGCACCACGACCATGGCAAATACCGTTGAGGCTGCCAGACCAAAGATAATCGCCATGCACAGTGGATACCATTGAGGGTCACTACTGGCCAGAGGAATAAGCCCAAGCACGGTAGTCAAGCTGGTACTGATTACCGGACGCAGACGATCAGCCGCGCCCCGGGCTGCTGATTCAGCCACCGATAAACCAGACAATCGGTGACTATTCATCGTTTCAATCAGAACAATACCATTATTGACGGCAATACCAGCCAGAGAAACAACCCCCATCAAACCAATAAACGACATTGGTATTTCCGCCAGAAAATAGCCAATAAAGGTTCCGGTTAATGCCAGTGGCACCACGAGAAGAATAATCACCGGTTGCCGCATAGAATTAAACATCAGGGTCAACAGCACGAAAATCATTCCCATGGCCAATACCATGGCTCCCCCCATGCTGCCATAGCTTTCATCCGTCGACTCCATTTCACCGGCCAGTCGATAGTCGTAGCCCACAGGCCATTCACGCTTCATCGCTTCCAGATGGGGGATCATCGCTTTCATAATGGTGGTTGCAGTCTGCCCTTCAGCCCTTGCCTGAACGGTAACCGCTCTCTGGCCATCAGTATGAACAAACACCTGGGGTGCGGCCATCAACTGATATTCAGCCAGGTCCAATAAAGGAACACTGCGACCATCATCCGTCATTACTGTCATCAGCTGCATTTCTGCCAGATGCTGTGGGCTGCCCAGCTCTCCACCCCGGCTTGCCCATGCCATACTGATACGGATATCCGGATCATCCTGAATGCCAGACACCTTGAACCGCCCAAAATCATCTTCTTCCATGGCCATCCGGATCTGTTGAGCAACACTGTGCTCAGACAAACCATGAAAGCTCAGGCGCTCCGGTATCAAACGGAAACGAATCTCCCGATGGGCTGCTCCCAGGTTATCCCGAACACCCTGGGCTCCCGGAATCTGCGACAATTGCTGGCGAACACCCACTGAAATATCACGAAGCAGATCATAGTCTTCACCCAGCACCTCAATCTGCACCGGAGCCGCATTGTAAGGATTCCCTCCTACGTGGGTCAGAAATATTTCCAGCCCGGCCTCACTTTTGAGCGTCTCTTTCAACCCATCACGAATTTCATCAAGGTACTCAAAGGATAGGCGATCCCGATCTTTTCGAGGCACAAGAATGGCCGTAAAACCCACCTGGTTATAGGCTTTTGAGGGTAACAACGCCTCATTCAGAGAACTGCTGGTAACCGGACTTTTCTCTCCAACGTAAGCAATATTTTTCTCAATCCAGGGCTGCTGCCGTAAATACGCCCCGGCCTTGTCAGCAACCTGCTGGGCCTGTTCCAGCGTGGCATCCGGCCCCAGCTGAATGGCAACGCCAATCTTACGGTCATCACTTTCAGAGAACATCATGACCGGTAGTTGTCCAGCTGCCAGCAAACTCAAAGCAAATAGCCCAAACGCTCCGGTTACCCAGGCAATGGCCGTGATCCGGTTCTTTAAAACGACTGTCAGCAGCCAGTCAGTGAGCTGACCTCGGTATTTCATGCTCAAGCGGTCGATGAACAATTCTCTGGAGCGGCCGGAGTCCTTTTCCAACAAATAGCGGGAAAGTGGTATACAGACCAGAAATGCAACCAATAAGCTGACCAGTAAGCTGATGGTAATGGTCATTGGCAGTATTCGGATGAATTTGCCGGGAATCCCCCCCACCAGCATCAACGGAACCATAGCCAGAATAGTAGTCAGCTGTCCGGCAGTGGCTGGTAAAAGGAATGTTTTAACCGTAGACAGTGCCGCCTGAGAGAATGATTGCTTACGGACATATAACCCGTCATGCATACCCTCCATGACCAGAATATACACATCAACCAGCAGGCCCAGTGCCAGTACCATACCCACCAGAACTGTTGAACTCAGGGTGTATCCCAGTACAGCCATCCCGGCCAGCGTCGCTAAAAGAGTCACCGGCAATGCAATACCAGCAATCAGCGCCTCCCGCCAGGTCAGCAAGAACATCAAAACAATAAAGACGATAATGACCGCCTGATACATGGAGCCGGAAATATCTTCAAAGGCCAGCTCAATCAGCTCCCCGTCATCCGTTACCTTGGTCAGTTGAAGCCCCTGAGGCCAGGTATCGCTGCTAACGACCTGCTCTGCCAGTCGTTCAGCGGCTCTGATAACAGCAAACGTATCCTCACCGGGACGCTTGGTGATGTCTAATGTAATACCGCGGGTAAACTCTCCATGATCAAGACTGAAATAGTTACGGCTCTTTTCACGGTCCAATCTCAGGCTGACATCTGCGATCTCGCCCAATCGTACAGGTCGGTTTTCATCAAGACGGACGATGGGCAGCTTTTTCAGCTTTTCAACACTGTCAAAACGACCCGCAAGATAGAGGTTAAATGTACTCTCACTGCCTTCAAATTCCCCCCAGGCCATATCCTGATTGGCTGCCTGCAGCCGGTCTCGTACGACGAGAGGTGAAATCCCAAGCTCCCTCAATTTATAAGGCTTAAGTCGTATGTGCAGACTTTTTTCCCGCATACCGCCCAGGGTCACTTTCTTAACAGTCGGGATTGTTTCAAACTGGGATTCCAGACGTTTTGCCACATCTGTCAGAATCAGATCATCAACATTGCCATGGAGCACCAGACTGATGACCGGCATGTCGGCTACCGACATTTCTTCAATTTCCGGTTTTTCGATATCCGCTTCGGTCGGGAACTGGCTTTCTGCCTTATCCACTTTTGCCCGGAGCCGTTGCAGAGCCTCCGCAACCGGCATATCCGCCTCAAACTCAACAGCAATCATCGAGTAGGAATGATATGAACCACTGGCGAAAGTCTTCAGTCCTTTAACACTGCGAATTTCATCTTCAAGCGGCTTGGTGACCTCTTTTTCCACCTGTTCAGGGGCAGCACCCGGCCAGGATACGGTGATCAATGCTTTGGGAATCTCCAGGTCCGGATAGTTCTCCCGTACCATTGTGTTATAGGAAAGCACTCCCGAGAGCAGAAACAATCCCAATAGAAGACGGGCAAACAGGGTTTGCAGAAACAACTTTCGTGTTAGCCAGTTCATTCATTGTCTCCCGCCTGAAGCTCATTAATCACTTCTACAGAGCTATCATCTGCAAGAAGATGCTGACCACGGACCACAACCCGGTCACCACCCTGAAGACCACTGACAACTTCCAGGTTCAACAACCCCTGAATCCCAATTGACAACCAGCGCAGCTCAGCGCGGTTATCGGGCTTAACGACAAAGACGTACGGTTTACCATCACGAAATGAAATCGCCTGCCATGGCAAGGTCAGAACATCCGCTTTTTGCTCGGTAGCAATCCACGCTCTGACAAACATGCCATCCTGTATTGCCTGTGCATCAGCGCCGGTTCTTACCTTAACCAGCCTTGAGCGCCGCTGGAGGCTGAGGGATGGACTAACAGACCATACGCTCCCTTTCACAATACCCGGCTGATCAAAACCCGAGTTCACAGAGTCATAAAGGATTCGATCATCCTGAGCCAGGTAGACAGGCTGACCCTCCTTGATCAAACGAGCCTCAGCTTCTGAAACTTCGAGCCTGATTTCATACTGGCTGTCGTCTACGACAACAATGGCACTGGCAGCTTCCCGCTCCCGGTTTGTACTAATGCCTGCCGGAGGGTAGTAGTAATTATCCTGCAGTACATTCATGGCTGTAATAACACCATCAAACGGGGCAAAGAGACTGGTTTTTTCCAGATTAACCGTCGCACGGTTCAGGTCAGCAGCGACGCCTTTCTCCTCTGAAATCGCGGCCTGCAAACTGCTTTCCGCCGCTTCAACACCCACCTGAGCATTAAGCATTCCGGTCCGGTGGCGGTCATATTCATCTCTGGATACAACGCCTTTACTGTAAATCGTTTCTATTCGGGCAAAATCCTGCTCAGCCTGTTTCTGATCATTCCTGGCCATATGAACACCGGCCTCCGCTTCTTTCCGGCGTTCTCTGGCAGACTGTAACCGGGCTTCCAGGGCAACCACTTCGGAGGTGTTTTCACGGTTATCAATCCTGGCCAGTAACTGCCCCAGTCGAACATCATCATTGGGGCCAAAAACACGCACCCCCTCCCGCAGAGGCGAACCATCAGAAAGGCTACCAATATGAACCACTTTTCCGGACTGCTCAAAATTAAGAAACGCTTTTTGAAGCGCTTCCACCGTGCCTTCAGCAAAGGCCCAGGCTGAAAGTTCGCCCGGAATTACCTGGAGGACATCCACCCGGACGGGCGGGGTTTCATAAACAACCGCAGCAGAGTCACCACCGCTCTGAATCCGATAACCGGCCAACGCCAGACCCACCAGCACCAGACTGATGATAAGAACTTTGCTGAATTTCATGGGCTTCTGCTTATTTTTGCATATTAGTATTGCTTACGATTTTACATACATACATAAATGCTTGTATATAATCCATATTGATGAGACAGCCCTTTATGTTTGCATGATCAATGATCTCCAACGAATGTCTAACAGCCAGAAATGGCTGCAGAGTCCATAGTTATAGATTCTGTTGGCATAACCACGCAGTTAGTGAAAACCAGAAGGCTGAAGAACAGACTGTACTGACTGGGAATAATAAGGAGAGATGTATGCGCCTGAACCTTCTGTTAACACCGTTGCAACACGTCATAAATACAATGAGTAAAGGGTCAACGTTTAAAATCAGGGTGCTGATGGAAGAGATGGGACTTTGGGAGCATCAGGATGACCTGCAAAAAATGAGAACAGCCGCAGCTTTCAGAGCCATGGTGGAAAGTGGTCTGCTAACCAATATCCAACTGCTCACTCATCATAAAACACGGCATGCCGTTTACATTGCCATCTGATAACACTGCAAAAGTATCAACAAAAAAGCCGGCAAAAGCCGGCTTTTTTAATTAAAATGCAAAATCAGTGCACATGCCCTTCTGGCCCATGAACATGGCCGTGATCCAGTTCTTCTTTGGTCGCTTCACGAACTTCAACCACTTCAATGCTGAAATGGAGATTTTCACCAGCCAAAGAGTGGTTGGCGTCAATGACAACCTGATCACCTTCCTCATCAATAGCGACTACAGTCACAACACGTGGGCCAATGGCCGTATCCGCATGAAACTGATTACCCACCTCTACCGGGTGGTCACCAAACTGCTCTTTAGGCACAGGCTGAACCAGGCTTTCATCATACTCACCGTAGCCTTCAGCAGATTCAACTACGACTTCAAACTTATCACCAGCCTGTTTGCCTTCCAGGGCATTTTCAAGGCCTTCCACAATGTTATGCTCACCGTGAAGATAAGCCATCGGAGATTCGCCCTCAGAACTGTCGAGCACCTCACCCGCATCATTTTTCAGAGTGTAATGAAACAGTGCCACTTTTTCTTTGGCTATCTTCATCTGCTATCGCCTATTACAAAGTAAACACCTATCTTAACTGCCATTTTTATGGGTAGCCAGAAAACTGCAAATAATTGCGTTTTCTGTTGTAATAATCAGCAAAATCTTATCAAAAGGAATGATTTCCCTTGAGCGATACCCGTTGCAGCTGGTGCCATGGTGATGAACTCTATACCCGATACCACGATGAAGAATGGGGAGTCCCCTGCCATGACGACCGAAAACTGTTTGAATTTCTGATTCTGGAAGGGGCACAGGCGGGCCTTAGCTGGATTACCATCCTGAAGCGTCGGGAAGGCTATCAACAGGCTTTTCATCAGTTTGATGTTCAACAGGTTGCTCGGATGGATGATCAGGATGTAATCAGACTCATGCAGGACAGCAGCATTATCCGTAATCGACTAAAAATTCAAAGCACCATCAAAAATGCCCGGGCATTCATAAAAGTTCAGGCTGAATTTGGCAGCTTCAGCCAGTACCTCTGGTCCTTTGTCGAAAACAAACCTTTAATCAATCATTGGCAGCGTATGGATGAGGTACCAGCAACTACCGATATTTCTGACCAAATGAGTCGCGATCTGAAGAAACGAGGCTTCAGTTTTGTTGGCAGTACCATTTGTTATGCCTATATGCAGGCGATGGGCTTAGTGAATGATCATCTGGTCACATGCCCAGCCCATACAAAATAACCACAGTATTGTTGTTTGAATACATTGCGTCAAAGGCAAACAATAGAGAGTTACGGCATAAACCCTGGCTTCTTCCAAACATAAAAACTAGATGAAGATGAAGGAACTTTTTTATTTCTGAATGAACTAACAAGTATTTATTCTGTGAGCGTCCGATAATTTTTCGCACAGTGGAGTTTCTATAAAAACAGTTCAAAGAGTTCGTCAACGATGTGTTGAAGAGGGTCTTGAAATTGCTGTTGACCGCAAATATAGCCGCCAAGGCCGTCGGCGCAGTCTGGATGGCGACATGTAGAGGTTACAGACCGAAGAACCACAGAAGATTGGGCATTACAAATATTACACCCCGAAGCATGGCAGCTGGCTCAACCTGGTTTCGAACAGTTTCCCAGGCAGCTACTGCTGCTTTTAGTGTATTCTGGTCGGGAATTCTCCGGTCAAGACACTGACGGCTTAATATAACGTGAGTTCGACGCTTCAATTTTGGCTACGCTCCCTGGATTTTAAGGGCTTGAAGCATCATGATGCTTTTTGGAAAAGTGTCCAATGGCTCCTTCGGAGCCTTTGCCAGCCAATTAAAGTACTCAAATCACTCTTTTTTGTAACATGAATATGTACAAAAAGGCTGAAGCCTTTGCAGCGCAATGGGTTGTCTCGTCGAACTCACGTTATTTACTGTGTTTTTTCAGGACAATTCCTTACACCCGATGTCATCTCACCCCAGCTGCCCGATAATTTCCACTTGGAGATCATCAGGGATCTCCTGAAAGGTCAGTATGGTTAATGACCGGTGTTGTGCGATCCGGCTATACCGGGAAAGCAGAGGCCACAGCTGGGCAGGAACCAGAAGCACGGGTTCCACCTGTTTATTATGGGCCTGCCGGATCAGCTCTGGAATATTGTTCTGCAATTGCATCGACAGGCTGGGTTCGATAACGAAAGACTCATCTGAGAACTGTGGATCCCGCCGGGCCTGTTCTCTGGCCATCAACAGCATTTTTTCCAGTTCGTGAGACAGGGTAAACACAGCAAGCTGTTCCGGCACTGACTGACGATTGATCAGTGGATCGATAATCTGTCGCCGTAACGTGATACGAACCAGACTCAGCAGCGCCAGAATATCCTGCTGTGGCTCAGCAGCGGCCAGTAATGTGGCCGCAATGCGAGGGCTGTCAGCAATCGAAATATTATCAGCCAGCAGTCGCTTGAGAACCTGCATCAATATTCCCGGAGGTAATTTATCAGGAACCAGTTCGTCACATAACTTCGGAGAGGTTTGCCGAAGATGGTTCAACCACCCCTGAGTCTCTTCGAACCCGAACAGATCGTCGATATGATTTTCTATCATCCTGCCAACATGGGTTGTAATCACAGTGGAGCAGTCAACCACGGTATAGCCTGCCTGCAACGCTGCCCCCCGTTCAGTCGCTGGTATCCAGTAGGCCGTTAACCCATAACAGGGGTCTTTGACCGGAGGATCAAAAGGCAGGTGCTGGGCATTCTCCATGGCAATCGCCAGTAGCTGGCCTACGTTCAGTTTAAAATGGTCTACAGCCACGTTATGAAGCTGAATCGAATAGCTGTCCGGGTCCAGGTTCAAGTTGTCGCGTATATGAATCATGGGGATCAGAAAGCCGTATTGTCCTGACACTTCCCGTCGCAGATGCCTGATCTGACTGGCCAGTTCGCCATTGACCCCGGGATGCTCCGGGTTCTGACTCAGCAGAGATATCACACGATAACCAATACTCAGGCCAATGGGATCAACGACCGATATATCCTGCCATGTGAGCCGCTCCTTTGAAGCCACACTGCTTTCATCGCCTTTGCCATCCAGAGCACTTTCCCGCTCAGTGCTGCTTTCTCTGGATACACGCCGGTAGATAAACAGCATCATCAATAAGCCCGGTATCACAAAGGCGACATGAGGCATACCCGGCACCAGACCAATAACCACCAGCACGGCAGCAGCGACCATCAACGCTTTGGGTTGCCCTATAATTTCCTGTCGAACCTGCTGGTTCATGTCCACAGCCCCGGATATACGGGTAACCATAATGGCCGCCGCCGTTGATAGCAGCAGGGAAGGAATCTGGGCGACCAGACCGTCACCAATAGTCATCAGCCCATAAAGCTGAGCGGCTTCGGTACCGCTCATGTCATATTGCCAGATGCCAATGGTCACACCGCCCAGAATATTGATCAGCAAGATCATCAACCCGGCAATGGCATCACCACGGACAAATTTGCTGGCACCGTCCATGGCTCCGTAAAAATCGGCTTCACGGGTAATGTCTTCCCGCTTCACCCGGGCCTCATTGTGGTCAATCACACCGGAGTTCAGATCAGCATCAATGGCCATCTGCTTGCCCGGCATCGAATCCAGGACAAAACGGGCCGTCACCTCCGATATCCGACTGCCACCTTTGGTAATCACCACAAAATTGACGATCACCAGAATCAGAAAAACCAGCAAACCCACAAAATAATTACCGGCAATCACCACGCTGCCAAATGCCTCGATAACCTTGCCTGCGGCATAAGGTCCATCATGACCATTGATCAGCACCACCCGTGTCGAGGCGATATTCAGGGCCAGCCGCAGCAGAGTGGCGACCAGCAACAGCGTCGGGAACAGAGAAAAATCCAGGGGCCGGTTAATGTAAATGGTAAGAATCAGCAGAATCAACGACAGGGTAATGTTAAAGCTGAACAGAAAATCCAGTAAAAATGGAGGAATCGGCAACATGAGCATGGCCAGAACCACCAGCAATAGCAGCGGTGTCGCCAATAAGGAAGCCTTTGAAGAGGTCGGCAGGAGCAAGCCGGTACTGCTCATGACTGATTTCCTGTGCGTGATGGATGCTGATATTTTTCAGGTATCTGAATATTGGGTGAGCCGGGGCAGAAGGTGCTCTGGTGAGTGCGGTAACGATCCAGTTGATAAAGGTAGACCATGATTTTTGCCACAGCCTGATACAAATCCGGGGAAATTTCCTGATCCACCTCAGTATGATAATAAAGGGCCCGGGTCAGCATTGGCTGGATCAGTACCGGTTTACCCGCCGAGCGTCCGATACTGATAATCAGTTCTGCCATATGATCAACACCCCGGGCCACCAGCACGGGAGCCCGATGACTGTCCGGCTGGTATTTCAATGCGACCGCAAAATGGCTGGGGTTGGTCAGCACCAGATCGGCATCAGGGATGGCATTCAGCATTTTCCGGCGAATGACGGATGCCAGTTTTTGCCGTGCCTGCCGAATCCGCTGCCGGGCTTCTGGCGACCCGTCTTCGTTCTTCAGATTATCTTTGACTTGTTGTCGTGTAAGCAGCTGTTGTTTGCGAAGGCGGTGTTTTTGCCACACCACATCAACAGCGGCAATGATCATGAGTACACACGACAATCCCAGCCCGGTGGACAATAACAACATGAATGCCCGGGTTGCAGCCGTCGGAACCGAACCGGTACTCAGTGCCATGATTTCTGGCAGCCGGTAACGCATGATCAAATAAAGCGCCACGGCCAGCAACAGGGTTTTTAATAATGCCCGTACCACCTCTGCCAGCCCCTGGGCAGAGCAAATCCGTTTCAATCCTGAAACCGGGTTTATCCGTCTGGCTTTTGGCGCCACGATCTTGAGACTGAAGATAAAGGGTCCTGAAATCAGGGCACCCGCGGTGGCACTGAGAGCAATAACCAGGGACAGGGTAATCATCACACCCGGAAATACGGAAAATGCCAACCGCAGGCTTTCCATAATTGATGCGTGGGTTCCAGGGGCGTCATTCCCAACGCCATTATTCCCAACGCTATTATTCAACGGACTGTCAACCTGAGCCAGCATGGATATAACGGTTTCGATATGATCAAAATAATGGGCGTAACCAAGCAGTAAAAACACGGCCAACGACTGCATGGCGATCATCAGATCTCTTGACCGGGAGACCTGCCCCTCCTGCAGGGCTTTATGTTGCTGCCGCTCACTGGGTTGTTCGGTGGGTTCACTGCCCTGCTCTTGCTGTTCAGAACTCATTGCTACTGCTCCCAGGAGTAGTCTCTGAATAATGTGTACATTTTGGAACCTTCAAAATGTCAAAATTATTTCAGGACAAATCCCTAACCAGACAGGAGAGACCCAAGCGTCTTCAGTGCATAATGGATGTGTTGTTCGACCGCGTAAGGCACCTGCAGAATATTAAGGCTAAGCAGAACGATTCCGACCAGAACAATCATGGGAAAGCCAAGGGTTAACAGATTCATCTGAGGAGCCGATCGCGTCATGAAACCAAAGGTGAGATTGACAATCAGCAGACAGACAATAGCGGGCAGTGCAATGAGCAGGCCAGCACCAAACATCCAGCCAGTCATGGTAAGCAGGGCAGGCGCTCTTTCGATAACGGTCAGAAAATGCCCGATGGGTAATGCATGAAAGCTTTCAATGACCACCATAAAGCAGAGCAGGTGGCCATTGATCAGCACAAAAAGAAGCTGGGCCATCACCTGGTAGATACGGGCAACCACGGTAACACTGATGCCATTGGCAGGGTCGTTCAGTTCTGCAAATCCCAGGGCCATCTGCAGGCCCGTTAAATGCCCGGCGAGGGTAAACACGCCAAAATAAATCATCAATACCGCGCCAAATAACAGTCCAATAAAAAACTCAGAACCGGCCGTAAGGACAAGGCTCAGCGACAGGTCAGTCGTTATTTCAGATGACAGTTGAAACATGACCGCCACAGAGAGTGATAAGGCAAGCAGTAAACGTGCTGAGACAGGTAACCAGTCCCGGGTCAGTGGACAGGTCATGACAAACCCGGAAATACGACAAAAAACTAATAAATAAAGCACAATCTGATGGGTCAGGTCAGCAAGCGCCATGCTGATCACTGGGTATTCACAATGGCAACAAAAAAGTCATGAAAAATGACGCTTAACTCCTGAACCAGCCAGTGCAGTGACAGTGACAGTGTTAACAAAGTGATCAGCAACCGGGGCAAAAAGCTCAGGGTTTGTTCGGTGACCTGGGTTGCCGCCTGAATGATACTGATCAGCAGGCCCACCAGAAGACCAGGAGCAATCAGCAACAGAGCCATCCAGGAAACACTCTGCAACGCACTGGCAAACATGTAGACCGCATCGTCTGGTGACATTGAGAATACCTAAGTCGCAAAACTTCTGATGGTGCCTGCCATAATCAGACTCCAGCCATCCACCAGAACGAACAGCAACAATTTAAAAGGCAGAGAGATCAACATGGGCGAGAGCATGATCATGCCCAGCGCCATAAGAATACTGGCAACCAGCAGATCAATGACCAGAAATGGCAAAAGGATCATCAGCCCCATCTGCAGACTGGTTTTGATTTCACTGCTCAAAAAGGCAGGCATCAGCACAGAAAAGGGAATGTCCTCTGGTAGCACATCCGGTTTACCGCCGCTCTGTTTACCGGCATGGCCGTCAACAGGAGGGAGCTCACCGGATAACACTAAAAATTGTTCCATATCCGTCTTCCGGGTTTGTTTCAGCATAAACTGATGCAATGGCTGACTCGCGACTTCTATTGCATCCCTGAATAACATCCGCTCCTCCAGGTAAGGTTCGACAGCCTGCTTCCAGATCTCACTGAACACGGGTTTCATGATGAACGCCGTCAGGATCAGTGCCGAGGCAATCAGAACTCGAGTAGGCGGTATTTGCTGAAGACCAAGCCCCTGACGAAGTATGGCCAGAACGATCAGGACCCGCGTGAAGCTGGTGGTTACCATCATGAGCCCGGGGAGAAAGGACAACGTTGTTAATATTAATAAAATCTGCAGGTTAACGGTGTAATCCTGCTGGTTATCACCGGACGTGACGGATAACAGCGGCAACTGAAACGATGCCTCAGATACCCCGGGTAAAATCAGCAGCAAGGCCGTAACGGGTATCCAGAGATGACAGACATAAATGGGAGTACGTGAAACACCTCGCAAAACCTCTGGATCAGAGGATTTCCAGAATACGCAGGCCATAATACTCCCCTGTCCGAACGACTTCGCCGCGAGCAAATAATACGCCGTTAATCATGACATCCAGCGGGTCATGTTCCCGACGGTTCAGACTGACGACAGAACCTTTGTGCAGGCTGAGCACATCGGCAATGGCCATACGTTTGCTGCCGACATTCAGGGTCATGGTGACTTCTACTGCCCCCACAAGACCCAGGTCAGATGAAGCAAGCCTGGCCGAAGGCTCTTCGTCTGGTTCACCATACGAATCGAACGCTTCATCGTCCGCTGTTACTGATTCCAATGATTCTGAACGACTGTCTTCTATCGACTCTGACATCTTATGGTCTGCTTCAGTATCATTTTCTTCAAGAACCTCTGCTGTTTTGTCACTCTCCTGTTCACTCTCCTGTTCACTCTCAGGCTGCTCATCCGAGCCTTTCAACCCGGATTGATCAGCAGAGTCCTGCTGAATGTCTTCCTGCGCAACATCCGATGATTCTGGATTAATGACTGTTGAAGGCTCTTCATCAGCTGAAGGCTCTTCACCGGCTGAAAGCTCTTCACCAGCTGCAGGTTCATCATCGACGGAAGGCTCCTCATCAGCGGATGGTCTTGAATCTTTCACTGATGTTCCCCTCTTCTCAAACACTCATTGATTCGCACGGTAAGGTGCCCTCCATGCTGGCCTGTCGTTCCTCGAAACAAGAGGGCGTTCTCCACACTCATCTGTGATTTTCCAGGATGGGGTATTGAAAGAACGTCACCTGCCTTCAGATCACATAGTGTGCTCATCGGTAAAGACAGTGGCTCAAGATCAACGGCAATATCGACTTCGATTTTGCCTAGAAACTGCACGATACGATCCTGACATGGCTGCTTTGAGTGTGTCTCCCCGTCAACGATTAATCCCTGCTCAAGCATGGCACTGGTAAAAGCATTAACCGGTGTATAGAAGTAAACAGGGACTAACCATGGCGAGTCTGCGTAGGCCGGGTCATGAAACTCAAGATCAAACTGACTCAGCAGACAGTCATCCGTGAACGAAACCGGGGAGACCTGTGCCCCTCCCATCCATTGAGCCAGGGATGAGAAGCCAGTATCCGGCACTGAGCAATAAGGCACACAAAGGGTTCTCCAGAGTTCTGCCAGCGTACTGGCAACCTGATCCAGAAGCTGTTTGCCAATTCTTGTGAACGCTTTGGGGTCTTCTTCTGTCAAAGCAGGATTAGATGAAGAGCCACTGGATGGAGCAGAATCCTTATCCCCGGCAGTCAACAAAGATAGACTGCCGCCAAAACAGAGGGTAGTCAGAAAATCAGGCAGCCGCTGATCGAATAGCAGGAAAGCACAACTGGATTCGCTGCAAATTGCCGCAGAAACAGGTGGATCACCAAACGGCATCAGAAAACGGTAGAGTGTTTGTCCCGGCAACTGCTGTAATTGGCTAACCGTCGTATAAATATCATCATTGAAATGACGACGGGCACCCACCATCGGGCTTTCTATAATTTTATCCAGGGCCTTCAGCATCTGATCAGGAAATGACAATGAAAGCGTCTCCAGCATCTTTGTCATGTGCAACACCGAAGGGGACATCTGATGTAGATAACCACGCAGCAAAGACCTGCTGCTATCAGTCCGGCTATTCACCATATTGCCCCCCGCACCATGACCGGAGGAGCTAAACTCAGTAGAAGGCATTCAATTTTTTTCCCGTCTGCAGCCTCCTGAAAAAGTAGTTCATACTTTGTTTTTTTCCATCTTGCCGGACAGAACATGTGGTTATGAAACAGATAAGTTGCTTACTGTCACTACTGCTTGCTAACCCTGTCATCCTGGCATTCCAGGCAATATTATTGATACTGCTTCATTCGCCAGCCTCTGCCAGCCTTTATGACGTAGTTATGGATGATATTGACTGGCAATTGCATGAAGACAAATACTTCAAATGCCGTTTATACCAGAAGATACCTTTATTCGGTGGCGTTGCCATTATCGCTGAAGCCGGACACCAGCAGTCTATTGAACTGGAATCCTCCCTCTTCCCAATACGGCCGGAATCGGTACGGGTGTGGATCAGGCCACAACCATGGGGGCAGGAGCATTCATCAAAAAGTGCTTTCGAAAGCGCAGCAGACAGTCCTTTAACAGGCGTGTCCGGCCAACAACTCCAGGTCACTGATTATCATTTGTCCAATAATGTTCAGGTGGAAGGTCTTGAGCTGAAACTGAAGCTGCCAGTCAGGCAGCTGTTTGATCAACTTGATAGCCGCAGTTATTTGTATATTTATATCGTTGGAAAATCGTCGACAAAAAACAGTCTTGCCAGTAACGCCATTGTCGTCAGAATTCCTACTGTGGGCATGTTACCGGCGATGGAAAAAATGTCAGACTGTATTACCAGCCTGCTGCCCAGAAATTTTCATCAATTGCAACAATACAACCTTCATTATGCCCTGGGACAGTCTTCCTTAAATAACAGCCAACGACAATGGCTGTTAGATACTGCCCGCTATGTAGCAGTGGATAAAAGCATCAGCGAAATTACCATTGACGGAAATAGCGATAACACCCCCTTCCGGGACAGTGACGAGACCATTGACCGGTTACAAAACCTGGAGCTGTCAAAAAAACGGGCTGATGTTGTGCGCAACCAGCTGGAACAATACCTGAAGGAGGCCATGGTTACCCACCCTGTCAGCGTCATTACCCGTTATCATGGCGAACGTTACCCTATTGCCAATAATACGACGGCTGCCGGACGTTATAAAAACAGACGGGTTGAGGTTACGTTGCTTCGGGATACTGCTACCAGTCAGTAGACCAATAAAAAATATGAAGACCCACTAACTCATGAATCATGGCGAGTCCCGGTAAACAATCTATCTTTAAGAGGGTTCAAAACAGAACCGGTTATCAAAGCACTTTTCAAACGTCTCAAAAACGAATGTTTAAGTATGCGAGTAAACTATCAATGTCCATTCCAGCAATATTATCTCCAGAAAGTGCGCTTCAAACGGAGTCTCTGCCGGAGTTTTTGCCCAAGCCCGTCAGCAGTGGTGATCAGCAGTCTGACCCTTTTCATCGGGTCTTTGCGACCCTGTTGAACCATACCAACCATACCCAGCTTCAGGCAGAGCAGCACATGAATGAGCTGGAGGCGGGGCAGGATAATCTGATTGAAACGGTGATGTCGGTTCAGAAAGCAAGTCAGACCATGAGCCTGCTGATACAGGTCAGAAATCGTATTGTTGAAGGGTATCATGAAACATTTAATCAGCAGATCTGAATTAAAAGGCTATTGCTAAACCCGGAAAGACGGTCTATCTGCGAAGGTAGGCTAATAAGGAATCGCCCTGAAATAACTTACCTGTTTTCAGCACCGGACTCCGTTCGGACTGAGCTCGTCGAAGCCCGGTGGCACCACCCTTCGGCGGGCTCAGGGTGAACGGAGAATGAGTTCTGAGTGTTAAAGTTATTTCAAGACACCTCCCAAGAGCCGAGCTGCGCAGATAGACCCTCTTGCGGGTTTTGCACCAACCTCTTAGATCTTTGGTGGATCAGAAATGGTGATCATAAACGGTGGATAAAAACACCTCCCTGCAGTCATCAGAGGGTGTCAGCACGGCGTTTAAAAAATACTGGCACCAGCTGAGTGTCTGGTTTGCTTCAGTATTGAAAGGAACGTCCAGTGGTTCCGGAACCAATCAGAGGCTGCTGATACTTCTGGTGGTCAGTGCCTTACTGATAGCGGTACTGATTAATACCGCGCTCTGGTGGCATGACCGTGACTTCCGTCCCCTGTATGGCTATGGCGAACACTACAATATGGCAGCAATCATCGAGATTCTGGATAGACAGGGCATTGGCTACCTGATCAATCCGGATGATGGGCAGCTACTGGTTCGAGCAAACCAGCTTTCCGAAGCTCGCATGGCCATGGCCGCCGGGGGCATTATCGCTACCGGCTCAAAGCCATGGATGCCGGAGCAACCCGGTCTGGGCAGCAGTCACTTTGTCGAGCAGATGCAGTTTCTGGGTGCGCTGGAAACGTCATTATCCGAAACGATCAGTGGTATCGATGCAGTTCGCTACGCCCGTGTCCACTTGTCAATCCCTGAGCAGAGTGTCTTTTTCAGGAGCCGACCCGCCGCCAAGGCATCGGTATATCTTGAGCTCTACAGTGGTATGCGGCTTCAGCCGGATCAGGTTGAAGGCATTATGCGCCTGGTGAGCGGCAGCATTGCCACGCTCGATGAACAGGATGTCACCGTCGTTGATCAATACGGCAACCTGCTCAGTCAGGCGATTGCTACAGCGCTGATCACCGGCAGTGATAGTACTGGTAACACCTACCTTACGGCCAGAACCCGAATTGAAAGTCATCTGGAGCTGCAGTTATCGAAAATTCTCGATGCAGTGGTTGGCCCGGGTTACTACCGGGTCGATGTTGCAGTTGATCTGAGCTACGACAAAATAGAGCAAAATTCCGAGCAGTTTGACCCGAACATTGTTTTACGAAGCGAATCGATTGAGTCCGGTACGCCTTTTTTGATGGACAAGCCAGCCCCCATCGGCCAGGTACCTGCGGTCCCTCCAGCCGGAGCAAAAGCATCGGAATCCGGACAGGAGGACGTTGGTGAGCAGAAAGTTATTCGAAATTATGAGGTCAGCCGACAGATCAGCAATGAAACCCGTTATCCTGGTCAACTAAAGCGATTAACCATTGCCGTAGTCATTGACAACGACCGATTGAAACCCGAAACAACGTTGCAGGACAGTGAGGAAAGATTGACGACACTGATCAAACAGGCAACGGGGTTTGATGCCTCCAGGGGAGACACTGTGAGCCTTGCCATTCTCCCTTTTGCCAATGTTCCTCCGCCGCTGCCCGCCAGTGACCAGAAGCGTTTTCATCGCTGGCTTGATCTCGGTATCAAGGTGATTCAACTGCTATTACTGGTCGCTCTTCTTCTGTTCATTATATTAGGCTGTCGACGGCTTTTACGGGAAGGTTCCTTATTTTCATCAGGGGGAACACCCGGGCCGACCGGCAGTAACAGTATCTTCGTCTCCGGCATGGCGGATCAATCCGGGTCCGCAGTAGCCGGTGGTGAAATCCCCCCGGATCTGACGCCGATTACTCTTGAGGATCAGGTCGCTCGATACCAGAAGCTGGCTCAGAAAGAGCCGGAAAAAGTCGCTGCGGTATTAAAAGAGTGGATCAACAGGAACCACGCCAATGGCTGAACCGCAACCAGGGCAGCCTGTCCGCTCCACTCAGAGCCCATCCGCTTCCAACTGCTCCGGGGAAGAAGCAGCTGTCTTCCTGTTATTGCTGGGTGAACAGGCTGCGGCTGACGTGATCAAACACTTCACCCCCGGCGAAATAAGAGTCATTAGCCAGTATTCTGAAAAAATGCGGGTAAAGAATCGTGACCAGCTGATTATGATGTTGAATCAGTTTGAGCAGTCTTACGCCAATGTCAGTTTATTACTGGGTGATTATCAAATTCAGATGCGGCAGGTTCTGCAACAGGCTCTGGGTAAAGAGCAGGCTCGCTGTCTGGTAAATCCACCTGGTAGCCACCGGGAACCGCTGACCGGGCTGCAGTTAATGAAGCCGGAGCTTCTGGCGACCATGATCAGAAATGAACCCGAGCAGTTTCAGGCGGCTGTGCTGGCCTGTCTGCAATCAGATCAGGCCTCGGATGTCATCAACCTGCTTCCTCCGGAGCAGGTACAGAGTATTCTGGAAAAGATTGCCCACCTTGGCAGCTTATCCCAGGCATCCCTGCAGGCCATAGTGACTTTTCTGCAATCCTTTCTTGATGAACAGGCAATTGATCACTTTCTGCCTGTTAACGGTGAACAGCAGGTTGCGAACATTCTTAACCTTTTTGATACCGAATCAAGGGACCATGTGCTCCAGAACCTGAAGCAGACCAACAGTGCCATGGCAGTAAGAATAGAAGAACAAATGCTGGTATTTGCCCAGGTCATCAGCCTTTCAGCGGATAACGTTGCCAGACTGATTGCCGGTGTTGATCCATCGGATTTAACCATGGCGCTTAAAGGGGAAACGGACGATGTTCGTCAACATATTTACCAGTCCATGAGCAAAAGAGCGGCCAACTACCTGCGGGAAGAAATGGAAGCATTGGGCGCCGTCCCTCAAAGCAAAGTCAAAGAAGCAAGGCAGAATGTGGTGCAGGTGATGGATAGCCTGCTGAAAAGCGGCGAGATTGAAATGCCCCGTGGTAATGAAGTCATGCTGGAGTAACCTGATGAAGAGCACAGCATTAAGGCAAAGCACTGACCTGCATAATGCCGACCTTAATAAACCTCATGATGGTGGCTCCGTGCCTGTGCCACCGGATTCAAGGAGGCCCGGAAATGAACACTCAGAGCATGAACAACCCTGCATCCATCGCTACCGGTTCCCACCTTCATGCCATGATCAGGATCAACGCACTGAGCACAATACGCCTGCTCAGACACCTGCCGTTGTTAATTTTCAGCTATTACGGGAGATCGTTCGAAGAACCCGGAAACGAAACCTGGACCGTCGTTGTAAAGCAGAAAAAGCTGGCTATTCTGAAGGCCAGCAGCAGGGTTATCAGGACGGTTATCAGAAAGGCTTTGAAGCCGGACATATGGCCGGCCTGAGTGAATCGCAGCAACAGCACAACGACAGCGCAGAGCAGTGGCTGTCGCTGATGAACAGTCTCTGGAATGAGTTGTACAATCTGCATCAATCGACCCTGCTGCATCTGGGCCAGCCACTGATCGAGCTGATCAGCAAAGTGGTCAGACAGGTCGTTAACCATGAACTCGCAACCTCACGGGAGTCATTACAGCAACTGGTTACCGACTCTCTGTCCATGCTTCCAGACATTAAAGAGGGATATCTGGTAATCAATCCGGCGGATTGCCCTGTGATAGCCCCAATGGCCAAACAGTTACCTGAAGGCTGGTCCATTCGAGAGGATGACCGTCTTACAGCAGGTGGCTGTCGTCTGATTACCGAGCATGGCGAGGTTGATGCAACCGTAGAAAGTCGTGTTATGGCCTGTATTGATGCCGTGCATGAGCAGCTGATTAATGAACCACTGGTTCCTGCATGACGCTTATCGCACTCCCCTCCCCCCCGGTTGAAATAATCGACAATACCCGAACCGATCTCTGGGCCGGATTAACCCGACAATTAAGATCTGCCGGCGAAGAGGTCGCCATGCTGGCGCCACAGCGATTGTCTGGCCAGCTGATCAAGGTATCCGGACTGATTATGGAGGTGGCGGGCTGCAGGATGCAGACCGGTCAGCGATGTCTGGTTCAGGGAAATGATGGGCTTACGGTAGAGGCAGAGGTCGTTGGCTTTGACAGAACAACGCTGGCTCCTGATGCCGATTGAGTACCATGACGGTTTATCCCCTGGCGCACGAGTCAGATCAATGGGGGATGACTCATCCATTCTGGTGGGCGATGCCCTGCTGGGACGGGTTATCGACGGTGCAGGCCGACCACTGGACAGCAAGACCAGGCCCACAGGTACCGCCATTATCCGCCTTCATGCTCCCCCTATTAACCCACTGCAACGATACCCGATCTCCACACCATTAGACGTCGGCATCCGTTCGATTAATGGACTACTGACCATTGGCAAGGGGCAACGTATTGGCCTTTTTGCCGGAAGCGGCTCAGGTAAAAGTACTCTGCTGGGCATGATTGCCAGGAATACCAGTGCCGATATTGTGGTTCTGGCCATGATTGGCGAAAGGGGGCGGGAAGTCGGCGATTTTATCCGGCAGAATATGGATGACCACTGCCTTCAACGTTCGGTCATCGTGGCCGCCCCTGCCGACCATTCGCCCGTCATGCGGCTACGGGCCGCGCTTGTGGCACACCGCATTGCGGAGTACTACCGGGATACCGGGCATCATACCCTGTTATTAATGGATTCCCTGACCCGCTATGCCCAGGCTCGCCGGGAAGTGGGCCTGGCTATTGGAGAACCACCTGCAGCCAGAGGATACCCACCCTCCGTATTTAACAGGATTGCCAGGTTAGTGGAGAGGGCCGGGAATGGGATATGAATCAACGGGTTCATTAACCGCTTTTTATACGGTCCTGACTGAAGGGGAACACGATACGGACCCCATTGGTGAATCCGCCAGGGCGATACTGGATGGTCATCTGGTGCTCAGCCATACCTTAGCAACCTCCGGACACTATCCGGCCATCGACGTCGTGACCTCCATTAGCCGGACGATGCCGCAGTCCGTACCCGATGAACACCTCAAAATGTCGTTAACCTTCCGACGATTATTAGAAAAAGCCCGTGAAGGCAATGAACTGAAATTACTGGGGGTCTACCAACCGGGTAATGATGCGGAGATGGATATGGCCATGGCTGCAGAGCCAGGTATGCTTGGCTATTTGCAGCAAACGATCCAGGAGCGTGAGACACTGGAAGACAGTGTTCACCAGCTAAAAACTCTGATTAGTGGACTTCACCATGGCCATCAGCAAAAAACTGGTTAGCCGCCTGCTTTACCTTGAAGCGCTGCAACATCAACAGAGACTAAGCAATATCCGTCACCAGCTGGAAACGCTGGAGAAGCATAATCGATTGATCGAAACACTGGATGCGGCCGGCAGTGCGATAACGGCCCGGAATACTCAAACCGGATCACACTGTACGGGCATACAAGTCATCAATCGGGCGATGTTTCACTGGCAACTGCTGAATAACTGGGCGCTTTGCATTCGGGCACGTTCACGACAAAAGGACTCAATCAAGGCACTGTCGAAAGAGACAACAGTGAAAATGCAACGGCTTGAGCGATTGCGTCAGCGTTACCAATAAACCGGACTCAGACCAGCTGACTCTCCAACTGACCGATCACTTCCGGAGCAAGCTTGAGTTGTTTTGCCAACTCCTGCAGATACGATTTTTCCATGAAGTTCTGCTCGTCCCGCCACAATTAACGACGCCAGGTATATTTCAGATGCCTGTTGAGGCGAGCTCGCCAACCTCGCAATTTCAGCCGGGTCGAGTGGTTTGTTCATTTCTTGACGCACCAGCTGTCGGACGTGCTGATCGGCTCCCATGTCATCCAGAGCTTCTTCTATACGCCCCATCTCAGCGTTATCAACATGACCATCGGCTTTGGCGGCAGCGATCATGGCTTTAAGAATAAGAATACTGTGGCGGTCATCATCCTGGTCAAATGTTTCATGAATGGTTTCAACACCCTGTTTACTTTGCCAGTCATTATAAACCTTATAAGCCAGGGCACCGAGCCCGGCGGCTCCACCGACCTTCAATGCCCCAATCCCCATTTTCTTTGCCACCTTCCTGCTCTTTCTGGAACCCATCAGCATACCAATGAGTCCACCACCCACAGCACCAGCCCCCAGTTTTTTCAGCTGATCAGGCGCTGCTGAGGATTTGGGCGTGTTTGATTTTTTACCTAACGCATCAACACCCTGCTTAAGCAGGTCTGACTTGAGCGCTTGATTCAGCAGGTTCTTCAGATCCATAACCGACCTCGTATGTCAGCATTCCAGGTATACGAACCGGCGATAATAACTATTCGGGTAACAACTACAACGATAATGGCTGCATTGCTGGCTACATTTGCTACTGTCTTACAATTTGCACAGAGAGTGATGACTGGACGAGTACGTCACCATTGCGTTTTTTCCGTAAGAATTTTTAGCATAAGACAATGGCGGCCCACGAAGTAAGTCCATAAACGCACTGCAATAACTGGCCAGTCTCGCCAGTGCATGACTGTTACTCTGTTGCAGTGCCTGGCACGACCGGATCAATCGTTCTATTTCAACCGCCTGAGCACTACCATCATGGGTTGGTTCATCCTGACGTGATGTTGTCAGGATGGGTTTCAACTGCTGGCAGATATCAGCACATTCACCCGATAATTGAACGACTGACTCAATATTTTTTCGGGTTATTTCCTGTGCCTGAAGATTCAGCAGCCCTTCCAGATTTTTCAGTAGCCGCTGAAGTTGCGAACACTCTTGATGTATCTCATCTTCTGATATCATAATCGCCCTCCCCTTTCAATGGGACGATCAACTGGATGAACCTCACCTTCATTGATCACCCGGCATTTTACCGACCTGCCATTTTCTCTTCTGAACCAGAATAATATCGCCCACATGCCCACTTTCCATGGCGATACCGGTGGTAGTTAACTCGATGTTTTTTGATTGAACGACAATCGTTAAATGCTGCCCCCGACGGATGGCATTGGCTCTTTTTGCCATATCCGTCGTAATCACCGATCCGGCGATGATCTTTCGGGTAGCAATGTAACCGGAAAGATTATCGGTATATGGAAAAGCATTGGGTTTCAGTGCACTAAAAAAGGACTGTTGATTTTTTCAGTCCTGGGCCCGACAGCACGTCCCCCCGGTTTATGTCTCTACCGGCCATCAATACTGATACATCGAAATCAACTCTGGCCGCCAGCCGTTGCTTCCAGGAGGCACCATCATGATCAGGGCAGCTGACCAATAGTGGCAGCTTACCGTTCTGAGCCATGGCAGAGAAGTGGATATCCGGTGTTGTCGAGCAGTCTGGCAATTGCTGCCAGCGCTCTTTATGCAGCAAAACCACCCGGGGATTACGGCTATTAAACCGCTTGGCCAATGAGATCGAGTGCCTGCAGAGCTGATTAATGATGTCTGTTTGAATACCCTCTTCTGATAACGGTTCTGATAGCGCCCTGGTATCAGGACATGACACTGCATAGGCGTTGGGGCTTTTCAATAAGCCGCTGAGTAATCCAATACAGAGGGCACAGGGGAAAGGTGTAATAACACCTGATTGATCGTTTTCCGCAGGGGAATAAAATAGTTTACAAATAAATGCATTTCTCACGACAACATACTACTTTTTATATACGACTTAATATAGACGAATAGATAGCTTCTATGTTGATTTCATTCGAGTCCGCCATGGGTATACACCCGAGAGTTGCGCAACTCAGAAGTTCTCAGATTGCAATCCAGTCAGGCAATATTTTCAATGTTGAAACACCGGAATACCGAACACTTGAGGCTAACCTGAAATTTTATCAATCTGCTCATGGTTTATCCCAGGATCTGTCTGTTTCAGACACACGACACTTCCACCTCAAATCAATTAGCGGATGTTGAGTTGTCCATTGCCTTTAAGAATTCCGGCGATATTTCCTCGGAAAATGGCAACGATGTATCTCTGGCACTGGAGCAGGCAGAGCTTGCACAGTCGATGGCCGGGTACAATATCAGCGTATCGTTAATCCGGGAGCGTCTGAGCATGCTTGATAAGGTGATCAGTGGGCGATAGTACATCATTAATTTGATTAAGCGAGTAAACACCCCATGAGTCTGCAATTGGTTCAGGCCATGTCTGGCTATGCCATGGTCGCCCAGGCAACCCGTATGACGCTGGTGGCCGAGGCGCTCTCTTTCAGTGAAATTCCAGCGGCTTCGTCGGCGGAGGTGTTGCAGCCGAGTCGGGCGTTACTTCAGGCCAGAAAACCGTCGATGCGGGTTCCGCTGCCAGAGAGAACATTCCGGCGTTTACCGTTGAAGTCGCAAGAATTGTCAAAGATAAGTCACCGCCCCAGGCGCGTTATCAACCGGGTCACCCTCTTGCTAATGCCGACGGCGAGGTGTTTTACCCGGATATCAGTACCGTTGAAGAAATGGCGACCATGATTTCGGCTGCCCGGTCTTTTGAAGCAGCGGTTTCAGTATTCACCAGCGCCCGTCAAATGCAGGGGCAGGCACTGGAGCTGATCAGTGTTCATAGCTAGTGCAGCTAAGCGCTGATACCCATACCACCGTCATCCCCGCGAAGGCGGGGATTCCACTGCTAGCGATGGATTCCCGCCTTCGCGGGAATGACGGCGGTGGTATTGGTACGGATTTTAACGCTTCCCTGCACTAGGAGGCATCACGGTGATTTCACCCATTCAACATGAAGCACCTTTCAATGAAGCACCTTTCACTCCGGATATCAATAACACATCGTCGTCTTCTCCCGATAGCTCCAGCGCCTTGAGTAAGAACTTTATGACCTTGTTGATTACTCAACTCAAGCACCAGAATCCGCTGGAGCCAATGGAAAGCGGTGACCTGTTGAACCAGCTGGCGGCCATGACATCCGTATCTGAATTAAGAGATATCCACGCCGGTATCAGCCGGTTGAGCGAGCAATTCGAGGCGTCCCATCTCTCCAGTGCTACAGCACTGCTGGGTCAGGAGGTTGCGAATTGATGCCGGGCAATTTTCATTAAACGACGACACTCATAGATTATCCCTGTCCTTTCCTTCGCCCGGAGCAGGTCACGACTTACATTTTCTGCTCACGGATCAGAATGGTATCGAAGTGAAAGAAGCCCATTACCAGGGGCGTCGTAATGAGCCAGCCGGCGCCCCGATCAGGAAAAATCTGGATCAACTGTTTGGCTCATTGCCCCATGGTCAGTACTGGCTAAAGAGTGTCCTGGGATGGTCAGGATGACAGTGAACCGGGAACACTCCCTGTGCAACTGATCAGTAAAGCAGACAGTATTGTTTTCAATGGCCCAGGTCGAACACCACAGATCAAGCTTGAGGCAATTGAGCCCGTTGCCCTGTCCAGCATTCGCTCCGTGGCCCGGCCATAAGGTAAGGAACTAACCTGAAATAATTTGCACATTTTTGAGTCTCAACACTCGTTCGTCCTGAGCTTGTCGAAGGGCGTGAACTCCGGCCTCATGTATCGTGCCAGTCATCCTTCGACTCCGCTCAGGATGAACGGAGTCCGAGTTCAAAATGACGACGTTATTTCAGGACAATGCCAGGGAGGCTCTATCTAACCGGTGAGGTAAACGTCCTATGTCAATCAGTACCACGGGCATGAATGTGGCCCGAAGCCAGCTGGATATCGCCAGCCAGAACCTGACCAATTCAGAAACGAATGTTATAAATCGTTCCGGGCGATTCTGGGTGATGCCTACGCCCAGCGGAAAACGCATCCGTGGATATGTCCGGTGTCACCCTGCTGGCCACCCAGCAGGAGGTTTTCCCAGGGACAGTTAACGCAAACGGGCAATATTTTTGACCTGGGTATCGATGGCAAAGGCTTTTTTGTGCTGAGCAACAATGGTGAGCAGCTATACAGCCGGGCAGGTATGTTAAACCTGGACAATGAGAACTACCTGGTGAACCCCAGTGGTTATCGCCTCAAAGGCTTCGATGTCAACAGCCTGGGAGCAATTGACAGCTCGAAACTGTTGGATTTGCAGGTGAGTCAGGCCGACCGCCCGGGCGCAGCAACCACCCAATGCCTCAGCAACCATTAACCTCAACGCCAGTGAGCCGGTGATTGATCGCACGACCATTGCCCTCAATCCGGCAGAACCGACAACGTTCAGCTGGTACGGCGCACTGAAATATTTTCGACAGCCCTG
This sequence comes from Endozoicomonas sp., assembly GCA_965261315.1. Classification (GTDB taxonomy): domain Bacteria; phylum Pseudomonadota; class Gammaproteobacteria; order Pseudomonadales; family Endozoicomonadaceae; genus Endozoicomonas. The sequence goes on along the minus strand of CBDHDM010000090.1, from coordinate 72,890 downwards.
GGTGAACAACATACACTGGGGACCTATTTCCACCAAAACCGGCACCAATCAGTGGCTGGTGGAATTTCAAATAGATGGGCAGGCCCTGAAACAGACAGAAGAGCTGACATTCAACAGCTCAGGCCTGTTGACAACACCCGCAGATGCCCTGTTTTCACTGACACCACCCGCACTGACCACCGGAGCCGTCCTCCAACCCGTAGCCATGGATTTTTCCGGGATTACCCAGTTTGCCATCAATTCGGCATTTCGCCCCCTGGCGGTTGACGGGCAAATGGCGGGCAGTCTGAGTCAGGTCAGTATAGGAAAAAACGGCTTCCTGCAGGGTAACTACAGCAACGGTGATCAGTACGTACTCGGGCAGGTGGCGCTGGCGACCTTTCCCAGTGACAACGGGTTAGTGGTTAATGGGCATAATACATGGATGTCGTCTATGTTATCCGGCAGTCCGCTCTTCAGTCCATCGGGTCAGAATGGAGCAGGTGTTATTAATGCGGGCATGGTTGAACAGTCCAATGTGGATCTGGCCAGCGGGTTGTCGGATGTTATTCTCGCCCAGCGCAACTTCCAGGTGAGTGCCAAGGCGTTCCAGGCCGAAGATGTCCTGTCACAGACGCTGATTAATATGAGCTGACGGGAGCGTATCGATGTTTTCCGGAATGCAGATGACCACCGCCAGTGCTGAGCGGATCTGGCAAAGCCTGTCGGTGTTTGCAGGCAATTTATCCGGCCAGTCGGTGCCCGGCTACCGGGGCGACTCAGTATTCGCCCAGAAACTGGCACAGGCACAAACGTCGTTGGCCGAATACCGGGTACCCGCCTTTTCCCTGCAGTCTGCCACCAACTTTACCAGTGGTGCCTTGAAACCCACCGGACGCCAGCTCGATGTAGCCATCGACGGTGCCGGATGGCTGGTGGTGGAAGATGCCAGCGGGCAGCCAGGCCTGACCCGAAACGGTTTGCTCAGCCTGACCCCAACCGGTGAGGTATTGGCAGGCAATGGCGCCCGTGTCATGGGGCAGACGGGTCCGTTGACGATTCCGGCATTCAGCCAGCTGACCATTGGCAGTGAAGGCTCTGTGAGTATCATTCCCGCGGGTGGACAGGACGTTGAGGAAGTGGGGCAAATCCGCTTTGCCAACCCGCCTGTAGCCACTCTGGCTCGAGGGCCTGATGGCCTGTTCAGACTGGCGGATGGCAGTGCGCCGATACCTGACCCACGGGTTCAGATCGTCAGCGGGGCTCTTGAAGAGAGCAATGTTGACCTGATGGCGGAGTACCTGAATGTGGTGGAAACCGGAAAAACCATGGACCTCCATGTCCGTATGTTATCGGCCTTTGATCAGATGGCGGGGAGGGGTAATGAGTTGTTGAACCTGTCGCGGCGGTAGGGCGCTGCCCGTTGCCCGCCTTCCGCACCCCGAAAAAGCAGAACCACCCGCTTTTAAACGGGGAGCGGGCGGCGACATTTTTCTGTATGCATTTTTAACACCTCCCTGCGATGAGAATGAGAGAGTCCATATGAACAGCCTCTGGATAAACCAGGGCGGCCTGACCCTGCAGGATGCCAGGATGATGGCCGCTTCCCAGAACCTCAGCAATATCAGCACCTATGGCTATAAAAAAGAGCGGGTGGTGGCTGCGGATCAGTTTTACACCACCCTGAAGCAGGCCGGAGCGATGGCCAACAGTGCGGACGAACTGCCCAGCGGCCTGCAGGTCGGTACGGGTGCCAGAATCACCGCCACCCAGAAACTGTTTACCCATGGCAATGTCCAGAACACCGGCAATGCGCTGGATCTGGCCATTGTGGGTGATGGCTTTTTGCAGGTTCAGTTACCTTCCGGAGAGACGGCGTACACCCGTAACGGACAGTTGCAGCTCAATGCAGACGGTGAAATCGTCATGGCCACGGGCCAGCCGATAGAGCCGGTGATCTCAATCCCGATCGAAGCCCAAAGTGTCACAATTGGTCAGGATGGTACGGTATCCGTTGCCATGCCCGGCACCCCGGAGGCTCAGATTCTGGGACAGATTTCTCTGGTTAATTTCATTAATCCTACGGGGCTGCAGGCCATCGGCGATAACTTCTACCTGGAAACAGCGGCCAGCGGTTCACCGGTGGAGGGTGTTCCCGGCACCAACGGTCTTGGGGAAATCCGGCAGTTTTCCCTGGAAGCCTCCAACGTGGATGTGGTGGAAGAACTGGTCAATCTGATCATGATTCAGCGGGCCTATGAAATGCAGGCCCGGGCCATCGATGTTGCCAGCAATTCTCAGGAATATCTGGTGAAAAGCAGCTAACCGGATTTGACCCATGGGCAAAACAGTCACATTGACGTTTTATTGTCTTATCGCCGTGCTGATGATCGGATTGCAGGGCTGTCAGGTGGTATTGCCGCAAAACCAGCCCCTGAATGATGCTGATGATGAAGACACGGAACCCATGCTGACCCGGGCACTGGACGCCCCCCCGGCACCGGCACCGGGCAGTCTTTATACCCATGCCACCAGTATGCGCCTGTTTGATGACCTGAAAGCCTATCGTCCCGGCGACATCCTCACCGTCATGCTGCAGGAGATGACCACTTCCAGTAAAAAGGCCAATACCAGTCTGGACAAAAATGCCAGTGCTGCCATAACGCCCCCTACGGTACTTGGGAACACTATCCCGAGGCTGGACACACAACTCAGTGGCAACCGGAACTTTGGCGGCAAAGCATCGACCTCCCAGCAAAACCATTTAACCGGCTCCGTGACCGTGGTCGTACAAAAAGTGCTGCCCAGCGGCGCACTTCTGGTCAAGGGCAGCAAAATGGTCCGGATTAATCAGGGGGATGAGGTCATCTATGTCAGTGGTGTGGTTCGTCCTGAAGACGTTTCCCAGAACAACCAGGTCTCTTCTCTGCGACTGGCCCAGGCAAAAATCAGTTATACCGGCCGGGGTGATCTGGCGGAAACCAACACCCAGGGCTGGCTCTCCCGTATTCTGAACAGTAGCTGGTTCCCGTTTTGAGCAGGTTAGTCTGGTTGGTGCTGGTTCTGGTGTTGGTAGCTTTGTTTTTTTCGTCGTCCAGCCAGGCTGTCCGTCTGGTGGATCTGGTGGATATAGAAGGGGTTCGGAAGAACCAGCTGATCGGTTATGGCCTGGTGGTTGGTTTGCAGGGTACCGGCGATCAGACCCGACAAACCATTTTCACCAGTCAGTCCATGGTCAACATGCTGCGCCAGTTTGGCATTCAGTTACCCTCAGGGAGTGATCCACGGATGAAAAATGTCGCTGCCGTCAGTATCAGCGCCAACCTGCCCACCTTTGTCCGTCCGGGAACCACGCTGGATGTGGTGGTGTCCTCGATTGGTGATGCTAAAAGTCTCCGTGGCGGCGTGCTGCTGGCATCACCCTTACGGGGGATTGATGGCCAGGTGTATGCCCTGGCTCAGGGTTCGGTGATTGTGGGCGGCGTATCTGCCCAGGGTGCCACCGGTTCTCAGATCAGCATCAATACAACAACCGTCGGGCGAATTCCTGGCGGTGCCACCATTGAGCAATCGATCATTCCGCCTGATGTAACGCCGGGTGTCGTACGTCTTAACCTCAGAGAGCAGAATTACAGCCAGAGTCGTTTACTGGTCAAGGCCATCAATGATCGCTTTGGCAGCAACATTGCCCAGGGAGTCGATGGCAGTCAGATTGAAGTCACGGTACCCGGTGGACGGAATAACCAGGTGACATTTCTCTCCATGCTGGAAACGCTGGATGTCCCTCAAGGCGTCATCCCGGCCCGCGTTGTGATCAATTCCCGTACCGGAACCATTGTTATTGGAGCCGATGTCCGCATTCGCCCGGTGGCGGTGAGCAATGGCTCCACTACGGTTAAGGTCGTGGAGCGTCCCAGCGTCATCCAACCCAACCCGTTTACCCTTGGAACGCCTCAGGTCGAGGAGCAAAGCACCGTCGACATTCTGGAAAAAACCGGTGGCATGTTTATTGTCCCAGCCACCACCAGCCTCTCGGACATTGTTAATGTAGTGAACAGTGCCGGGCTTACCCCTAACGAACTGATTTCCATTCTTCAGGCCATCCATGAGGCGGGAGCAATGGAAGGCGAACTGGTTATTATGTAACCGGAAGGATTGTTTATGCCGTTATCACCGCTGTCTTTTACCGCCCCTTCGCTGAAGCCCGGACTCGAAGCCACTGCCCTCAAACCCGGAACTGAACAACCGGACAATTTTATGAACGTCCTGCTGGGCGAAGTCACCCGGAATTTACAAAAAACCTCCGGACTGTTCTCAGGATCGAAGCATCAGGGAACCGCCTCACTGTTTCACGACGACCTGGCCAATGACCTGCTGGCACAATGGCTGGCCGGAGAGCTGGCGCAGCAGTTATCGAGCTCAATGACCCGACTGATACAGTACATCTCGTGCCCTCAGTTCCGGGAGTGATGAAAAAGCTGCCATGAGTATCAACCATATCGGACTCAGCGGACTGAACGCCGCCGAAATCCTGCTGAATAACACCGCTCACAACATCGCCAATACCGAAACGCCGGGGTTCAGCCGACGCCGACCGGTACTGGCCGCCCAACAGAGTCACTGGGGAGGCCTGCTCAACCAACTGGGCGGTGTTCGGGTACTCTCTCTGATGCGGTTATCCGATGCCTACCTGAATGACCAGGTCTTCAGGGCCAATGCCAGCCAGGGAATGGCCGATGCTTTTGCAACGCCCCTGTCGCAACTGGACCAACTGCTCGGTGGTGCCGACACCGGGTTAACCGATGTGCTGAATGGGTTTATGGCTGATCTGCAACGGCTGGAAACCCGCCCGGAATCCGTGCCCCTGCGTCAGCAATGGCTGGGCAGCGCCGGGCAACTGGTGGACCGTTTTCAACTATTAAATCAGCAACTGCAGGAGTACGCCCGGCAACAGACGGAACAGATTGCCAATACCATCACCGAGGCCAATCGGCTCACCTCGGCCATTGCCGAACTCAACGGGCAGATCATTGAGCTGAGTGAACTTGGGTCGAATAATGGAGATGATGGCAACTGCGCTGACCTGCTGGATCAACGGGACAACCTGATTAATGAGCTCTCTGCTCAACTATCCGTAAATGTTGATCGACCGGGCAATAATAACGCCATCAATCTGATGATCGCCTCCCGCCAGGGTGTCATCCCCCTGGTGAGCGGGTCACAGAATTTTATCCTCAGTATCAGCCCGGTGAGTCCTGATCCGCAAACAGCCACGGTGCTGGCCAATATTCCCGGCACTTCAGTTCCTATTCTGCCACAGGCGGGTACATTGGCAGGCCTGCAGAAGCTCAACACCCAGGGGCTGGTGCCGGCCATCAATCAGCTGGGGTTAATGGCGGTGGTGCTGGCCGCCGAGGTGAATTCGCAGCTGACCTCCGGCACAGATCTGGACGGTAATGATGGCACTGCATTATTTCAGGCGATCAATTCAGCCACCGCCATGACCCAGAGAGTGGTTCCGGAGGCAGTCAAAGGCACCGGAGTACTGACGGTTGAAATCGACAATCTATCGCTTATTAATCCATCAGACTATCGTCTTTCATTTATATCGAAAGACGAATGTCGTGTGATAAGACTCACGGATGGCCAGTCATTCAGTGGCCCCCTGACGGCCGACACCCCTTTTTCGGTTGATGGTCTGTCGGTACATTTAACCGGCACGCCCGACACCAACGACCAATACCTGCTGACGCCCTGGCGTAATGAGGTCAGCCAGCTCACCATCACGCTGAACAACCCGGACCAACTGGCCTTCGCTGCCAAGGGCCAGGGCCCCGGCGATAACCAGAACCTGTTGTCGCTGCTGGGATGCCTGAGAGGTGACAGCACTGCCTGCCCATCATTGCTGGAAAAAAATACCGTATTGCAGTCGTCCATTGCCAACCAGACCGCCTCGGCACTGCGACAACAGACCACGGCAGAAAGCCTGTATCAGTCAGCGGTGGCCGAGAGGGAAAGCCTGAGCGGGGTTAACCTGGATGAGGAAGCCGCCAACCTGCTCCGGTTTCAGCAGTTTTATCAGGCCAATGCCCAGGTGCTGCGTACCGGTCAGTTGATTATTGACGAGCTGCTGGCGGTGTACCGGTGAGTGGGAAACACGCCACTGTACATCCTCGTTCCCACACTCTGAGGTTGTCGCAAACCCCAACGGCACCTCCGGAGACCTCGTTCCCACGGAAGACCGTGGGAACGAGGTTCTAATTATGTTGACAGAAAACATAGAGCCTCAGGACGAACGGAAACCTGGAGCCCAAAATCAAGAGGTATTCATAAATGCGGGTTAGCACCATCCAGCAACAGGCGATGCTGCTCCGGGACGTACAAAACATCAACCAGCGACAACTGGAAGGCTGGAACCAGGTAGCAACCGGCAAACAGATCACCCAGCCCGCCCAGGCGCCGGGCACCTGGACGCAGCTGCAGAGTGTTCAGCGGGAGGTCAACCAGCTGGACCAATACCTCAACACCATTGACAGCCTGATGGCTCAGTTCCAGCAGGAAGACACCACCTTGCAGAGCTACTCCAGCTACCTGCAGGAAATCCGGGGGCTGGTGCTGCAAGCCAACAACCCGGCACTGTCTAACGTGGACCGGACCACCATCGGCGAGCAGGTTTTCCAGTGGCGCAACGCCATTATCGGCTTATTGAACAGCCGTGATGCACAGGGCTTTTACCTGTTCTCCGGTTCCCAGACCAGTACACCGGCGGTGACGATTACCACAGGCGGCTCAACCACGGTTCCAGGCAGTGGAGCAGCTGACAATAGCACGACAAACAGCACAACAAGCAGCACAACCAGTAGTGAAACCAGTAGTGAAACCACAAGCAGCGAAACCATGGTCTTTAACCACAATAACGACATCCGACAAATAACAGTGGCATCCGATATAACAATGTCGTCTACGGATAATGCAGAAACCTTGTGCTTTACTATTAACGACGGTGGAGCAGGGTTTAATCTGATCACCGTGCTCGGTCAGCTGCAACAGACACTGACCGAAAATCCGGACACGATCGCAACCCTGCTGGCAGGCTATCTGGTTCAGATCGACCAGACCCAGAACCAGGTGGGCGAAATTCACGCCAACCTGGGTACCCGAATGAAAGCGCTGGATGGCATTCGCAGCGATCACCAGCAGATCAAACTGTATTTTCAGGAGCAGGCGGGTCAGCTGGGTGATCTGGATTACGCCAGCGCCCTCAGTGGGCTCAGCCTGCAGAAGGTTCAATTATCAGCCGCCCTGAAAGGGCTTGCAGAGGTGGAAAACCTGTCGTTGTTTAACTATCTCTAGGAGGCTTTAATGGCCATCAGTATCAACACCAACATTCCTTCACTGCAGGCGCAGATGAGTCTGGAAAAGGCCCAGAACGGTCTGGATACCGCCATGCAGCGGCTCTCGACCGGTTACCGGATCAACAGTGCGGCGGATGATGCGGCCGGGTTGCAGATCAGTAACCGGATGAGTTCCCAGATCAATGGTTTGACCGTTGCCGCCCGAAATGCCAACGATGGCATTTCCATTGCCCAGACGGCGGAAGGGGCCATGAGTGAAACCACGTCGTTGCTGCAGCGGATGCGGGATTTATCAGTACAGTCGGCCAGTGACAGTAATGGACAGGAAGACCGGTTAGCACTCAATGGTGAGTTGGTACAGCTGGTAGCCGAGTTAAACCGTATTGCTGAGACCACTACGTTTGCGGGTCAAAACCTGTTGGATGGAAGTTTTACCACCAAGAATATTCAGGTAGGCGCCTACGCAAATGAGGTCATCCCCGTTTCCGTAAACAGTGCTTTGGGAAGTGATCTGGGTATGGTGGGACCCACCATCACCTTTAACGGATTTTCGACGGGGTTGCCAGCTGAAACGGGGGTAGCAGCACAAGATCTGACCATCGGTGTGAATGGCAAAGATACTTTAGTGTCCATTCTGGCCGATTCCAGTGCGGGTGAGATTGTAACGGCTGTATCAGAGAATGTGCCGCAGCTGACAGGCTTGGCAAAAACAACTGCAGTCATTGATTTTGCTGATACAACAAATTTTGCACCCGGTGACATCATTAGCCTGTCGGTAAATGGTACTACAGCCACTTCTATTAGTACTGCCGCAGATCTTAACGCAGCTGTCAGTAGTTTGGCCTCACAGCTTCAGGCGCAGAATATTGATGCATCTGTCACCATCGCAGCAGCTGGTACCGGTACTCCAGTCACTCCACCAGTAGCAGCCGTAACGCTGACTGATCCTAGTGGTGGAAATATGGTGTTTTCTATTACAGGGGCTGATAGTACTCCTGAGCCTCCACCAGAACCGGGAGCAGAAGCAGGGAAAGCTGACTCTCCAAACCCCCGCTCCTACCCCAAAGGCAGTTCTTAGTTTAAAAGCGACTGCGGTCACCAAAAAATTCGATGGTACCCCTGTACCTGGAACCCTGCCAGAAATGAAACTAGGTACTCCTCTGACCGCTACCGGTGCCATTGAATGGGTGGGTCTTGATCCATCAGCGACGTATACCATTAACAGTACAGGTAGCTTGCTCGGAACCCCCAATACAGCGCTCACCGGAACCCGGGGAGCAACCGTTGATATGTCTGTCAACACGCTGGATATCAGTACCTACGAAGGAGCACAACAAGGCATCCAGATTATTGACCAGGCATTAGCGACCATCGACGCAGACCGGGGCACCCTCGGTGCCATCCAGAACCGCTTCCAGCACACCATTTACAACCTGCAAAACGTCCGGGAAAACATGATGGCCTCCCGCAGTCGGATTGAAGACACCGACTACGCCTCGGAGATGGCCCAGCTGACCCGGGAGCAGGTGTTGAAACAGGCCAGTATCTCCAGCCTGAACCGGGCCAACACCATGCAGCAGGATGTTCTGTCGTTACTGAACTGATCGAACCTGAGCTGGAGCCATTCCCTCGTTCCCACGCTCTGAGGCTGTTGCAAAACACGAAAAGGCGGTCTTGACGTAGGTCGGTTCGCATGCGAGCCGACTCGCGGCCTCACCGCCATCCCCCATGAAACCCAGATATGAATGGTGCATGGCGGTTGGTTTGGGTGTCGGCTCTTAAGAGCCGACCTACGCGGTTAGGCCGTCTTTTCGGGTTTTGCGGCAACCTTGTGCTCTTGCGCTGCGTGGTAATGAGGCCCGGATATACCGTTTTTTGCCACAGAGGCACGGAGGCACAGAGAGAAGACCGATGAATAAAGCACTTCTCCGTGTCTTTGTGTCTCCGTGGCAATACATCAGCCGGTGTTTTTGAATGAACACAATCATGCCCGCCAACGGCAACTACGATATAAATACGGTGGTGGATGCCGTGGTCAACGCCGAAATGTCACCCTCCGAAAGCGCCCTGCAACGGCGGGAGAAACTGCTGTCACAGGAGCAGGATCTGATGGTGTCGGTCTATCAGGCCGTGGGCAACCTGCATCACTCCGCCCGGGCACTGGTTCAGGAAGCCAGCCTTAACAGCAATGGTAACGGCAATGGCAACGGTAATGGACACAGCCTTGGCCGCTGGGTTGCGGTTTCCAGTGAGTCCGACCGTGTTGGTGTAAACGTCCGTGGTCGTCCTGACCCCGGCAGTTATCAATTGGCGGTACACCAGCTGGCATCGCCGCAGATTATGGCCAGCCCGGCGTTTGATAAAGATAACGTGTTTAAAGCATCCGGTACGCTGGACCTTGCGCTGAATGGTGGACGCTGGAAAGTGAATATTGCCGCCAACAGCACCCTGACCACCATAGCCAAATCCATTCAGCTCAGTACCCAGGGGAAAATCCGGGCGACAGTGATCGCCGGAAAAGAAGGCCAGCAGCTATTACTGACCGGCGCAGAAAAAGGCGCTGACCTGCGCATGAACCTGAGCGGCACCGGCACCGGAGCCGAGCTGGCGGATATCATGACAGAGCAGGTTTCCCCATCGGATGCATTGGTCAGTATTAATGGTGTCATGCTGTATTTACCGGGCAATGTGCATCAGCAGGCCATTCACGGGCTGAGCCTGACCCTGAAACAGGCCGACCCGGACCGGAAGCTGTACATCGAGGTCAGCCAGGATGTGGAAGCCCTGGTCACGGCCATGTCGGACTTTGTCAGTCACTGCAATCAACTGCTGCAGGCCAGTGACCCCAGGAACGATAAAGGGCTTCAGGTGGATGCCGGAACGCCCGCCTCCCTCAGGGGCGTCAGCACTCAGTTGCGAAAGCTGGTCAATGCCACACCGGATGTGATTGAGCCGGACAGTGCAACACACATCGACAGCCTGCAGGATCTTGGCGTCAGTACCGAACGCAACGGTTTATGGTTGCTGGACGAAACCTGGTTCCGACATCAGTTGAACACCCTGCCTTATCAAGTGCTGCAATTTCTCTCGGACAGTGAAAAACCGGTACTCTCCATCGCCCGGAAAATGGACACCCTGATGTCTGGACAAAGCCCGTTACTTTCCAGAATCAGTTACCTGTCCCGCGATTTGCAACGGCTCTCTTCTGACCAGCAGAGTCTGGACACTAAACGACAGTTGGTTCATCAGCGCACGCACAAACAGTTTTTGAATATGCAGCAAACGATGCAGCGCATGGACCGGAACCGGACGTATGTTGACAGTATGTGATTGGCGCATTAAGGCATTCATTAAGGAGTATTTATGAAATCTCCGGCCGCTGAATACAACCGTCGCCAGTATGGGCATATCGCCACAAACGACAGTATCTTCCGGCAAATCTCTCTGCTGTATCAGTTGTTGCTGGATGATTTGGATCGTTGCCATAACTCGATCAAACAAGGCAATCATGCTGCCCGTGGAGAGCGGATCAACCACGCCCTGTCTATACTGATGGTCCTGAGAAATCAGGCGGTCACCCTGTTTGACGATCAGCCTGCATCGGCTAATGATCTGCCGGTCCAGTTACTTGAACTGTATGACCATTGCCTTTCATGCCTGACATCGGTGATTGCTGATAATGATATTGCCCGTCTTGATACGGTGTGGTCTATGATAAATACGGTTAAGGGTGCCTGGGACGAACTGGCGTCGCAGCATGCCGACCTACGTTGAGAGAGACTCCTTTACGGGTTCGGAACCTTCAGATGCCTCGTTAACAAAGAGCGATCTCTTATGAATATTGAGACTGTTGGTACAGAGGCTGACCGTGTGATCGACGCACTTCCAGTCTCGTATATGCAGGACGAGATAACCAGACCGCTGTCGATAGAGGGTGGACAGCCAGAGGAGAGTGAGTTTCAGGCAATTCTGCAGGAGATGATCGAACCGTTAGGCTCGGTAAATCTCTTGAATGCTTCGAACCCGCCTTTACCTTCTGATTTATCATCGACCATTGGCATCAATGCCCCGGCTGCGGGGGATTCCGGGGAGCCTGAAGCCATACGGGCAATCGAAGGGGCCATGTCCGGAGAAATTGGAACCCCGTTGCTTCACCCTCAATCCGGGTCTTATTTAAGTGCGCAAAACATTCCACTTGCTCAAGATGGTATTCAACCTCATGGACAGAACCCTGAACATCAGCGTGCTGTGGTGACTACTTCGCCGGAACCTTTCCTTCCGGTGCAACCGACATTTGATCAATTGACCCAGATAAAATCGAACCAGTCAGAGACACTGTCGGTTAAGGCTGGCCAGGTGGGGCAAGCGACTCCAAACTCCGAACAGTCTGTATTACCGGACATTCAGCAAACCCTGGAGATTGAGACACTTCGGCAATCTGCACAGCGCTCCATGCAAAGACCCATGCTATCGAATCAGGATGCTTCAATCCCTGAGCGAGCCACAGAAGCGCCCGTCACCGATCAAAACAGCCAGATACCGGCGCTGCCAGCAACCGCCGAGGTATCGGATATACCACCAAAAACATCAGAACCAACCACTGGCCGCCAGCCAGCCTCAGGAATTCAGCCCGGCGACCTGGCGGTAACCGCCCCGGTGAAAAACTGCTGGGTGCTGGGCGGGGACCGTTATGCCCGGGCCATTGCCGAGCTTCCCGAACTGGGTACGGTGCAGGTCGTGATGACCCGGAATAACAGCGACGTCACCGTGAATCTGCAAGCCAGCCAACAGTCCCTGCCCACTCTCGATAGCTGCGCATCAACATTGCACCAACTGGTCAGCGATAGCATTCAGCAGACGCACCTGCCCGGCAACCCGGCTCATAGAGAAGAACCCGGAGGTACCTCGACGCCGGAATCCGAATTGAAAATAACATTCTCATTAACCACGCCGGACCATTCCGGGTCAGACAGAGGGAAGCAGCATCCATCCGCCGGAGAGTGGGCTGGTAATTGCGGTTTTTCTGATTCAGAGAGGGGGATGGAGAGGGGAATGGAGAGGAATATGGCGGCTTTAGCGCCCCGGAATTTACAAGATTACCGGTCATCCATTGCGCTGTCACAGCACACTGGTACGACACTGATTGATCTACATGTTTAGGCATTATCCTGACATAACTTCCCAGCTCTCGGCACCGGACTCCGTTCGGACGGAGCTTGCCAAAGTCCGGTGGCGCCACCCTTCGACAAGCTCAGGATGAACGGAGATCGGGACGTTGTTTCAGGCCAGTTCCTCAGGCGTTGTTGAACCGTGCGATCCCATGATGATGAAAGCTGATGACGATATTCGTGCCTGTGCCCGATGGCCAGAAGCACAGCGTGGCAAGGTTAATCTCACCACGCTGATCCTGGCGGGCATTGCCATACTCGCTATTGCGGGTGGTGCAACTTACTGGTTTGTTTTCAGAGAGGATGTCAACTCACCACCGTCACCGTCCACCACGGCAGCACCGCTTCCTGCACAATATCTGTCGTTTAAAGATATGGTGGTGAACCTGGTGAATGATGAGACCTATGAACTCCATTATATGCAGCTATCCGTTTCTGTCATGACCCGGAAGAGCAAGTGCTTTGAACAAATGGAAAATAATCGTCCGATCATTCTCAATATCATGCTTCAACAGCTGTCATCCTGGTCATTCCAGGATGCAATGATTCCAGAGAAGCGGGATGCACTGCGGAAACAGCTTCTGGATGCGATTCATCGCACAACAGAACTGTCACTGATCAAGGGGGTAGAGGATGTCTTCATTACGAACATGGTGATTCAATAATCGCAAAAACCGTATATCAACCGAGCCAAAACTTAACATCAACGTACCAGGTTTAGCATGCTATTGAGAATTGCTGGCTTTGCCATCATGTTTCTGAGTATTTTGGGTGGGTTTGTCATGGCCGGTGGCAAGCTGCTGGCACTGTGGCAACCCCCCGAGATCATCATCATCCTCGGTGCCGCCATCGGAGCGTTTGTGATTTCCAACCCGGCCACGGTTCAGAAGATGACCCTCACTCACCTGAAATACGTACTGGTCAAAAATAAAGAGTTCGACAAAATCTTCTTTATGGACCTGCTGGCACTGATGTTCCGCCTGATTGAAACCCGACAGCGAAAGGGACCAAATGCTATTGAAGACGATATCGAAGCACCGGAAAGCAGTGAACTGTTTCAGAGCTATCAGCGCATCGTTTCGCATCCACGACTGCTCTATTTTATCACCGATAACTTACGGATTACCGGTATGGGCACCATGCCCGGACACGCCTTTGAAGGGTTGATGGAAAGCGAGATAGAAACCCTCGGGAATGATCTGAGACGACCGGCAAAAGCACTGAGCAGTATTGCGGATGCCTGCCCGGGCTTTGGTATTGTGGCTGCGGTGATGGGTATCGTGATTACCATGGGCTCAATGGATGGGCCGATAGAGCTGATCGGGGTCAAGGTAGCGGCTGCACTGGTAGGAACCTTTCTGGGTATCTTTCTGTGCTACGGTATTTTTGGTCCACTGGCGGCGGCCATGGAAAACACCGAGCAGAGTGAGATGCTGGCGTTTGAGTGTGTCAAAATGACGCTGCTTTCCAGCCACTCAGGGCTGGCACCGATTACCGCCGTGGATTCAGGGCGACGGCTGCTTTATAAGGAGTTTCGCCCTACGTTCTCTGAAATGGAGGATCTGCTGCAATCCCTGAGGGCTTCGCAGTAATGGCCAAGGAGCCCGATAGCGAGCACCTGATTGTTGTCCGTCGGGGGCGCGGCTCCGGCCATAACGAGCACCACGGCGGCAGCTGGAAAGTGGCGTTTGCCGATTTTGCCACCGCCATGATGGCCCTGTTCCTGGTGCTCTGGCTGATGGCCGCCACCACACCGCTGCAAAAGGAAGCCATTGCCACCTATTTTTCTAATCCGGGAGTTTTCAATCGTGTCAGCAGCAACACGCCGGTCGAGATGCAGGGAGACAACTCAGTAATACGAGGGCTGCCAGTGCAGATACGACCTGCACCCTCCGGTATGGCGGGTATGGAGATTGTCGGCCATAACGCGACCAGTGCCGATGCGATCGCAGCCATTATGCTCGGGTTATCCAAACTGCCGAAAGAACAGGCCAGTGCAGCAAAAGAGATTCAGCTGCGAGTCTGGCCCAGGATGATTGTGATGACACTGGTGCAGAAGAAGGCCGGCCCTATGTTCCCACCGGGAAGCAGTCAGCTGGTGCCATTTTATGAAGATTTGCTGATCGCCCTGGCTCCCATTCTGGCAAAGCTGCCCTTTAAAATAATTATTAGCGGGCATTCCGACAGCGTGATGGGTTCTGATCTTAAAAATACGATAGAGCCTGGCCGGGTGAACTGGGCGCTTTCCGGACAACGGGCTGAAACCGTCAGGGAAGTCATTGTGTTCACCGGAGTACCGGAACAGCAGATACAACTATTGGTCTCCATGGGAGCCAGCCAGCCTATTCAGGGGCTGAATCCGGATTCAGGATTAAACCGCCGGGTCGACCTGATGCTGGTTCCTCTGCGAGATGCCAAGGCGTTGAATCAGGAGTTCCAACATAACCGAACGAAAGAAAAAACAGCCTCGCCGGTGCCGTCATCGGACATGGATAAAGCCATCCAGCAGGCCTGGGATAACCGTTATCCGGAACCTTCAAGGTGAACAAACGCTCCATCAGTCCTCTGCAGGAGCTAAACCTTCAGGAAACGAGTCGGCTTAGTTGCAGGTTTCGAGAGAACGACTTCACCAGTTGTTTGTTCCAGGAGTTCTTTGATTTTCTCTATACTCCCTTCTAGATCTCTATTGAGCTTCAACATTTCTCTAATATCCTTATTAACATTAGTGTCCAGATTTTCGACGGCCGACCCTATGTCACTATAAACTCTTCTAAGTTCATCAATTAGTTCTTTGGGCACAAGGATACATCTTTTACAATCCCTATCGCTTTCATCACGAGCGTTATTTTCTGTAAACTCTACTTTTATAAATGGCCTCCCATTTTTACGAATCCGATAAAAGACAGCATTTCCCCAGCCCATAAGCAGATTTAAAGCAGTTTCTATCGCGTAAAATGGTGAGCTCATACTGACAGCTAAAAAACCGGAGGGCACAGCATCCGCGAAGTTGCTCGCTATAGTTATTTTTTTGTTAATTGCTTTTCGATTCTCCAGGAGAGCTATATCTGCCCCCTCTTCTGTACAGCTTTTCTTCATCCAAAAAAATAGATCTGGTACTGTCATTCCCAGCGTAAGCAGCGCTTGAGCCGAGTGGGCCGCTGCATGGGATTTGTGTCCATGTGACCAGTCTGCAGCTGCCGCCGTTGCGGTTCCAAAAAAACCAAGAGCTTGTAGAGTATTGGACGCGACCTTACATTTGCTATAATGCCTATCGCTAACCAACAGTGCACCAATAGCTCTAGCCGTACCAGATAAGGTCGTGCATACTCCTTCGAAGATATGACCTACCTGTCGCATTCTTCGAACCGCAGTTTCTTCGTATGCATCATGATCATCGTCATCGTGGCCATGTTCATGATTTTCAACGTGGTATAAATGATCGAATGCCCCAGTAAGAACTTCTGCTATTCCCAGCCCAATAAGTATCCCCCCAATCGTAAAATCTTGTAGTCGACTTACTTGTTTTTCTTCTACTGCCGAAGTAAAAATGGGCGACTCTGGTGGAATAGTAGTCTCTGACTCTAGCAACCTGTCGGTCCGACAGGGCCTACAATCTGAAGTGCTTGGGGCACATGATCTTTGGGCGAGTGTAGACCCCATACTTGAAGTTTCCGGTTCTTCATGAATATTCACTGCAGTGTTACTTGGCTCCAAGATATCAACTTTCCGACAATGAGAACTCGCCGACTGAGAACTTAACGACTGCAAACTTATATTGCTGGCGGTTCTTTCATGTTGATTAATCTGATGGGGCAACTTGTCAATATGAAGCATAATTATTCTCTTTGATCGCACTCAAATATAATTGAACTGAGGCACTGTACACGACAATAATCAGGCGTAATTCATCAGTGCACACTAAGAACTTATTATGAAAATAACGTTCCCACTTCCGTTCACCTGAACTGAGACTTTGCTAAAAATGCGATTTTTTTTTCCAAACAGCTCCTAACTAATATTGCCGCCAGTTTTTATCGGATTTTTAATAGGGAAAAGTGGGGTTGACGATAAAGCTGACTTTAATGATTTTTTTGATTCTCATGCTATTCATAAAACATCCTTAATATAATGCCTATAAATTGAGTATTTATTGTTCAGCATTTGATTAATATAAATCGTTACAGGGAATCTAATGGTATTTTTTGACCGACCTCATTCAGACAAAGGCAATCAAATCACTTTTTTTAATTAAAACATCAGGCAATCTCATTTTAACCTGACGATTCATCCGTTGATGACTCCTCTCTGAGTCGACATCATATTTCATGATAGCGGATGTGGTTAGAAGCACAGGATTAGTCATTACAACTCCAGATTTTTATTTAAAGGAGAAGCCCGGTTAATTACTGAAGATAGATTGATTTATTACTTTAACAAATCAATATTCCTTACTATAAATTTAAATTTATGAAAAGAGCTGAAAAAATAAATGAAAACGGCGATCATACTTATTACCCACGATATAGGTAGTGTATGAAATCGCCGACTGCGTTGAAGTGATGAAGCCCGAACATTAAAGCGCAAATGTACCGCCGAAGAGACCTTGTTGACATTCTGCCCACCCGCTCCCTGAGCACGGATATAACTGAACTCTATCTCATCTTCAGGAATGATGATCCCGTTAGCAATTTCCAGCATTCAGACCTTTATCTCCCGTTTGTTCCTGCATTCTTTCCTGCACAAGCACCCAGGGTCGAACCACAACCGCCCACAATTCACGATTTTCTTCAAACCATAGCTGCGCCAGCTCATCGCTAACCGCGCCAACGCTCCCCTGTTCCACCCAACCTTCTACGGCATACTTATTATCAACTGAAACCTGATAGCCAACGTCAATAAGGTCAAGCGAATCATCCACATGCAATACGACACCCTGGGCGAAATATCGCTGCAATTCTGACCAGGCGATGTGTGATGTTTCCTGGTTTAATTTGGCTTTTTCAAGCGTTTCCCTGCTGACACTCTCAGGCATTGTTCGATGACTTCCCATTTGATTGAGCAATTACTGTACAAAACCAAAAAATATTTGAACTCTGATGGTGGAGAATAACAGGACTGATCACTAAAGCTGAAATGCTCAATTTTACCGCGGATTAAAGGAGACCTTCCGTAACGTCTACGCGTTAAAGCGGCTGACGACTGTATAGATATTCAATCTGACAAACAGAATTATGGACAGTTCTTTATCCTGGCTTTCGATAGAGCATCAGAAAATTCAGCTTTTCAGCCCAAGCTAATTGAGCCTCCATTCTTTCAGCGCACCGATGATATTAAGTCAGTTGAACACCCTGAATCGCCTTGATAAACATTACGTTATCCACGCAAATAGTCTTCAAAAAAATGACCACCACCCTGCCGCATGCGAAATATACCTATTTTTTCAAGATGGAAAATTCGCTAAAAAGACATGAAAAATATTAAATAAAACTGCTTATGAAACCGTTTTCAGTTTTTTTTTCTGATCAAATAAACAGCAAAACCTGAGAAGCTCAAAAGAGCCCGTGGCTACAAATTCCAATAGCGGCCACCCCGTAGAGGTCAATATGCCTCAGCATCAGGGGCCGCATTAAAGGGCAAAAAGTTTGGACTGTCATGTGAGTAAATTATTAGAAGCACGTAATCTCAATGTGAATTTCGACACCTTGCTGGGGACAAAGCAGGTATTGAAAGACATCAATATCGGCATGGCCTACAACGAGATACTGGCCATTGTGGGGGAGTCCGGCTCTGGCAAGTCAGTTTTCAGTAAATCCATCATGGGTTTACTGGGAGAGCGAGCCGATGTTAATGGTTCCATCTGGCTGCACAGGGGAACAGCCGATGATGCCGCTATTGAGCACAATGGGCTGGACCTGGTCAGTCTCAGGCAATCGGAACTGGAAGAGATCCGGGGGGATCAGATCTCCATGATTTTCCAGGACCCAATGACCTCTCTCAACCCGGTGATGACGGTCGGTAAACAGATTGCCGAAGCCATCTGTATTCATCAGAACAAAAGCATGCGGGACTCTCTTGAAGAGGCCGGAAGACTTCTGGACCTGGTCCGTGTTCCCAGCGGTCGCAAGATTCTTTCTGTTTACCCTCATCAACTCTCTGGCGGTATGCGACAGCGGGTTATGATCGCGATGGCACTTGCCTGCAAACCGAAATTGCTGATCGCCGATGAGCCCACAACAGCGCTTGACGTGACGATACAGGCTCAGATTCTTGGCCTGATTAAAGCGTTGCAGAAAGAGCTGAACATGGCCGTTATCTTCATTACCCATGATATGGGCGTAGTGTATGAAATTGCCGACCGCGTTGCCGTCATGTACAAAGGCGAACTGGTTGAAACGGGCACACTGGAACACATTTTTACGTCACCAAAGCACGCCTACACTCAAGCCCTGCTTGCAGCGGCCCCTAAACTGGGCGAAATGAACGGTACCGATTTGCCTCGCTCCTTTCCGGTTCTGACCATGGAAGAAGAGCTGGCGGGTAAAGGCGGTAACGTTGTCCAGATTGACGGGTATCAGGTTGACTACAGCCAGAAGCCGGTTCTTACGGCCAGCCATTTACAGGTTATCTTTCCCCGCCGTCATAACTTCTTCGGGCAGGTCACTCATCAAATTCACGCGGTTGCCAATGTGTCGTTTGATCTCTACCTCGGGGAAACACTGGGTATCGTCGGCGAATCCGGATCCGGTAAATCCACCATCGGTAATGCCATTCTCGGCTTACTGCCCGAAGCGACTGGCGACGTACAATATGGTGATATCAACCTTCTGAACCCGACCCCGGAGCAGCGTGAGCGAGTCCGAAAGGATATCTCTTTTATTTTTCAGGACCCGCTGGCTTCGCTGAATCCCCGTATGACCATTGGTGCTGCGGTAGAAGAGCCGTTGATCATTCATTGCCCACAACTGTCTTCAGCGGAACGGGAAGTTCGAGCCAAAGAGCTGCTCCGGCAGGTCGGTATTGCACCGGAACTGTATCGCCACTATCCCCATGAGTTTTCTGGCGGCATGCTGCAGCGGGTCAATATTGCCCGGGCACTGACCACCAATCCGAAAATTATTGTTGCCGATGAATCGGTTTCGGCGCTGGATGTATCCGTTCAAGCTACCGTGCTTAACCTGATGATGGAGCTGCAGCGCGACCTGGGTGTTTCCTTTCTTTTCATTTCCCACGATATGGCCGTTATCGAACGAGTCTGCCACCGTGTCCTGGTGATGACCAAAGGGCAGCTGGTTGAGGTGGGTCACCGTCGTGCAATTTTCGAAAACACTCAACACAGTTATACCCGTAAACTGCTTGCCGCCATTCCACAGATTGATTTTTCAACCCGTAGCCAGAAAACATTCGAGCTGATCACTGAAGAAGTGCCCGATCCGGTATTTCCGGTTGGCGAGTCACCAGCACCACTGGAAATGATCGAAGTATCGCCTGGCCATAAAGTCGCTAAGGAAAGACAAACGGTGAACTCGATGCAAATCGATACCACGCAACCGATGCAAGAAGCCGTGTAAACAAACTTGATTCCCTTAGGGGTATCACCCCCCTGAAACCTGATGGGGAAGTTACCGAGACAGGTTTCAGGAAGCATAAATCCAACCAAAAGGATCAACCATGAACCGAATGAAGTCACTGGTTCTGGCCACTGCGCTGGCCACCGGTTTTGCCGGGCAGGCGCTGGCCTCCAATATTGTTGTGGCCATAGAAAGCTCAGTGCGAACACTGAACCCGCACAACGCCTCCATCACCCTCGACATGTCCGTGGCGGGTGCCGCCTACGAAGGGCTGTTTACCTTTAACAACAAGATGGAAGTTGTGCCCAACCTGGCCACCGGTTATGACGTCAGCAAAGACGGAAAAATTTACACCATCACCCTGAACAAAGGCATTCAGTTCCACGATGGCACTGACTTCAACGCAGCGGCGGTCAAATACAACTTTGAACATGAGATCAAACACCAACTTCGCCGCGCCTCTTTGCTGTCCAATGCCGCCGAGTTCAATGTTCTGGCAGACGATACGCTGGAAATAGTACTGAAAGAACCGTCCAATAACTTTATTAACGCGATCACTCACCCATCTCAAGGCATGATCAGCCCTGCTGCCCTGGAAAAATACGGAGACGACATCCAGAAGAATCCGGTAGGCACCGGACGCTTCGTCTTTGATCAATGGGTACGTGGCAGCTCGGTCAGCTTTAAGGCCAACCCGGATTACTGGCGTGGTCCGGTAAAAGTCGACGGCATTGAGTTTCGCACGGTTGCAGAAGCCGGCTCCCAGCTGGCCATGCTGCAATCCGGGCAGGCCCAGTTTATTGCCTCCGTCGCTCCCGCTATGAAGAAGGTAATCGCTGCCAATCCGAAAATTGAGAATGTTCAGATACCCACCATCATTGGTCGCTGGTACTCACTGAACACCCAAAATGAAATTTTCGCTAACGAAAAAGTTCGTCATGCATTGAACTATGCCTTCCATAAAGAGGCATTTGCCAAGGTGGTTTATAACGGTGATGCCGCTCCCCTGGAATCTCCGATTCCTGAAAATCTTGAAACCTTCGCTGAGCAGCCTGCCTATCGCTACAACCTGGAAAAAGCCAAAGCCCTGTTGAAAGAAGCGGGCTACGCCGAGGGTTTCAAAGCCGTACTCTGGGCCAAGAATAATACGCTCTCTTTGCGTTCTGCCGAGTTCCTGCAGCAGCAGCTATCAGCCATCAATATTGATCTGGAAATTATCCCACGGGATACCGCCAGCCATTACGCTGCAGGCGACACTCTGAAAGACGACCCAAGCCGTCCGGTCATCTTTGATGCGGGCTGGTCTTCTTCCAGCGGTACTGCCGACTGGGCCTTGCGTCCGATTTATGGCACCGGTGGTGGCTCCAACTACTCCCTGTACTCCAGTGCAGAGGTTGATACCCTGCTGGCAGAAGGTCAGCTGGTTCAGGACCCCGCGAGAAAAACAGCAATTTACCAGCAGGCACAGGCTCAGATCTGGAAAGACGCACCCGTTATTTTTACGACAGTTGACCACAGAACCATCGGTAAGAGTAAAACACTCAGCGGCATCGACTTCCTTCCGGATGGATCCATCAGTGTTGGTGACGTAGCACTGGTTAAGTAAGGTAAAAGACCCTAATGCCGCAATATATCCTCAAACGCCTGATGGGCACCCTGGGCGTGATGCTGGTCATTGCCATCCTGGCATTCTTTTTCGTGCACATGCTACCGGGTGACCCGGTACGCATGATTGCCGGTGAAGACGCGACCTTTCAGGAGATGGAAATTCTGCGACAGAAGCTGGGACTCAACCTCCCGCTTCACCAGCAGTTTTACCTCTTTATGGTCAATCTGCTGCAGCTGGACTTTGGCACCTCACTCATTTCAGGCGATGCCGTCTATGACGTGTTATCCCACCGCTATGTGCTGACGGCCAAGCTGACCCTGGCATCCCTCTGGTTTATTCCGGCGGGCATTATCCTCGGTGTTGTCGCGGCCACCCATAAATCCAAGTTTCTGGATCGGGCCTGTATGGTCTTCTCAGTCTCGGGCATTTCTGTGCCCGAGTTCTGGTTCGGCCTCATCCTGATTCAAATCTTTGCTGTGAAATTGCAATGGTTCAATCCGACCGGTTTTCAGTCCCTTGCCGACCTGACCCTGCCGGCCATCACCGTTGGCATGATGGGTACCGCCGTGATCGCACGCTTTACCCGATCGGCCTTTCTGGATGTTCTCTCGGAAAACTATATCCAGACCGCCCGGGCAAAAGGGGTTAAACGCTTTCACGTGACCTACGTTCACGCGCTGCGAAATGCCATGCTGCCCATCATCACGGTGATTGGCCTGCAGGTCGGATTCATTCTCAGTGGCTCCATTGTGGTCGAGGCCATTTTTGGTCTGCCTGGCTTGGGCTCCCTGCTGATTGAGTCAGTGGTTGCCCGTGATCACCCGGTGGTACAGACACTGTTGCTCCTCTACTCCTTCCATTTTGTCATGATCAACTTCGTCGTTGATGTGCTTTACACCGTTATTAATCCGCAGGTTCGACTCAAATGAGCATTACGACGACCTCGCCAACCGTTTCGCCGCTCCAGCTCTTTCTTATGCGCTTCAAACGGGAAAAGCTGGCCATTGCTGCAGGCATCACCCTGCTCATTATGACCCTGATAGCACTGTTCGCCCCCCTTCTGCTGAGCCAGGGGCCCAACGATTTTGACTACAACCGCATCCTGATGCCCCCCTCACCAGAGAATTGGGTCGGCACCGACATCTATGGTCGTGATCTGCTGACCCGTCTGGTTTATGGTGCCCGTGTCTCGCTGACGGTTGGTTTTCTTTCCGTGACCATTGGTGCACTGGCCGGGTCATTTATCGGTATTCTGGCCGCTTACCGGGGGGGCTGGCTGGACAGTATTGTCATGCGTACAGCCGATGTTTTGTTTGCCTTTCCCAGCTTTCTGCTGGCTATCGCCATTGTCGCGGTACTGGGTGGCGGCATTACCAATGTTATTATTGCCATCGCCATCTTCAGTACGCCCACCTTTGCCCGCATTACCCGAAGTTCGGCATTGTCAGTACTGAACTCGCAGTTTGTCCGTGCCGCAATCACCATGGGTGCCAGCCATAGTCGCATCATGTTTGTGCATATTCTGCCCAGCACCATCAGTGGTATTCTGGTCTATTTCACCATGCGGGTAGGTACCTCAGTTCTGACGGCGGCAAGCCTGAGCTTTCTGGGTATGGGTGCCCAGCCACCATCGCCTGAGTGGGGCGCCATGCTTGCTTCCAGCCGGGACTTTATTGCGGTGGACGGTTATATGTACCTCACCCTCTACCCCGGCCTCTGTATTTTCCTTACCGTTTTGTGCTGCAACGTTCTGGGTGACGGCCTGCGCACGGCGTTAGATCCGAAATAGGAATTTCACGTTATGCAACTATTGATCAAAGGCGCCGACGTTTTCGCTCCAAAAGCGCTGGGCCGCAAAGACATTCTGATCACCCATGGCAAAATTCTGGCCATTGAAGACCGTATCAATGAATCCTGTCTGGTTGGACCGATTGAAGTGGTTGATGGTCAGGGAAAACTGGCCATTCCCGGTCTGGTTGATACCCACCAGCATTTTATTGGTGGTGGCGGTGAAGGCGGTTATCGCACCCGAACGCCCGAACTGACCCTGACCCAACAAACACTGAACGGTGTTACAACAGCACTTGGGTTACTGGGAACGGACTCATTGTCCCGCCATGTGGAAAGCCTGTATGCCAAAACCTGTGCTTTTAATGAAGAAGGCATCACGGCACTGATGATTACCGGCGCTTACCATCTGCCATCCCCAACGATTACCGGTTCGGTACAACGGGATATTGCTTTTATTGAGCCGGTTATTGGCGTAAAGCTGGCCGTTGCTGATCATCGCGGTCCATTTGTCACCCAAGATGAACTGGGCCATCTGGTCAGTGAAGTGCGGGTAGCGTCACTGATTGCCAACAAGAAAGGCATCATTACGGTACACACTGGCGCCGGAAAAGCCTGCCTTGACCAGGTTTTCGATATTCTGGAAGTCAGTGATTACCAGCCTGAACGCTTTGTTCCTACCCATATCAACCGTCCGGACACCTGGGAGTCTGCCGTCAGACTGGCGAAGATGGGTGCCTATATAGACGGCACTGGCATAATTCATGATGATGGTGGAGCCGGAAAAATCACCTGTGCGGATGCAACCCGCATGAGTATTGAAGAAGGCATTGAATCCCAGCTTTACCTTCAGTTCTGATGCCGGCGGTTCAATGCCAAAGTGGAATGAAAATCGTACCCGTATCATCGGCATGGGTGTCGGCACGCCAGATTCCCTGCTGATCGAAGTTCGCCGGGGTGTTGAAAAAGGATTAACCCTTTCCCTGATGCTGGCTCCCGTGACCACTAACGCAGCCCATCAGATTGGTCTTGAAGACAGAAAAGGGCAATTGCTGCCCGGGTTTGATGGTGATGTGGTTCTGCTGGATCAGGATTCGCTGCAACTGACGGATACCATCGCCAGGGGGCAGCTGATGGTTGCCAACGGTCAGGCCATTGTTAAAGGGACATTTGAGTAGACTCCTCGCTCCCACGGTCTACCGTGGGAACGAGGTCCTAGTCGACTGCCCGATAAGTATTTCGGACAGTCGATCAGGTTTGGCAATCATGGCGGATTATGGGAGTATGGATTTCTCGAAACGGTGAAGGTTACGTTGTTTATGCCGCTCGCTCTCGAAGGCCCCCTGAAAGATCACCCCAGGCTGACGCGTGAATATTTCACCGTTACCCGCATGATCGAACTCTACTGCAAGCATCACCATCAGCATCCTACGCTATGCAATGAGTGTCTTACTCTGCTGGCATTCAGCAAACGACGTCTTGAACGCTGCATCTATGGGGCTGAAAAGCCCACCTGCGCTAACTGTAAGGTTCACTGCTACAAACCAGAGCAACGACAGCAGATTCGTGAAGTGATGAAATGGGCGGGTCCCCGTCTGCTGTTAAAACACCCGGTTCTGACCATTCAGCATATTATTGATGATCGAAAGACTGCTCCAGAGCACCCAAAAAGTCGAAAGCAACTCAACTAACCGTTAAACCTTTTTGGTGAAAAAGGAGAAACATCAAGAACAGGTGCGGCTTGACTGATGAGTTCTGACATCAAACGGCCAGTAATGGCCCCCATACCCACACCGGCATGACCGTGACCAAATGCAAACCAGAGACCCGGATGTCTTGGAGCTTCACCAATGACCGGTAGCCCATCGGGCATGGAAGGTCGACTGCCGACCCATACCTCACCCACTGGATTTCCCAGAGAAAAAGCAGCACGGGCATTATGGGTCGCCTGATAGAGCTGCTTTGAAGCGGGCGGAGCGTCACGGGCAGAGAGTTCAATACCGGTGGTGAGCCTCAATCCATTTTTCATTGGCGACATAACATAACCACCTTCCACATCATGAACTGGCCTGCTTAACCGAAACGCATCAGAAGGCTGAAAGTGCTGGTGATATCCCCGCTCTGCGGCCATGGGAAAACGATAGCCCAGCTTTTCACAGAGTTCCCCACTCCATGGGCCAAGAGCCAGCACAACTGTACGACTGCTGACACTTTCTCCATGAGACTCTACTTTATAGCCATCGCCAGTGGGGACAACACTCTGAACCGATACCTGATTAAATTGCCCACCCAGAGACTGAAATGTTTTTACATATCGATTCACAACCTCGAAAGGGTCCAGAAAAGAGGCTGTATCTCGAATCAACACCCCTTTACGAAAACCGGAGGTAATATCCGGCTCCAGGTCCGAGATGCCTTCAGGGTCGAAAATATCATATCGAATACCCAATCGATCATAGTAATCTCTTTGATATTGTGCCGCCTGGAAGGAAGCCTCTTTCCGGTATAACCTGAGCCAGCCTTTTTCTAACATCAAATCTGTACTGTCAGACAGTTCCAGTAACTTTCGATGTTCTTCAACCGCGTGTCGAAAAAGACTGTCCAGCCCCTTTACAGAAGCTTCATACCGGGATCGCCCGTTTCGAATAAGAAGACAATAAAGCCAGCGCCAGTAATGAGGCAGTTGACTCAGATAGACATGTACATTTGGGTGATTCTTTAACAGAGCACCCGACAAGTGACGGGTGATATCCGATAAACTGAGTGGGAACACGGAACCGCGGTTAATTAACCCGGCATTACCATAAGAGGTTTCCATACCCGGAAGCTTCCGGTCAACCAACGTCACCTGGTAGCCATTTCTCTGCAAATGGAGTGCAGTGCAAACGCCCACCATTCCGGCCCCAAGTACCACCGCACTTTCCCCCGCCATGGCCAAATACCTCTAACACTGAGTCAATGATGCTAACTTATCATAATGAGATCAAAGTGCGATGATTTCTGCCTGAGAGCCTGCATAATATATGCGGTCAAGCAGTTTGCCGGGTAGCCGTCACCACCAGTTCACGAATGCAGACATTCTGTGGCTGCTGATAGACAAATGCGATACAACGGGCAATATCTTCTGCCGTAATAACGCCTCCCATGCCATCTTTCCACTGCTCATAGCCATCAATAATTTCGCTGGATGTTGTATGGCTTAGCAACTCTGTCTCTACCGCTCCTGGTGCAATGGTGACCACCCTTACACTGTCGTCAGCCAGCTCCTCTCTGAGGGTTTCAGACAAACCATGTACGGCAAACTTGGTGCCGCAATACGCCATATGATTCGGAAAACTTTTAATACCAGCAACTGAGCTGATATTAATAATCGTTCCACCCTTTCGGGCTTTCATCTGCCGGGCAACCGCATAAATACCATTCAGCACCCCTTTGATATTCACATCAATCATCGCATCCCATTCGGCCGGATCCTGTTCATCGGCACGGCCTAACTGCATCAACCCGGCATTGTTAATCAGGCAGTCCGTTTCACCATAACGGGCTTCTGCCTCCTCAATTGCCAGCTTAAGTGAATCACGGTCGGTAACATCAACCCTCCGACAGAGGGAATCAGGAAGATTGAGTGCCTCAAGTCGTTCCACTCTTCTGGCCAATAACAGTAAAGGGTGGCCATTCTGACTCATTATCCTGGCAACGGCTTCTCCTATACCAGAGCTGGCTCCGGTAATAACGACCAATGGCTTACTCATAGCAGAACTCCTGAAGGAATATGCTTGGAAATTTCAGTTCACTTGAAAAGGGTGAACCCAGATGCCTACTTTAGAAACAAATACTTAAGATAGCTGATCTGAAAAGTCTTATTTGAAAATGGAGATTCAGGTTGGCTGTTATTCGGTATATTCCAAGCCCATTACAGGCATCACTACATGCATCCTGCTCATTGTGGCGTTATAATCCCCGCCTCCTGAGCCAGTCACTTCAACCTGTGCTCAGTGAGTCATCCGGAAAAAGCACCCAAACCTGATACAGGTTTATCGTTATTCGATTTGCGTCTTTAAACGTCATTTATCTGCTTTTTTTGGGAATATATACTTGACGCCTTCCATCAGGTATCCAACGGCATTATTGATCAGCCGGCTCTTCTTCCTAGAAGCCAGGCATTGCAGCAGGAAAACCAATGAGCGAACTGATACTGATTCTGGTCAGCGCCATACTGGTCAACAACTTTGTTCTGGTCCAGTTTCTTGGGCTTTGTCCTTTTATGGGGGTTTCCAACAAACTGGAATCGGCCATGGGGATGTCAATGGCCACCACGTTTGTGCTGACCCTGGCCTCTATCTGCAGCTACTTAACGTACAAGTACATCCTGCTGCCACTGAACCTTGAGTTCCTGAAAACCATTTCGTTTATTCTGGTCATTGCCGTGGTGGTGCAATTTACCGAGATGGTGGTTCGCAAAACCAGCCCCCTGTTGCATAAGGTTCTGGGTGTCTTCCTGCCACTGATCACCACAAACTGTGCAGTACTTGGCGTTGCCCTGCTGAACACTAACCGTATGGATAGTTCACTGGTGGATTCAGCCACTTATGGCTTTGGTGCTGCCGCCGGTTTTTCCCTGGTGCTGGTTCTGTTTTCGGCCATGCGTGAACGCATCGCCGCTGCGGATGTACCCACACCATTCAGGGGCGCGGCCATCGGTATGATCAGTGCCGGTTTGATGTCGCTGGCATTTATGGGTTTCACCGGACTGATCAAACTGTGAGTGCAGGATTTCGAGCAATGATGAGAAATGCCAGACGTAATATAAAGCTGAAGGAGTGGTTGCGTTAGTCCATGGAAATTGTTCTTTACGCCATTGGAGCCCTTCTGGCTCTCGCCCTGATCTTCGGGGCCATACTGGGTTTTGCCTCCATTCGCTTTAAGGTGGAAGGCAACCCCATTGTTGACCAGATTAATGAAATTCTACCTCAGACACAGTGTGGACAGTGTGGCTACCCTGGCTGCCGCCCTTATGCTGAAGCCATTGCCAATGGTGATGCCATTAATAAGTGTCCCCCTGGTGGACAGGCAACCATTAACACCCTTGCTGACCTTCTGGACGTAGAGCCTGAGCCGCTGGATGCCGAGCACGGACAGGAATCCGTCACTAAAGTTGCCTTTATCCGTGAAGCTGAGTGTATTGGCTGCACCAAGTGCATACAGGCCTGCCCGGTGGATGCCATTCTGGGTGCAGCCAAACAGATGCACACCGTGATTGCCGATGAGTGCACCGGCTGTGATCTCTGTGTTGAGCCCTGCCCTGTTGACTGTATAGAAATGCGCCCTGTTGATGTAACGACACGAACCTGGAGCTGGGAGTTGCCAAAGCCATCCTATGGCACCCTGATTGCCACTGATCGCCGGGGGCAAACCGTATGAATGCACTATTAAACAGCTCAGATAACTTATCTGGAACTCAGGTTGCTAACAATATAATCGCAAGCTCTGAGCGAAAAATCTGGCCTTTAATCGGTGGCGTTCACCCCGAAGAGAACAAGCTTCAGTCCACCGGATGCCCCATTGACAGCCCTGCACTGCCAAAAATGCTGGTTCTGCCTCTGTCACAGCACGCGGGCGCCTCTGCAGACCCCGTTGTCACGGTGGGTGAAAAAGTATTGAAAGGCCAGATAATTGCCAAAGCTTCCGGCTTTGTCAGTGCGGCCCTGCACGCCCCCAGCTCCGGTATTATTACAGCCATTGAAAACCGCCCCATTCCCCATGCTTCCGGTTTTTATGACCTGTGCATCATTCTGGAAACCGATGGTGAAGATCAGTGGTGTGAACTGAGGCCAATAGCCGACTATCGTCAGTTATCACCCGAGGCACTGGTAGAGAAAGTGCGTGATGCAGGCATCAGTGGAATGGGTGGCGCAGGCTTTCCAACAGCCATCAAATTGGCACCAAGCTCCACGATCAACACCCTGATTCTCAACGGTACTGAATGTGAGCCTTACATTACCGCTGACGATATGTTGATGCGGGAAAAAGCAGAAGCGGTTATTCAGGGAGCTGAGATTCTGCAATATATGCTGAATGTTCAGGAATGCCTGATTGGTATCGAAGACAACAAGCCGGAAGCCATCTCAGCAATGAGAGCGGCACTTCGAAATACAGCCAATGGTAAAAGCATAGACATTGTCGTATTTCCAACCGTTTACCCTTCTGGTGGTGAAAAACAGCTGATTCAGATCCTCACCGGCCAGGAAGTACCCTCCGGTAAACTCCCTGCTGATTTGGGTATGGTGGTTCAGAATGTGGGAACAGCGGTTGCCGTCAAAGAAGCCATTCTTGAAGGGAAGCCTCTGATCTCACGGATTACCACACTGACCGGTGATGCACTGAAAGAACCCCAGAATGTGGAAGTGCTGATCGGAACGCTGGCGGAAGATCTTCTGCAGCATGCTGTACTGAAGAAACCGGAATTATCAACACTGGTATTCGGTGGCCCTATGATGGGCTTCAGCGTTGACCGGCTGGATATCCCGGTCATCAAAACATCAAACTGCCTGATTGCCGCTACACAGGAAGAGTTTCCTGAAGCGCCTGATGCCCAGGCCTGCATTCGCTGCGGTCACTGTGCAGAAGCCTGCCCATCATCACTGCTTCCACAGCAGCTCTACTGGCATGCCAAAGCTGAAAACCATGAACAGTTGATGCACCACAACCTGTTTGACTGCATTGAGTGTGGCGCCTGTTCCTTTGTGTGCCCCTCATCAATTCCACTGGTTCAGTACTACCCGAGCATCGAAAGGTGCGATTCGTACTCAGGAAGCCAAGCACGCAAAATCAGAACGTTTCCAAAGAGCGTTATGAGAATCGTCTGGCACGCCTGGAACAGGATAAAGCCGAGAAAGAGGCCAAGCGGAAAGCCAATGCTGAACGTGCAGCCAAGCTAAAGGCGGCCAAGGCAGCAGAAAAACCCGCGATGTGACAGCAAAGCAGAAGAAGATCCAATCCAGGCAGCGATAGCCCGGGCCAAAGCCCGAAAAGCAGCGGCTGCTGCTGCAGGTCAGGCAGTAACGACGAAAGAGAATACACCTGCTAAGCCAGAGCTTTCAGCCAAGCAGAAAGAGCTAAAAATTCAGCTTTCCATGGCCAAGGCTCAGTTTAAAAAGACAGAAAGGGCCCTCGCTGCTACGGAGGCTTCAGGCAATGGGGATATTGAACAGCTGAAGTCTAACCTGGCGATGTTAAATGAGCAGGTTGCCAAACTTCAGCACGAGTTTGACCAACTTTCCCAAACGGCTGCTGTTAATGAAAGCAGTACAGAAAAACCTGCAAAAAAAGCCAGACCTGCACTTTCTGATGATGAGAAGAAGCGGAAGGTTGAGCTGGCTATGGCTAAAGCCGCTTTGAAAAAAGCAGAGAGAGCGCTGGCTGAAGCCATTGAAAGTAGCTCTCTTGATAAGAAGGAAAACACTGAATCTCTAAAGCAGGCGGTAAAAGAGTGTCAGGCCAAAATCAAAAGCCTTGAAGTAACCGTTGCAGAACCGACAACTGATGAAAAACCATCTACCAAAAAGGCCAAAGCCCCCTTAAGCGATGAAGCCAAGAAGTTAAAAATCGAAGCGGCCATGGCCAATGCTGCGGTGAAAAAACTGCAGCGAGCGATCGCCAGTGCCGGTGAAGACGAGCTGGAGACGCTTAAACAACAGCTGGCAGAAGCGGAACAAAAGGCAGCTCAATTGAAACAGGCTCTGGAGGCTCTTTCGTGACAAACAGCCTGAACCCGGGAAGCATGAGAAAGACACAAAAGAGCGGAATCGTTGAATGGCTTTGATTAACAGCAGATCGTCCATCAGCCAGCGGGCAAGAGAAAGCTCTCCCCATAAGCTGGGTCAAAACAGCACTCAGCGAGTGATGAGCCTGGTGGTGATGGCCACCATTCCCGGTCTGATCGCACAAACGGTCTTTTTTGGCTGGGGCACCCTGATCAATGTTGTCTGGTGCTCTCTGGTTGCGCTTGCCTGTGAAGCAGCAGTGGTGTCACTGCGTAAAAGATCGGTGAGTTTCTACCTGAGTGATTGCAGTGCCCTGGTTACCGGATTACTGCTCGGACTGGCACTGCCTTCTTTTGCCCCCTGGTGGTTATCGCTGGTTGCTGTCTCTTTTGGCATGGTCATTGGTAAACACCTCTATGGTGGCCTGGGTCAGAATCCATTTAATCCAGCCATGCTGGGTTATGTTCTGGTACTGATTTCTTTCCCACAGGAAATGACCAGCTGGTTGCCCCCAATGGGCCTTGAGGGTCATAACAACAGCCTGCTCGACGCACTGTTCACCATTTTCCCATTGGGTCACGGTGTGAGTGTGGATGCCATAAGTATGGCCACGCCACTGGATGTGTTACGGGAAAACAAAAGCCTGACCATCAATGAGTTGTGGGAAGCCAACCCGGTATTTGATGGATTGGCAGGCCGTGGCTGGATGTGGGTCAACCTGGCCTATCTGGCTGGTGGTGTCTTCCTGATCTGGCGGAAAGTATTTACCTGGCATGCTCCGGTGGGGATGCTGGCGGCGATTGCCGTTATGGCTACCCTCTTCTGGAGTGGAACAGGATCGGACAGCCATGGTTCTCCTCTTTTCCACCTGCTCAGTGGTGCCACCATGCTGGGCGCTTTCTTCATTATTACCGACCCGGTCAGCGGTGCAACCAGTAACCGTGGACGTCTGGTTTTCGGTGCTGGTGTTGGCATTATGGTGTATGTCATCCGTGCCTGGGGTGGTTACCCGGACGGTGTCGCCTTTGCCACCCTGCTGATGAATATGGCAGCCCCAACGATTGATTATTACACTCAGCCACGCACGTATGGCCATCACAAGGCCAATAAAGGCCTGCCAAAGAAGGACTGAATCATGAGTGACGGCCAGATTCCTTTAAAAGACACGACCGATAGCAAGGCCTCCACCGCTAACAGTCTGATCCAGAGCATTTTTCGCAATAGCCTGGGGCTTGGCCTGTTTGCTGTATTTACCGTAGGCCTGATTTCCGTCACCTGGATCATGACTCAAGAAAGAATTGAGACACAGGTTCGTGCTTATGAAGCCAAAGCACTGATGGAGATTCTGCCTGCTGATACACACGACAATACACTTGTAGACTCCAAAATCCGCCTGGAGCCTTCTCGACTGTTATCAAGCCAGGATCAGCGTGAAGCCTATATTGCCCTTGATGATGGAGAGGTCTCTGCAGTGATTCTGCCAGTGACCGCGCCTGATGGTTATAGCGGACGAATTGAGCTTCTGGTCGGCATCAACCGTAATGGAACGTTGGCAGGCGTGCGGGCGATCACCCACAAAGAGACTCCCGGACTTGGCGATAAAATCAATACCAATGTGACCGACTGGATTCTTGGTTTTGCAGGCAAGTCTCTCACCACTCCAGCTAAAGAAGACTGGGGTGTAAAAAAAGATGGTGGTGCGTTTGACCAGTTTACCGGTGCTACTATCACACCCAGGGCCGTCGTAGCCGCAGTTTACCGTGCACTTCAATACTTCGAGGCAAACCGTAATCGATTGCTGGATCCTCTCAGGATGGATGGCATCAGCGAGGAGATACTGAATGAGCAATAACGCCGTGGCCCAAAACAGCGCTCCAAACGCTTCATCGTCAGGAAGCATTGCCAAAATTGCTTTGGATGGCCTCTGGAAAAACAACCCGGCACTGGTTCAGTTACTGGGTCTTTGCCCTCTGCTGGGAGTTTCAAGCAGTGTGGTCAATGCTCTCGGGCTTGGCGTAGCCACCATGCTGGTTGTGATGGGCTCAAATATTGCGGTTTCCCTTATACGACACCAGGTAACTGATGCGATTCGCCTGCCGGTGTTCGTCATGATCATTGCCTCATTTACTACCTGTATCGAGCTGCTTATGCAGGCTTACACTTATGAGCTCTATCGCATACTGGGTATTTTTATCCCACTGATTGTCACCAACTGCATTATTCTGGGTCGGGCCGATGCCTTTGCCTCCAGAAACCCTGTGTTGCCAGCCGCTTTTGATGGTTTGATGATGGGCACCGGCTTTGCCGTGATCCTGGTATTACTGGGTGCACTGCGGGAACTGATTGGCCAGGGCACCCTGTTCGCCGGTATGGATCTGCTCCTCGGCCCGGTTGCCGCTGACTGGACCATCACGGTTATCCCCAATTACAAGCAGTTTCTGTTTGCCATTCTCCCGCCCGGAGCCTTTGTCTTTATGGGCTTTTTGATTGCGATTAAAAATATTATTGATCGACGCCTTGAGGAGAGAAGAAAGAACCTGGAATCTTTGGCTCCCAAGGAGAGTAAGCGGGTAAGGGTTACCGGGAATATCTAGCTGATCCGGAGCGACTTGTCATACCAGTACTCAGTTACTTGATGACCTTGGCAAGGTTCAGTAACTGAGACTTAACCAGTAGCCCTGCCTGCTTAACTGCTTTGATATTGACGGCAAAACGTACTTTGTCGTCTTCGGTATAAAGACCAACCATTCCACCATCACGAGCAAACTCTTCGCTGTCACCAATAGTCAGAACTGGCCATTTTTTCAGATTCCTTAATACTACTCTGACATCACTTTCATCAAGATCCCGGATATAAAGCGCATCACAATGGCTTGTATAATCCGAACCCAACTTCAGGGTATTCACCAAAATTTTATTCTCTTTTCCTGCCTGTTTCACAACCCCCCCCAGTATTTCCGAGAGTTCACTGGAACCCAGAGTGCAGAGCTTCAATATGCTTGGCTTATCAGGCCAAACCACAAAGTGGGTAATTTTATAGACCACCACTGCTTTAATCCGCCCCTCATCAACTTTAGGGGCCGACAGTGCCAGCTCTGATAGCAACAACAGAGCCAGACAGCAGCAATACCAACAAGGTTTCAAGGCCATTCCCGGTTTCCTTGCCTATTTACCGAGGATCTAGAATTTCCACTGAACTTGGGCATACCAGGATGGCTCAATTCGGGTCGCAACCAGTCCGGTATAATTCTCGGTAAACTCCAGCCTGGCGGTATCAAATAGGTTTTTCCCGGTAAGAGAAAATTCCAGGTTTGGGTTAACCTTTCGGGCTAAACGGACATCCAGCGCTGTATAAGCATCTATCAGGGTTCCAGTGGCTGTATCCCCACGCTCGCCCATGTACCGAATCCAGCTGTCAAAGCTCCAGTGACCCGGTAAATCCACCATGGATCGAACGTTTGCTGAATGATTGGCGCTGAGTGACTCCAGTTGAGCTTCAGCTACCTGGTTAAACTGATCATTGGTTTTTCGGGTTGCATCTACTTGCAGGAAGCTCATATCTGCCTTAATACGCCACCAGCGATTGACGCGCCAATCCGCAGAAAACTCAAATCCATACGTTTTGGCATTAAGGCCGTTAATAAGTTGAGAAGGTATTAACCAGTAGTTCCCCATGGGACACACCACACCAACACCGGGTACGTTCAATGGAGCAGAAGGACAGTCCGAACTAACCGACAAGCTGGTAAGATCTTGATAGTTAGTCAAAAAAACAGTTGTATCAATATTTACAGAATGGTTAATTTGATGCCGGTAACCGGCCTCAACTGACGTCAATGCTTCAGACTCCATCTCTGAATTACCCACTAACCGTTGAAATGCTGGCAGGGGAAATAAAGGATGAACCACCTCAACCAACCCATTTATTTCCAAATCCCTTTCCGTAATCGCAGGAGTTCTCACAGCCCTGGATACTGAAGCCCAGGCCGTAGACTGCTCATCAATGCTCCAGGCTATCCGTGCATTGGGTTGAAATTCGTATCCTGTTGACGTGTGGTGTTCCAGACGACTGCTTAACGTTATATGCCAATCCGGATTCAGGATAATCTCATCCTGAATAAACGCGCTGACCAACTCTTCCCGAGGCTTGTCATCCACACCTTTGACAACGTTCCGGTCAGAAAGGTCATACCATGAAGATCGATACCCAAGCCCCCAGATAATTTCCTGACTATTCAGCCACTGAAAACGGTGCTGCATTTCAAAATCCAGCGTATCCCGAACCTCCGTTAACCGATAATCAATATTTTCATAGCGATCATAATAGCCTTTAATCGATAACTCACTGTTTTCACTCCACTGTCTGTTCCAGCGAGCCAGGAAATTACCGCCCTGCTGTTTTCTATCATGATCGGTTATGGGCTCCATTCTGACCATTGTGGTATTCAAGCTCCTGACCGGCGGACGGGTATTACCATCATAAACCGAACCATGGACGGTTAACTCTCCGCCTTTCAGCTCATCCCAGTCGACCCGGAACCCTGCCCGGTTACTATGCCAGTCATCATCAGCGTCTCCACCTGTTTGATCAGCCAGTCCGTCTCGGACAAAGGATTTCACATAAACCCGATAGTCAACGGTGTCATTGAACTCGCCGCCATGACGGAAGCTGCCAGACAGCTTTTCCTGACTGCCTGCTCCCAGCGTTAACAGGTTACCGTGAGTATCACTGGCTTTTCGGGTAATGATGTTAATAACGCCATTCACCGCATTAGCCCCCCAGAGCGCTGCGCCTGGCCCACGAATCACTTCAATCCGATCAATATCTTCGATCAGCGTGTCCTGGATATCCCAGTTCACCCCGGAAAACAGCGGTGTATAAATCGTGCGATCATCCATCATGACCAACAATTTGTTGGCAAAAATATAATTAAAACCCCGGGTACTGATGGACCAGGTATTGCTGTTCATCTGGGCAACCTGAACCCCGGGCACCATTCTCAAAGCATCTGGTATCGTTTTTGCTCCCGAGCGGCGAATATCTTCCTGAGCGATCACATAGACGGCGGCAGCTGAATCCATCAATCTCTGCTTTTTTCTGGATACCGATGTAACCTCCAGTGTCATTACCTCTTCCAGACTCAAAGAGAGAAGCGCTTCATTGGAAAGCTCATCACCTGCAAAATCTTCCGTTATCACCTCAGCCAGTAACGAAGAGGCTGATAGCGTTAGAGACACTGCCAGCAGCGTTGAAGTTACCTGAGGTTTCACATTCCGCCCCCTGGAAAGTTCACCGGGTTTTCTGTTTATGTCCGTGGTATTTCGAAAAACAGGCTTATCCTGTTTTATGCGTCGGCCATACTTCCTGATGCATAAACTTGTTCATATTATCTGCCTGTATGAAAATAGCCTCGAAGTCAGATAAGGATGTTTTCCCTTGCGCAAAGATACCCAATTCACCCGCCAGAAGCTGGTTGATGCCGCTGAGATGCTGTTTGCCGAGAAAGGCCTGGAAAGCACCAGCCTGTTTGATGTCCTGAAAGCCTCTGGCGTCAAAAACCGCAGTGCCCTGCAATACCACTTTAAGGATAAAGCGGGACTGATCAATGCTGTTCTGAATAAACATTCCGGGGTAATCTCAGAATATCGTTCCACTCTGATTGATCAGCTGCAGAAGGAGGAACAATGGACATTGCATCAGGTAGTTGATGTCATCGTGGCACCACTGGCCGAAAAATTGAGCCCCGAATCAGGCGTCAGAGAGTTTTTAAAGATTCACAGCCAGCTGATGGTTTCGGAGCAGTACAGTCAGCTGCGCCTGCAACGTCCAGAACTTCGGGCTGAAGCCAAACGTATACAATCACTGCTATCGCCCTTTGTTAACGGTATCTCAGAACAGTCAATCCATGCACGATTCGCCCTGATCGACTGCTTGTTGATACACGGCCTTGCTCGTTATTTCTATACAGAAGAAGAGGTCGGTCGGCAATTTTTCCACCAGACGCTGGTGCAAAGCATCGTGGATATTATTTCCCAGCCAGAACCTACAACTTAATAACGTTTGATTAAATAAGCCGGTATGCTTATGATCTCTGATTAATAAGAAATGATTAATCAGCAGATACCTGCTGTCTATAAAAGCAATAAGAGATCAGCAGTCATGAGCAACACCCATTTTCGTACCTGTCATCTGTGCGAAACCATGTGCGGTATCGCCGTGGAATACGAAGGGGACAAAATCCTTTCCATCAAAGGAGACCCCAATGATGTCCTGAGCGAAGGGAATATCTGTGCAAAAGCGACCGGATTGCAGGATGTTCATACTGACCCCGATCGCCTCAAGCGACCTCTTCGTAAAACTAATGGTGAATGGCAGGAAGTCTCTTGGAAAGAAGCGCTTGATTACGCTGCTGAACAAATGGTTAAAACCCAGAGTCAATACGGTAAAGATGCTGTCGGCTCCTACTGTGGTCGCAGCACCGCTCATAACGTTGGAGCACTTCTGGGCGTAGCGCCACTGAGAAAAATTCTCGGCTCAAAAAATATCTATACCGGCTCCACGGTTGACCAGATGCCTCACAACTTTGTCTGGCATTTTATGTTGGGACACCAGTTTTTCGGTACCGTTCCGGATATTAATCGTACTCACTACTACTTAATGCTGGGCACCAACCCAAGAGTTTCGAACGGCGCCATGATGTCCACCGGTGCCAATCCACAGCGAAAATTTGTTGATATCCACAAGCGTGGTGGCAAGACTGTACTCATTGATCCACGGAGGAATGAGTCCGCATCTCACGTCAGCGAACACCACTTTATCCGCCCCAACACTGATGCCCTGTTTTTGATAGGTCTCATCAAAACGATCTTTGCCAAAGGTCTGGCTACACCCGGAAGGCTTGGCTCTCATATAAAAGGCTGGGAGATCACTGAACACCTGTTTGATGATTTTGAGATCAACGACATTGTAGAAGTTACTGGTATTCCCGTAGACATCATTGAGAGACTGGCAATGGAGTTTGCTACCGCTGAATCTGCCATCTGTTACGGCCGGACCGGGGTCTCCATGGTGGAGTTTGGCGGCCTTTGCCAATGGCTGATGCAGGTTGTCAATATCATCACCGGCAATATGGATGAGCCGGGCGGTATGATGTTCCCAAACACGGCAATCGACTCACTCTCACTTTCAGAAAGTAGCTGGGATCGCTATCGCAGCCGTGTCAGCAGTCGCCCGGAATTCAGCAGTGAGTTACCTCTGTGTGTACTGGCCGAAGAAATCACCACCCCAGGGGAAGGCCAAATAAGAGGATTGATTGCCATTGGTGGCAACCCTGCCCTTTCAATGGCCAATGGTAAAGGGCTTGAAGACGCGTTTGATCAACTGGACTTCATGGTGTCCGTCGACCCTTATCTGAATGAAACTACCCGGCATGCCGATGTCATCCTGCCTCCTGTCGGCCCTTTTGAAAAAAGTCACTACGACATGTATTACCATCTGTACGACACCATCAATTGGGCAAAATATTCACCTCGCTTGTTTAAGCCGGAAGGCGAGGGCTATACCGACTTCGAAATCCTGCGTGAGCTCTTTTCCAGAATCCTCGCGTTAAGGGCTAAAAACCCTCTTTCAAAAGCGTTAGTCAAAACAGCCACCAGTCTGGTCAAAAAAACCGTTACTCCTGAACGTATTATTGACCTTGGCCTGCGCTTTGGTCCTTATGGCCCGGGTCTTAACCCGTTCAAAAAAGATGCATTAACCCTGAAAAAACTGAAAGACAACCCAGGTGGTGTATTTCTTGGCCATTTGGAACGTTGTCTGCCAGAACGACTCTTTACCAAAGATATTAAAATCGATCTGGCTCCAGACATTCTGGTCAACGACCTCCCAAGACTAAAATCCCGGTTTATTACGCCACTACAAGTGAGTAAGCCCACAGATTCATCCGAATACGACCTGACGATTATTAGTCGACTAACCAGCCGTACATTGGGGTGGATGCACAACAGCCAGCGTCTGGTTAAGGGGAAACCGGTTTGTAACCTTCTAATACATCCCAAAGACGCTGCTAAACGGGGAATCAATCAGGAAAGCACTGTCGCCGTCAGTTCTGTGGTTGGGCGTATTGAACTACCTGTAGAGATCACAGAAGACATCATGCCCGGAGTCGTCTGCATGCCCCATGCCTGGGGACATAACCGTCAGGGAACCCAAATCAAAGTGGCTGAAGCACACGCCGGGGTCAGCCTGAATGACATCACTAATGAAAAGGTCATTGATGAACTGACCGGAAACGCTGTCGTACATGGCATTCCGGTGAAAGTGGAAGTTGCTAAATTAGCGACAGCCTGAATAACTAATAACAAGAAGAAGATCCTATGACGTTTTCTAAAACAAGAATTGCCCTGGGCATTGCAGCCCTGACTGCAGCCTCTGCATACGCCTATTTAAAAGTTACCGAAAATGAAGTACCTGTCGAACTGGGTTCACCGGCGGTAGCTCAACCAATGCCGGGCGCATTGCAGCCGGATCACCCCTGGCTGGCTGAATCCCAGCGCAGCAGCATGCACGGTGGATCTTACAATCGAAACATCACAGATTACCCAGGCCCGCTAGGGGAAAACACCAGAGCCATTCATCGTAACTTCAGCTCAATTGTCGGCGTTGCGCCTAATATTGCCTTTGACGCTAAAGGTCGTCTGATTACCGTCAGCATCAAACTGACCGGCGTGGAGCTGCATCTTCTGGATCCCGATACACTGGAAACCATCGCCCAATACGATATGCCCATGAAAACCTCTGGGGACAACAGTGGTGGTGGTTATTTTCATCTTGATCACAAAGACCGCCCTATTCTCGCGCCAGCAGACAACACCATCAAAATTCTGGAGCTGGATGAGTCAGGCAAGCAACCTGAATGGGTCGTTGCTGAAGAATATGACATCAGTGACATTTTGCCTGAAGGCAGTAATATCCATGATGTCATGCCAGACTGGGAAGGAAACCTCTGGTTTGTTACCAGCAATGGCTATACCGGCTACCGCGACAAGAAAACCGGAGCATTCCATACCTACAAAATGGAAGGCAATGAGGAGGTTAT
The DNA here is from genome assembly GCA_965261315.1 of Endozoicomonas sp. Taxonomy (GTDB): domain Bacteria; phylum Pseudomonadota; class Gammaproteobacteria; order Pseudomonadales; family Endozoicomonadaceae; genus Endozoicomonas. Next base: position 32,562 of record CBDHDM010000090.1, on the reverse strand, counting down.
TCAAAACTCCTTTGCGGTTGATAAAGAAGGTGTCTACATAGTCTCCACACACGCTCTGTATCAATTCAACATAAATACTGAAACCGGCAAGCCTTACTGGAACTGGCGTATGCCCTACGACCGGGGTGAAGCCCAGAAACCGGGCACCCTCTCTTTCGGTTCAGGCACTTCTCCTACACTGATTGGTGACGACCTGGTAACGATTGCCGATGACGGCTCACCGTCAACCCACTTGATGGTATACCGCCGTAGCTCGGATATTGAAGGCAATCGGGAAGTGTGCAAAATCCCACTCTTCAACCCCGGAGAAAGTGCTACCGAAAATTCCATTCTGGTATATGGCAATGCCATGGTGGTACAAAACGACTATGGACATGTTTATTCCGGCAATGCCCTGGAAACCTCTCCCGGCGTGATGCGCATCGATGTACGGGAAGATCGTAGCGGCTGTGATGTCACCTGGAACTCTGAGTTACTCTCTCAATCACTGCCAATACTGTCCACTGATAATGGCATACTCTATTTCTACACCTTCAAAAAACAGAATGATAAAGATCGTTTGGGTGGCTGGTATCTAACTGCCGTGGATTTTGATACGGGTGAAGAGAAGTTTGACCGTCTGATCGGTACAGGCAGTGGAGGCATTGCAGACACCTTATCCAGTGTTACTGCACCGGTGGTGTTAGGCCCAAATGGTGCTGCTTATGTAGGCATCCGAACCGGTGTGGTTGCAGCAATTGACAACACAGACCATTAATACACAGCCCAGAGCCCGAAGGGGCTCTGGGTATTTGAAGGCCTACAGCCCTAATCGCTCCACTACAAAATCCAGATCTTTATCCCCCCGACCACTGAGGTTCACCAGAATACTCTGCTCCGGTGATAACTCTTTAGCCAGTTTCATGGCATAAGCAACCGCATGGGCACTTTCCAAAGCGGGAATAATGCCCTCTTTGCGCGACAGTGTCATAAACGCATCCAGGCACTCCTGATCGGTTGCACTCTGATACTCTACACGTCCAATGTCTTTCAAGTAGCTATGCTGGGGGCCGACACCGGGATAATCCAGACCAGAGGCAATGGAATGTACAGGCAGTGGCTCGCCTTCATCATCCTGCAATACATAACATTTGAAGCCGTGAATAGCGCCGGGTTTACCCAATGTCATCGTGGCCGCATGCTCACCGGTATCAAGCCCCTTACCGGCAGGTTCCACTCCCACGATATTTACACCCTGATCATTCAGGAAAGCGGTAAAGAGGCCAATAGCATTACTGCCACCGCCAACACAGGCCATCACATAATCAGGCAGTCTCCCTTCCATTTCCTGAAACTGATCTCTGGCTTCTTCACCAATAATCTGCTGAAAATCGCGCACCATCATGGGGAAAGGGTGAGGACCAACCACTGAGCCGATGGCATAAAGCTGACTCTCCGGATCGGAAAGATAAGCCTGAAAAGCACTGTCTACCGCATCTTTCAAGGTGCGGGTACCAAAAGTCACGGGAACCACCTTACACCCCAGTACTTTCATTCGAGTCACATTGGGTGCTTCCTTTTCAATATCAATCTGCCCCATGTGAATCTCGCACTCGATCCCCACCAGCGCACAGGCTGTTGCCATGGCAACACCGTGTTGTCCGGCGCCAGTTTCAGCAACCACTTTCTTCTTGCCCATGTATTTGGCCAGAAGCGCTTCACCAATGGCATGGTTGATTTTATGAGCGCCAGTGTGATTCAAATCTTCACGTTTGAGATAGATTTTTGCGCCACCAATGGCATCAGAAAGCCGCTTGGCGAAAAAGACCGGGCTTGGTCTTCCAACATAATGTTTGTACAGGGTATGGAGTTCTTTTCGGAAGGACGGATCTTTTCGGATCGTTTCGTAAGCAGCGGTTACATCAGCAATGGCTTTTTCAAGCGCCGGAGGAACCATGGATCCCCCATACTCACCAAAATGACCCGTCTCATCCGGCATTGGGGTAAATTCAAATTTTGTACTCATGTCGCTTACCTGCTGACTGACATTGTCGTTGTTATCCCTGAATTTCCTCAGGATTTTTCAGTCAGCAGAATGCCATTTTTTAAAACCAATGTCCCAGATTAATTAACGCCACGTCATTGCACTTTCAACCCAGTCCACCAGCAGGAAGTACAGTAGCAAAACTAATAACGGTTAATCAGCTGTTGAACATCAGCATCCAGCTTATCCTGGTAATCCAGAAAACCTCTGTGATGCGTCTTAAACTCCCTGAACGCATCAATTTCAAAATCATTTTCAGCTTTTAGCTTTTTTTCATATTTGAATTCATGATCAGGCCTCAGAACTTCAGCCGTAAAATAGAATGCATAGTTTTGTGATAGACGAATCCAGCCTCTTTCCATAATTCGGGCGGTTATTATTATTTCCGTATCGGAGCCAGCAAGAGGATTTACATGCCTCGGCTGATTCATTGCCAGCGGCAGCATCTCATAATGGGCATACTGCCCCGAATAGATAGCATTAAGTTCCTGTATCATCCAGAGCTGGTCAATGTCGTCACGACCATCTGCATATGCCGTCCCACGACCATCCGATCGCTCATTAACCTCAACATCCAACTCTATGGCATAACGGGCCCTGGTCGGAACGACCACCCTTCCACCCGATTTTTCCAATGACCTAGATAACTGCTTCTCAAGGTATTGACCCACCGCTGAAGCAGTATGTTTTTCATCAACATAAATGGTATTTTTACCCAGCCTTCCTCTGGAGATAAGGTGTTGGGCAAGATGGTCAGCAATGATATTCCAATACCGGGTTAGCGGAACGCTCTCATGAGCAGGGGAAGGGGGAACGGCTAATGCCCTTGTTGTGGAAAAGAGCCCACCGATTATTAACAAACCTGTGACGACGAACAGGTACCGCTGCTTATTAATCACAATACATCCTTATACTGCTTTTCTAATTCAATGTAGCACGTGCTTATTTTCGGCCGTCCAAATATTCATAAATTCTGAGTTTCAATCCTGGACTGAGTCATAAATCCGACAGCTCAATATAATAAGCTGATTCATCGCCCGATAAACGGTCTTCCCGACCTTCCATACCGATAAATCCCAGTCGATTAATAACGGAAAAATCTATAGACTCTTCGCCTTTCATCCAGCAAAAGGGCGCTTGCCTTAATGGATTCCGATTTTCAGGGCGGTATTTAACCGACCTCCAGCACCTCACTAATGAATGATGATGCTTAACCGAATATTGCCAGTGTTTTTATCTGGTCTGATCATGCTATCCGGCTTTGCTCAGGCCAATGGATCTGCTCCTGAAATTGCAGCAGAATCTGACTCAGCCCCCGATTTTGAGTTTTCTCTTAATGAAGAGCGCTCTCCCTGGGCTATTACCCTGTTTGACGAGAACCCAGAAGAAGATCAGGCCCGCTTATGGGGTCAGACTAAATTAATGTTTGGTCTTGGGGTCGGTGTCGTAGCCGCTCTGGCCGTAATGCCTGAATCCTTTACTAACTGGGATAAGGCCGAGATGAAGCAATTCCACAAAAAATGGTGGGATAATGTCAGTTCAGGGCCTGTGATGGACGAGGACGACTGGTTTCTTAACTACGTAACTCACCCTTACTTCGGTGGTGTTTACTACATCGTTGCCCGGGAATCCGGTTACAACCAGTGGAACTCGTTTGTTTATTCTTTCCTGATGTCTACCTTCTACTGGGAATACGGCATTGAAGCCATCGCTGAAGTACCTTCCATTCAGGACATCATCGTAACGCCTGTTGGTGGCTGGCTCTATGGAGAGTGGGCGTTTCAGAAAAAACGTTCGATTGTAGACAATGACAGGCTGGTATGGGGTTCTTCAGGCCTGGGTTCTACCGCCCTGTTCTTTCTGGATCCTGTTGATAGTATTGACAGCTGGATCAACGGTGACCGAGAAGAGCCAGTTATGGAGGATTTGGATATCCGGCTGGCTTTTGCTCCAACCTTCTATCGAGTACAGAATCAGGATGAAGACCGGAACTATATTGGCCTGGTCATGACATTCCGCATGTAACTCCTTCATATCCTAATACATTCCATTCTGACAGCAGGGCCGTTTAAATCGAGAGTAACGCCCTGTTTGCCAAAAATCTGGCAATTCCCAACCGGAAAATCTTTGCAATACTGAATAGAGCTTTCGAACAATTATCAACCAATAATTCACTGAGCAACCCTCAGTCAATGGTCAACAGGGAAGTTGCCATGTTCCGTAAATCCACCACTCTGGCCATGCCGGCCATTCTGATGACTCTGGTGCTCACCGCCAGCCTGTCATCATTGACCCTTCATTTCAAAAACATCCTGCTGGAAAGTTACCAGATCAAACTCAAGCAGGTCGCCGATATAACCTCGCGCATGATCAGGGATGATATTGAGCTTCATGGTGATGATCATTTCGATTTTGATGTCATTGCTACCGATATTGGTGGCAGTGCTGACATCCGGGTCACCATTATCAATGATGAGGGTGCTGTGATTGGTGACTCCCAGGTGGCCAGGCATGAACTCGATCAGATGGAAGATCATGGGAGTCGCCCGGAAGTATTAGAAGCTCTGAAACAGGGTTACGGATCATCCACCCGTCACAGTCACACCAAAGGGTTTGACTTGATGTATTACGCACTGAAAGTGAATATTGACACCAATGACCACAATCACAGTGGCGAACATGGTCACGAGTCAGCCAGTAATATATCCGACAAGGGCGAAACCTATATTATACGCACCGCAGTGGCCCTGAACCTGTTCACAGATGAACTGCTTTGGATCTGGATTTGGGTAGTACTCATCAGCTTACTGGGTGTTTTTGTGGTCATTATGATCACCCGTTTCTTCAGCGCCATGCTGGACAAACAGGCCAGGCGAGAAAGGGAACTGTTGAAAACCGAGGTCAAGGAAAGAACCCATGAACTCAGCCTGATGCAACGCCTCGGTAGCCTGATGTCTGCCTGTACCACCGTGGATAGTGCAGCCAATGTGGTTCATCCTATTGCCAAACACTTATTACCCGGATGCTGTGGTGGCGCCATAACCCTGATCAAATCATCAAGGAATCGACTGGATGTGATCACTCAGTGGGGTGAACAGTGGCAAGGCAGCGAACGCTTTGAGCCCAGTGATTGCTGGTCTCTGCTCAAAGGACACACGCATTTCAGCGTTGAAGATGGACTGGAAATTCGCTGTCGCCATAGCATTAAAGAAAACGACCTTTATCAGGTTTGCATCCCGCTGGTTGCCCAGGGTGAAACACTGGGCGTACTGCACCTCAACTACCATGACCAGCAAAACCTTGAGCTCAATATCGCCAAAGCGGAATCCATGGCTGAACAGATTGGCCTGGCACTAGCCAACATGAGACTCCGTGAAGACCTGAGGCAGCAGGCCATCCGCGACCCATTGACCGGCCTGTTTAACCGACGCCATATGATGGATTTCCTGGAACAGCACACATACAGTGCAGAAACCCAGAAGGAAGTGTTATCCGTCATAATGATTGACCTGGACCATTTCAAGCGCTTTAACGATACCTTTGGCCACGATGCCGGCGACTACGTTTTAAAACAGGTAGCGATGGAATTAAAGCAGTCAACCCGCGAAGCCGATCTGGTCTGCCGATTTGGTGGCGAAGAAATCTGCATTGTCTGCCCAGACACTGATCAGGAAACCGCCCGGGAGCTTGGCAGCATGCTGGTAGCCCGGATTGCCAGTCAGGGTATGCAGTTTAATGGTCAGTCCCTGGGAAATGTCACCATCTCTATGGGTATAGCCACTCGGTACAATGCAGAAACCAACCACGACGTGCTTCTGAAAGATGCCGACACCGCCTTGTATGAAGCGAAAGAGGCTGGCCGCAACCAGCTCGCCGTTAGTAGTGCAGAGAACAACCAGACACTACCGCCACCAGCATCTGATAACAAAAATGATTATTAGTGCTATATCCAAACTGTGAAAATGACTACCTCACTCGAAATAGTGGCATTTTCACAGTAAAAACTTCTTAGTGCCCTTCCTACTGTGCATAATTCACTTTATTTTGCTGATTTTTAAACATCTTATTACTGGTCAAAGGATGAATAAGGAAAAACGTACACAGATATTTACCCGGCTCAGGGACGCAAACCCAAACCCAACGACAGAGCTTAATTACAGCACGCCATTTGAACTTCTTGTGGCCGTTATACTCTCTGCACAGGCAACGGATGTGGGTGTTAACAAAGCCACGGATAAACTCTACCTGGTTGCCAATACGCCGGAGGCAATTCTAGCCCTGGGAGTTGACGGCCTGATAGCGTATATAAAAACCATTGGACTGTTTAACGCCAAGGCAGAAAATGTCATTAAGACCTGCCAGCTTCTGATTGAAAAGCACAACAGTATTGTTCCGGATAACCGGAATGACCTGGAAGCTCTGCCCGGTGTTGGCAGAAAAACAGCCAATGTCGTTTTAAATACCGCTTTTAATCAACCAACCATGGCGGTGGACACTCATATCTTCCGGGTATCCAATCGAACCGGTATCGCCCCGGGAAAAGATGTACTGGAGGTTGAGAAGCGACTGGTAAGGCTCGTTCCCAAAGAGTTTCTGATGGATGCCCATCACTGGCTTATCCTTCATGGTCGTTATGTTTGCAAAGCCAGAAAGCCCCAGTGCGGCAGCTGTATTATTGAAGACCTTTGTGAGTACAAACAGAAGACATCTTAGGCTATGGTTTAACCTCTGGTTTAGCTGTCAATTGAACTTCATGTAAACAGGGAAATATCCGCAAATGGCATTCAGGTATGGCGTAATCGAAGGTCTCTATGATCAAGAAAACCGGTGGTCCTGGGAAGCAAGGGATGCCTATGCCACCTTCTGTGCCCAAAAAGGCTTCGACTTTTATATCTATGCCCCGAAAAATGATCCATACCTTCGAGAGCAATGGAATCACGCCTGGCCAGAATCCGGGTTCAATGCCCTTAACGCTTTGGGGTCAGGGCTCAGGGAAAAAAACGTTCGATTTGGTGTTGGGCTCACACCTTTCAATGTACAAGCGTTGAATAAGAAAAACCGCCAGCAGCTGAAAGAAAAAATCTCCAGCATTAATCAACTCAGCCCGGAAATACTGTGCATCCTCTTCGACGACTTCAGTAATGAGATTGATAACCTGGCAAGAGCACAAGCTGATATTGCTGAGTTTATTGCCGGGGAAAGCAACGCAGAGCAAATTATTATAGTGGGCACTTACTATTCAAAAGACCCATTACTGCAGAGAGTTTATGGCACCATGCCAGAAAATTACTGGTCAGATCTTGGGCAGTACCTCGACCCCCGCTTTGATATTTTCTGGACCGGTGACCATGTTATCTCCCTGGGTTATGATCAGGCCGGCCTGGAAGCGATGTCTGACCACTTCCAGCGCAAACCATTTCTCTGGGATAACTATCCGGTTAATGATACAGACTGGCTAAAGAGCCGCCTCCGACTCTATACCTTCACGGGTCGCCCATGGCAAATCAGTGAATGGTGCAGCGGGCATGCCGTCAACCCGATGATTCAGCCCAGGCTCTCCATGATTCCCCTGGCAACACTATCGGAGCTATACCAGCAAAAAGGTCAATTCGATGGTCATGCCAGCTTCAAGCAAGTAGTCTCAGCGCTTTGTGGCGCAGAACTGGCTGCAGCTATAGACGATAACCTGCTCTATTTTACCGAAGAAGGGACACGGAACTTTTCAGACTTTACCCGCAAACGGCTGGTAAAGGTTTTTTCAGAATTCCATTCCGAAATAGAGCGACCGTTCACCCGAGAAATTCTCAGCTGGCTTAAGCAACCAGTCACTGACGATAAATGCTAAACTGCCTATTCCAATGTGGTTCAACTGAACTCTCACCAGAACAATAAATGACAGACTCTCTGAAAATGACATCAAAAACCCTCGAATTAGCAATGGACTTGATTAGTCGTACTTCCATCACCCCTGAAGATGAGGGTTGTCAGGAGCTGATGATAAGCCGTCTTGAGCCTCTTGGGTTCAAGGTTGAGCGACTCCGTTTTGGGGAGGTTGAAAACATCTGGCTTCGCAGGGGCGATCAAAGCCCGGTTCTGGCATTTGCCGGCCACACCGACGTCGTGCCAACCGGCCCGGTAGAACAGTGGGACAACCCGCCTTTTCAGCCTGCTGTGATTGATGACATGCTTCACGGCCGTGGCGCTGCGGATATGAAAGGTAGCCTGGCCGCTATGGTTACGGCCTGCGAAGACTTTCTGGCAGACCACTCTGATCACAAAGGGTCAATTGCCTTTCTGATCACCAGTGATGAAGAAGGCCCGGCCAAAAATGGCACAGTAAAAGTGATTGAGCATCTTGAAGCACGAAAGGAAAAAATCGACTGGTGCCTGATTGGTGAGCCTTCCAGCACCCATGTTGTTGGTGATGTGGTTAAAAATGGCCGCAGAGGCTCACTCCATGGCCACCTGACCATTAAGGGGATTCAGGGCCATGTGGCATACCCTCACCTTGCTCGAAATCCGGTGCATGAAGTGGCACTGGCCATTGCTGACCTGACTGGAGAGACCTGGGATGAAGGCAATGAATTCTTTCCTCCCACCAGCTTTCAGATCTGGCAGATTCATGCCGGAACCGGTGCCAGCAATGTCATTCCCGGAGAGTGCCAGGTGAATTTCAACTTCCGGTTCTCTTCTGAAGTCACCGCAGAGCAACTTCAGGAAAGAGTTAAGACTATTCTGGATAATCATCAACTGGAATACGATATTGACTGGCACCTGAGTGGCCAGCCATTTTTAACCCGCCCGGACGCATTGGTAAACGCCACTCATAAGGCCATTCTTGAAGTCACCGGAATGACAACGGAGCTGTCCACATCCGGTGGTACGTCTGATGGCCGCTTCATTGCACCAACGGGGGCACAGGTCGTAGAGCTTGGTCCTGTTAATGCCACCATCCATAAAGTGAATGAATGTGTTAAGGCAGAAGATCTTGATACCCTGCAGGAAATCTATAAGGGTATACTTAGGCACTTGCTAGCCGACAAATGACGTTTTAAAAAATGAGCAGTACTGAAATTGATGATATCGAAGTTTATGCCAGGAACACCTCTCTGGAGACTATTACCGGCTGGTTGAGCGATACTTTTGATAACGTTGCTACCTTAAACAGTGGCAACGTGGTTCATGACCTGGAAGTCACCTTTCAGGGCAAAAGGATTCCGGTCATGATTGTTGAAAAGGCCGTGGGTAAAGCCTGGACCAGCATCTGGTTTAAAACCACTGGCACGCTTTGGCAGGATGATACCCAGTGCGCTAAAAGCCTTCAGGCGTATTGTCACAACGCAGTCCGCTGTAACTCCGGCCCCTGGCAGGAAGGTGCAGATATGGACGAGTGGTGGCAGCTGGATGAAAACGGGCAGGAAAGCCTGATCAAATGGCCTAACGCTTTATAAATGGAGAGCAGCTTGGCTGCCTTCCAGCCTGGGTGTCTGCCAAAACCAATTAGGCACGGTTATGAATAAAATCAAAGGGCAAACTGTGCACCAGTGGCTAATAGATAACGGTTATGCAGAACAGATAATTAAAAATATAAAGGCATCAAACAACATTGCCGAGTCACGACAACCCTGGCTCCGAGCCTGAACTCAGAGATTACCGCTCTCTCCGAAACAGACTCTGCCAGAGGGCTGAAAAATAGTTACCCCGTATTCCCAGTTGCTGCTCCATCCGACGCAGCCCAAGCAACGTTTCAACCACCTCCATTGACTCAAAGTGAATATTTTGCGTAACCGCCGGTAATCAGGCTAAAATGCCCGGCTAATTCACCACAGACTTGAGAGTCGTTGTTTTACTCTTAAGCCAGAGGCCTGCTACGGGTTCATCGGACCAGTCTTCTGAACGATTCTTGTCTCCTTTACTGACGGATGCAGGCCAAGAGCCAGTTCCATGCTGAAACCCATTACCCTGAATCGCTATGTTTTCCATAGCTTGAGAAAACTCCTTTCTACGTGGGTTCGTACCACGGTTGAAAACAACAACCCCGAAGCCCTGCATTTGCAGCCCGGCAAACCGGTGGTTTATGTTATACACCAGCGCTCTCTGACAGACCTCATGGTGCTTGAAGGTGAATGCATAAAAGCGAACCTGCCAAGACCCTATAAACCTATTTACAAGGTCAGTGACCCGGAACACCCACAAAGCAAGGCTCACTTCTTTCTGAGCCAGTATGAAGGCCTGATCCTGCAAAGGGAGCGCCCGGAACCACCGGAACTTCTGGCGCAACTGGTTCGCCAGGTGGAAGAACATCACCAGGATGTACAGCTGGTCCCGGTCACCATCCTCTGGGGACGCTCACCCGAGAAAGAGCAGTCAGCCTTTAAACTGTTGTTTGACTGGAACTTCAGTCTGGGCGGTCGTTTCCGCAAGTTTATGGCGACGCTGCTTCACGGTCGACAGACCATGGTTTATTTCAGCCCGGCATTATCACTTCAGGACATCATTGGTGACAGTCAAAACCACGCACGCAGTGTTCGCAAGGTAAACCGGATTCTACGGGTTCATTTCCGACAGAAAAAAGCCTCGGTACTGGGGCCTGACCTCTCCCATCGCCGCATGCTGGTGAATAGCCTGATTCATACGCCCAGAATCCAGACAGCCATTGCCGCAGAAGCCGCAGCCCGGGAAATCACGCTGGTTGAAGCGGAGGCGAAAGCACGGAAATACGCCAATGAAATCGCTTCTGATTTCTCAATGCCGGTCATCCGGTTCCTGGACATTATTCTGACCTGGTTCTGGAACAAGCTCTACAGTGGTGTAAAAGTTAACCACATGGAGCCATTGAAGGCGCTCGCTCAAACGCACACCATTGTTTATATTCCATGCCATAGAAGCCATATCGACTACCTGCTTCTGTCGTATGTACTGTTCTATGAAGGGTTACCGCCCCCCCACATTGCGGCTGGCATCAATTTGAACATGCCGGTAGTGGGAACCATCCTGCGCAAGAGTGGTGCCTTCTTTATGCGCCGGACCTTCAGGGGCAATCCTCTTTACAGCACTGTATTTCATGAATACATGTACACCCTGACCAACAAAGGTTTTGCCACCGAATACTTCATCGAGGGTGGCCGCTCCAGAACAGGTCGTACACTGACGCCTAAAACCGGCATGCTCTCCATTACCGTACGCAGCTTCCTGCGTGATAATCGAAAGCCTCTGGCTTTTGTTCCGGTATACATCGGTTATGAAAAGCTGCTGGAAATGGCCAGCTATCTGGGTGAGCTTCGTGGTGAAACCAAGAAAAGCGAGTCCCCGATGGATATCGTCCGCACACTGGCAGCCCTGAGAAATGAGTTTGGTAAAGCCTGGATTACCTTTGGTGAGCCTGTTGACCTTGGTTCTTTCCTGAATAAAGAGGTTCCACACTGGAAAGACAGCATCCGCAGTGAAGATAAGCCTGAGTGGCTGGTTAAAACCACCTCCAACCTGGGTGATATGCTGGCTGGCAGAATCAATTCCGCTGCCGTGATCAACCCTGTCAATCTGGTCGCTATTGCCCTTCTCTCTTCTCCAAGACATGCACTGGGTGAAGAGGAACTGATTCGCCAGCTGGACGGCTATACACGACTATTGTCTATGGTACCTTACAGTGACCGGATGGCCATGACTGACCTGGATGCCCGCAGCATGATCCACTATGTGGAAAACCTGCAGCTGGTCCAGAGAAAGACAGATGCACTGGGCGATATTATCAGCATGGATGAGAAGACAGCCATTTCCATGACGTACTATCGCAACAATGTTCTTCACATTTTTGCCATCCCTTCACTGATCAGTTGCTTCTTTGTCAACAGTGCCCGCATTACAAGAAAAGAGATTCTGCGCATCAGTGCGATTCTCTACCCCTACCTGCAGGTTGAACTGTTCCTGCAATGGACTCAGCATGAAGCTCTGGCCATTGTCCAGAAGTGGCTGGATTGTCTTGTAGAGGAAGGCCTGATAACTCAAGGCAATGATGATAATGGAGACGTGTGCTTCTTCCAGCCAGACCCATCCACTTCTGAATACATCATGCTGAATGTGATGTCCCGCTCTATTGTGCAGACACTGGAACGCTTCTACATGGTTATCAGCCTGCTGCTGCGCAACGGCAGCGGTAATATTGAAGCAGAAGCCCTTGAGCACCAAAGTGGTGTTCTCGCACAGAGACTGTCCATTATTCATGGTCTGAACGCCCCTGAGTTTTTTGACAAATCACTGTTCAGAAGCTTCATTGCCCAGATGGGAGATCATGGTGTTCTGGAAATCACCCAGACCAATAAGCTGGTGTATGGTGACAACATTCAGAAGATTGCCGATCAGGCTCACTTTCTGCTAACCACTGAAATACGGCACAGTATTGACCAGACCAGTCGTTTTGGCGTTAGCAAAAGTTCTGGGGAACAAGAGAGTAAATAAGAGCAGACCTTTTCACTCCCGCCCCGCAGGGTGGGAATGTAAATGGGTTTTCAGCTACTGAAAGCCTTCAGAGCATAAATATCATAGCGGCAGGATTTTCCTTCCAGCCGATAGGTAGGCTCCTGGCCATTCAGATCCGGGGCAAGCTTTGGCCTTTTCACCACAACACGATATCGGGCGATATCCAGTGCGGGTATCAGTAACTGATCAGCATCCGGATCATCACCCAGCAAGTCCTGAAACAGTCGCATCTCTTTTTTGACCAAAGCCGACTTTTCCCGATGTGGAAACATGGGATCAAGATAAACGACGTCGTATTTATTGTCTGTCGATATCATCAAATCAATGGCATTGCCTTTAAGTAACGACATCCGTTCTGCAATGGGTGATACATCCGCATCTGCCAACGCACGACGTAAACCGTCTTCCAAAAGCGCTGCAACAACCGAAGACCGTTCAATCATGGTAACCTTGCATCCAAGGCTGGCCAGAACAAAAGCATCGCGCCCCAACCCCCCGGTAGCATCCAGTACGGAAGGCTTTACACCTTTGTTCAACCCCACCGCTTTGGCAATATCCTGCCCTTTGCCACCACCAAATTTACGCCGATGCCCCGCTTTCCCGCCAACAAAATCAACCGTAATGGGTTTATCTTTGGAGTCGACACGTTGAACCGAGACCATGCCTGCCGAATCACTGATCAGCAGAGTGCCTTCCTCAGGCTGAACAGGGTTCGTGTGAAATTCAGTACCTAACTGTTGCGCCAGAGACGCAAGTAACGAATGGATTTCTGAATTCTCTGAGGGCAGAATGAAAAGCTGAGTAGACATCAGTGCATAAGAAGTGAACCATAAGGGAGCAGAATCTATCACCTCCTCAATACACGCTGCAATGAATAAAGGCCATCACTGCCCCCAACAGCAATATTGGCTTTCACCAGACCATGTTGCTATCGTCCCCCCCCCCCCCCCCTTCGTTTTCATCAACTTGATGGCTGGGGGTGTAGCGACTCAGTTGAGTCACTCCTGATTATTGAAAAATACCATCGAAGAGAATGCCCTGACGCCTAAAGAAGGCGCGGGCATCTGGTTCGATATGGTCGCCATCCCCGGGGACGCAAAAAATTCCGAAGAAGCCCACCTTGCCTTCCAAAATTAACCGTCAGGTTAACCGGATGTTTACCAGGCTGACTTCAGGTCAGTAAACCTGAATGGGCAGGGACGGAGTCAAACCCCGCCCTGTCGTTGAAACATCAGAACATCGACATTATCGATCTGAACACTGATGCTGACATGCCAGCATAGTCCGTCAGGAAGAAACCAAATCCCCAGTTGATAATTGCACTCACAGCACACCTCCGATTAGCGATATTAAGTTGCCTTGCCTGCGAGTAGACAACGGGAATTTGATTCTGTTCACGACAACGGCAGCTTTTTTCGTGCCAGCTAACCCGGATATTTTGTAAACGTAAACTGACGTGTGAATCGCTCAGAAATTCAACGCGTCTTCAAGCTCGGCTTTCCAGATCGCCATGGCCAATGCTGGCACACGAAGTACTTTTGTCGTTGGAATCTATTTATGGCAAATGTAGAGGCCAGTACGATGTAATACCAGTTCCGCTTTCTAACTATGATAGCGAGCAAGCCATTTTGGGCTGCTGGACAAGGCGAAGCGACGAGTCATAGCCTTAGCTATGGCGATGAGCTTCAGTTCAAAATGGCTGCGCATCCCATATGAAGTTCATCAAAAACACGTTTTTTGTACAACAAAGCATCGAAGACAAAACAAAATGATTAAAAGCTGAGCATTAATTAAAAATTCTATCGTTAAATCCAATTTCCAGTGATTCAAATCAAAAAAATAAATCAGCCAGCGCTTTTAAATACTCACAAACTCGTACAAACAACAATAACCCTTAAAAACAAAATTATGTTCATTTAATCATCTCTTAACCCTGTTTGAAAAAATCCAGTTTCACCGATCAATAATTACACATAACAGTTATAAGCATTAAGCCGCCACGCCATGAGTTGGAAGCAAGTGCTTTAACGGAGGAAACGATGGAGCTATATTACAAACTTGATGACCGCCCCCCGCTGGCAAAGTGTCTGATACTGGGTCTTCAACACCTGTTATCAGCACTCCCGGGAATCATCGGCGCTCCATTAGTGATTGCCTCCGTTCTTGGTTTTTCCGTTCAGGAAACCATTATTCTCGTTAATGCGTCTCTACTCATGTCTGGCCTGGGCAGTATTGTTCAGGCAACGGGTATGGGGCGATATAACCTGGGCGCAAAGCTACCGGTCATTCAGGGTACCAGCTTTGCTTTTGTCGGTGTTGCCATTTCCATCGGTTTTCAATACGGCTTTGCTGCGGTTATTGGTGCGACCATTGCTGGCGGTATTTTTGAAATTCTCCTCAGTTTTATCATGCCGCAGGTGAGGAAACTCTTTCCACCCGTTGTTACGGGCACCGTCGTCTGTTTAATTGGGATGACCATTTTTCCAGTCGCCGTTGACTGGCTTGGGGGTGGAGCTGGCGCTGAGGATTATGGCAGCCTGGTCAATCTTGGTGTCGGCATGGCTGTTTTCTCCATCGTTGTGTTCTTAAACCAGTGGGGCAAAGGTTTTATTTCAGCGGCTGCCATTATCATCGGCTTGATTATCGGCTACATGCTCTGGTTCACCCTCGGTCGATTAGACCTGTCCAGTGTGTCAGAAGCCGCCATCATTGCCATTCCCACCCCTTTGCAATTTGGTATTGAGTTCCACGCAGGTGCCATTATTGCCATGTGTGTGGCGTATATTGTCTCAATGGTGGAGTCTACCGGTGATTACCTGGCGCTATCCAATTATTGCAATACCCATCTGGACAGCAAAAGACTCAGCGCGGGTATTCGCTGGGAAGGTCTGAACAGCATTATTGCAGGAGTATTTAACTGCACAGCCACCACCTCTTTCAGTCAAAATATTGGCGTGGTGGGTGTTACCGGTGTTGCCAGCCGTTTTGTGGTGATGGCTGCAGGCGGTATTCTGGTCGCTGCAGGGCTGCTGCCAAAACTGGGCGCTTTGATCGCCAGCGTACCACAGCCGGTGATCGGCGGTGCCGGGCTCATCATGTTTGGTATGATTCTGTCAGGCGGTATTGGCATCATCAAATCCATTGAGTTCTCACGCAGAAATACGATGGTGCTCACCCTGGGGGTTGCGGCAGGACTTGCCGTCACCTATCGACCTGAAATTGTTGGCCAGCTGCCCACAGCACTCAAGACCATTATGGGCAATGGTATTGCACTGGGAGCCATTGTGACGGTATTGGCCAATCTTATTCTGCCAGGACAAAGAATGCAGGTTGAAGATGAGCCCCATATCGAGCCCGTCTCCCAAAATAGTTAGCGCCTGCATAGGAGCAAATGCAGATCTACAATGATATAAATGGTTATGCTCAAGGAGGGAGCATCTATGTCTACGTTAGTTGAGGAATTCAAAAGCGAACATTTACAGATCAGTGATTTACTGCTGAAAGCAAGGGAAGAGGGAGTATCCAGTCAGAAGGGTAAAGGCTTGATACTCTCCGCCAAGAAACTGTTATTGGCCCATTTAAACAAGGAAGACCAGTACCTCTACCCGGTGTTACGTGAGGCTGCGCAAAAAAATGAGAACCTACAGTCCACCTTAACGGACTATGCACTGGATATGGACAAGATTTCAGCGGATGTCATGGCTTTTTTCAGTTTGTATGAGTCCACTGACAATACCGCTGAGAACTTTCAGAAAGATTGTAATAATCTCATCAAGGCATTGAGCAAAAGGATTGCCAAAGAAGAGGCTGTGCTCTACAAGACCTACGATCAAATCAGTAAAGTCTGACCTTTAATGCCCACGATGGAACCTCGGCTGCATTGCAGCCGATTTCGCCAGATTCTCTTCAGACAAATACAAACCAGAGTAACACCACCCCAAGAATCATCCGGTAAATGACAAATGGCATTAACCCAATCCGGTTAATGAACGCCAGAAAGTAATAAACACAGATCCAGGCACTGATAGCAGATACCACCGCTCCAACCATTAAGGTTCCCCAGTCTACCGGGACGGAGCTTTTCACCAGATCCAGCATCAGCAGGCTACCCGCCCCCACAATCACCGGAATCGACAACAGGAATGAAAAGCGGGCGGCGGCATCCCGGGTGAAGCCCATCATCAGGGCTGCAGTCATGGTTATACCTGAGCGCGATGTACCGGGAATCAGGGCCAGAGCCTGGGCAAAACCAATCAGCATGGCCTGCTTAAACGTTACCTGCTCCAGAGGCTGAATACGCTTACCCTTCAGGTCAGCCCACCCCAGCAACGCCCCAAAAATCAGCGTAGTACCAGAAATAACAGCCACCGTACGCATCGCCTCATCCAGCCCCATCGTTTTCAGCGCGAGACCAAACACCACAGCGGGCAGGGTTGCAAATATCAGATACCAGCCAAGGCGACTGTTAAACGTGGACCCTTTGCCTGCGAGAAAGCCAAGCCAGTCTCTGGCAATGGCAAACAGGTCTTTCCAGAAATAAGCGATGACAGCGGCCAGCGTACCCATATGAACCGCCACATCAAACGCCAGCCCCTGATCCGTCCAGCCGAGCAGTTGTGCTGGCAATATCAAATGACCAGAGCTGGAAATGGGTAGAAATTCAGTAATGCCCTGGATTAGCGCCAGAACAATGGTCTGCAAGGTATCCATAACGATTTATCCTGTTGTTTATTCTGAAAATGCCGCTATTTCTGGCTCTACAAGCATTTCCATGGTTTCGGTTAAGCCGTCCTTCAGCTCAAGCCTGCTTACGTTCTGATTTTTTCAGAGCCACCTTATCACGAAGATAAACCGGCATAGCCTGCTCCGCAGGCAGCCCTTTACCCTGTTTAAAGTCGGCTGCAGCCAGCAGAGCTACATCCCGGGCGTGGGGCCAGACCTCAACATGACAGTCCATCACCGTTGCAGACATACGATTCTGGAAGGCCCAACCAGTTCCCATCCCAAACCAATGCCCATCAACAGAAGGGACTGTGACATTTTCCGGAGCCGCCACCATTTCACTGGCAACCGGCACCATCAGGCCATCAGATTCAGAAAACGCCCCCCAGTAGACCTCATCCATTCGTGCATCAATAGCACTGAGTACCCGTGATGCCTGATGCTCTCTAAGCCCCTGTTGAGCCAGAGCAGCCAGCGTTGATACCGGAATAACCGGCAAATCCACGGCAAAAGCCAGCCCCTGAACCATGGCAGTGGCCACCCTAAGACCGGTAAAGGCTCCAGGACCACGGCCAAAAGCCAGCGCATCCAGCTGACTCAGGCTTAAGCCGGCCTGGGCCAGAATGGCTTCCACCATGGGCAGCAGATCACGACTGTGCCGACGGGGAGACAGCTCAAAACGTTCAATGACATCGCCATCAAGGTTAAGCGCAACGGAACAGGCTTCCGTCGCCGTATCAAGAGCAAGCAGTTTCATGGGGAAGTCATCAGCTCTATGGAGAGTTATCGATTCAGGAAATGAACAGCATTGTGAAAATACAGTCTGATTATTTCAACCGCATTTTCATTTATTACAAAAAAGTCGGCGATGCTTTCACACCCCGACTTTAATTCTCAGTTTGCAAACAGCAAAACTCAGGCAGCAACTGGCTTCAGCGCGTCTAATACCTGCTGTTTGATATCAGCCACAGAGCCCACACCTTTGATGCGGCTGTACCGGGTATCACCACCCAGCTCCTGATAGAACGCAACCAGTGGTGTAGTCTGATCATGGTAAACGCCCAGACGCTTGCGAACCGTCTCTTCTTCATCATCAGCACGCTGAACCAGTGGTTCACCGGTCACATCATCCTTACCTTCTTCTTTAGGTGGATTGAAGACAACATGATAAGTACGGCCACTTTCAGAGTGAACACGACGACCACTCATACGCTTGACGATCTCTTCATCTTCAACAGCGATTTCGACAATATGGTCAATGGCAACGCCAGCATCACGCAGTGCTTCTGCCTGAGGAATCGTGCGAGGGAAGCCATCGAACAGAAAACCATTACCGCAATCGTTTTCAGCAATGCGCTCTTTCACCAGGGCAATAATGATGTCATCAGAAACCAGAGACCCGGAATCCATCACTGCCTTGACCTTTTTACCCAGCTCAGTGCCGTTTTTGATGGCAGCCCGCAGCATGTCCCCGGTAGAGATCTGAGGGATACCGTACTCTTCCATGATAAATTGGGCCTGAGTCCCTTTACCGGCGCCCGGTGCACCCAGCAGAATAACGCGCATGAAAAGCTCCTGTTGCCAGCCATCCGTTCTCTGCAGAAAGAGATCGTTTTATAGAGACATCGTCTGGCCTAGAATAATTTGACGTAGTTTTAAAAAGCCGACAAGCATATACAGCCAGACGCCCGGTGACAAGTTTGGACTTTTCACCGGTGTGTAGGCACTCTACCCATTTTTTGGAAATTACTGTTTTTCAACGATCACACTACCGATGGAATAGCCTGCTCCAAATGAGCAGATAACGCCTTTATCACCGGAACTAAGGTCTATCGAGTGTTTATGAAACGCAATAATGGACCCCGCAGAACTGGTATTTGCGTACTCATTTAGAATAACCGGTGCTTCCTGAGCAGTTGCTTCACGCCCCAGAAGCTTGCGAGCCACCAGCTGGTTCATGCTCAAATTTGCCTGATGCAACCATAACCGGCTCAAATCATCAGGCGAAATGTCCAGAGACTCCAAATGCTCAGAGATATGTTTAGCTACCTGCGGACAAACCTCTTTGAAGACCTTTCGTCCATTCTGGACAAACAGCTTGTCTGTTTTGCCCACACCCTTTTCATCAGCCCGGTTTAAAAAACCGAAGTTGTTACGAATATTATTAGAGAACTGTGTCCAGAGATGACAGCCCAACACTCTATAACCATCTTTACGCCGGGCAATATCTTCTCGCTCAAGCAATACAGCAGTACAGGCATCACCAAAGATAAAGTGACTGTCCCGATCCCGGAAGTTCAAATGACCTGAACAAATTTCCGGGTTCACCATCAAAACCCGTTTTGCAGAGCCACTGCGAATGGCATCTACGGCAGACTTGATGCCAAACGTGGCCGAAGAGCAGGCGACATTCATATCGTAACCGTAGCCACCACCACCCAGAAACTGCTGAATTTCAACGGCAATCGCCGGATAAGGACGCTGCATGTTGGAACAGGCAACGATAATCATATCCACCTGAGAAGGATCTACCTGCGCCTGGGCAAGCGCACCTCTGGCGGCATGAAGTGCCATTTCACACTGTACGGAGATATCTTCATTGGTACGTTCCGGAATCAGCGGCACCATTCTTTGCGGGTCAAGAACTCCTTCACGGTTAACCACGTATCGGTTGACGATTCCGGATGCTTTTTCAATAAACTCGCTGCTACTTCCAGCCAATGGCTCCAGTTCACCGGAAGCAATGGCCTCTTTGTTTTTTTCATTCTCCTGGTCGACCCAGGCATTGAATGCATTGACCAGCTCATCATTACTGATGGCCCCCGGTGGGGTATATAACCCGGTTCCACTGATCACTACTTCCGGCACAATCACTCCATTACATGCTTATTATCTTTTATTTTTCGCATCTTATAGCAGGGTAATGAGCAAGGGAACTACTATGTCAAACGATAATAGTTACTTCCTTCCCGGGTTACTGACTGGCCAACCCAACCAATGGTTCAGGCATATCCACTTCCCACTCGTCATATAAGGCCTGCAGGCGACCCTTTTTAGCCAGAGCTTCAATCCGGGCATTAAAAATATCGGCCAGCGGGCGACTCATATGACCATCGCCGTATACCATATAGTAATAGTCACCGGTAACAAACTCGGTGACTTCAAACTGCTCGAGGTCAATCTCTTCCCTCTCTGCCACCGCTGCTATTTCAGCCAGCTCATCAACAAGAACATCGATATCACCAATCTCCAGCAAGGCCATACCTTTTTTCATATTGATAAATTCTTTGACCTCAAAATCACCGTATTTTTCACCTTCAGGAATCAGCTTGTAGCCCTTTCTCATACCCACAACCTTACCTGTGAGGTCAGGCCACTGATCAAATGATTTGACCATCCCCTCCTGATAAGCAATTGCCAGATATTCCGGTTCCAACGGGTATTTGCTAAAGGTCAAATTCTCATAATCTGAGTTCAATCCTTCACCGGGCACGCCATCCACCGCGCGATACTCGGTCATCAGCTTCATGCTGCGGTTCCACGGCAGATTCTTCAGTCGAAGTTTAAATCCGAGGGGGGCATAGACTTCGTTCAGGATTTCCCAGTAGAGGCCAGAGCCATCTTTATGGGTATAACCATCCCACATGGGAGCAGCAAAGGTGAGGGTTTTACGTTTAATCGTGGCCGCTATATCTTCTGCCAAATTTGCTGCCAGAGCCAGACCACTGACTGAAAGTGACATTGCACACAGGAATGTTGTCAACCACTTCATGAGCTGTTTTCCCTTCTTTTTATGCGAAAGCACTGTAGAGGTACGGCAAAACTTGTCTGCTTAACAACACACAGTACTTTCTGCTCAAGGCTGTTTTTATTAATTATTGCAGGAGAGATAATCTACAGATTGATCGACAAAGGCAAGGTAAAGACCGAAGAAACCGCCAAATTGGTGATCCTTTCAGCAAAAAAATCGAGTCGGATTAGATTTTTTATTTATTTTCACTTTAAAAACAGACCTTACCTGGCAGGTAAAAGCAACTTATATCTCTCAGGGTTATCATCACAAACCCAAAATCCACACTCTATAAACGCAGATCCCATATTAACCAGAATAACCAGGAGAGCAGTTATAAAAGAATTCGTAACGCCGATGTGGCGTGAAAGTGAAACCAGTAGAGGGATAAACAAAAAGCAATAAAATAAACACCCAGTCCAAATTTTAACGCATTTCTTAATAGAGCAATGGCTGCAGAAAAATAGAGCAGGAACAACAATGCCACCACGGGGAGTTACCTGTAAGGTGAATAAACAGCAAAGATGCTGACTGCCAATCACACCTTGTAATCGACAACAGCATCATCACCACCAATTTCAGGACTTTCCGGTACCACGCTTTTGCCTTGACGCCTCCAACTCCGGACTATTATCCCCAAGACTCCAGTTTCCGGGCTCCTGTTCTTCTATAACTACCCAGACCGCCTGCTGAAAACGATCTTCACCACCTGCAGCGACTTTCACTAGCAGATCAGAAATGCCATCCATCACTTCCTGCTTCTGGATTTCATTAAACAGCCCCTTGACCGTCTTCACAGAAACAAACGGCATAAGCATTAACCTCACAATACATTACGACCCTCCCAGAGTAGCTCATTTTCGCCATGGTAAAGACCGACACACTCCTGAAGCGTGCTGTTAATCCGTTATCATCCGGTTTAACCAATGCGCCGAAAGCAACATACAAACAGATACAGCCAGAGAAAATAGCCCCATATCGGCAAAGAACTGGCTATAGACGGGCAGAGTATCCATCGCGGAAGAGAGATCATCAATTTCAAGGGCGGTAAGACCGGCCACATAGCCTGCTATAACGGATGCAGCAGAGCTGGTTAAAAACCAGATCCCCATAATAAAGCCGTGAAGACGTTCGGGTACCAGTTGAGCCACCATTGCCAGCCCTAAACCACTGATCAGCAATTCACCAATAGCCTGAAAAAAATAACTTAAAACCATCCAGCCAGGAGAAACCATTCCCTGCTGATTCGCACAGTGTGCAGCCAGAGGCAATACCAGAAAACTGACCGAAGTAAACAGCATACCCAGAGCAAACTTGAGGGGCATACTGGGACCACCGCCATTTCGCTCAGTTCGGTTATAAAACCAGGCCATGACAGGGCTGGCAATCATAATCCAGAATGGGTTCAGTGATTGAAAGGTAACAGGATTGATTGTGATACCCAGAACAACCGGATCAACATTATTGATGGCAAAAAAGTTGAGAGAGGTGGGCATCTGCATATACATAACGAAGAAAACAACGGCTTCCAGCATCAAAATCAATACCACTACCATTTTCCGTCGCTCCCCCCCCTCTGCCCGAATAATCTCCTTTACAAACATCAGCAGTGCACCACTACTTACCAGGGCCAGTAAGATATTGGCCAGTAACAGATAATGCAAAATCCAGGCACTAACACCGCAGGCGAGAATGACACCAAGATAGAGCAGTACTCTTGTTTTCAATAGAACCGGTCTGAAGTCAGGCTCTGAGCCGAGGTCCCTGACCCAGTGGCGCATAAAGAAATAGTTACTCACTGCCACCAACAACCCGATCGCACTGGCCATAAACCCAGTACCCCAACCAAAGTATTCTGCAATGTATGGGACTAAAGTCATTGATAGGAAAGAACCGATATTGATGGACATATAGTACAGTGTGAACGCACCATCCAACCGGTTATCACCATCTTCATAGCATTTTGCCAGAAGACTGGAAGGGTTTGCCTTGAACAGACCATTCCCAACCGCAATACAGCCCAGTGCAATATAAACAACCGTCTGATCATGGCCAGCCAGAGCCATCACCAGATAACCAATCATCATCACCAATGCGCCCAGCACCATGGTTCGCTTGGTTCCGAACAGGTTATCGCCTACAAAGCCTCCAATAGAAACAAACCCAAACACCAGGGCACTGAAAGCACCGAAAGTAATAAAAGCATCGTCGTCTTCCATGCCCAGTTGGCGCACGAGATAGATCGACAGCAGAGCCTGAAGCCCGTAATAACCAAAGCGCTCCCACAGCTCGATAAAGAAGATCAAATAAAAGGGCTTGGGCTGTTTAAGAATATTAAACGACTGCGACATATTGGCTCCAGATCAGATTCAGGAAGCACATTTCGGTAGGGTCTGTGAATATAAAGAAGTAGAGTTTGGAAAAGAATCGAAATGCTTTTTGGAAGGGTTAACTACATTCTCTCTGGAAACAGGAATCTGCCTAGTATAGTTCCAGTCCTTTCTAAATCACCAATAACCAGACATAAAAAAAACACTCACATATTTTCATATATGAGTGCTTTTTTATTTCAGCCAGATCATCTGAACAGGCTGTTAGCCAGTATTACGCATACCTGCAGCAATACCGGCAATCGTAATCATCAGTGCCTTTTCCAGCTCTTCACCCACTTCAGCGCCATCTTCATGGGAGCGAACCCGCTGTAAGAGTTCAGCCTGAAGGAAGTTCAGCGGATCCGTGTAAGGGTTACGCAGACCAATGGCTTCTTTATTCTGTGGGTGCGATGACATCAGCTCATCACCTTCCTTAAGATCAAGCAGCACTTCGATAGCAGACGACAACATAAGTCTTAGTCGTTCACCCAGGTAACGCAGGTTTTCCGGTACCAGCTGGTCTTCATAATATTTGGCAAGCTGGGAGTCGGTCTTCATAAAGACCATTTCCAGCATTTCCAGACGAGCTTTAAAGAAAGGCCAGTCGGTCATCATCTCTTCCAGCACATCCCGCTTGCCATTGCTCACAGCATTTTCCAGTGCTTCACCACAGCCGAGCCAGGTAGGCAGCATCAGACGAATCTGCGTCCAGGCAAAAATCCAGGGAATCGCACGGAGACTTTCAACACCACCATTGGGCTTTCTTTTTGCTGGACGGGAGCCAAGAGGCAGTTTGCCCAGCTCCATCTCTGGTGTTACCGCACGGAAATAAGGGACAAAGTCTGGCTCTTCCCGAACGATGCCTCGGTATACCTTGACCGAATCAGCGGACAGCTGATCCATGACATCCCGCCACTCCTGTTTGGGTACTGGTGGAGGCAACAGCGTCGCTTCCAGAGTTGCGCTGGCATAAAGCATCAGGCTCTGTACGGCTACCTGAGGGAAGCCAAACTTAAAGCGAATCATTTCACCCTGTTCAGTCACACGCAGGCGATTATTGACCGAGCCAGGAGGCTGGGAAAGAATAGCCGCATGAGCAGGGCCACCACCACGGCCAATGGTACCACCTCGTCCATGGAACAGAGTCAGCCTGACGTCCGCTTCAGCACATACCGCTGTGACTGCTTCCATCGCCCGGTACTGTGCCCATGCGGCAGCCATCCAGCCCGCATCTTTAGCAGAGTCAGAGTAGCCAATCATCACCATCTGACCACCATGGCAATAACCTCGGTACCAGGGCAGAGAAAGCAGATGGCGAATACATTCAGCAGCGTTATCAAGGTCGTCCAATGTTTCAAACAAAGGTACGATTGGCATGTCGAAGTCAACGCCGCACTCTTTCAACAACAGAGCCACTGCCAGCACATCCGATGGCTGCTTTGCCATGGAGATCACATAACAATTCAATGCCCTGGAACCTTCGGCAGCAACCACACGACAGGTATCAATAACTTCCTGAACTTCTGAAGATGGTAACCACTTGTGAGGCCCTTTTGTATTCGGCAAGAGGGGTCTTGGATTTTGCAGCTCTTTCAGCAGAAAGCTCTGTCTTTCCAGCTCTTCCCAGTGTTCATAATCACCCAGGCCTAGTGCCTTGGTCAGCTCACTTAATGCCTGAGTATGACGACCTGACTCCTGACGGATGTCCAGTTTAATCAGGGTCAGGCCAAAGCAATAGGCTCTTCTGAGTGTATCCAGCAGAGGGCCATCAGCAATAACTCCCAGACCACAGGCATGAAGAGACTCGTAACACAGTCTTAATGGCTTGATCAGCTCTTCATTATCAAGAAGCACACCAGCCGTTGGCGCTGAGTTAGCATCACCGGGTCTGGCAAGACCTCGTTCACACCACTGCCGTGTATGCTTCAGTTTTTTCCCGCAGATCTTTAAGCAAAGACCAGTAAGGTTCCCGGGAATCCCCAACAAGCGCGCGCAGTTCATCACTGCACTCGTTCATGGAGAGCTCACTGATCAACGGTTTAAGGTCTCTCAGGAACAAGTCCGCGGCCATCCAGCGGCTGAGTAGCAAATACTTCGCGAGTCACTACCGAGGTAACAAATGGATTGCCATCCCGGTCGCCCCCCATCCAGGAGGAAAAGTGAACAGGCACTGCATCGATAGCTAATTTGTGTCCGGTAAACGCCTGAAGCCGGTCATCCATTTTACGGACAAACTGAGGCACTGCATTCCACAGAGAGTGCTCAATCGTTGCGAAGCCACCTTTTGCTTCATCAACCGGCGTTGGTCGTTTACTGCGGAATTCATAGGTATGCCACGCCTGAGTAATCAGCTGGCGAATACGTTCTTCAACATGTTGTTTTTCATTATCGCTAAGAGACTGGTTTTCCAGTTCGTTCAGGCACTGAAATACCTGCTCATATTTCTGGATTAATGTACGACGGGTTACTTCGGTTGGGTGAGCAGTGAGCACTACCTCAATGTCCAGCTCAGAGGCTTTCTCTGCAATCTGCTGATCAGTAAAGCCTTTCTGCTTCAGAGCTTTGAGTAATTCTCGAAAATGATCGGGAACACAATAACTGGCTTCACAGTCCCTGGATACCAGGTGAAACTGCTCTGCGATATTTGTGAGATTCAGGAAGTGGCTGAAAGATCGTACTACGGGTACCAGCTCATCATCAGGCAGGCTGTGCAGCAAGTCCAGTAACGCCTGCTGTTCTCCAGTATCATCAACCTCATCGCTGCGAGCAGCTTTTGACAGTTGACGAATGGCTTCAATTTTATTGAAGAATACCTCTCCCTTGTGGTCTCTGATTACGTCTCCCAACAAGGTACCCAGCATATTCACATTTCGACGCAGCGACGACGGGTTCTCTGACGGCTTTTCTGACATAGCTATTTGCCTTTCGATGTTATTCCGGCTCACTTTGCCTCCATAAGTCGTCATGATCAGCCTGCCTTCAAACACAGGTATCAGACCATGACAATTTACTTTTTAAATGAGTACAACAAGGCGCAGCCTATACCAGAAACACGTAAGAAAAAAGGGAAATCACCTACCCACGAAAAAACCCACATCATCACAGAAAAACACCCAACCCCCGCTCAAGTTCTTCAAAGTTCAACAGTGCGCAACACCCAAAATACCGTTCATCAGACAAAATTATGGCTAAAATTGAAAGCGCGTACCGTAAGAACCGAAACCAAAGTACAAAACACTTCGCCTAACCCTGATTATATCTTGCACAGCTTCCTTATAAGCTCACAGGTAGTGTGGATTTTTCAATCAGATTTCTACAACGCCTGTAAATATCCCTGGGGGAAATAATGAAAACTGATGAGCAGGAAAAGGTCTCCATCGGAGCCTACATTGCACTGGCATTTGCCGTGGTGTTTTTTTCCGGACTTCTGAAGTCTAATGAGTGGTACGGCATTTTTGACTTCACTACTCTCAATGGCAGCTTCGGCAATATACTGAAAGATGCTACCGGTGGTACCACATACTTTCGCGGCGTTGGTGGTAGTGGTGCCCGTGATGGTTTCATGTTTGCCCTGAGTCTGGTTCCAACCTGTATGTTCGCCCTGGGTATGATTGCCGTACTGGAACACTTTGGCGCCCTGAAAGCAGCCCGTAAATTATTGACGCCTATTCTGCGTCCAATCATGGGTATTCCTGGCACTACTGGCCTCGCTATCATTGGTAGCCTCCAGTCTACTGACGTTGGTGCAGGCCTGACCAAATCCCTGGTTGATGAAGGTGAGCTGAACGAAACCGAGAAAGACATCTTCACCGCTTTCCAGTTCTCCGGTGGCGCACTGATCGTTAACTTCTTTGGCTCTGGTGCCATTCTGTTCACCTTGACTGACAGTACTGGCGCTGCGGTTCCTGGCTCTATTGGCCTGGCGCTTGCCGTCATGTTTGTCTTCAAAATTGTAGGCGCCAATATCATGCGTTTCTATCTCAAGACGATCGACAAAAAAACCACCGACAAAAAAATCACTGCCAAGACTGCGGAGGCTAACTGATCATGAGTGCTGCACCTGAAAGTAAAAAAATGATCACTGATGTCTTTGTTGAAGGCGCCCGTAAAGGCTGGGGTATCGGTATTGGGAGTATTATCCCCAACATCATGATGGCCTTTATCATTATCAAAGTTTTGAGTATGACTGGCTTTCTGGACATCCTGGCCACCGTATTCGGTCCTGTTATGGCGCTCTTTGGTGTTCCCGGAGAAGGTGCTGCTGTTCTGATGGCTGCCGTTATGTCCATGGGGGGAGCTGTTGGCGTTACCGTAGGACTGCTGTCTGAAGGCGCTTTACAGGCTCGTGACCTTGCTATTCTGGCACCAGCTATCTACCTGATGGGTTCTACCATTCAGTATGCCGGACGTATTCTGGGTGTCGTTGGCACCGATGGTCGTCGTTACCCGATCATGTTTGGCATCTGTATCCTGAATGCCCTAATGGCCATGTTCGTCATGAATCTGCTGGTGTGAAGAATCATTGAACGCTATGATCCAGATTCAATAATAAAAAGCTGGGGCTCCCCCCGGCTTTTTTCGTCTGGACGACTGTATTTTTGTGAGGGTAGTTACCATGAATGAGAAAGACCAGTACGAAAGCCTTGCCTGCAATTGTGTTGAAGTTGGCACGATTATCAGAGAGGACGACACCGTTCTGACCATTGATCTTTCTGGTGTCAATGCTGAATCACGGTTTGATGCCCTTAAAGAAGAAGCTGCAAAAATTGGTTCCGGTAACTGTAAAATCACATCTGAAACCGTTGATGAAAATGGTCAGACAGTGATCCGCGCCATGTTTGATTTTGACTGCACCGCTGAAAAACTGATTTTTCAGATGAAAAAACGCCTGATTTTTCCAGTAATACAGATAGCTGCCTCACGGCGAATGGTATCAACATACCATTCGCCGACTACAAACTATAGTCGTCTAAAAAAACTCACACTATCATCGCAACAGTGGCAACCCCAAGACCACATACCACAATATAAATACCCAGAAGTACTGCCTTTTCCCAAACCCCTAATCGGTACTTTTCCGGCAGAGCTGTCCAACCCAGTGCCAACAGGGAAGCCAAGCACTATTGGCAGTAGTAGTGAGTTTAATACCTCAACCCAGATTGATAGCTGTACCAGGGGCGCTCCGGACCAAAACAATCCCACCGCCTGTCAGAACAGCCGCTATATAGAAGCCGTAGAACAATGGGGCCTCCCACACCAACGGTTATTTCAGGCTGGCAGGGCTTTTTCAAACAGCTCTCCAAACCCCCAGGATGATGCAAGAGAGACGACAATTGCAGCCACCAGGGCTGCTCCCCGAGATACCCACAGCAAAAACAACCTTTCCGAGGGTATTCCCCAGAAAAGGAGTAAGGGCATCACTGATTTGTTGAATATCATTCAGAGAGGTATTGGGGACTGTTTTTCCCAATGGTCGCAGCAACAGTGATAATGATTACCACCACCACCAGCTGAGTGACAATAGATCCCAGCAGAGTATCAATTTTTTCACCCGGGATATCTTTTTCTGTCAGGCCTTTATCAACGACAGCTCCCTGCTGATAAAAAACCATCCAGGGCATGATAACAGCGCCAACATTAGCGGATATAAGAAACCAATAGGAAGGATCATTAAAAAGGCTGCGGCCCAGCAATTTCTTTCAGCACTTCACCAAAGTCGGGCTCTGCAAAGAACATGGCAGGAATAAAAACACCAGCTCAAACCAACCCGACGGTAATAGCAACCCTTTCAACAAAGTTATATTTGCCAGTACAACTGATAGTAATCAGTAAACGTCACCACCAGCGGGAACAGTTATCCATTTTGATATTCCAAATAATAAACCCACCCCCATAATGCCGGAAAACTCAGTCACCAGCGCGCCAATAGTGGAAATAAAAAGGGTAATAATTGAGATATAAGCCCAGAATTTCCCGAACCTTTCCTTTATTAATTGACCATGCCCTTTGCCGGTAGTCATCCCCAGCCTGGCCGTCAACTCCTGCACAAAATACAGTATTGGTATCAATATTATATTCAGCAGCACAAGCCTGTATCCCCACTGAGCTCCCGACTGAGCAGCCGTCACAATTGAGCCTGCGTCCGTGTCTGCAAGCATAACGGTGATGCCGGGACCTATAGCCAGAAACAAAACCAAAGTGCTATTTTTCTTTTTGCCCGGGCCCTGCCCTCCAGCTTCATTCAAAGACACCATAAACCACTTCTCCCGAAGGAAGACCTTCACATTCCGGATCCCCCCCTTTAAAGCCGCAGGCAAATGATCTTGACTGGGTATAAACAGACTTACATCATCTCCAATGCATTGGGGAGACCCACTGTAGGCAGTGAAATATTCAGGGGACAAACAGATGAACAGATACAGCAAACAACACAGAAGCCGAAAATCAGAGCAAACTCCCAGTCATCCAGGTTAGCGATCGCTGAATAGGAACTGATATGATCCATTTTCAGTTTTTCTGAAAACAATCTACTTACTTTAAATAGCTGATTTTTATCTTTTTTCAAGAATGATTCTTATTTGCAACAATAATCATTCTTTGCCGAAATTATTTTAGAAAGAAATACCATGCCCAGAGCCTTATGCCCCCGATGCCAGCGTCCTGAAAAACAGTGTTATTGCAAAAAGCTTAAAGAAGAAAGGGCTTGTATGGATATCATTATTCTGCAGCATCCCGGGAGTCCAGGCACCCTCTGAATACAGCTCGTATCCTGGAGATGGGTATCAGCAATTGCGAGGTATGGACAGGTGAAGACTTTTCGACTCACCCTTCACTGCAGAAAGCTCTGAGAGAGAAGAACTGCTATCTGTTATTCCCCGGAGCCAATGCAAAGGCCAGTACAGAGGTTTTGGAAACAACAACCCCGGAAGTAATAATTGTCCTGGACGGCACCTGGCGAAAAGCAAAAAAGATTTATTACTGCAATCCACAGCTGCAACAACTACCCTGCATTGAACTCACGGACCTTCCCATATCCGACTACCGTATTCGAAAAGCACCCGATAAAGGCGCCCTCTCGACTGTGGAAGCAACGGTGACCCTGCTGCGTCAGGCAAACCAGAATCCAGTAGCGCATCAGCCTCTACTGGATACTTTCGGCCTAATGATTGAACAGCAGATCAATGCCATGGGGCAGGAGACCTTCTTAAAGAATTATCCTCAGAAACCTGACTAAATCCGCCATTTTATATTACAGCCAATACTGGGCTTTTGGTCTTCACTGACAGGCACCCCCTTCAACAACGATGTCATTGCAGTTCGAAGATCTTTACCCGTTACCGGCTTACCATTTCCAGGCCTTGAGTCATCAAATTGTCCTCGATAAACGCACTTCAGGCTTCCATCAAAGAGAAAAAAGTCTGGCGTACATTCAGCCCCATAAGCTCTGGCTACTTCCTGTGTTTCATCATAAAGATAGGGAAAACCATACGGTTTTTCTGCCATCAACTCCGGGCGATCCTGAGGGTAATCATTAACATCATTGGCACTGATCGCAACAAGGCCAAGATCTGTACCATGAAACTCCTTACCCAGAGCCACCAACGCTTCCTCTATGTGGACAACAAAAGGGCAATGGTTACAAATAAACATCACAAGCAGCCCTTTACTCCCAGCAATATCCTGTAATGACTTATGCACTTCGGAAAAAACATCTGGCAAACTGAAATCGTGAGCCTGAAAGCCCAGCTCAACCATGGAAGAAGGAGTTAACGCCATAATCAGTAACCTCTGAAGTCACGCCAGTGAACTGCCTTAGAGCCATAGGAAGCATGGCATAAGCAGATATCAATAACCATGAAGCAAGTCATAAGACTGTTATCAGATTGGGAAAGTCTGCTAACTTAGAATAACAATAACTAATATGGCGCTTATGGGAAGATCATCCTCATTCAATCGGCAGCAGGTCTTAAGTGATGCTCTCGACCTTTTCTGGTCTCGGGGCTTTTATGCCTGTTCGCTGAAACAATTAGAGAAGCCACTGAGATGCACCCTGGCAGCCTCTATTACCACTTTAAAAATAAAGAGCAGTTATACCTCTGCGTTCTGGAGTACTACCTTGAGTGGCAACTCCAGCAAAGAATCGACAAATATCTGATTTACAGCCCCTCCTTACAGGATCTCCGTCGCTTTTTTACTTCCGGCTACCGACACAGCCAGGAAGTCAGTTATCGAAACTGCTGTTTTCTCGTCAGCACCAGTAATGAACTTCACCTGCTTCCGGATGATGCATCAGAGCTGGTCAAAAGGGGAATTCAAAGCCTTAGAAAGGGCTTTATTGAGTTTATTGCCGAAGTTATAAACCCGAAGGAAAACAGCAATGCTAATATTGACCATGAAGTCATCGCCAGCGAACTCCTGAACCTTTACCTAAGCACACAACTTATGGCCAAAGTAAATCCGAACCAGCATATACTGGACAAACAGGTAAAACAAAGCCTGGATAACCTTTTCTCCTCTTTCCCACCAAAATAAAATCATGTTGGACCCAGCCCAGCTCATTGCAGAAACTCAAGTTATTCTGGCACCTATGGATATCTGGCTTCGCTGGCTATCCACTGCGGGCTACTCAGGCGGCTACCTTTTTATCTGTGCTGGCCTCTACTGGAGTGGATACACCAATCTGGGTGCCCGACTGGCTTGCACAACACTGTTCAGCACGTTGATCTTTGGTGGCTGCCGGCAGCTCTTCAATTCACCGAGACCCTATTTTGAACACCCGGAGCTATTCAATAACTGGGAGGAAAATCGCTGGGGCATGCCGTCCGGGCATAGCCAGAATGCCGTTGTGTTTTGGGGAGGAGCACTCCTCTCCACCAGGTCTACTTTATTCCGACTAATAGCTCTGATGCTTATTGCACAGATAATGCTGTCAAGACTGTACCTTGGAGTACATTACCCCTCCCAGATTTTTGCGGGACTGCTGATTGGGTTAACTATTCTCATTATCAGTTACAATTATGAGACACGGTTTATCCAATGGCTGATGAGTCAAAAGACTCGATTACAGGTTACATCCATTCTGTTTATTACCTCATCCCCCTGGCTGGTGACACTGGTCACTCACGAGCTTCTGGACATTGGCCCAGGTAATGGAAGCACACTGCCCTATCAGAAATTAT
>CBDHDM010000089.1:0-7544 GCA_965261315.1 Endozoicomonas sp. | reverse complement strand
TGAATACGCTGTGTCGCAGATTTCACCCCAGAAACCCTTAGAGAAAGTCGCCGCAGAACTTGGCATTGAAGAAAGCAAGCTAAAGCGCTGGTACGCCAAATCCCCTTGCTTCAACAGGCACCTCTCCACAAGAGCAAGAACAGCCCAAGCCCAGCCAAACTGATATTGAAGAACTCATAAACCTTACTTCAAAGGCAAACGCTTCCCTCAATGACAAGGAGAAGCACAGCAGTCTGGAGGTGGAAAATAAGTACCTAAAAGAATTACTTCATCTCAGTGCCAACTGGATGTCTCTACATCTATCCCTACTAAAAGAAAACGAAACCAAAAGCTAAAAATCTCCATATTCACTATGGCTGGCAGTCTGCCCTCCTTACGACCAGCCAATCTTATAATTTGCAGACATTCCTGAAATTCCCCTCCCGTATCACTAGCAAACACAACCCCCTCAATGTAATTTTCAAATCACGGAAACTGATAGCACTAGCTCTACAACAATTTCATAGTATTGCTGGCTGCCAGATTCACGATAACTCGAAGAACAAAAAATCCAGAATGAAGCCCTGATGGGCAGTGAAAGGAATTGCACAGTTTTTATTTACGCATTCAATAACATGTCATCAAGCATGGCAAGAGTATCTAAGCAACGGAGTACACAGCAATGAAATTCAAACTATTAGGCGCAGTGGATGGCAGCGTTACCGGCTCATGCACTTACTTTCAGTATGACAGGACAAATACCAAATTTTTGGTAGATTGCGGAATGGTGCAAGGCGAGCCACATGCGCCTGCCACTAATGGAGCCAAGTTTCCCTTCAACCCCAGTGAGTTGAAATTTGTTTTACTGACTCATGCTCATTTGGATCACTGTGGGTTAATTCCACGCCTATATAAAGAAGGCTTTACAGGTCAGGTTATATGTACGGAAGCGACTGCAAAACTTGCTAAAATATCTCTATTCGATGCAGTGAATTATTGTGGCAACCTGTATTCCAAAGATGATGTAAAAGCCATTAACTTCTTTCACATCGATCAGCGCTCTGACTTCGGTTTTTATCGTTTCATTGCAATCGACAATGATCTCTTTGCCTGCTTTACCAGATCTGCTCACATACTCGGTGCAGTGTCGATCTCGATTTCTTGGTATGTAACCGATGACGAAAAGAAGGTCATTACCATGAGTGGTGACATTGGTAACAACACTAAAGAAAACCCCTATCAATCCTTACTCGCTCATAAACAGATTCCACCAACTAATTCCAACTACATTGTCACCGAGTCTACCTATGGTGAGCGTGTCAGGGATGAAAAGTTTAAGTCTCATGACAACCGCATAGCTGCCATTGAAAGTATTATCGAGAATGAGTCCCTTAAAAAAGGAAAACTGGTTGTATTTCCAGCATTTTCTATCCATAGAACGCAAGAAATAATGTTGGATATCGTGCAAGTATTATCTGGTTCCGGCAGAAATTCTTTCGGTGTGGTCAAAGAATGTTCTTTACCCAACGGGGTGATAGATAAGATAAGAAAGAACTTCTGGGATAAAGGAGACCAAAATCACATTGAGAAACTGCTACTTGCTTCAGATGAAGAAGACAAACAATATTGGCTTCAGCAAATTGAGGCGAAAAATATTGCTAATAATAAGAAAAAGCCGAGAGAGCGGTTCTTACCTGATTGATGAAGATATGATAGAGCAGTTCATCGAACACCTCAGCTCTTTAAAGCTTCCTGAGTTCCGCATACTCCATATTGAATCAGGCATGGCTCAGCAGATAAATAAAATTTACGCTACAGAACTCAATAAAAGACAGCGTTACAAGTCTGAAGAGTTGCTTCAAAGAAATAGAAAACTAACTGAATACTTCGATGTTCCAACTGAAGAGGATGTTGATTCCATTATTGAAAATATCTTTGATAGCGAAAGCGGGAACCCTCATAATGTGACCGGTATCCACGGTATTAATACAGGAATCAAAAAAAGTTATCTCGACGAACGTGAGAGATACAACAAGCTCGTGGTTACTGGTTCTGGCATGTGCGATGGAGGGCCAATAACCCAGCACTTACAAGAAATTCTAACAAGCGAAAAAGTATGCATCGTGATCACTGGATTTATGGCTTATGGCACTGCGGGGGCAGGCTTGAAGGCTATACATGATAGAAGAATATTGTCATCGAACACCGAAGATGAGTCAGCGAAAAGCCCGATAGTCGTAAATCTTCCCAACGGCAAACGCATCAAAGAAGAAGATGTCAAAGCAACCATTATCGACCTTTCCTCGTACTATTCAGGCCATGCAGACCAAGCAGACTTGGTAGGGCATATAATGGATATCAGTGAGTCGAAGCCTTCTGATTCCTCAGCGGAAGACGTTACCGTCTTTATTAACCATGGAACCCAGTCATCAAGGGAAGCATTGAGAGACAAGCTTCTGGAGTATAAAGACGACAACATGCGAGATGTCAGAACGGTTTTGTTGCCTGAAAAAAACAACAAACTGTTTGACCTCAATATTGGCAAGTATTCAGATGAAGACATTTCACGGAGTTCGACTGAGAATAGAGAAATCGCTGAACTCCATTCAGAGATGGTCAAAATCAGAAAGTTACTAGAACTATTAGTTGAAAAAATCGTTTAAATGTCACTGGAGCATTCAGGTAGCACTGGATGCTCCGTCTCAGCATGCTGTGGGCAAATCTAATCATCAAGCATATGAAGATTTCTTCTGCACGCTCTAAGGTCTGCAATAGCTTGCTCTGGCTGCGCCCGATACATTTTAATGTCAGTATCAAAGTAGAGATTCTGTTTTACTATGTGGATATTTTTCTTGGTATGAGTGAATTCGATGATGCCATAGCTTGTAATGAATAACCCAGAGCGACCTGCGGTCATTATGGTAAGTCGGTCACAGATAACTTGCGAGATATCACCGGTATGGCTGAGCTGAGTTTCCAAGCTTATGTAATTCAACACACCTTCTCTCAGCTTTCTTGCAGTTTTATAAATAGCTGTGGCCGGGTCAGGGGGTGTTATCAGGCTCTCATAAACATTTTTAGACACCCTGCGAATAATGCCTTTCTTGACAGAATCAGACAAAAATTTTGCAAAAGCAGGTGAGTATTTCACTTCTAACAAAAAAGCTAACTGAGCAGCCGAGTGCAAGCCTCCGCCAAGAGCAACAGATTGAGCAAATACTTGGATCAACATCTCAGACTTATTCATGGTCTACAATTTTATACCTAATCAGTATAATTTTGTTGACCAATGCCACTGAAAGACCCCAAGAAACCAGAACAATCAAACCTACAGATTGATCATCCTGATTGAGATTGGGCATTTTGCCTATGCCGTTCAAAGTGCCCCGCATAAGTCGAAAAAGCCCGCTCAAACAATTCAGTTGCAAACCTTCCCTTGCCTATCTCCTTCTGTATTTCTTGCAAGAATCGGTTCAGAAAAACAGCTACGGCGTACAGATCTTCAAAATAACTGAGATCATAATCTCCATGGGGCCTTTACCGCCGAATGGAGCATATCACTGACCACCTTGGCATCCGGGTAATGGCTGCCATTAAGCCAGCCATGCAGTTTACGTCTTTTGTCTTCTAAATCCCCATTACCACCCATTTCGACGAAGGCAGCTAAATCCTTCCATGATTTCAGTTTCAACAGTGATTTAAACTGATTAAAAAATCGATAGACAGGTAGAGAGCTTTCACCACTCTCAAAGCTTGGTAGAATCTTGGTGACGCCGTTCTTGAAGCGCTTCTCCTCTGGCAGCAGATGGTTGTTCTCCTCAAACCACTCAACCTCGGCTCTTGCCAAAATATCCATATGCAAGCTGATAACCCCGTATAGAATGGCCTGCTCAATCCGGGACTCTTTCATACATGCCTCAAGGTTTCCTTCATGCTTATAGACCAATTCTGCAATGGTATTTTGGTCAACCTTGAGTCCATACTTGAGAAAGTACTCCCCTGTAAGAAGCGCATTCAGCTTTTGGTTGGTATCATCACATTGAGCAAATGCATGGGCATCTTTGAAAAATGAATTTTCCATATCCAGAAGTTCAATAATGTAACTTACTGTTTTAGGGTAAAACTTATAGTTAGTCCCCCTAGACCACCCATAGAGCAAAGAGCGCCATTCCACCTCACCTTTTCGCCTACCATCGTATTGCTTCATGTGGTCAAGCGTACTTTGAAACTGACCAGCCCCAATCGCCGTCTCCATCCAACCCAAAAATTTGTTTTCGGTTTTTTTACTGGGTTTAGCGCCTGATTTAAAAATACTGCGGACGGTCTTTTTATCCAGCGGCAAAGCAACTCCGCTGTCCTCCTCCATCCACCTTAATAATCCAGTAATTTTGGGCTTTCCACACAATTCCATAAAAGTAGGAACAGGCAGGAAAAAAACAGGGGCACTTGATTGGCTCATCGCTACCAAGCCTTCTTTTTAGCTGTTATTCGAGAGAGTCCATATTCATCAATCCGTCCTGTAAAAAGCAAGAGGTGAACGTAACGAGATCGGCAAAAAAGTTATTGCATAAATCAAATACTGCAATTTTTCTTGAGTTGTTACAATAGTTCTGTAATACTTCTCTAAAACTTACGAATCAGATTCTTTTTATGCCGACAGCGGTCAAAAACAGCTCTCCTGAGCATCAAATCGCTTTGTCTGAAGTGGTTAGCATCCAAGCTGGCTACCCGTTTCGGGGTGCAATCACAAAAGTACCAAACGGCGATGTACAGGTAGTTCAGGCAAAGGACATTTCTGACTTGGGTGAGCTGAGCACTGAGAACCTGATCACCACAGAACTGAAAGGCAAGCGCAAGGCAGACTGGCTTGAGCAGGGAGACATTCTGTTCATTGCCAAAGGAGGCCGGTATATTGCCAGCTATATTTCTGACAACATGCCGCAGGTAACGCTTGCGCCCAGTTTATTTTTGCTTCGGGTCAATACCGCCTATAAAGAGAGGGTGAACCCAGAGTTTTCTGACTTGGCAGCTAAACCAGCCTCCCGTTCAACGCTACTTTCGCAACAGTGCTGAAGGCAGTAATCAGGTCAATATCCGCAAGCCGGTGCTTGCAGAAACCGCAGTTACCCTGCCAGACCTTTCAACACAGAACACCATTGCCAAACTGTACCGGGCAAGCATGAAAGAGAACGCTTTGCTGCAACGGTTAATTATCAACCGGCAACAGCAACTGAGCATTATTGCCAACGACTTGATCAACAGATCGTAACCCCGTTAACCGAATACTTTTTACCGAACATCCAAGACCCATTAAGAACACAGAAGTTGAGAGCAGACATGCCAAACTCCCCCATTAACCAGCAGGAAATCAACAACACGGTGTGGAAAGCCTGCGACACCTTCCGTGGCACGGTTGACCCTTCTATTTATAAAGACTTTATCCTGACGATGCTGTTCTTGAAGTACATCTCAGACGTACATCAGGACAAACTCGATGAGCTGACCACCCAATTTGGTGGGAACCAAGCAATGGTTGATGCGATGTTGGCGAGCCAGTCTTTTAAAATTCCTGCTGGCTGCACCTTCTGGGATCTTTACGCTAAACGTCATGAGGCAGGTAACGGTAGCCGTATCGACCAAGCGCTCCATGCCATTGAAGAAGCGAACGGAACCAAGCTGAAAAACGTGTTTCAGGACATCAGCTTTAACACCGACAAGTTGGGCGATGAAAAGCAGAAAAACGACATCCTGCGTCACTTGCTGGAAGATTTCGGCAAAGAAACCCTCAATCTCAGACCAAGCCGTGTGGGTTCATTGGATGTGATTGGTAACGCTTACGAATACCTGATCAAACACTTTGCCGCAGGTAGTGGTAAGTCTGCCGGTGAGTTTTATACCCCACCTGAGGTATCCGATCTTCTGTCCATTTTGTTAGAGCCTGAAGAAGGCGATCAGATCTGTGACCCTGCCTGTGGTTCTGGCTCACTGCTGATGAAGTGCGGAAAGCAAATCCAGAAGAACTACAACGGCTCCAAAAAATACGCCCTGTTTGGTCAGGAAGCCATTGGTTCTACATGGTCACTGGCAAAAATGAACATGTTCCTCCATGGGGAAGATAACCACCGTATTGAATGGGGCGACACCATCCGCAACCCCAAATTGCAGGATCAGAACGGTGGACTGCTTCACTTTGATGTGGTGACAGCGAACCCGCCATTTTCTCTCGATAAATGGGGTCATGATGATGCTGAACATGATCCGTTTGGTCGTTTCCGCCGAGGTATTCCGCCTAAAACCAAAGGTGACTATGCCTTCATCTCCCATATGATTGAGACCCTGAAACCACAGAGTGGTCGCATGGGCGTGGTTGTTCCTCATGGTGTTCTGTTCCGGGCATCTTCTGAAGGCAAAATTCGTAAGCAACTGATTGATGAAAACCTGCTGGATACCGTGATTGGCCTGCCAGAAAAGCTGTTCTTTGGAACTGGAATTCCTGCTGCCATTCTTATATTCAAGAAGCAGAAAACTGACGACAAAGTGCTGTTTATTGATGCTTCCCGTGAGTTCAAGTCTGGCAAGAACCAGAATCAGCTTACTCCTGAGAATATCCAGAAAATTGTAGATACCTATCAGGATCGTAAGACGGTAGACAAATATGCTTACCTTGCCACCTTGGCAGAGGTTCAGGAAAACGACTACAACCTGAACATTCCTCGGTATGTGGACACTTTTGAGGAAGAGGAAGAGATCGACTTGATGGCAGTTCGTAGTGAGCGCTTAGCCCTGCAAGCGGAGCTGACTGATCTGGAAGTTGAAATGGCTGGCTACCTGAAGGAGTTGGGTTATGAATAATTATCCAACTGACTGGGACATCCAACCTCTAAAACAAATTTACCCAAAAATTGTTGTTGGCTATGTTGGGAATGTAAATGACCACTATTGCGAGTCCCAAGAAGGCATCCCATTTTATAGAACACTCAATATTAGAGATGGATACTTCCGACATTCCGAATATTTGCATGTGACTCATGCTTTTCATGCTAAGAATAAAAAGTCACAGATTCATAACGATGACATACTCATTGCTCGTGTCGGTGCAAATCTTGGAATGGTATGTAAAGTTAAGGGGCTTAAGTCTGAGGCAAATATTGCCAATGTCATTATTATCAAGTCAGCAGAAGTTTGTACTGCCAGCGCTGACTTCTATACATTCTTCCTCTTATCGCCAATGGGCAAAAATCAAATCTACTCTGGCGCAGCAGGAGGAGCACAGGGAGTATTTAATACCAAATTGACTCAGGAAATATCTGTTCCAGTCCCCCCCCTTCCTGAGCAACAAAAAATCGCCAAAATCCTCAGCACTTGGGACAAAGCCATAGAGACCACAGAAAAGCTGATTGAGACCAATAAACAGCAGAAGAAAGCTCTGATGCAGAAGTTGCTGACAGGGAAGAAGCGGTTTGCTGGGTTTGAGGGAGAGTGGGAAAGGCTTTCACTGGGTGATTTAGTATATGTGGATAGAAGATCTCTAGGCCAAAAGACACCAGATACATTTACTTTCAGAT
>CBDHDM010000088.1:0-108806 GCA_965261315.1 Endozoicomonas sp. | reverse complement strand
AAAAGGAACAGAAAGCGTGCCGCCTCCAATCCCAAACATGCTGGAAACAGAGCCAATCACAACACCTGCGCTCACTAACACGGCTTTTCCAGGAGTTTTGCCACCTTCCTGAACCTTGAACCCGAACCACATTTTTACAGACACCAGAATGGCAAACACACCAAGAAGCTTCTGCAATAGATGACCACTCAGATTAACGGCTGTATACACACCCATGAAAGCACCAGCAAGAATCCCTATACTTAACGTTGCAAAGATTGGCCATTGAACAGCTCCCTCATCCTGATGAGCCTTAATGGAGCTCAAAGAAGTAATCACCATAGTGGCCAGTGATGTACCCACCGCCATATGCGTCAAGACTTCGGGAGACATCCCCTGAGCCTTAAAGCTGAAAATCAGCACAGGAACGATAATCAACCCTCCACCAATACCAAATAAGCCAGCCATTACTCCAGCACAAGCACCCAGAACCAGATAAAGGAGAAAGAGCATTATATGTTCCTATACACTGATAATTAATTTTAAATTATACGACGATAATTATTTATAGACTGGACTTCTTCTCAATAAGTGTTACATATATTCACATGTTACGAATACAATTCTATCACCAGCCCGATGGCTATCTGAAAACAAGAAAGTCAACAATCTACTGACTTTGAAAACAACAGATATTCAACATCATAATTAACTGAAAATTATACGACAGATAACATTCAAATAGCTGAAAATTTAATCTAGACTGGCTGAATGCCTCTTAAACAGTTGATCAATTTATCAACTGATACCTTTTCTGTTTACAAATAATCCCTGAAAAATCAAACCGTAAAAGGTATAGACTTTCTTATCCATTAGTTCTATAACGTAAATGTACGTACACTATTTTCGATATTGAAAAAGTGTCGTTCAAAGGATACAAGACTCCTGAAAATCATAACTAAGCAGTACGCCTTAAAAAAGACTCACAACGATCAGGCGAGGGGGAAAACAGATGTCCATATTTGCGCAATATCAACAGAGATTCGAGGCTGTCCAGCAGGAAGAGATGAGCCTCATGGAGTACCTGGAACTCTGTAAGGAAGATCCCTGGGCTTATGCCAACGCAGCTGAACGTATGCTGAGAGCTATTGGCGAGCCAGAGGTCATTGATACGTCTCGTGATCCACGATTAAGTCGGATCTTCTCCAATAAACTGATTAAGCAATACCCTGCTTTCCAAGAGTTCTATGGCATGGAAGAAGCCATTGAACAAATTGTTTCCTATTTCAAACATGCTTCTCAGGGACTGGAAGAGAAGAAACAGATTCTCTACTTACTGGGTCCCGTTGGTGGTGGTAAATCCTCACTGGCTGAAAAGCTGAAGCAGTTGATGGAAAGAGTACCTTTCTACGCCATCAAGGGCTCTCCGGTTTTTGAATCCCCCCTGGGCCTTTTCAACCCGGATGAAGATGCCGATATTCTGAAAGAAGAATATGGCATTCCCAGCCGCTACCTGAAATACATTATGTCGCCCTGGGCAGTGAAGCGCCTGAACGAGTTTGGTGGCGATATCTCCAAGTTCCGGGTAGTCAAGCTTTACCCCAGCCGCCTGAATCAAACGGCCATTGCCAAAACAGAGCCTGGCGATGAAAACAATCAGGATATTTCCAGCCTGGTGGGTAAAGTCGACATTCGCCAACTGGAAGAATTCTCTCAGGATGATCCAGATGCTTACAGCTTCTCCGGTGCTTTATGCCGGGCAAACCAGGGCATCATGGAATTTGTTGAGATGTTCAAGGCTCCGATCAAGGTGCTGCACCCTTTATTGACGGCAACCCAGGAAGGTAACTACAACAGTACCGAAGGTCTGGGCGCTATTCCTTATGAAGGCATTCTGCTCGCTCACTCAAATGAGTCTGAATGGCAGACTTTCAGAAATAACAAAACCAACGAAGCCTTTATCGACCGGGTTAATATCGTAAAAGTGCCTTATTGTGTCCGCGTCAGTGAAGAGGTTCATATCTATGAGAAGCTGCTGGAACACAGTTCTCTAAAGGCTGCTCCGTGTGCTCCGGACACACTGAAAATGCTCGCTCAATTCACCACACTGTCTCGAATCAAGGAGCCAGAAAACTCTGCCATCTACTCAAAGATGAAGGTTTATGATGGTGAGAACCTGAAGGATACCGACCCTAACGCCAAGCCTCTGCAGGAATACAGAGATATGGCGGGTGTCGACGAAGGCATGAATGGTCTCTCCACCCGCTTCGCCTTCAAGATTCTTTCCAAGGTATTCAACTTTGACCCTTCTGAAGTGGCTGCGAACCCTGTTCACCTGCTCTATGTCCTGGAACAGCAGATCGAACAGCAGCAATTTCCAGAAGAAGTTCATGACAAGTACATGTCATATATCAAAGAATATCTGACGCCTAAATACATTGAATTCCTGGGCAAAGAAATCCAGACAGCTTATCTGGAATCCTACTCAGAGTATGGTCAGAATATCTTTGATCGCTACATCACCTATGCGGACTTCTGGATTCAGGATCAGGAATACCGTGATCCTGATACCGGTCACATACTCGATCGATCTGCGCTCAGTGAAGAGCTGGAAAAAATCGAAAAACCAGCCGGCATTGCGAACCCCAAGGATTACCGTAATGAGGTCGTGAACTTTGTCCTCAGGGCTCGAGCCAATAATGATGGCAGAAACCCAAGCTGGTTAAGCTATGAGAAAATGCGCACGGTGATTGAGAAGAAAATGTTCTCAAACACCGAAGACCTGCTCCCAGTCATCTCATTCAATGCCAAGGGAACTCAGGACGACCAGAGCAAACACGCTGACTTCGTTGATCGAATGGTTGCCCATGGCTATACCAAAAAGCAGGTTCGACTACTGTCTGAG
Source organism: Endozoicomonas sp. (assembly GCA_965261315.1). GTDB lineage: Bacteria > Pseudomonadota > Gammaproteobacteria > Pseudomonadales > Endozoicomonadaceae > Endozoicomonas. The sequence continues at coordinate 105,922 of CBDHDM010000088.1, read as the reverse complement.
TGGTATATCCGGGTTCGTAAGTCTCAATAATAAAAGCAGCTCCGCTTTCGTCAGACGAAAGCGGACAAAATCCAGCGCCCTGTATACCAGGGCTCTCTATTAGCGAACAGCAACTATCGGGAGAGCGTCTTTATGAGCATCATAATCGACCGACGCCTCAACGGAAAAAAGAAGAGTACTGTCAACAGGCAGCGTTTTCTGAGGCGTTACCGTAGCCTTGTTAAAGAGGCTGTACAGGATGCTGTTGATCAACGCTCCATCACCGACGTTGAAAGCGGCAGTGACATTTCCATCCCCAAAAAAGACCTGAATGAACCATCTTTCCATCATGGTCAGGGTGGTCATCATGGTCATGTTCACCCGGGTAATAAAGAGTTTAACAGCGGCGACCGTATCCAGCGCCCTCCCGGCGGTGGCGGCCAGGGCAGTGGTGACGGCAAGGCCAGTGACAGCGGTGAAGGTGCTGATGACTTTGCCTTTCAGATTAACCGGGATGAGTTTCTGGAATATCTGTTCGATGATTTGGAGTTACCAAATCTCGTTCGAAAAGAGTTGAAAGACAGCACGGATTACAAGCTCAAACGGGCAGGCTTTACCACAGCTGGTTCGCCGGATCGCTTAAACGTCGTACGTTCTTTACGCGCAGCTCATGCACGGCGTATTGCACTTTCCGGCAAAGACAGAAAGGTGATTCGAACCCTCAAACGTGAACTTCGGGTAATGGAAGTCAGTCCGGATGAGGTTGATCAACACCGAGCCAGAACGATTAGAGAAGAGATTAGCGTTCTTAACAAGAAACTGAAGCGCCTGCCGTTCATTGATGACTTTGACCTGCGCTTCAATAATATGACCAAAGTCCCCCAGCCCTCCAGTAAGGCTGTGATGTTCTGTGTTATGGACGTATCCGGTTCCATGACCCGTGAAATCAAGGATATGGCTAAGCGGTTCTTTCTGTTGCTCTACCTTTTCCTCGAAAGAAACTATGAGGCCGTGGAAGTCGTCTTTATAAGACACCACAGTGAAGCCAGAGAATGTGATGAGAACGATTTCTTTTATGCCAGGGAAACCGGGGGCACCGTTGTATCCTCTGCCCTGCGCCTGGCAGACGAAATCATTACTGACCGGTATTCACCCAATGAGTGGAATATTTATATAGCACAGGCTTCTGATGGGGATAACTGGGAAGCAGACTCCAGCAAATGCCACGATATTATTTTGAAGAAGCTGTTACCCGTCTGTCAGTACTACTCCTATGTAGAGATCACGGACCGCCATCATCAAAACCTATGGTATGAGTACAAGACCATAGAGCAGGCTCATCCAGGTCATTTTGCCATGCAGCAAATTCGCAGTTATGCGGATATTTACCCAACCTTCCGCCGCTTATTTGAGAAAAAGGAGGGAAGTCATGTTGGAAGCTGAAGCCCCGGTAAAAAAAACAAAGAGAAAGCAGCCACTGTCAACCGACTCCGAGTGGACTTTCGAACTGCTTGAAATATACGATCGAGAGTTTGCCAGGTTAGCTGATAAGTTTCGATTGGATACATACCCCAACCAGATTGAAGTCATCAGCTCTGAACAAATGCTGGATGCCTACTCTTCGGTGGGCATGCCATTGATGTATAACCACTGGAGTTATGGCAAAAGTTTCCTGAGCAATCAGCAGAACTATCAGAGAGGCCGAATGGGCCTGGCCTATGAGATTGTCATCAACTCCGACCCCTGCATTGCCTACCTCATGGAAGAGAACACCATGCCCATGCAGGCATTGGTGATAGCTCATGCCTGCTATGGCCACAACTCCTTCTTTAAGGGCAACTACCTGTTCAGACAATGGACGGATGCCAGTGCCATTATTGATTACCTGCTGTTTGCCAAGAGCTATATTGCCAAATGTGAAGAAAAGTATGGTATCAATGCGGTTGAGGACATACTGGATGCATGCCATGCCCTGATGAATCAGGGGGTTAACCGATACGTCCGCCCAACGCCCATGTCTGCCGAGCAGGAAAAAGCGCGCTCTCAGGAACGTGAAGAGTATATCCAGCGAAACCTGAATGACCTCTGGCGTACGATTCCGATTCGTGAGAGTGAGAAAGAAAAAAAGGATATTCGCTTTCCCAAAGACCCTGAAGAAAACCTCCTGTACTTCATTGAAAAAAATGCACCTTTGCTGGAAACCTGGCAGCGAGAGCTTATTCGCATAGTCCGTAAAGTCGCCCAGTACTTTTATCCCCAGCGGCAAACTCAGGTCATGAACGAAGGCTGGGCCTCATTCTGGCATTATCACCTGATGCATGAGATGTACGATGAAGGCCTCATTACCGAAGGCTTTATCATGGAGTTTCTCCACTCACACTCCAGCGTCGTATTCCAGCCAGACTTTGATGACCCTCGATACAGCGGTATAAACCCATACACCCTGGGCTTCAATATCTTCAAGGATATTCGCCGTATCTGTGAAAACCCGACCGATGAAGACCGGGAGTGGTTCCCAGACCTTGCGGGTACCGACTGGCTGGATGCCGTTCATTTTGCTATGAAGAACTTTAAGGATGAAGGGTTTATTCTTCAATACCTGTCGCCCAAGGTAATGCGGGACATGCGACTGTTCAGTATCGACGACAACGAGGTTAATCCATACCTTGAAATCGATGCGATTCATGATGACACTGGTTATCGCCAGTTACGGGAGAATCTCGCAGCTCAGTACAATCTTGGTAACAGAGAGCCCAATATCCAAGTCTATAATGTGGATGTCAGAGGTGATCGCTCACTGACATTACGTCATTATATGCACAGAGGGAGACCTCTGGACGGTGATAGCAGCGATGAAATTATCAAACATATTCATCACCTGTGGGGTTTCGAGGTAAAACTTGAATCTGTTGATGAAGAAAATGTGGTGCAATACTTTTTTGAACTGCCAAAAGAGAAACAAGCATCTGAAGCTACCTCCTGAATACGCTGTCAGGCTGTCTACAGCAGCCTGACAGTTATTTCCCCACTAACTTTGGAGATACAGGGTGTTACTCCCAAGGCTCGTCACAGTACTGAATCAGCCCACCTACAGTATCCAGATGTCTATAACCTTATCTATAATTCTCTCCATCAGAGACATCTGACGCTCTTTGTCTCCAGCGTCGAGTGGTCAATACGAAATTGATGCCTTAGAGCTACCCTGATTTTTCTCTTTACGCTTTCAGGCTCTGCTCCGTTAAGCAAAATACGTCCTTCAAAAAAAATTCTTTTGTCATCAAGTTGCCATACATGCATATGGCCCACCTTTTTTACGCCCTCAATACTCTCAATAGCCGCTTTTATCTTTTCTATATCTATACTACTGGGCACACCCTGCATCAAAATAACAATACAGCGTCTCAACAGGATAACGCCGTTATAGATGACATAGATTGAAATCCCAATCGTAGCAATCACATCAAAAATATAGAGCTGGTAATTTATGATCAAAATAGCAGCAATAATGACGGCCAGAGAGGCTATAGCGTCTGATGCGTTGTGAATGAACACAGCATTGATATTAATATCGTTCCTCGCTCCCGCCTTGTAGGTCAAGCATGTAGTCGTGATATTAACAACCAGGGCGATACCCGCAACCAAAAGTACAACCCAGCCATCAATCTCAGTAGGGTAGAAATACTTGCCGACCGCCTCAAAAATCAGATAAATGCCTACGACCAATAAAAATACACTGTTTACTAAACCTCCAAGTACATCAGCCCTTTTGTACCCATAAGTCATAGTCTTATCTGCTGACCTGCAGCCTATTTTACGGGCAACCACAGCAACAAGAATGGCTCCTGCATCGCCAAGATTATGTATTGCGTCTGCAATTAAAGAAAGGCTACCGGCAACCCCTCCCCCTACCACCTGAACACCGCTCAAAAAGAGTTTAATGAATATGGCAAGATTCAGTTTTCCATCACCAACGGAATCATGATTATCATGCTGGCCCATGGATGTTTTCTCAACATTTACAGAGGTTTTAATTGTAGTCTGTCGTACAAAACAGGCTGAATAAAAAAAACAACTGATCGCACCTGACACCCCAATTGTTTGCTATGTCTTTATTTACCGGGCAATAGAAGAAAGTTTTGAGCCACACACCGTTTTCAGACAATAAAAATATCTAAAAAAGCCTGCAACATCAGCAGATAAAGCCTCAACAGGGCTATTACAAAAACAATTTATGATGTTATATTGTAAGTTCCCTTTGCTGGTAGTCTGAGGGCTCGGCTCTCTTGCTGAGATGGATTCAGGCAGAGATATAAGGGGTAAAGTGGCAAGGACGACACTTTTTATGAATAACCATAAAAAAAATGCCAAAAAATAAAACAACAAGGGTTGCAGTTTCCCAGCAGTTCCTTCAATGTAACATTTGAAGGATTTAAGCTGTATGGAAGCGACCAAGAAGGAAATGGAAGCTATGCTGGTAGGTACAGTCAAGTGGTTTAATAACCCCAAAGGGTATGGATTTATCCAGGCGCAGGAAGCGACAGAGAATCAGGATGTTCTCATTCATTACTCTGTCATTGAGATGGACGGCTTTAAAACGCTGAAAGCGGGTCAGGTAGTCAGCTTTGAGATTGGCCATGGCCCTAAAGGCCTGATCGCCACAAAAGTCGTACCAGATAATGGCAATGGGACTGCCGGTGAAAGCACTCAAGGTGCAACGACACAGGAAGAGTCTTACTCTGTTTAAATATGATTTAAGCTGTCCGAATGCTCTTTTAAGTCGAAAATAGCGTGTAATTCTCCACAATTTCATCTGTTGTGGAGAAACACCTATTATGACAAAAGAATATTTGTTGCTATTATTTCCAGTCGCTCTTTTATAAAAAAAGAATGTCTGGCTGGTCAGGCAGCTGATCAGGACTGCTCTTTCCTATTGCTCATACTGGTTACTCTTACTGGTTAAAAGCCAAAAGTGCACTTCTGCATCGCCAATGATTAGCCATACATGTCTTCGCCCTCTCTAAGTCTGGTTTATAGAGAGTCCGTTGTTGACAGAGACACGTTTGTAATAATTCGTTGACTCATAAATTCAATACAAGGTAGTGCAGTGCTGCTGGACAGTTTCCCTCTCGTTCTCTCGGGCTCTCTTCTTATTGTTACAGCGATTGCCTGGTATCTCTGGCTCACTTTCAGCCCCTTTAAAGCCAATACAAACATGAACTTGCTTGAGCAAGACAAGCGCGCTTTTCTAGGCCAGCTGGATATTGCTGTCCGTAGTCACCTGATGGTTCTACCGTCCCTACCCATTGGCGATGTATTGAAATCCGGAAAATGGAGCAAAACCGCAACAGTACTTAATATCAGAAAAAACCGCCGGTTTGATTTTGTCCTTTATCATCGCCGAAAAATGGAAGTCTGCTGTGTTATCAACCTGATTCCCTATAACACAAAATCAAGCACAAAAGAGTTCAAGCTATTACGCCAGCTTTGCGAGGCTGCAGAGTTACCTCTGTTGGAGTACGATATGAAGCCCTGGCGTGATGTTACCGAACTGCGTCGTACCGTTCTTTCCACCTGTGGCATTGAGGAGGAAGGAACTCCAGACTATGAACTGCCAACCCCAAGAGAGGCTATTGTAGAGCTGGAAACCATAGTCAACCCTGACTGCCCGAAGTGCAACAGCCCAATGAAACTAAGAACTATGAAAAAAGGCTCACAGGCGGGTCTTGAGTGCTGGGTATGTAGTACCTACCCAAACTGTAAAGGCGCAAGAATGGTACACACCTGATATAGATAGCAGCTCCGCCATATACGGTGAAGCTGCTATTCAACTATCAGGAAAGCGCCAGTATCACCGTTGCTAATGGCGGCAAGGTCAAAGAAAGACTGTAAGGTTGATGATGCATCGGAACGTCTTCCGACTGAAGTTGCTCAACCGCTTTCACACCACTCCCACCAAAGCTGTTGTCATCAGTATTCAACAGCTCTGAGTACCGGCCATGCTCTGGAACACCAATACGATAGTCATGACGAACAACCGGTGTCAGATTGCATATAACCTGAACTGAACGCCCATCACTGTCATAGCGACGAAAAGCCAAAACACTCTGACTACTGTCATCACCAGTTGTCCAGGCAAAACCGGGAGCATCCAAGTCCTTTTCATACAGTGCAGGTTCACCGCTATGAAGGTGATTAAGTGCTTTTACCAGTCTCTGAACACCCGCATGAAAGCCATCTGAATTTTCAAGCAAACTCCAGTCAAGCGCTGCATTCTGGTTCCACTCTTTATGAGCACCCAGCTCAGCCCCCATAAAGAGCAGCTTCTTGCCCGGGTGCGCATACATAAATGCCAGATAAGCCCGCAAATTGGCAAACTTCTGCCAATCATCGCCGGGCATACGTGTCAGGATAGTGCCCTTACCATGAACCACTTCATCGTGGGACAGAGGCAAAACAAAGTCTTCACTCCATGCATAGACAGTACTGAAGGTCATCTGACCATGATGATGCTGACGATAAACAGGATCTAACTTCATATATTCAAGCGTGTCATTCATCCACCCCATGTTCCATTTGAAGTCAAAGCCAAGCCCCCCCTCACTGACGGCTTTGGAGACACCAGGCCAGCTCGTGGATTCTTCTGCAATGGTCAGTACATCAGGGAACTTACTGTGAACCTTCTCATTAAACCTTTTCAAAAAGGCGACCGCCTCAAGGTTCTCATTACCACCGTGAATATTGGCCTCCCACTCCCCATGGTCACGCGAGTAGTCCAGATACAGCATGGATGCAACCGCATCGACCCTGAGCCCATCTATATGAAACTCATCAAGCCAATACAGAGCATTACTGATCAGAAAGTCCTGAACCCAGGGCTTACCAAAATCGTAAATACACGTCTGCCAGTCAGGGTGCCAGCCACGACGCGGATCGGGGTGTTCATAAAGCGATGAGCCATCAAACCTGGCAAGTCCATGCTCATCAATGGGGAAGTGGGCGGGTACCCAGTCCAGAATCACACCGATTCCTTTCTGATGGCATTGATCCACAAAATATCGGAAATCGTCTGGCGAACCATAACGGCTGCTGGGCGCATAAAGACCAACCGGCTGATAACCCCAGGAATCAAACAACGGATGCTCTGACACAGGCAACAACTCAATATGAGTAAAGCCCATGTCCGTAACATAAGGAATCAACTCATCAGCCAGTTCACGGAAAGTCAGGAAGTCATTATTCTCTTTTCTTTTCCATGAGCCCGCATGCACCTCATAAATAGAGAAGGGCCGCTCTTTATCACCCTTCTCTTTTCTCTTACTCATCCATACCTGATCCTTCCAGGAATAGCTTTCGATGCCCTGAACAACAGAAGCCAATCCCGGCCATTGCTCAATATGCCGTGCAAAAGGATCGGTTTTCAACGGCAACGGATTACCATGGAAATCACAAATGGCATATTTATACTGGTCTCCAGGCTGCAAGCCAGGGATAAACAGACGCCAGATCCCATCATCTGCACTGGCCATTGGATGCAGCCTGTCATCCCAACCGTTAAAGCTACCCACAATACTCACAGATCTGGCATAGGGAGCATAAACCTTGAAGAGAACGCCCTGGATATTCAGTTTGCTGTTTACCTTACGGGAAACAACTTGAGCACCAAGATGACGATACAGGCTCTCTGACTCGATATCAGACTGAGCCAGAATGTACTCGCCAAAGAAGTAAGGGTCATACAGAAGAAAGCTATGGCCATTTTCCCAGTGGACATTTAGCTGATACAGAAATGGCTTTTTTCTTCGGGGCAAATGCAATTCAAACACACCCGCCTCATTACGACTCATGGCCCCAAGCAACTTGCCTGAGCGGTGGTCAAAAACCTCAACCTTCGCTGCGTCAGGGCGCCATGTACGAATGACCAACCCTTTACCCGATGGATGGGAATGCAACCCCAGCTCATCAAAAGGGGTAGCACAGTGACCTTTTGCCAGGTCCGACAATACAGGCACTACTGACACCTGCGGTGATGGGGATGATGTGGATGAAACTGCGATATTCATAACGTTGTTTTTTCAGTTGAGAGCGGAGCGATAAACCCCAAGGTAATCCAGGGCCGACTGCTCCCAGGTAAATGATGCCAACATAGCATTGGTAATCATGCCACTCATGGTTCCACTGTCGTGATACACCACCTTTGTCTGCTGGAGACACTGGTAGAGAGCATCCTGATCTGCCGGGCCAAACATAAAGCCTGTCGCATTATGATGATTATGAGAAGGATTAGAAGGCTCATAACCAATAACAGAATCAACCAGACCACCAACCGCTCTGACAATTGGCAATGTGCCGTATTTCATGCTGTACATCTGGTTAAGACCGCAGGGCTCAAACAGCGAAGGCATCAAAAAGAAGTCAGAACCTGCTTCAATCAGATGAGCCAGGCTATTGTCATAGGCTTCAACAAAGCGGCATTTATCAGGAAAAGCACTGACTAAACGGTTCAGTTCAACAGCGGTTGCCCTGTCACCCGATCCCTGGAGAACAACCTGAACATCGTCCTGTAAAAACTGCCACAGGGCAGGAATCAGATAAGCAAAGCCTTTCTGCTCTGCAAGACGACTGACCAGACCATACAAAGGCTTATCTGCCGCTACCGGTAACTGAAGTATCTCCTGCAAAGCCTGCTTACAGGCCTGCTTCCCGGAAAGGTCTTTCAGAGAATAGTTTGCTGGTAATAAGTCATCCGTTTCAGGATTCCATTCCTGATAGTCACAACCATTGAGGATACCGGAAAAGTCCTGTTTTCTACGTCCAATGATGTGCGCAAGGCCATGAGACCCGAGGTCAGTCTGAAGCTCTTCAGCATACCTGGGACTGACAGTCGTGATTTTATCCGCAAAGGCAATGCCGCCCTTCAGCAGATTAATATGCCCATGGTCTTCAAAGAAGTCAGCGTTATACCAGTGACGATCGATACCCAGAGTATCCAGTAAGGCACTGTCAGTATGCTGCTGATAAGCACCATTATGAATCGTCAAGACCGTGCGCGTACCGGAGTAGAAAGCATTACCTGCTTCATGGGTTTTCAGGTAATACGGCAGAAGTGCTGATTGCCAGTCATGGCCATGAATAATGTCAGGCTGGAAGTTCAAAATCTGACAGGCCTGTAACGCTGCCCTGCAAAAAAAGGCAAATCGTTCAGTGTTATCACCAAAACCTTCACCCTCATGGGTGTAGAGACCGCTCCGGTCAAAGTAATGGTTATGCTCAATCAGGTAAACCGGTACACCTTCAAACTCACCCTGCCGTATAGCAAAGCCCATCTTGTATGAAGTGCTGCAATGAGGATTAATATGAACTTCACCGGAGCCAACAACATCCGTTGTCAACGTCTCCAGAGCCTGACGATAGGCAGGCATAATCACCCGGACATCATGCCCGAGTTTTTTCATCCAGGGCCCCAGAGCACCGGCCACATCGGCCAGCCCTCCGGTTTTGACAATACCTGCCAGCTCTGAAACCGCAAAAAGGATTTTCAAATCAGAAGCCAACTTTTGCTCCCCTGGGAATCACCACCAGACCGGTTTCGGTCACTTTAAAACGCTTCATATCTTCTTCACGGTTCACGCCAATCTGGGTACCGGGTGCGATTTCAACGCGCTTATCCACAATAACCCGGTTCAGAACAACGCCTTCACCAATGGTTGTATTCGGCAGAATAACGGATTCGGAAATACGGGCTCCATCGCCAATCTTGACATTATACCCAACCACACTGCGATGCATGTAAATGTCATTCAGGACACATCCCACACCCACCATGGAATTATTAACCTGACCTTCCCGCTCATTGCGGTTAAAGGCGATCAGTGCCGGTGGATAGGGAGGAATGTAGGTTCTGATAGGCCAGTCCTGATTGTGCAGATCAATAGGCGACTCATTGGAAAGCAGATCCATATTCGCTTCCCACAAGGACTCAATAGTACCCACATCACGCCAGTAGCCATTGTTTTTACCACCGGGCACGGCATTGTTGGAAAAATCGTAAACCATCACCTTCTCACGAGGGTAGAGTGACGGAATAATATTCTTGCCAAAATCATGATCGGACTGTTCATTGGCATTATCATCCAGCAGCTCCTGAACCAGGCACTCTTTTTTGAATACATAATTCCCCATGGAGGCCAACACATAATCCGGGTTTCCGGGAATGGTTTTAACGTCCTTTGTGGGTTTTTCCGCAAAACCAATCATACGACCATCTTCATTCACTTCGATAATGCCGAAGTGATGAGCCTGATCGACGGGCACCGGAATGGCGGCAACGGTCAGTGCAGCATCATGGATCTGGTGATACTGAACCATATCCCGAACGTCCATAGTATAAATATGATCACCACCAAATACACAGACATGGTCCGGGTTATGAGACTCAATATGGTTAAGGTTCTGGAAGATCGCATCGGCTGTTCCCTGATACCAGTCGCTGCCTGTATTCATCTGGGCGGGCAATGTATCAATAAACTTGTCCGCCAGACCGGCTATACGCCAGCAGCGCTGCAAATGCTTACTCAGCGAATGGGATTTGAACTGAGTAATCAGGTAAATCTTGTGAAGATCTGAATTCACAAAATTACTCAGAACAAAGTCGATAATTCGATATTGTCCGCCAAAAGGAACCGCAGGTTTTGCTCGCATTCCCGTGAGTGGAGCAAGCCTGGACCCTTCTCCCCCGGCCAGAATCATGGAAAGGACTGATGCCATGGTCGTTTTTTTCCTATTATCTGTAATTAGTTCTGAACGTTTGTTTGATGGTCAATCCCTGACCCGCTCCGGACGTGTGCATACATACTAATTGCGTCCGGAAAAATCCCCCACTTACCTGAAACCAACACCCCTATTGTCAGCTTCAGAATATACCCGCCGCCTTTCAAGCTGCTACTTTGTTGGCTGCGCTCGCTCACCCGATCACCTACTAACTGTAGGCTCACGGGCTTCACTCACTTGCCGCCGCGTAGCAACTTGAAATCCTCCAGGTATACGTAATTTGCATATCTGGGCATCACAGCCCATACAACGGTAGCGAAGAAAATTTACACGCCATTAGCCTTAAAGACTTCGGCGACAATCTCCTGGGCTTCACTTTGCAGATGGGAAAGGTGATCCTTCCCTTCAAAGCTTTCAGCGTAAATTTTATAAACTGCTTCGGTTCCGGAAGGCCTTGCTGCAAACCAGCCACGCTCAGTGACCACTTTCAGGCCACCAATTGCCGCACCATTTCCAGGAGCATGGGTCAGGCGAGCAGTAATTGGATCCCCTGCAAGCTGTTCTGCCTTAACCTGCTCTGGGCTTAGCGCAGACAGCACTTTTTTCTGGGCATCATTAGCAACAGCGTCCAGACGTTGATAAACCGGAGCACCATACTTGCGGGTAAGCTCCTGGTAATGCTCCCCGGGGTCGCGACCGGTCACAGCCGTGATTTCTGCTGCCAGCAACGCCATGATGAAACCATCTTTATCCGTACACCAGGTGTTACCATCCCGCCTCAGGAAACAGGCCCCCGCACTTTCTTCGCCACCAAACGCCATTGAGCCTTCAGACAAGCCATCGACAAACCACTTGAAGCCAACCGGCACCTCAGTCACGGTACGGCCCAGCCCCTTTGCAACGCGGTCAATCATGGCACTGGAAACCAGCGTCTTGCCGATGGCCGCACTTTCAAGCCATTGAGGACGGTGGGTATAGAGGTACTGGATAGCAACTGCCAGATAATGATTTGGATTCAGTAATCCATGACCTCGGGTCACAATTCCGTGACGATCAAAGTCAGGGTCGTTGCCAAAAGCAATATCGAAATCATCTTTGAGATTGATCAGCCCGGCCATCGCAGAGGCCGATGAGCAATCCATACGAATCCGGCCATCCTTATCGAGGTGCATAAAGGAGAATGTCGGATCAATTTTCTTACTGACCAGCGTCAGATCAAGGCCGTAACGCTCAGCAATAGGCTCCCAGTAATGCAGACCTGAGCCACCCAGCGGATCAACACCGATTCTGAGTTTTGCACTGGCAATGGCCTCCATATCCAGAACGTTTTCCAAATCACTGACATAAGGTGTGATGAAGTCGTATTTATGCACCTTACCGGATCTGAGCGCCTGTTCGAAAGACACTCTTTTAATAGAAGAGCTAACACCGTGGCGGCTAGCAGCAATCAGCTCATTGGCACGCTGCTCAATCCAACCCGTAATATCACCACCAGCAGGACCACCATGGGGAGGGTTATATTTGAAACCACCATCTTCAGGCGGGTTATGGGAAGGTGTAATGACAACCCCATCAGCCAGTTTAGAGCCGTCAGCCAATAAAGAGCGGCTGCGGTTATAGGAAACGATGGCATGGGAAATAACAGGAGTGGGTGTATAGCCGCGCCCCTGATCAATCATCACATCCAGGTCATTAGCAGCAAACACCTCAACGGCACTGATTAACGCCGGTTCAGAAAGCGCATGGGTATCCATGCCAACAAAAACAGGACCTTCGATACCCTGAGCACGACGATATTCACAGATAGCCTGACTGACGGCCAGAATGTGGGCTTCATTAAACGAACCGTTGGAAGAAGTCCCACGGTGACCCGATGTACCGAAGGCCACACGCTGGCCACTCTCTGCCTGGTCAGGTCGGATAGTATAATAGTCACTGACCAGCCGGGGGATATTAACCAGAAGGTCATCGGTTGCGGGCTGGCCTGCAAGCGGGTGCATGGTGGTTCCTCAATAATAAAATGGCAGAAAATGCGCTAGGCTCTGTTGGCAGCAAATACCACTACCGCTTGTTAACCATGAAAATGCCAAAAGCAAAGCCTTTACCCCCTTTTAAAGGTAAAGGCTAAACGGCACTTACCGCCCATGGTTATTTTCTATACTACTTTCTGACAAAGGCAGAAAATATTCCGGCCATTTTTCAGAAACTAACAGAGAAAACCGCCCGCCAACACAGATAAAAATAGAGCATCACTCTATAAGCAAACAATAGTGCTCACGATACCGCCTATTTTATACGGATGCATTGCCGTTTATTACTGATTTAATCCACCCCCAAAACTGTGAGACAATGATCTGTTATTCAGATCAGCTCTTTAACCACAACAATGCTGTGCCCTGGCACTTCATACCAACCCTGATTCAAAATCATCTCCTCCCGAAAAGCCTCTTTATTTTCCAGCTCAGTGGACAGGATTCTCTGCCACCGAACCGGGTGGCCTGTATCTGGTAAATTAAAGCGCCGGGTATCAATCTCATTGTTTATCAATAACACAAGACTGGATTGACTATTTACCGGACAGCGGTATCGCATAATCAGCGAGTGCCCACGCTCATCTGGCAGCATAGTCGCTGTCAGTGGGATACCATGGGCGTTATACCACTCAAGCTCTGCGCTGTGCCATTGAGCGCCACGACCATTAACAGCCGCAGCCATGTAACGAACGGCCAGTAGCTGCTCAGATTTACGTAAACGGATCAGCTGAGCTGTAAAGTCCTGCAATTCGGCCCCATCGCTATGGTCTGGAGCATCCACCAGCCATGACCAGTCAACCCAGCCAATTGGATTATCCTGGCAGTAGGCATTGTTATTGCCATGCTGACTATTACCAAACTCATCCCCCGCCATCAGCATGGGGATACTTCTGGAAAACATCACGGTTGTCAGCAGGTTTTTCCGAGCACGAAGCCTGAGCTTACGAATGTTTGAGTCATCAGATGCCCCTTCTACCCCGTAATTCCAGGAAAGGTTGTGTTGATCACCATCCCTGTTGCTCTCACCATTAGCCAGATTATGACGGTGCTCAAACGACACCAGGTCATTTAGAGTGAAACCATCATGGCTGCAGATATAGTTGACACTACCAGCGGGTCTTCCCTTACCAAACAAATCTCTCGAGCCCGTCAGGCGCCACGCCAGATCCACAACCTGGTCTTTATCACCACGCCAGAATGACCGAATGCCATCCCGATAACGGTCATTCCATTCATGCCAGTCCCTGGGGAAGCCTTTTAAACGATAACCATCAGGACCCAGATCCCACGGCTCCGCTATCATCTGCCGGGAAGAAAGTATCGGATCCTGAAACACTGCCTGAAAAAATGCACTGTGAGCATCAAACTTCCGATGTCGTCTGGCCATTGTGGGAGCCAGATCAAAGCGAAAACCATCAATATGATACTGCTCGGCCCAATAACGAAGACTGTCCATCACTAACTTGATGGTCTGAGCACTGTCAAAATTCAGTGTATTACCACAGCCACTGTAGTTGGTTGTGACCAGGTGACCGCCATGATGATCCAGCAGATAGTAATCCTTTTCAGCCAACCCTCTCAGGCTGAGGCTCGGACCATCGGAACCGGCTTCACAGGTATGGTTGTACACCACATCCATCACCACTCGAATACCGGCACGATGCAGCTCACGAACCATTGTCTTTAATTCGTTGACCGGGTCATCAATGGCATAAGAGGGCTCCGGCGCCATAAAGCAGAGCGGGTTATAACCCCAGTAATTTTTCAACCCCAGCTTTCGAAGCCTTGGTTCACTGAGAAAACTGGTAACCGGTAATAGCTCAACAGTATTGATTCCCAGGGCCTTGAGATAATCAATAACAACAGGATGGCACATGCCCAGATAGGTTCCCCTGATGGCTTCAGGGATGTCTGGATGCTGCCGGGTAAATCCTCTCACATGAGCTTCATAAATAATGCTTTGCTCATGAGAGATTTCTGGTCGGGTAACAGACTGCCAATCAAAACAGTCATCTCGAACCACAGACTTCGGAATCAGGTGGCCATTATCCTGTTCATTAAACAACCAGCTATTTCGCTCCTTACCCGAGTAATCATAAACAGCCGGTTGCCAGTTAATTGCCCCTCTGACCTGCCGGGCATAAGGGTCCACTAACAGCTGGCTGATATTAAACCTCAACCCCTCATTTGGAGCCCAGCGGCCATCAGCCCGAAAGCCATAAGCCTGCCCTTCCCGTACACCACCAACAAAGACATGCCAGATACCTTTTTCGGGGCCATACATAGGGAGACGCTGCTCAATACCCGAACTGTCAAACAGGCAAAGCATCATTGCCGACGCTTCCGGTGCGTAAACAGCAAAGTTCACACCTGTAGCAGAAGCAGAGCTCACAAGGTGAAACTGCTGATCCAAAAAATTAGCGCCCAGGAAGTGACAACTCCCCGGACCAAACGATTCTATAGTTATTTGTGGCTGGTTCATGAATCTAAAGACATCAACACATTGAAATAGTTGAATCTTAATTTGATTCACAAACAATAACTACCGCTCTGTCGAATATCCTCTCAATTATCGCTTAACGATTTAACCGCTTATTTATGCGGACAAATGACGTATAAGTCATTCGAACACTGCTTCAGGTTAAATTTCAACCATACGACAAAACGTTAAAAAGAGGGAATCAGTTAAAAATTGGCCAGCCTCAATAAACCGCAAATAGACTTCAATCTGAGCAATGGGCAGTGTTGCCCCCCCCCCCCGTCTGTTCCTGCAACCAGCTCAGAGGGAGCACTGGAAATAGATGCCAATTGAAGATCAGGGTCTGGCAAACTTACCCTGCTTGAGCTTCTATAAATGACAGAACCTTCACCCCGGGTGGTCTGAGCTTGATGCTCCCCAATACCTCCGCCTAATCTTTTTGAAGCACAATCATAAGCACACATCCCAAGAGTAGTTACAGCTGAAAACATAAGTGCGCCCCCTTAGAGATTAAATTTAATATTGGTAACTCTCACTAAGCGACAAAAAAATAGATTCACTCTGAAGTTACGCCAGAACAATTCATTTTCATCAGTTGATTAAGAATATTTAAAAATCACTTCAGTTGAAAATAAATTGTTGCCAAAGGAGGCAAAGTAAGAACCAGAGAGTGCAGCTGATGATGCATTGGCAGAGGTTCTGTCACCAACAGTGATGGGTTCATAACACCACTGCCAGAAAACTCACGGCTATCAGTATTAAATACTTCTTTCCATGCACCTGCCTCCGGCACACCAAGCCGATAATTCTGCCTGACAACTGGCGTAAAATTACAAATTACGACGACAGGGGTATCACTAAAAGTATGCCGGCTGAATGCTATCACTGACTGCGAATCATCATCAGTAATCAGCCACTGAAAACCAGCAGGGTCATAATCCGAGTGCCATAAAGCGGGTAAGGATTGATAACAGACATTTAATTGTTTGACCATGGCATTAAGGCCTCTGGAGTACTCACTCTCCCCCAGTAGAAACCAGTCCAATTGATCATCATGATTCCATTCGCGACGGGAGCCCAGCTCTGCCCCCATAAACAAAAGCTTTTTCCCGGGATGCCCGAACATATATCCATAGAGAGCCCGGAGATTGGCAAACTGTTGCCACTCATCTCCAGGCATTCGGCTGAGCAGTGTGCCCTTACCATGGACTACCTCATCATGAGACAGCGGTAAAATGAAGTGTTCGCTGTAGTTGTATACCATGCTGAATAAAATCTGATCATGGTGATAGCGACGGTGCTCAGGGTAACGGGTCATATAATTCAGGGTGTCATTCATCCACCCCATATTCCACTTATAACCAAACCCAAGCCCATTGTCATAAGTTGGCATTGAGACACCGGGCCAGCTGGTAGACTCTTCGGCTATCATCATGGCATCCGGGTAATTCTGATAAACCGTTTCATTCAATTCCTTAATGAATTGAACCGCTTCCAGGTGTTCATTCCCTCCCAGTACATTTGGCTCCCACTCCCCCTCACCTCTTGAGTAATCAAGATAAAGCATCGAGGCTACGGCATCCACCCGCAGACCATCCACACGGAACTGCTCAAACCAGAACAGTGCATTGCTGATCAGAAAGTTCCGGACCGTGGAGCTACCATAGTTATAGATATGGGTTTGCCAGTCAGGATGCCAGCCTCTATGTTGATCTGCATATTCATACAGATGAGAGCCATCAAAATAAGCAAGTCCATGATTGTCTGAAGGGAAATGTGCAGGAACCCAGTCCAGAATGACACCAATGCCCGCTTCATGGAATTGATCAATCAGCGCTTTCAGTTCATCCGGATCACCATAACGGCTGGTAGGAGCAAACAAACCTACCGGCTGATACCCCCACGAGCCATTAAACGGGTGCTCATGAAGCGGAAGAAATTCTACATGGGTGAAACCCATGTCCTTAACATAGGACACCAGCTCTTGAGCAAGGTCACAATAGCTCAGAAGTTGCCTGTCCTTTCTTTTTTTCCATGACCCCAGGTGAACCTCATAGATACTGACAGGGCGATCCACCCCCTGGCTTTGATGCCATTGTTCACACTGCCACTCATACTTTTCAGGGTTATAAACAATAGAAGCATTCCCGGGAGGCTGTTCTGCAAAGGCTGAAAATGGGTCAGCCTTATGGGGCAGCAGCTGCCCATTTTGATCTTTCAGCTCAAACTTATACAGGTCTCCCTCTTTCACATCCGGAACAAACAGCCGCCAGATGCCACTTTGGCTACTGGCCATCTGATGCAACCGACCATCCCAGTGATTAAAAGAACCTATAACACTGATGCTTCGGGCATGGGGGGCATAAAGGCGAAACATCACACCACAACAGGTATGACCAGAGACTGTCACAGATAGAATGTGCGCCCCCAATGTATGATGCAGCCAGTATTGCCTGATTACAGGTTCTGTACGACAGAGGCTGGCAAACTGATAGGGATCATTAACAGAAAATTGATGATGCTGGGCATTGGTAACCTGAAGGTGATAAGCCGGAGGCTCTGATATATCCGGAAATGTCAGTTCAAACAGTCCTGGAGCAATACCAGTCGCCAAACCATAATGTTTGCCAGTTATCTCATCAACAACATCGACTGTTGATGCATCGGGCCGCCAGATTCTTAATACCAGCCCTCTACCCCGCCTATCAGGGTGCCAGCCAAGTAAATCAAATGGCCTCGCACAGCGAGTATTCAGCAGGTCGTCCAGCTGGGTATCCCAGCTGTCTGAATCTATTCGAATATCTTCAAGAGCACCAACCATCATCGCCCCCATTATAACCCTGTATTCCATATGATTTTACAATAGTCGGCAATGGAACGATCTGAAGAAAATTTCCCCATAGACGCAGTATTTATAATGGCCATTCGCCACCAGTATGAGGGGTCTTTCCATGCCTTGACAATCCGGTCATGGGCATCACTATAAGACTGATAGTCAGCCAATGTCAGGAAATAATCGGAATCAAGCAGTGACTCAACCAGAGGTCTGAATGCATCAGGATCATCAGGACTAAGATCACCAGAAGCCAGCCAGTCAATAACGGCTTTCAGTTCTTCATTGTGCTGGTAAATATCCCGTGGGTTATAGCCTCTCTGTCGTAAATCACTGACCTCGTCCACAGTCTTTCCAAAAATAAAAATATTTTCCTCACCCACCTCTTCAGCAATTTCTACATTGGCTCCATCCATGGTCCCTATGGTTAGAGCACCATTAAGGGCCAGCTTCATATTCCCGGTGCCTGAGGCTTCAAAGCCCGCGGTAGAAATCTGCTCAGAAACATCCGCTGCTGGAATGATTTTTTCTGCCAGACTGACGCGGTAATTGGGCAAAAAGATAACTTTCAGCTTATCTCTGATCCGACGATCATTATTCACCCTGTCCGCCAGACGGTTAATGGCATAAATGATATTTTTTGCGACCAGGTAGCCTGGTGCCGCTTTCGCTGCAAAGATAAAGACCCGGGGAGGAACATCCAAATCCGGGTCTTCCAGCAAACGACGGTATACAGCCATGATATGCAACAGATTCAGCTGTTGTCGCTTATATTCATGCAGGCGTTTTATCTGAACATCAAAGATGGCATCTGGATTTACTTTTACTCTGCACAGCTCATCAATAACGCTGGCCAGAGCCACCTTGTTGTCTCGCTTAATTCGGGCAAATTTTTTCTGAAACTCGGGATCATCAGCCCAAACCTTTAGCTCCCCCAACCGGGCAAGATCACTTTGCCAGTCACTTTTTAACGTTGAGTCAATTAATTCGGCAAGCTCAGGATTACAATTTGCCAGCCACCGTCTCGGTGTAACGCCATTGGTAACATTCACTATTTTATCAGGCCACAGTTCATCAAACTCCGGAAACAGTTTTTGCTTAACAAGGCTGGAGTGCAGAGCGGCAACGCCATTGACCTTATGACTGCCAATAACGGAAAGGTAAGCCATACGAACCATTTGTGGCTCTGCAGGGTTATTGGGTTCTTCGATTATGGACAGGCGATGTTTAATCTGATGATCTCCCGGCCAGTGTTTTTCCACTTCATTATGCAGGAAGTGATAATTGATCTTGTAAATCAGCTGCATGTGTCGGGGCAGTACTCTGGCAATCAACCCCTGAGACCATGTTTCCAAGGCTTCAGGCAGCAGAGTATGGTTGGTGTAACAGAAGACACTTCGACATATCTCCAGAGCCTTGGTAAAAACAAAATCTTCCTCATCCATAAGGATACGCAACAACTCAGGCACAGCAATGGCCGGGTGCGTATCATTTAACTGAATCACCACTTTCGAAGTAAACTGCTCCCAACCTTCGTGCTCCCTTTTGTATCGGGCAATCAGATCTGCCAGCGAACAGGCCACAAAGAAGTACTGCTGAATCAGCCGAAGCTCCTTTCCTTCCGGATGGCTGTCATTTGGATACAACACCTGACTGATATTTTCTGCAAGGATCTCGCGAAATCTTGAGTCCTGATACCGCCCGGCATCAAAACTATTGAGATCGAACCCTTCTGTCGCCCTGCCCTCCCACAAGCGTAAGGTATTAACCCTTTCGGTGTTATAGCCGGTTACAGGAAGGTCCCAGGGTACGCCAAGTACTTCCTGAGTATCTTCCCAGTACGCTTTTCCATCCACCTCCCGGACCTGTCCATACAGGCGAACCACCTGCTTTCTTTTGGGCTTTTCAATTCCCCATGGAAAACTGTCTTCCCGCCAGGCATCCGGGCTTTCAACCTGCTTACCACCGACAAAACCCTGTTTAAAAAGACCGAAGCGATAATTGATACCATAACCAAAGGCTGGAACATTGAGTGTTGTCAGTGAATCAAGAAAACAGGCAGCCAGTCGGCCAAGGCCTCCATTACCAAGGGCCGGGTCCGTTTCATACTCCAGAACATCGGACAGATTAACGCCAAAACTGGCCGTGGCCTTTTCAGCCTGTTGATAAATTCCCAGATTATGAAGATTATTTCCCAGTAGTCGCCCCACAAGAAATTCCAGTGAAAGGTAGTAAACTCTTCGCACGCTCCCATCTTTCTCTTCTCTACGGGTGTTGCGTATTCGATCCAGGTTAATCTCCCGAACCAGCAAGCTGAGCGCTTCCCAGTAGTCTCCCGGTGTTGCCTCATCAGGCTCAACACCAAGAGATTGCTCCAGGATGCGACGAATTCCCTGTTCAACCTGAGCCGTATCCATAGTACGAACAGAGTTCAGGTCTACATTCATTCTACTCATGTCAAACACTCTCGCTTACAGCTCAAGCAACTCTCATCTCGACGCATCCCATCAACGGCAGGCTGGTCAACAATACTGAGCATAAGAATTGACTTGAGCAGAAATGACTAAAGACTTTACAGCCCGGGAACAGGAACGAGTTAATGCGGATCCCAGCTTTCAGTTGGGAAAAAGTAATACTAGTTATAGTTGCCCCAGCCTGATTTAGAGTAATTTTCTCGGACTTTTTGGTTCTTTTTTAAAAAAACATGAATATAAAAAGCAAAGCTGAATCCAATAACTTTATATATAAAAACAACGACCACACTCTAATAAAATAAACTATCAACGATGTTTATTTTATTAGAGGAGTAATCTTAATAACCAATTAGCTGAATAAATGATGGATTAGGTAATCTTACTGGCATACTGATAAGCAGCGATTATTATTGATCAATATTCAATGCAGTTTTTTTGAAATCCGAACAACGATGGTTTCGTTTGTTCTATCAACCATCCCCTCTACCCGACTGACTACATCAGCTATCCAGCTATTTCCAGTCCATCCGGAGAAATCAGAAATGATCCGTTCGCTGATTAAAAACATATTTCTAGTCTCTTTAACCTCGCTATCAATGCTCTTTGCAGGCAGCGCATTTTCGTTCAGCTCGGATGAACTGCTGATATGGGTTGGTGGAGACAAAGCCTATGAAGGTATTCGCCAGGTAGGCGCTAAATTCGCAAAAGACACGGATATAAAAGTTAAAGTAGAAATCCCTGAAAACATTACCGATCGATTTCAACAGGCTGCAGCCTCAGGCAGTGGCCCTGATATCATTTTCTGGGCTCACGACCGGTATGGCGAATGGGCAAGAAGTGGCTTACTGGCAGCCGTTAATCCTTCTGTGGAATTCAAAAAAGGGGTAAACAAGATTGGCTGGGAAGCCATGACCAGTAATGGAAAAATTTATGGCTACCCCATTTCTCTGGAAGCCATCAGCCTTATCTACAACAAAGATATTCTGCCTATACCTCCCGCCTCATTTGAAGAGATGTTTCCACTGGCCAAAAAGCTAAAGAAACAGCCAGTTCCCGGTAACAAAAAAGACAAGGGGATCATCACCATCATGTGGGATCAGGATCAGCCTTATTTCACCATGCCGCTCTTAGCTGCAGACGGTGGATACGTATTCCAGAAAACAGCGAAAGGCTATGACGTTAAAAAAACGGGGGTAAACGATAAAGGTGCAATGGAAGGTGCCAAAATGCTGGTTGACTTGATTGACAAAGGCGTCATGCCCAAGGGGGTTGATTACGGGGTTATGGAGGCTAACTTCAATAAACAGAAGGTAGCCATGATGATTACCGGTCCATGGGCCTGGGCCAACCTTGATAAAAACAAAATTAATTACGCCGTTGCCCCACTTCCCAAGCTTCATGGCAAACCTGCCAAGGCCTTTGTTGGTGTATGGGGGGCTGCACTTAATAATGCCAGCCCGAATAAATCCATTGCCAAGGAATTTCTGGAAAACTACTTGCTCTCAGAACAAGGGCTCACAGTCATGAACAATAATGTGCCTTTGGGTGCCGTAGCAAACAATGCAATGATGAAAAAACTGATGAAAGATCCTCGAATTGCTGCAACTTATCAGAATGTTGAGCAAGGCCTGATCATGCCTAATGTGCCTGAAATGGGTAAATTCTGGTCTGCTATGGAAACAGCGCTTCGCAACATTACCAGCGGCCGACAGAATTACCGCGAAGCTTTGAACGACGCAGCCAAGCGCATTATCAGCTAGCAGGAAGGCCAGTACTCTATGAGTTCTTCAAGAACCTCTATTAAAAGTCCCAGCGCCTATCTGGTGATAGCCATTGTCGCTCTTATTGATCTGGTGCTTTTGTATGGCGTTACCTTGATGTATGCCCAGGGAGAACTGGCCTTTGCTATTCTGGTCTTAATCCTTGCCGCAGTGGGTTCATGGGTTTTTATCAGTAAAAAAGGGTACAACTACCGCTATGTCTATCCCAGTTTACTCGGCGTTGTCACCTTTATTGTCTTCCCATTGATCTACACGGTTAACGTCGCTTTTACCAACTACAGCTCCAACCATCTTCTCTCTCTGGAGCGTGTTCGGGCAATTCATCTGGCTAAAACCTGGCGAACCGGTGGCGAATCTTTTTCCTTCAAAATGTACCAGGAAGGCCCTAATTTCCGGCTGATGCTTTCAAGCGCCAGTACAGCCACTGATGAACATTACCTTACCGAACCCTTTCCAGAAACCAGTGAACCACTGAAGCTGAAAGCCTATGTTTCAACCCATGTCCCAACCGGGGCCGAGCTTCCGATACGGGAGGTTATAAAAAAACGATCTACCCTGAAGCGACTGGACATCGTCCTGCCCAATGATACAGGGCTGGCCATGACCAGCCTGAGGAAGTTTGGTGCTATCGCGAAGGTTTACCGGCCAGATGATCATATTGATCGCCAATACCCTGAGCAAAACTATGCTTTAATCGACAACCGTACCGGGGAAACCATCTATCCGGATATGGCAACAGGTTATTACACCAATTCGGATGGTTCTGAGCAGATTGGGCCCGGTTTTACCATTTACACGGGCTGGGATAACTTTACTCGCGTCTTCACAGACCCTGGTATTCAGGGGCCTTTCCTGAAAATCTTTGCCTGGACGGTCATTTTTTCAGCCCTTTCCGTGGTCTTTACATTGATCATCGGTTTATTGATGGCCTGCCTGGTCCAGTGGGAACCACTTAAAGGGAATGGCGTCTATCGTTTACTCCTGATTCTTCCCTACGCAGTACCTGCTTTTATTTCCATCTTAATTTTCCGAGGGCTGTTCAATCAGAACTTTGGTGAAATCAATCTGCTACTGGACTTGTTGTTTGGTGTTAAACCAGAGTGGTTCAGTAATGAGCTGCTGGCTAAATCCATGGTTGTCATTGTGAATACCTGGCTTGGCTATCCCTATATGATGATTCTCAGTATTGGTCTTTTGAAAAGTATTCCGGATGACCTTTATGAAGCCTCAGCCATTGATGGGGCGACACCGGTACAAAACCTGTTTCATATCACCATTCCCATGATCATCAAACCATTAATCCCCCTGCTTATTGCCAGTTTTGCCTTCAACTTTAACAACCTGGTTCTGATTGCTCTATTGACTGATGGAGCCCCGGATATGCTTCATGCCACCACTCCGGCTGGTGCAACCGACATTCTGGTGAGCTATACCTTCCGTATCGCATTTGGATCCTATGGTCAGGATTATGGTCTGGCATCAGCAATCGCGACGGTGATCTTTCTTATGGTGGGCTTTATTGCCTGGGTAAACCTCAAGGCTACACGACAACTACAGTGATTTTTTTGAACCACAAAGACACAAAGTTTTTATCTGTGTGAATGCATACGAAAGCCGGTTTATTTCGCCTTGCCAGAATGGGTATGCATTCCCACGCAGGCCCCACAGGGCCTAAAAGCGTGGGAACGAGGTCGAAGCTCTTCTTCGTGCCTTTGTGTCTTTGTGGTAAAGCTTTTACAGAGCCATACAGGAGACTTCGTCATGGCTATGGTGCAACCGAGGAATCTGAAGTACCGGGTTTGGACCGCACGTATTGTGATGTGGCTTTTTTTGCTGGTAATCCTGTTTCCTTTTTTTATGATCATCTCTGTTTCACTACGCACCGGCAACTTTGCTACTGGTTCACTGATTCCAGAAAACCCGAGCCTTGAGCACTGGTATCTGGCTCTGGGAATACCCTGGGAAAACGCCGACGGTTCAATTACCCAGCCTCCCTTCCCCGTCCTTACCTGGCTATGGAATTCCATCAAGGTAGCCATCACCAGCTCAGCGATGATTTTGATATTGGCGACAACGGGAGCCTATGCCTTTGCCAGGCTTCGCTTTCGATTTAAACAGCAGATGCTCACCGCCATGATGATTCTGCAGATGTTTCCAGCGGTTCTCGCACTCGTGGCCATCTATTCCCTGTTCGACCAGATCGGTGACTATATTCCCTGGCTTGGCCTCGACAGCCTGGGCTCAGTAACGCTTGCTTATCTTGGAGGAATGGCACTGCATATCTGGTTGATTAAGGGGTATTTTGAAACCATTGATAACTCACTGGAAGAAGCTGCAGCTATTGATGGTGCAACCCCCTGGCAGGCATTTCGTTTCGTTCTCCTGCCACTGTCAGTACCCATTCTGGCCGTGGTTTTCATCCTTGCCTTTATTGCCAGTATCGCAGAATACCCCGTTGCATCCGTCCTGCTGCAAAGTATGGATAACCTCACGCTCGCAGTCGGTTCAAGACAGTACCTGAACCCACAGAATTATCTCTGGGGTGATTTTGCCGCTGCAGCCGTCCTTTCAGGACTTCCGATTACTGTTATTTTCCTCGCCTGCCAGCGCTGGATTGTCGGAGGCCTGACATCAGGGGGCGTTAAAGGGTAAAAAACCGCTGTCCGCTCCCCGCCACCCGCTGCCCGAAAAAGCCGGTCAAGCATACGCTCTTGCGGGAAGCGTTCTTTTAAAGGTGCTTTATGGCAGAAGTCAAACTCGTCAACATTTCAAAAAGTTATGACCAGGGACAAACCTGGACTCTGAAAGACATCAACCTGAATATTGATAACGGAGAATTCATTGCTTTCATTGGTCCATCCGGATGCGGCAAGTCCACCTTACTGAGGATGATCTGTGGCCTGGAAGACATCACCAGCGGTGAGCTAAGCATTAATGGAGAAAGAGTGAATGACTGGCCTCCCAATGAACGAAGAGCTGGTATGGTATTTCAGTCCTACGCACTTTATCCCCATATGTCTGTGGCTGAAAATATGGGTTTTGGGCTGAAGCTGGCCAAAGCGAAGAAGAATGTCATTGATGAAAGAGTGGATGAAGCAGCCAGAATCTTACAACTGCAAGCATTACTGGAGCGAAAACCCAAGGCTATGTCAGGGGGCCAACGACAACGGGTAGCTATTGGTCGCTCTATTGTCCAGCAGCCCAGAGTCTTTCTATTTGATGAGCCTCTGTCCAATCTTGACGTTTCTCTTCGGGTTCAGATGCGACAGGAAATAGCAAGACTCCACCGGCGGCTGAAAACCACCTCTATTTATGTCACACATGATCAGGTTGAAGCCATGACACTGGCTGATCACATCGTCGTTCTCAGCCCTCTTGCACAGGACGCCACTACTAACCTCGAACAGGTTGGCAAGCCTCTTGAGCTCTATCACCACCCAGCCAACCTCTTTGTCGCCGGATTTATAGGCTCCCCAAAGATGAACTTTTTTGACGGTGTCATTGAACAAAACGGGGAAGAAGAAAGCCGGATCCGCCTGACAACCGGCGAGTCGCTCAAAGCCTATGTGAATACCAGCAAAGCCGATATTGGTGTACGGGTTGTATTGGGTATTCGACCAGAACATACACTGGCAGAAACCGATAATGGGAATGCTGTTGATGGTCGAATAGAGGCGCTTGAACGTCTTGGTGCAGAGTCATTTATTTACATGAGTCACGATACGATTCGGGAGCACTTTATTGTTCGGGTAGAGGACTCTCTCCGGCGCGAAGAAGGTTCAAGAATCCGTGTAGAACTGCCACCAGAGCATTGCTACCTCTTTGATGCCAGCGGTATAGCCTTTCGAAGGACAAGAGCCCCGGAGATTGATCACTAACTTTTCAAAGAGAGTCCACCATGCACGAGATCAAGCAGATTAATGCTCTGGCAGAGCTCTGTGGTATTCCAGCTCACTACATTGATGCTGCTGGCAACCCAGTCACCATCGAGACGGACTATAAGATCAACGCACTTAAAGCAATGGGCGTTGCTGCTGGCAATGAACTTGAAATCCAGGCTTCAATCGATAGTATCCTCCGTAAACAATGGTCGTCACTGATCCCTGTGGTTCATGTCGTTCATTGTGGAGAATCTTTTACTCTTCCCATTCAAGTCGATGAAACCCACCGAAAAGAGACAATAAATGGCGAAATTATTCTGGAAGACAGCCGGGCAATCCCCCTGAACATTAACCTGTCAGATCTTCCGGAAGAAGACAGGCTCTCCGTGGACAAACAAGAGCGTATTCGCCTGCTTTGCCCGCTACCGGATGACCTTCCTGATGGCTACCACCAGCTAATCCTGACCCCTGGTTCATCTAAAGAGTCTCATAAAGAGACGCACCGGGAAAAATGTCGTCTGATTGTTGCTCCGGCAACCTGCTACGAGCCCAATATATTAAGTTATGAGCTACCGGGCCCCACCGAGAAGATCTGGGGGGTCAGCGTGCAGCTTTACACTCTGCGCTCAGAAAATAACTGGGGTATGGGAGACTTCAGCGACCTGAAGCAACTGGTTACAGAACTGGGTCCACAGGGTGCCGATATTGTTGGCTTGAATCCGATCCATTCGCTCTATCCTGCAAACCCGCTTCACTGCAGCCCTTACAGTCCATCCAGCCGGAATTTTATTAACCCACTCTATATTGATGCCACCGCCTTGCAAGAGTATCAGGACTCGGCGGAAATACAGGCGTATGTGGCCAGCGATGATTTCCAGAAACAGCGACAGAAAGCCAGAAACAGTTCACATGTTGAGTATGACCGGGTTGCTTCACTGAAATTCTCTATTCTGGAAATGGCCTTTACCCACTTTGAGAAACACGCCTCTTGTGAAAAAGAGAGGGCTCATCAGTCATGTCGGCTAGCAGACTTTGGTCAATACTGTGAGGAAAAAGGCCGGGACCTTGAGTTACAAGCCACTTATGAGGCGTTGTTTGAGCACTTTAAGGCACGGGATATCAACAGCTGGGGCTGGAATTGCTGGCCAACCGACTATCAGGACCCTGACAGTGCGAGTGTGCAGGACTTTGTCGTCCAGTCAACAGTGCGAATCCGGTTTTACATGTATTTGCAGTGGCTGGCAGAACAGCAGTTGGCGGATGCTCAACAAGCGGCTCTTGATGCGGGAATGCGGGTAGGTATCTATCGTGATCTGGCCGTGGGTGTTGACCGGAGCGGTGCCGATGTCTGGGCCCATCGAGACAACTACGTTCTCAACGCCAGTGTGGGAGCGCCACCGGATACCGTTGCCCCGCAGGGACAAAACTGGGGGCTTCCTCCATTTGACCCCAACCAGTTGCATGAGCTGGCGTATAGACCATTCATCGAAATGGTCGATGCCAATATGCAACACTGCGCAGCACTGCGTATTGACCATGTCATGGCTATCCTCCGGCTATGGTGGTGCCCACCGGATAAAACGGCGGATTATGGAGTCTATGTCAGCTACCCACTGCATGACCTTCTGGGCATCATTAAACTGGAAAGCCAACGCCATCAATGCCTGATATTTGGAGAAGATTTAGGCACGGTTCCCCCGGAAATTGAAGCGGCTTTACCACCCGCCTACTTCTACTCCAATGAAGTCGTACTCTTTTCCAGAGTCGAAGACCACTTTCTTGCTCCAGAAAAGTATAAGCCCCGGGCCCTGACCTGCATTTCCAATCATGATATTCCAACCCTCAGAGCCTGGTGGAACTGCAATGATCTTGATTTACGACAGGAGCTTGGTATCTATGATTCAATCAGAACGGAACAGGAAAAGGCCGCACGGCATCAAGATAAGCTGGCGCTGCTCAAAACACTTCAGCCTATTGGCGAAGCGCCTTACGGTATAAACCCCAGCGACTTGAACTCCATGAGCTATAACCGGGAGCTGATGGAAAAGATTCATTACTATCTTGGCAAAACTGCCTCCAAAATTATTGTGATTCAGCTGGAAGATGTGCTTGAGCTGGATACGCCGGTGAATGTTCCCGGCACCAGCAGCGAATACCGTAACTGGAGCCGTAAGCTGACCCGCAATATCCGTGAAATATTTGCCAGTGAAGAAAACCGGATTTTTTTCAAAAATCTTGGGTTGACCCGGAAGGCTTGAATGAACGCTGCCCGCCGCCCGTTAGCCGGAAAAGAGGTTGTCGAAAAAGGGAGAATTAACACCCATCCGTCATCCCCGCGAAGGAGGCTGTCGCAAAAGGTACGTCAGAGTGGAATAAACACTTAGCCGTCATCTCCGCGAAGGCGGAGATCCACTGTTGGTGGTGGGTTCCCGCCTTCGCGGGAACGACGATGGTATAAACCGGCATTTAAGACCTGTTGCGACAACCTCCTCTTCAGAAAAATCTTCCTCCAAAAATCATTTTTTGCCCGAACATCAATCCTGAACTAAATTCTTAGAAGACTCTGGCTAGCTGGTTTTTAGCCAGAGATAAAAAATCGGGATACCCAACAACCTTTCGTCGAAGTTGTATTCAGACATTCAGTACAACTCAATTTATACGACGCACCAATACTCCTTCTTCCTGCATGGAAAGCGGGCCTTGATTTTTCAACACACATTAACGTATGGCTGCTTGCTTTCGTGTACGCCCGTTTCTAAAACGTAACGCGGCTGCCTTGAAGAACATCGTGTTTATTATGAATAGCATGATGATAAAGAAAGCCAGAGCCAGAGAAACACACAAGGTAGGCTAAACATGCTTTCCAGGCATCAACTCTCTTCGAACCCAGAAACCCGGTTAAAAGCCATTTCCGGAGCGGTATCTGCAATCACACGCCGTTCCTGCCAATACTGTGGTGCTGTGGCTATTGCTTCGGCTTCTACCTGCGCAATGGCAGTGACTGGTGACGATATTGATTTCACCGCTTATGCCCGCTCAGGTATTGGCAGCACCGATAAGGGGGGGCAACAACTGTGCTTCAAAGCGGCCGGTGCTCCCTCAAAGTACCGCTTGGGCAATGAGTGCGAGACTTACGCCGAATTGAGGTTTGGTGCGAATCTGTTTGATCAGGATGGCGTGCAGTTTTATCTGGACACCAACATCGCCTACAAAGTAGCGCAGCAGGATGACTATGAGACAACTGAGCCCGCAGTTCGGGAGATGAACCTGAAAGCCAAAGGTGTCTTTGGGGATGCACTTCCCGGTTCAACCCTGTGGGTCGGCAAGCGTCTTTATAACCGTCATGATGTGCATATGATCGACTATTACTACTGGAATGTGTCTGGTCCAGGTGTAGGTATCGAGAATATTGATGTCGGTATGGGTAAGCTTGATGTCGCCTGGGTGAGAAATCAGAACAAGGTTCTCTATCTACCATGGTCAGCCTATGATGAACCTGATGCAGCTAATGCTTATACATCTAAACCTGCCGGTTACCAAACGGCAGACATCACAACTAATATTCTCGACTTTCGCTGGAACGATATTACGCTAATGCAAAACTTAAAGCTTGAACTTGGACTGGATTATGGTGTAGGTAGTCCACCTGACAAGCTCACTGCTGGTGCTGCTCCCAATCCTGTATATAACAAGGGCACCTTCGACAAAAACGGCTGGATGTTCACCGGAGAGCTGACTTCGGACGTTCTTGGAGGCTTCAATAAATTTATTGTTCAGTACGCGACCGACGCAATGACCGGGCCAGGAACGGGAACTGCCGGCTCTTACCTGCAAACTACAGACTGGTATAAGGGCAACAAGCTCTGGCGTGTAATGGATCATGGCGCAGTCTCCCTGATGCCGAAACTCGATATGATGTACGTAGTAGGGTTGACCCAAGTCAAATATGACAAAAATGACTTATATCCCAATTTCGGCAAGAAAAACACGTGGATAACTGCAGGTATTCGTCCTTCCTGGAACTGGAATGACCTGACCAGCACTACTATCGAGTTAGGCTATGACCAAGTAAAAAATGCTCACTCATCCTTCTTGAGCGGCACCGATGATAAAACTCTAAACAGCAGCAGTCTCTTCAAAAGCAAGCTTTGGAAATTCACCATTGCTCAGCAGTTCCACCCACAGTTTGGCAACTGGGTAAGACCACAGCTCCGTGTTTTTGCAACTTATGCAAACTGGAATAAAGCTTCACTTGCAGACGGTTTAAACACAGATAATACGCCTAACACACTCACCGGTGAAACTTGCACGGCTGCGAACAAATCCACCTGCAACGCTCTCGGTTTAGAATACTTCGATACCTTCACCACAGCCCAGCAAGTAATGAATGCCTATGGCAGCAAATCTGATGGCTGGACCTACGGCGCCCAGATGGAGATCTGGTTTTAATCCAGCGTAGGTCGGTTTCAGCATGAAACCGACAATGATATCCCTACCTCAAATAGGTCGGCTCCCCTGAACGGGGAACCGACCTACCGTTCTTTTCTTGCCTGTTCCGCTTCAAACTTCTCCAGCCGCTTATCCCAGGTTTTAAAGCGCTGGCGGCAATAAGCATCCAACTCTTCATAAGTCTGAAAATACAGCTCGCAACCGTCATTGATGGGTGCATCAATCTCACAGGCTTCGTTACTGTGTTCCCGGCAGATAATGGGTCGGCGCTCATAGATACCACAGCGATTATGGGGCAATAGAAATTCGCACTGGGTCTGACAGAGCAAATACCAGCCATTGCCATCCCTGAAAACGTGAACCCCCTTATGGGCAACCTGCCAGAGCAGCACATCAAATGCCTGCATGCTGCGAGGGGTATCCAGCTCTTGAGTAATATAAGAGCAACAAAGAGCAGTACACTGATCGCATTTACTGGAAGAAGTAATGTCTCTGGTTTCGATCCGGTTAACCATATCTGGCACGATGATTACTATGTCCTGTTATTGTAAGAATTATTCTATTGTCCAATGTCGCAGTCACCTTTAACCCTTTTTAATAAACGTATAATTGCTCCAGGGCAAATTTCCTGCGAACCTCTGCCTGTAAAATAATGTCTCAAAATTTAGTGGTATTTTCATTTTCTGAATACATTGAATTGATCGGTTAGACCAAACAGTAAAGCCTGAAGTTCCCAATGTACGCTCTACTCAAAACTTCATGATGTCTTCGAAGATCATGCACAGTCAGAAGCTTGAAATAAAATAAGCGTTTCAACCCCCTTACGATAACAATGAAATGAGGGCTTATTATCGTGTCCACACTCAACCTCTCCAGGTCGACTCTTGAGCAGCTTCTGGCGGCGCGACGTCAGATACGTTTAGAATTTAATGAAACTCTGCACCTTTCAGATGAAAACCTTGAGCAGCAGTTACACCATTACCGCCAGCTCAGCAGCATCCCCGAAACCCAGACCATACTGGATGCCTGCCTGACATCCCTGGGAACACCCCCTCACCCGATTACAACTATTGAAGAACCAGCCCTTCAAAGCACAAACCTACCAGAGTTACTGGAAAGAGCAGAAGCTGCCAAAAAGTTGAAAAATGATGCCAAGTGGTCACAAATGGGAAGTGCCGCTTCCTATTTTGACTGAGCCGACAATCTGGTACGCACACCAAATAAACGACAACTATAATATTTAGTACTTTTGTTTACCGGTGCGTGCCGATGCTCTCCCTGTTCTGCGGCGCTCCTTTATCCCGCCTGGCCTTTCTAAAAGTTCGCCATTATTTTCTGCCTTTCTTAGCACAACAAATCAGAACAGGTGTTGTCTGGAAATTTCAGGTCAGAATCTTAACGGGAACCCGGCGGCTCCCCCAGACTCCCGGCTGTTCTTCAAAAACACCGGCGACAGTCGCTCCGCATTTCTGACAGCAGCCTTTACCTTCAGAAGCTCTCACGCCCCATTCACCCAGAACATACCAGTCCCGCTCAATCAGCATGCTATTGCATTGATGACAACGTGTGCTGCCACCATCCGAGTCATGGACATTACCAGTGTAGGCGTAACGGATACCGTGATTAAGCGCGATTTGTCTGGCCCTGGTAAGCGTAGCGGCAGGAGTGCTGGGATGATCTCTCATTTTCCAGTCGGGATGAAATGCTGTGAAGTGAATGGGGACATCAATCCCCAGATGCTCAACAATCCACTGACACATATCGTTCAGTTCATGGTCAGAATCATTTTCACCGGGAATAAGCAGAGTCGTAATTTCAAACCAGACAGAGGTTTCATGCTTTAAATACTTCAGCGTTTCCAAAACTGGCTGCAGAGCTCCCCCGCAGATCTTCCGATAAAAATTTTCACTGAATGCTTTCAGATCAATATTGGCTGCATCCATATAGCGGAAGAACTCTTCTCTTGGCTGATCACAAATATACCCCGCTGAAACCGCCACTGATTTAATTCCCTTCTCCGCTGCAGCCTGGGCAACATCAATGGCATATTCCATAAAAATGATTGGATCATTATAGGTATACGCCAGTGAACGACAGCCCGTCTGCTCCGCAGCAGCGGCCAGATGTTCAGGCATGGCCTGGGCTGCCAGTGTATCCATCTCCCTGGATTTGCTCATATCCCAGTTCTGACAAAACTTACAGGCAAGATTACAACCCGCGGTACCAAAGGAAAGAATGGGGGTACCCGGAAGAAAGTGATTCAGTGGCTTCTTCTCAACCGGATCAATACAAAAACCACTGGAGCGGCCATAACTGGTGAGAACTATTTTCCCACCTTCACAGGCCCGGACAAAACAGAGACCCTGTTGACCTTCTCGAAGCTTGCAGGCCCTGGGGCATAGATCACACTGAATACGTCCATCATCAAGCGTGTGCCAATAGTCTGTCGGCACATTTCCGCCGGGTGTTTTTTCCCTAAGCATGTTCCCTCTCCGGATCAGGTTCGTTGCCTGATCATCATCCTGAGGTTAAGAAGCAGGACTATAATTATAGGCTCTACCAGCATTTATTGAGCGACAGAAAAAAGAGAGGGGTTCTTTTCGCTTAAAATGTGCAGGCAGATCCAGCCACTCTCGGGGGAGAACCCATAATGATTATTCGCCAACCCGCCGTTGCCGGGACGTTTTATCCCGACTCACCCAGCGCACTGGATCACGTCGTCAAAGAACTGGTCAGCGATGCAAAATCCAGAGATTTCTCACCCAAAGCTCTGATTGTTCCCCATGCGGGCTTTATTTACTCAGGCCCTGTAGCCGCCAGCGCCTATCGTTTGCTGGACTCCATGAAAGAGAACATCCGGCGAGTTGTGCTGCTGGGACCTTCTCACAGGGTTCCATTACAAGGCATGGCCCTTCCGGCCTGCGAAGCATTCTCAACCCCGCTGGGCACCATTCCACTGGACACAGAAGCCATGGAGGAGATTAAAACCTTCAGCCAGATGCAAATACTCGACAAGGCCCATGCTTATGAACACAGCCTTGAAGTTCAATGTCCATTTCTTCAAACCTGCCTGGATGACTTCAAACTGATCCCCATTGTTGTTGGTGATGCCAGCCCTCTGGCAGTTGCTGAAGTGATCGATCACCTCTGGGGGGGAGAAGAAACCCTGATCATTATCAGCTCCGACCTCAGTCATTATCACAATTACGAAGAGGCCTGTTACCGGGATAACAAGACAGTAAAACAGATAGAGCAGCTCAGCAGCAATTTAACCGGTGGACAGGCCTGCGGCTGCTATCCTCTTAATGGCATGTTGAAGGTTGCCCAGCGCCGGGGAATGGATGTCATTACCCTGGATGTACGCAACTCTGGAGATACAGCTGGCGATAAAAATCGAGTGGTGGGTTACGGCGCCTTTGTTGTTCAATGAAGGTTATTCAGTAAAGGTTATTAAGCAAAGTCTTCAGAGACAGCCTGCAGCAGGCTCTCAACCACTATAGATAGAAAGGCCATTATTCAGAGGCGCTGTCGGGTGACGATAAAAACCAGAAAGGGGCAGTCCAAGCTTCTAATGAAGGAAAACGGGAATTTCTACTGTGCAAACCGAACCCACAGAAAACCAGAAAAGAGAATTACTGCGCCTTGCCCGCAAGACGATCAGTGAGGGGTGTACACGGGGCCTGCCACCTGAACAAATACAAGAGAAGGAGGATCAGCCCGATTTCTTTCTGCAAAAAGCCGCCAGCTTTGTCACTCTTCAAAAGCGGGGCGTTCTTCGGGGCTGCATTGGCTCAACCCAGGCTCACCGGACTCTGCTGGATGACGTAATCCACAATGCCTTCGCCAGCGCATTTCGTGACCCACGGTTTCCACCCGTTACGGAAAATGAGTTAACTGAAATAAAGGTGGAAATATCCATACTGACCCCTCAGCAGCAAATGGAAATTTCTGACGAAAGGGACCTGCTTAAACAGCTGCGCCCTGGTACTGATGGGTTATTAATCCGAAACCCTCAATATTCTGCAACGTTCTTGCCCCAGGTATGGAAACAGCTTCCTAACCCAAGGCAGTTTCTGGCTCACTTGAAGAATAAAGCAGGCATGGCTCCCGGCTCCTGGCCCGAAGACATGGAGTGCTTCCGCTATCAGTGTGTTAAGTTCGAAGAAAGGAGAGGGTAATAATTCGACTAAGTCACCGGGACAGGACTGCCCGATGACTATAAGAAGCTTTCAGCAATCAATCAGCGGTTCAATCAAACCACTTCAAACAGGAAGTGATTCTTCTTACCCAGCTTCACCAGGAAGAATCGACCGTACATGGCTTTCTCAGCAGCAAAGCATTCAGGAAGGTTCATGTTATCCGCTGCACCACGAGCTTCTCCATTAAAGAACACTGCGTTATTACCCAGCGCATCTTTAACCTGCTTACCCGACTTCACCATCCCGGCTTCCGCAAAAAGCTGGGTCATGGCCTGACCTTCCAGTACAGCCCGTTCAATGGTCGCACTTGGCAGACCATCCTGCTTCAGCTGTTCCATATCAGTCTCAGAAAGCTGAGTAATATCGCCAGAGAACAGTGCCTCTGTAATGCGCCCGGCAGCCTGCAGCCCCTCTTCGCCATGCACCAGACGAGTCGCTTCACGAGCAAGAATCTGTTGCGCTTCTGGTCTGCCCTGACGCTCAGCATCTGCTTTCTCAATAGCATCAATGGCTTCCATGCTCAGGAAGGTGAAGAATTTCAGGAAGCGATAAACATCCGAATCCGCAGTATTCATCCAAAACTGGTAAAAAGCGTACTGGGAGGTTTTTCTGGAATCCAGCCATACCGCGCCACCCTCGGTCTTACCAAACTTGGTACCATCAGACTTGGTGATCAGAGGCACCGTTAAACCAAATGCACGGGATTTATTCTGACGACGGGCCAGGTCAATACCACCGACAATATTACCCCACTGATCACTACCACCAATCTGCAGAGTACAGTCATAACGACGGTTCAGCTCGGCAAAATCCATGCCCTGCAGCAATGCATAAGAGAACTCGGTAAAGGAGATACCCGCACCTTCACGATTCAACCGCTGCTGAACAGATTCCTTGTTAATCATGGCATTCACAGAGAAGTGCTTGCCAATATCTCTCAGGAAATCGAGAACATTCAGGTTACCGGTCCAGTCCAGGTTATTCGCGACAACAGCCGAGTTTTCTCCACAATCGAAGTCTATGAACTGGCTCACCTGCCCTTTAATCTTTTCAACCCAGCCAGCGACCACGTCAGGCGTATTCAATTGACGTTCAGCAGCTTTGAAGCTTGGGTCACCAATCAGGCCAGTGGCTCCGCCCACCAGGGCAATCGGTTTATGGCCAGCTTCCTGGAAGCGTTTGAGAACCAGCAACGGAACCAGGTGGCCAAGGTGCAGGCTGTCAGCAGTGGGGTCAAAGCCACAATAGAGCACCCGGGGCTGTTCGCTCAAATGAGCGTCCAGTTCCTCGACGGCAGTGGTCTGCGCGATGAGCTGGCGGGCCTGAAGATCTTTCAGCAACGGGTTTTGACTATCGGACATTTACCTTTTCCTGCGACGATTCGATGATTCAACCGGAATACTGCGGTGGATGCCAGAGGCTCTCACACCAAATCAAGAAGATATTGACCAACCCCTGAAGATGGGGTCGCAGACTATCTAATAAAAAATCAAGCTGCTCAAAATACAACAAAATGCTGCTGGAACAAATGCCTGAACTCTAAATAAAGTAAATTTCAGTATATTTACCTTACCAAGCCTTTACCTCAAACGACTGGAACTAACGTTAAACCCTAACTGTCGAATCAGTCCAAAGAAGTTGCGAACTTCCTGTCGAATTTGTTTGCCAAAGTTCGTTCTGTTTCATATTTCTTCTGCTTACCGCTTTACTGCCTTAGTTCGAATAGA
Source organism: Endozoicomonas sp. (assembly GCA_965261315.1). Taxonomy (GTDB): domain Bacteria; phylum Pseudomonadota; class Gammaproteobacteria; order Pseudomonadales; family Endozoicomonadaceae; genus Endozoicomonas. The sequence continues at coordinate 69,320 of CBDHDM010000088.1, read as the reverse complement.
AAGGAGATATCTGTGGATGCTCAGCTACAGCCTTCACCTCCACCTACTGTTTACTCTTCCGCAAACCCGCAAGTACACACTCAACTACCTGTAACACCTCAATCATCTACACCATCTTATCAAGCACCGATATCCACACCTCCCCGCCAAGAAACTTCCCCTGAGTTTTCTACGAAGGATGCTGTCAAGGTTGTATTCAGGGGGCTGGCCACAATTACTGAAACTCTCTACTTTCTTGGCAGAACGGTCTCAATATATGCAATAAAACTTGGAGCTTTGGTTTTAGGAGCAATCAAAGGGCTACTTAGACATTGCCATGAAAACGAGAGTTTGAACAATCGAACAGTACAGCCTGTTCAAACCTTAACAGTGCAGAGCCAGGCAGGACAAAACCAGGCAGGGCAAAACCAGACAAATGGTCAGGCAGCAGATACTGTTGTTTCAGGAAAAATGCCTCTGGAAGAATACATAAGAGTGGATGCAACAGATACCCTCAACTCTATACCAAAGTCTATTAAAATACTTGGAACCATTGGTGGTATGGCTTGCGCTTTTCTCACGCCCTATTTTTTTTTAGGCCCACTGGGTCTGGTTATCAGCATCCCACGCATTTGTGGAGTAAAGCCATATACAGTATTCGACGCATTATCAAACGAGTCAGAACAAATGCCCACCCTGCCTGTAACGTCTCAAGATAGCGCAGCCAATCAGCAACCCGAGTCTGGTCTATACGCCCAACCTTCTATACCGGCAACAGAGGGTTCGACAGTAGAGCAAAACCATACAGGTCAAAGCTCTCAACAAGCCTCGTTACAACAAACACCCCTTACTTCTCAGCGACCACAAGAATCAACTGTTGCTCCTGCTCAAGCCAATCCCATAGCCCCACAACGCTTATCTCAAGCGCCCGACCTATCGGCCACAACTCCAATAATGAAGCCGCAGTATCCACAAAATCCCACGCCTCACTTTCAACAAGTTGCTCAACAGCCAGCCTTATATCAGGCAGCTCACCACACACCACCTCTGCAGGCTTATGACCAACAAGCCACAAACACACCAATAACTTCTTTACCTGTCACAAGCAATCAACCTATCCAGCCAACTCCTGCATACTCAAACTCAACTCCCTCCTGCCCGCTCTGGAGCAACTTTGCTCAGAACGTACCTCAGTTAATACCTTCTATGACGTTGCCTTGACTCAAGCAATGAACAACAATCTCTGCCTATTGTTGTTCGCCACCTTTCTTTCTTTCAGTGTTTTCTCAACCCCACCTGCCTAGCGTGGCAAGACCTTAAAATAATTCGTAATAATCAAGACACTTATCAGAAAAATTAATAATTGACTCTGTATTGACGTACCTTTTCTGACAGATATGACTTACGGTGTTTTTTACCGTTATAATTTACTTATCAGCACATTGCAGACAGCGTTAACAACCTTAATGAATAAAGCCATCCCGAGAGGCGCTACACGAATCAACCAGCGCCTGAAACAGTTTCCCAAGCGACACTTGCTGCTGGCAACTACCATCGCTGCCAGCATCATGGGAGTGATGGCTCTTCTGCCCTCTGGCGACGTAGAAGCCAAACGCAACGAAATTCCGATGACTATCGATGCTCTCCAGCCCCAGGAATCAGCCCCTGAGTTGGCCAGCAGTACCACAACTTCCCAGCCTGAGCCCTTTATCAGCAGCCAGAGTACAGATAAAGCAGAAGCATCCATTAAAGAACTGGAGCAGGAGTCTGATGCAAAAGCACTGGCAAAAGCCGCCTACGACCTGGAGCAACAGCTTGGCAAGTGGCAGAACATCACCATTAAATCCGGCGATAACTTATCGGCGTTATTTAATGCTCAAGGGCTGAGTGCCAGTGTTGTTTACCAGGTTGCCAGTACTCCCAAGTATGGCGACACTCTCGCTCGTATACGCCCGGGTGAGTCTCTGGAGTTCCGGATTAATCAGGAAGGCACCCTTACCCAGTTACGCTACGAGAAGTCCAAACTCGACAGTATCTTCTTTACCAAAGCAGATGATGGCTACCTGGCAGAGCTGGTTACCCTGTCACCGGAAATTCGTCCAACATACGTCAGCGGCACTATTGAAAGCTCGCTCTTTCTGGCCAGCCAGAAAGCAGGCCTCTCTCAAAACCTCACCATGGAGCTGGCCGGTATTTTTGGCTGGGATATCGATTTCGTACAGGATATTCGCAGTGGTGATACCTTCAATGTGCTTTACGAAGAAAAGTACCTGGAAGGAGATAAACTGGGTGATGGAGACATTCTGGTAGCCAGTTTTACTAACCAGGGACAAACCTTTACAGCGGTTCGTTACACGGATAGTCAGGGGGACACTGATTACTATACGCCGGATGGAAAGAGCATGAAAAAAGCCTTTCTCCGTACTCCGGTCGACTTTACCCGTATCAGCTCCCGTTACAACCCTGACCGACTTCACCCAATCTTCAAGACAAAGCGCCCCCATCGAGCAGTGGACTATGCGGCCCCCATGAACACCCCCATAAAAGCCGCTGGTGATGGCCGTGTTCAGTTTTCTGGCTGGCAAAACGGCTATGGTAATGTGGTTTTCATTGAGCACCCCAACAACATTGTCACCATTTATGCTCATGCTAATAAGCTGACCGGGCTTAAAAAAGGTCAGAGAGTTCGTCAAGGACAAATCATTGCTTACGTGGGCAAAACAGGCTGGGCAACCGGCCCCCACCTGCATTATGAGTTCCGTGTCAATGGCGTCCATAGAAACCCGATGACTGTTAAGCTCCCTGATGCAGCGCCCATTGCCAAAAAAGAAATGGCTAACTTCAAAAAAAGGTCAGAGCTGATGGTTGCCAGGCTTGAAAAGCAGAGCGATACACTGCTGGCCACACAGTAATCGGTCGTAATAACGTCCACTCAAACTTTCCTTCCAAGGGTGAACCATGCCGGATATCTATATAGGCCTTATGTCAGGCACCAGCCTGGATGCTATGGATGCTGCTGCCGTTCGCTTTGATGGCAATCACCCGGTTCTCGTTGCCAGCCATACCACGGAGTGGCCGTTAAAACTGAAGGAAAAAATTCAGCAGCTTTGCCAGCCAGGCAATGATGAAATTCGTTTAATGGCTGAGGTTGATCCGGCAATTGCTCACATTGCCACTGAAACCGTCAAGTCACTTCTGGAAAAAGGAGGGCTGACTGCAAAACAGATCAGTGCCATTGGCAGCCACGGTCAGACTATCAGACATATACCTGAGCTGGGCTATACCCTTCAGATTGGTGACCCCAATATACTGGCAGAACAAACCGGCATTACCGTTGTTGCTGATTTCAGACGTCGGGACATGGCAGCCGGTGGCCAGGGAGCGCCTCTGGTACCCGCCTTTCACCATGCCGTTTTTACCAGTGAAACTTCCCACCGGGTGGTCGTCAATATTGGTGGAATCAGCAATATTTCTATCTTGCCGGCGGCTAATAGTGGACAAACCTCTGTAACTGGCTTTGATACCGGCCCTGGCAATCTGTTAATGGACTATTGGTGTCAGCAGCAGTGGCATCAGCCTTTCGATAAAGACGGCTTTCATGCTTCCCAGGAACCCCATGACCCAATCCTGCTGGAAACCATGTTGAGCGAGCCTTTTTTCCGGCTACCAGCTCCCAAGAGTACCGGCCGGGAACTGTTCAACCCCAACTGGCTTAGCTCAATGCTTGAAGGGTTTCGCGGATTATCCCCGACAACCATACAAGCAACTCTTTGTCGTTTAACGGCTCGCTGTATTGCAGATGCCATAAAGCAGCATGCACCAGAAACTGATGAAGTTTTTGCCTGTGGTGGTGGCGCCAACAACAAGGCTCTAATGACAATGCTAAAAGAAGCGATGGCGGGCAGACAGTTGGGATCAACTTCCGAGCTGGGTGTTGACCCTCAATGGGTTGAAGCTATCGCCTTTGCCTGGTTAGCACGACAGAATATTTTGAAACTGCCCGGCAACCTGCCTGCAGTCACCGGGGCCTCAGGGTTACGTTTACTCGGTGGACGTTATACCAATTCCATTTTTAAATTATGAAATAACAGCCCATGAACGGGAGCATAGACTTTTCAATCGGCCAACTTCAGACAGTAATTCATTCCATGCCTCACAGCATTTATTGATAATATCTTCACAGCTTTTAAATACATAATTTGATAAGTCATGCGCTCTCAACCACTCCCATATTTCCTCTGCGCTGTTTATTTCGGCGGTAAAGGAATTAGAGTCAGGTTGTCAAATTGAGGAAGTTCTTTTGATCGATGATAACCGGCATTGTCAATGAGAACACCAGCGTGTCTTCCTTCAGGTGTGAGTTTGGATATTTCGTTTAAATGAAGAGCCATGCCTTCCGCGTTTGCGTGTGATAATGCCAGCGCAACGCCGAGATCTCTTTCAGGAGAAACGGCTGCAAACAAATAGGCCGATATAAATTGCTGCTGTCGAATTAAGCCAAGCCGACTTCCTTTTTCAGCCCAGACTCTGCTAATCGAATTTTGTTGCCCAAAACGACCTTCATCCTGAAACCAGATATCAACTTCCTTTAATTCAACATCTACCGGAACTGCCTGCCGCACTATGTCTTTGAAGTTTTTTTAAAGGTTTCCTGAGCCTCTAAATCCTGTTTCGGATGACAAGTTCGGCCTGATATCCATGAAAGGCCAACTTTATGCGTGATTTTATACATCGTTGAATTGGCACACTCAATATCGAAATCATTTTTCATCATCGCTTTAACATCACGACCAGTGATTCTGCCACCGTCTTTCTGGTCTTGAAGATTAAGAACCGCTTTCTTAAATTCTTCTTCGTCCTCTTCATTCATTTTATTTTTACGGCCACGTCCACCCTTATCTTTCAGAGCGTCAATACCTCCCTCAACGGGATGAAAAACAGGTTATTTGAAGTATAAAAGCAATCACAGAATTCGTGACATATTTTGAAAATAAAATTGGTATTATTTCCAGTCCGGGTCTTTCACGACATCCCACAATCATAAGTAATCAGCCTGCACATTACCCTGCAGTATCCTTGTTTGATCACTCTGTGGATTAATCGGAAAATTGTTAACCGCCAAAAGTGCCCAGTCAACAAGATCTATTGGCAGGCATCTCGTGTTGCAGAACGGAAGGGAAATGCCATTGCCAGCGAACACGTCATAAAAAAAAAGGAACAATACCCTTGCTTTAGAAACTTGTGCAAACAGCCTTTCAAGACAACTTTATGGTTCCAAATCTTCTGGCTTATGGTTTGCCGGATTTGGCCTTGAATGATCAATCCTTGCATGGCCGATCTTTGAATGGGTGATTGATTTTGCATCGGGCACGGGCTTATCGATTACTTTTTTATCCACCTCAGATTTCACATCTCTTTCCACTCTATCGGGTGCATTGGGATAACACTGACCTTCGACCCAGCTGAGTCCACCTTGTGGAGCATACTTCCGGCTTGTAGGTTGAAAATCAAAGTTGACATTCCTGAACTTGACTACTGCAGGCTTAATCTGCTCTCCATCTTTCAAATCGAAACTTCCGAACTGGGCAAAATACCCCCCCCCTCCATACTGGGGATGGTTGTTAGCACCTGTACGAGTGAACACCTCCGCCACTGACTTACCATCCTTCCATACCTCAACCACCTCCCCGGAGTCGGCCATGTTCCCGAATGGCACCCAAAACTCCAATTCAAACCATTTGTTTATATCCAGCGGGGCTTTGTAGATATAGGCAACATCCTGTTTGTTCCTGCCACCACTACTTGTACAACATTCAGCACGGTATAGTGGTGTATTATCCCCCTCAAAGGGTATATCACAGTTTTGTTCTGAATCAGTAAACGCTGAATAATCAGACCGGGTCGTCATCGTAAGAAACCATTCTTGACCAAACTGTTCCATTTTTATAGCAACCGGTGGTTGTCCTTTCGGTTCAAAATGCATCCCATCCTTTTCCACTGAATCATAGGTTCTGACAGAACTACCGTGCAACAAGTGGGAGATTTGCCCCGAAGAATCTTGATACAGAAGGCTGTCCGGCTGACTTTCAATACTCACAAGAGTAGAGTTAACGGGTTTTTCTACCTTAATTTCCATTAATCCATGGGTAACCCCCATCTCGGCGGTAGTACGTCCTGAACAGTCGTGCAGATAGCTACCGGCGCGGTGCGACAGATCAACATTTACGCTTGGTAGTTCTTCATCACCTGCCTTATGAAAACAGGTAGACAACGCTACTCCCTGCCTAATTTCTTCGCTCCCGGACTTATCCGGATCCACCCGGGCATTTTTGAAACGATAAACAACATCCCCATTTTTTGTCGTCCGCTCACTCACCAGTTCCGGATCTTTCAACCCCACTTTTACGAACTTGCCATCAGATGTTGTCTCATTGGCTGCCAGAGGATGATTGAGATCTTCTGGATGAGGAACCTGAGTCCAGCCATGGCGGTTTGGCTCTACCGAACGTTTGCTTCTGCCGTGACCATCAGCCTCATAGGGGCTCATCACTAATGATTCGATAAGACGTTGATGCCCTGCCTCACCTCCATCTTGTTGAATGCGATCTAATAATTCTGGAGCATAACCCTGCGAAGGGCCTGAAGTATCCGCCATATATGCTCCACCTCCCGACGACGTATCAAGGGTCGCCCCGGATGATTGCTGTAAAGCCCCTGACTGACCGAGAGGGGATGCTGATGCACCCGATGGAACCGCTGTTATCGCAAGATAAGCCGTCAATGCCTTGCCCGCCGCTATAAAAAACGACCCCGGACCTGGTAATTTCGAAACGACCTCTCCCAAGGTTTGCACAGCATGGGAGCCCATTTGTCCATGCTCATGTGAGCCAGATCTTTCAGGCGATTTATAGGGTTGATTAAGCAATGGTACACTGTTTGATATATTTCCTAAGGACATCGTTTATTACCTTATAAAAATTAAGTGGAAAAACATCAACCTCCTGATATTTCAAGAATCAGACAATAAAGTAATAAAATAGTTTCATGGCGTTTATGTGCTTTACCAACAGGTTATTTCTGTCAGCGATGTTCAACTTTTGTGCCTTCTTTCTTTAAAACAAAACATCTCTTTAATGCTAAAAATTCCAGCTATTTTATTTACAGCCAAGCATAAGAACACAGGATACACAGGGCTACCGGTGTTATTTCATGTGGTGTCAGCAACCCAGTTATCGATAAAAACCAGTGGAGGTAGGGATAGATCTGTCTCTACGCCTTGGTATTATTGATCATAATCAATTTAGCGGGAATTGCTGGGAGAATACGGCACCAGTGATGTCTGCCTGAGCCTGCCAACGGTTATTGCAGCAGAGAAATCTATCGTCTATTTTCACAGACTCATGAACCACAGAGATTACGAAGAACTCAAAAGAAAAAAACCTCTGATTGCGTGATCTCTGTGGTTCCAGTATGAGTGCCGCAGTACGCTGCAGGCTATCGATTCAAATTGAAAACGAAGAGCCACAGCCACAGGTGGACTTGGCATTAGGATTTTTGACCAGAAAACGAGAACCTTCCAGCCCCTCTTCATAATCAATCACAGCACCCACCAGGTACTGGTAACTCAGTGAATCGACAACAACAGGTGCACCATCTTTAATAACCAGGGTGTCATCATCGGCCAGATTATCGTCAAAAGTGAAGCCATACTGAAAACCGGAGCAGCCCCCACCCGTTACATATACCCGTAGCTTCTGATTTTCTTCCGTCTCATCTGCCAGCAATTCACATACCCTGCGGGCGGCAGCCGCCGTAACACTGATTGGCTCAGGCATCACTGTTTCTACTACGCTCATTGACCCTCCCGTGCCGCTGTCATCCACTTATAACCAGTTAAGCCAGCGACCCGTCATTTACTCATCAGTCAGCTATTATCCGAGTAACCAACCATTACAGTCAACTATCCCCTGCTTCAATCACCTCACCAACCGGTATTTCTGCATCAGAAGTATCCGGACGTTCCAGCAGAGGCTGCTGACCCGCAGGCACTCCATTGGGGTGATGCTCAAGGCTACCATTCACCTGAGAGCCCTTGGTCATCTCAATCACACTGTAAAATACATTACCGGTAATCACTGCCCTGGAAGCCAGTTCCAGGTGCTCTTCAGCAAAGACATTGCCACGAACATGACCGTCTACCACCACGCGCTGGGCATGCACATCACCTTCGACACTACCGCTATGCGCAATGGTCAACAAACCATGGTCTGCAGAGATATTACCTTTAACGCGCCCCTCTATATGGACTGCACCGGTAAAGTGAATATCACCATTAATGGTGGTTTCTGACGATATGAGGGTAGTACTGCCATGCTTATTCGCGACGTTACCCGCTGTTTTGCTCTTGCCGAACATCCGCTACCAGCTCCTTATCCCATTGATAAATTTGTTCAAAACTCTGTCTGATTCCACTGGTGATCTGCACCACAACTTTGACTTCTGCTGGCTGGAAACCTTCCGGTATATTGAAGTCAAGATACTCTCTGTCACCTGGCAGAGCCTGAAAATAGCGGAATCCCAGACGTGTTAATACCTGATCAGGCCCTGCCAACTGCTGCAGCGGTAGAGTCTGAGCTTTTCCATCTTTCTCTCCAAGCAGCGATACAGATAACGTTCCCTTCAGAAAGGGGTTACTTCTCGCCACCTGAGAAATAACCAGCCGAAGGCGATACTGACCGGGCTCATTCCCCTTAAGCAAACTGAATCCGGCAACCCGTACACCGGTTGACATATCTTCCGGAGCCAGAATGCTCTTGAAAAAAGTCAGCTCTTTATGCAGCAGCTCTTTCTCTTCCTCAAGCTGTTTTACCAGCAAACGAACATTATTGACCGCTTCACGATCCATTTTGCTGGCACTTTCCAAAATAGCCAGTCGCTGTCGGAGCTCGTGATTCTCCTCCTGTAAAACCATGGTCTGGCTTTCTAAGCTCATATTTTTCTGCTGAGCCTTATCAAGGTTCTGACCCGCATGGTTACCACCATACCAATAGGCAAAACCACCTAGCAAAGCAATAGATATCAATAGAAGAATTCGAATTAACTGATCGCGTTTCGGGTCATGACGTATGACCCTGAGTTTGCCACTGTCGGGATGCAAAGATATCCACCTTTTCCAGACCATAGCTTAATAGCAAGCCACTGTTTTTAATAAAGAGAGTTACCGAGACAATCGCCATCATCTATAAGGCGAGTCTTATACTGAAAACTTTAACAGCGGGACTATACACAAGCCAAAAAAACATAACAAACAGACCCGTAAAATTTTCATTCCGCCGGGAAGGCGTTCACAGTCAATCCCCTGAAGAAGCTGTTTGGCACAGGAAAACACCAGCGGTATGATGCAGTTATACCTCTTAACAACCATACCTTCTATTATTACATGCTCGATAAATGGACAGCCCCTCTCATTCAACCACCACTGAGCAAAGCAGCCTCGTGGTTGAAGCACTACGGCATTAAGCCGGACCAGGTCACGATCACCGGTTTTCTCATCGGCATGATGGCAATCCCTCTGCTGGCCTTTGAGCATTACTCACTGGCTTTAGCCGCTATTCTGGCCAACCGGATTATGGATGGCCTTGACGGGGCTCTGGCCAGGCTGAGCACGCCATCCGATGCCGGTGGTTTTCTGGATATCACCCTGGATTTTATTTTTTATTCAGGCATTGTTATGGGGTTTGCCCTGGCTTCCCCGGAAAATAATGCGGTGGCCGCCTGTATCCTTATCTTCTCCTTTATGGGCACCGGAGCCAGTTTTCTCGCCTACGCTATTATGGCTGAAAAGCACAAACTCTCAGACCCGCACTTTAAGCATAAATCCCTTTATTATTTAGGTGGACTGGCTGAGGGAACAGAAACCATTCTACTGTTTATTTTATTTTGCTTACTGCCTGATCAGTTCGCACAACTGGCGCTAGTGTTTGCAACCATTTGCATACTTACCGCTGCACTTCGTGTCTGGGGGGGATACCAGAGTATTCGTCATGCAGAACGACAAAAAAGCAAGAGTTCAGCGGCAGGAAACCCTCTTTGAGCAGTTCTTGCGTCGACGCCAATATCCAACAGTAAAATACGCAAGAACGGCCTGAAACTCTCAGCGCAAAAAACAGTCCGAAACCTGTGCCCATTCAATATGTAATCGATCATGACTATTTTCAGGCGACTCATTCCCACGCTGTTTCTGCTCTCTTTTGTGACCGCAGGCTACTCCGCCCAGCAACCATCAATCCCTGACGATCCTCCACCAGCAGTTACCAAACCTAAAAAAGAAGTGGTGTTCACCCCCCGAAAATTACGGCTGGTGGACTATAACCCGCTGTCCGGTAACTATCTGTTCCGGGGCAACATGCCCATTGCCAATGGCCGCTTCGCTTATGATGAACTGATTAATACCATGAACCAGAGAAGTATCGATAAGCTTGAAACACCGCTGCCTGAAGACGCCTATATTCTTGATATATCACTGATCAGCAAACTGAATGAGAGTCACCTGCTAAAACACGAGCAAGTGTTTACCCACACCAACCCTGATCTGATGTACCTGATCCATTACCCGGTCTATGGTGCAGTATCCAGCCCTGACTATTACCCCAGGTCAATACTTCACATCATGCTCAACCTTCCCTTCATTGGCGATGTATACAGCCTGGTTGACAAGCTCAGACGCTGGCTCAATCAGGAACGAAGCAGACCCATGGCGCTCTTTGTTCACTGTCAGGCAGGCAGCGACCGGACAGGCATGGTTATTGGTACATACCAGATGCAGTTCCTGGGCAAAAGTTATCTTGAGGTGATTGAGGAAGCAGAAGAAATTGCAGGTCGTCCGGTGAAGCCCCTGCAAAAAAGAGGTCTGAAATGGATCGCCTATTATTTAAGAGACAGTAAGGGGATCCAAAGTGTCGGTGCCATCTATTAAAGCACTGCCACAAAGGATTGGCTCTCCGTTATAACAATGTCCGAAGATGGTTTTGATAAGCGATGACGACATCAATAGCGATCTTCTTTGGGGGCTAAGCCATCGCCCTCACCTGAGCCTGGGCTCTGGATTTCAGTCAAACAACTTTTCCTTTGCAGACGATCACCACCCCATATAACTTAATGTTTTTAAATTGGTGGTTTTTGGCGCACTCGATACATAGTAAAATAGCCCGCTTTCAGTCAGACATAGATAGATCCAACGATGGCAATAAACTGGTATCCCGGCCATATGCACAAGGCCAAAAAAGAGATCCGCGAAGTGATACCAAAGATGGATCTTATCATTGAGGTGCTGGACGCCCGCCTGCCTTTCAGCAGTGAGAATCCGATGGTTGCGTCTCTGCGCAGGGACACCCCCTGCATCAAGATTCTCAACAAAAGCGATCTGGCAGACCCGGTGGTAACCCAGCGATGGGTTGACCATATCAACAGCACTTCCGGTATGAAGGCCATTGCGGTTAACCTGAAGCAGCCGGATAAGATTCGCAGTATTCTGGATATGGCACCGGCGATGGTGCCTGAGCGAAATCTGGATGTCAGCCAATTGAAGGCCATCATTCTTGGCATTCCCAATGTGGGAAAGTCCACTACGATTAATATTCTGGCCAGCCGAACCGTTGCCAAAACGGGCAATGAGCCTGCGGTGACCAAGCAGCAACAGCGGATTAAACTGCCCAACAATATAGTCCTGCTGGATACACCCGGCTTCCTCTGGCCCAAGCTGGAGCCGGAAGAATGTGGCTACCGGCTGGCCATCAGCGGTGCCATCAAAAATACCGTCATTGAATTTGAAGATGTCGCCATGTATCTGGCTGAGTTCATGATGGCACATTATCCGGACGCGCTGCGTCAGCGATATCAGCTCAAGGAAATACCCGAAAGCGGTATTGAACTGTTTGATAGGATTGGTCAGCGTCGGGGCTGCATGCGTCGTGGGGGGATTGCTGATACCCATAAAGTGGCAGAGATTCTGATTAATGAATTTCGCGATGGTCAACTGGGACGCATTACCCTGGAAACACCGGAAATGATTGAGACTCAGTTGCAAGCAATGGAAGCGGCGAACGCTACCAGAGAAGCCAGGAAAACTGAAAAATAACGGATATATTTACCACCCCTTGATAACAGGGAGTGGTAGAGAATGTTAACCTTTCGATAATCACACTGTTTACAGGACTACAGGAAAATAATACCGATGAAAAAGTTGTTATTGGTACTTATGTTTGTTTTTCCGATGATGGCTTTTGCCAAAGCAACGGACAGCACTCAAGATGCAGGAAGGTTCCAGGAAGGAACCCACTACGAAGTGGTTAAGGGGCTTCCCTCTTTTACCAAACCAACGGTCACAGAGTTGTTTTCCATCTACTGCGGCGGATGCTACCAGTGGGAAAAAGGACCGTTGAAACCCCTGAAGGCATGGCTTGGTCAACAAGATATTGATTTTAAACAGGCACACATGACCTTTATGGGAGCCTATGCCAAACAGGCCACCATGGCCCTGGCGATGACCCAGGGCACACCTCGCCATAATTCGGTGAAACAGGCACTGTTTAACCGCATTCATGTTGAGCGTAAGGGTGACTGGCAGAATGACAAAGACTTCTTCCAGACTATGGAAAAGGCCGGATTGAAGCAGTCAGACTTTGAAGCCAATCAGAACAGCCTGTTAGTCATGAAAACCGTACTGGACTGGAACCGTTATGGTGAATACGTCCATGCAGTACCGAGCTTTATGGTGAACAACCGTTACCTGATCAATATGGGCAGTTTAAAGTCTCATGACGATCTGAATGCACTGATCACCTACCTGACAAAACTTCCTGTGGAAGAAATAAAATAACAAGCCTTCAGGCTTTCCGGGTTACCGGAAAGCCCTGTAATACGAGAGGGATCCGACCGTTGGCTATTGAACAGAACTCCAACAGCCTCTTTCAAAACCTGAAAGACAACCCCCTGCAAACCATCCACGGCTGGCAGAATTGTCGAGTCACCTGGCTCATTATGTTTGCCACTGCACTCTTTCTGGAGCTGTGCGCCCTGGGCTTTCAGTACATTATGCACATGGATCCCTGTGAGCGCTGCGTTTACCAGCGCCTCGCCGTTCTTGTGCTGATGGTTGCACCACTGGTTATCACCCTTGCACCAACCAATGTGTTGTTGAGAATAACCGGCTATGGTCTCTGGATCGCCGGAGCACTGTATGGGCTGAAGGAAGCCATTGCCCAGACGGCTGACTATGCGGAGTTTAATCCATTTACCTCCAGCTGCAGCTTCCGCCCAATTTTCCCGTTTGATCTGCCTCTCTATGAATGGTGGCCTTCCCTATTTATGCCAACCGGCATCTGTGGTGCCGATGAATGGACCTTCCTGACGCTGAATATGGCCCAGTGGATGGTCATTATCTTCTCTATTTACCTGCTGGCCGCAACCGCTTGTATTGTCAGCTCCGTTTACTGCACTCTTTTTAAAAGAACCTGTTTCAAAAAATCCTGAGTGATTTTTCGTCGGCTTCTATCTATAGGATCCGACTTCATAATTTATCCAGCCAGTAAAGTTTTACTATTTTTTACCTGACATTTCAGGTTCTATGATAAAGTCCTGCCCAGAGTTACCAATACAATAGAATCTATGCCGGAGTACGCATGGCCACGTTAAAGGAGATAGCCCAACAGGCAGGGGTCTCTTTATCCACAGTATCCAGGGTGTTAAACGACGACCCATCCATCAGCGTAAAAGCAGAAACTCGTCACGCCATCTTTGAGATCGCTGAAAAACTGCAATACCGCACCACCCGAAGCCGCAAAGAAACACCAGCCACCAGCTATCAGTTTCTTGCTCGATTTGGCTACCCAGAAACGGTGGAAATTAACGACCCCTATTATCTCTCCATCCGTTTCGGAATCGAGCTGCAATGTAAGAAACTGAACATTCATTTAACCCGCCAGTACGATGCATTTGAGCAATCTGTCCCTGAGGGTATGGATGGCGTCATTCTGGTGGGGCTTCGCCCAGAAAACGACGATGGACTGAAAACAACCAGAAAAAAGCAATCCTTGCCAATGGTCTGTGTTGATTTTCAACACGACGAGTTTGACTGTGTTTACACTGATCTTGCCAGAATCTGCCAGAAGGCCATTGATTACTTTGTAGAACAGGGCCATCCGCGCATCGGCTTTATTGGTGGGCAGGATGCCGGTAAAACCATCGATGTCAGGGAGTCTGCATTTCTGGAGTATGGTCGGCCCCATAAGGTGGTTAATACCGGTGATATTTATCGCGGTGACTTTTCCAGTGCTTCCGGCTATCGTCTGGCCAAGCAGATGTTGGAAGAAGATCATCCGAAAGCGTTTCTGGTTGCCTCAGACTCCATCGCCATTGGCGTGTTAAGGGCACTTCACGAGAGCAATATCCGCATTCCCGAGGATATCTCGCTTATCAGCATCAATGATATCCCTACAGCCCGCTTTACCTTCCCACCATTATCAACCTTCCGGCTGGAATCTGAACTGATGGGAATCCAGGCAGTGAGCCTGCTGGCAGACCAGATCCGCGATGAGCGTTGCATACCTTTATGCCTGACCATACCAGCAACACTTAAACATCGCGGCACTACCTAACCTCCCCCCTTTCAGAGGCTCTCTAGCAGGCCTCTTTCAATCTCCCCGTGATCATTTGTTAACCTCTGCCATCGAACGCTCAAAAAACAACTCATTTAACCACCACTCTAATAAAACTTGATCTCGATCAAACAAAAACAAACGCGACCACGTTAGGATCACGCCAGGTAAAAATTTGCGTAAAAATAAACGCAAAAATATAAGCAAACAAACGGTTCGATAAAAATACCAGGCGGAGCAATCATGAGTGAAAACAACCGCGGGACCCTGGGCAAATTTGCCTTGCTGGCCCTGACGTTTACCGCAGTATTCAACGTTCGCAATATTGTTAATAACAATATTGAACTGGGCCTCAGTTCAGCCCCCATCTTTCTTTTTGCTACGATTTTCTATTTCATCCCGTTTGTGTTCATTGTTGCCGAGTTTGTCTCTGCCAATAAAAACTCTGAGTCCGGCATGTACGACTGGCTGAAGACGCCACTGGGTGACCGTGCCGCTTATCTTGGCTCATTTACTTACTTCTTTGTGAATCTGTTCTGGTTTACCTCCCTGCTCCCTAACGTTATTGCCTATGCATCCTATGCTCTGCTGGGCTATGAGCAGACCTTCTCCCCCATGGCCACCGCGATTCTCTCTACGGCACTGTTCGCTCTGGCAACCTTCGTTTCCACCCGTGGAGCCAGCTGGCTGGGCACGATCACATCGGTCGTTGCTTCTGTGGTACTGGCACTGACCCTGGGCTATATCTTCCTGGCTGGCGGTGCGCTGGTTGGCGGCCTTGAGCCCGCAGACCCCATCACCATGGATGCGCTGACTCCCACCATTAACTGGGCAACCCTGGGTATTATGTGCTGGATTTTCCAGGCAGCCGGTGGTGCGGAAAGTGTTGCGGTTTACCTGAACGATGTAAAAGGCGGTGCTAAAACCTTCGTTAAGGTTATTGTTGCGGCGGGTCTGTTCATTGGTGTGATGTACGCTGCCGGTTCACTGCTGATCAACGTCTTTGTGCCTCGAGCTGAACTCTCTTTCACCGGTGGTATGGTGGAAGTGTTTACCGGTCTGGCCAATCACTACGGTTTCTCGACCGTTATCACTGGCCGTATTGTTGGCGTGGTTCTGTTTATCGCCATGTTTGGCAGCCTGCTGATGTGGTCCGCTACCCCTGTGAAAATTCATTTCTCTGAGATTCCCGAAGGCATCTACGGCGAAAAAACCACAATACTGAATCAGCACGGTGTACCTGAACGTGCGGCCTGGGCCCAGTTTTTCATTGTGATCCCCTCTGATGTTTATCCCGGCTCTTGGTAGCGAAACTGCCCAGGAATTGATGAACACCACCATCAATATGACCGCTGCCACTGCCATGCTACCACCAATCTTTATCATGGCGGCTTACGTGATGCTGCGCCTAAAGCACGATCATATTGAACGTGATTTCCGTATGGGTTCCCGTCAGGTAGGTATCGCCATTACCGTAATGCTGCTGACCATCTTCACCATTGGCTTCCTGGCCGCCACCTTCCCGGCCGGTAGTAACATTATGCAGGTACTGCTCTACAACGTATCTGGCGTAGTGATCTTCCTGGGTGCCGCCAACCTCTGGTACAGCCGTTACCTGAAGCGCCAGCAATATAAAGGCCAGGCTCGCGCCACCACTGCCGCCTTCTCCTGATACCTGACACAGTTTCTTATCTTGTAATGAGCCATCAGCCAGCAAAGCTGGCGGATGGCTTCTCTGACCCGGAATATTTGCATGAACGCAGTCGTTTTTTCTGGCTCTTCTTATGAGAAGGGTGATGAGCAAAAGGTTATCGACTTGTACGAGGAGATCAACCATGTACCGGCGGTGATGGAAGATCACCGTATTAATGGCATCAATAAAGAAGCGCCAAGGCCTCATGCCTTCCCATTTACCCATGAGTCACTGGCCATCAATAATCAGCCAGAAAAAGCCGGCAACTATCTTTCTCTGAATGGTCTGTGGCAGTTCAACTGCGCCATTAATCCAGAGTCCCGCCCAAAAGGCTTCCACCAGGAACATTTCGATATTTCAGGTTGGGATACCATTCAGGTTCCCGGCAACTGGGAAGCCCAGGGTTTTGATAAGGCAATCTACCTGGATGAACGCTTTCCCTTTACTACCGAATGGCCAGAAGTTCCCAGGGACTACAACCCAGTAGGTTCTTATCGTCGTACATTTACTCTGAATCAGAGCTGGTCAGACCGGGAAATTTTCCTGCAGCTGGCCGGTGCCCGCACAGCCACCTTTATCTGGATCAATGGTCAACGGGTCGGTTACAGCCAGAATGCCAAAAACCCGGCCGAATTCAACATCAGTGCTTATGTCCGTGAAGGTGAAAACACCATTGCCCTGGAAATTTTCCGGTGGTCCAACGCCAGCTATCTGGAAAAGCAGGACATGCTGGATATATCCGGTCTTGAGCGGGAAGTGTTTATCTACTCCACCGGCAAAAGCCGTATTTATGATTTCCATTGCAAACCGGAACTGGATACCCGTTTTACCCTGGGAACACTAAGCCTCAGCGTTAACCTCAAACACTACGAAAGCAGGGCTTCACAGCTAACCCTCAAGGCACAAATGCTGGACGATGCCAATGGTTTTGATCCCATCATTATCTGTACAGAGTCCTTCACACGCGAAGGCCATGAGCAGAACATTAACTTTACGGGAGAAGTGGCTAACCCTCGCCTGTGGAGTGCCGAAGCACCCAACCTCTATACCCTGCTGCTGACCCTGACCAATGAGCAGGGTGAGATAATTGAAACCACCAGTCACAAGATTGGTTTCCGACATATTGAAATCATTGATGGTCAACTGACGGTTAATGGCAGGGCCATCAAGATCAAGGGGGTTAACCGACACGAGCTGCATCCAACGCTGGGTCATGTGCCTACCGAGGAGAATATGCTCACCGATATCCGGTTGATGAAAGAGCACAATATCAACGCGGTGCGTACCAGCCACTTTCCCTGTCATTCTCGCTGGTATCAGCTCTGTGATGAACATGGTCTCTATGTTGTCGATGAAGCCAATATCGAATCCCATCCACTGGCCCTGAAACCGGAAACCCAGATTGGTGATACCGAGTCCTGGATTCCAGCGCATCTGGACCGTATGCAGGCCATGGTAGAGCGGGACAAGAACCACGCCTGTGTGATCATCTGGTCCATGGGGAATGAGGCAGGCAAAGGCTGTGTCTTTGAAACCCTGTACAACTGGGTGAAAGAGAAAGACCAAAGTCGTCCAGTACAATATGAGCCAGCCGGTGAAGCACCTTATACCGACATTGTCTGCCCGATGTACCCAACGCTCGAACGTCTGGAAGAGTTTGCCCAGCAAAACGACGGTCGTCCAATGATCATGATTGAATATGCCCATGCCATGGGTAATTCAGTCGGTATCCTCAACGACTACTGGAAGATCATTGATAACAGCCACTGTCTGCAGGGCGGTTTTATCTGGGAGTGGATGGATCATGCCCTGGAGCTGACCAACGAAAAAGGTCAGAAGTACTGGGGCTATGGCAAGGATTACCATCCGGATATGCCAACCGATGGTAACTTTATGAATGATGGTCTGGTGGCACCAGATCGCACCCCTCACCCTCATATGGCCGAAGTGAAAAAGGTTTATCAGCCTGTCCGCTTCCATGCGGTTGACGCAACAGCTGGCCAGTTTGAGGTTGAAAACCGCTACGACTTTATTAGCCTTGATCATCTGGAAATCCGTTACCAGATCACCGCTGATGGCCATGAAGTCACAAAAGGCAGCCTGGGCACTGTATCAGTAGCTCCTGATCAACGCGAAGCACTGACCGTTTCTCTGGAAAACCTGACGCTGAATGACAATAGAGAGTATCTGGTTACCCTGAGCGCAGTCAGCAGGAATGAAGAGGCCTTTGTCGGTTCTGGCTATGAATATGCCTGGGATCAGTTCAACATCACTGAGCACCCTGCCTATCAGCAGCCAGCCATCGACGACCACCAGACGCTGGAGCTTCATCAGACTGACGCAAACATTGAAATCAAAGGTGCTGACTTTACAGTGCATTTTGATCGTCAGAATGGCCAGATGACCGAGTTCTCAGTAGCAGGTCGTAATATGATCTGCACAGGCCTTGAACCCAACTTCTGGCGTGGACTGACTGATAACGACTTGGGTGCAAAAGCCTTTGAATGGGCAGATATCTGGAGAAATGCGGCGAAAGAACGTCAATTGTCTTTCATTGAGGTCACCGCACCTTCTACTCACGAAGTGAAAGTATCTACCCACTTCAACCTGCCTACCGTTGCCTGTGAGTACACCCTGAATTACACCATTTTTGCCGATGGTGAGATCAAGGTTGAAACCGAATTCACACCAGGCAATCGAGAACTGCCTATACTGATGCGGGTTGGCACACAGCTGACGCTGTCGGCTGAATTCCAGTATATGCAGTGGTTTGGTCGTGGTCCTGTGGAAACCTACGCTGACCGTAAAGGTGCTAAGGCGGGTATTTATGGTGGCACTACCTGGGAACATTTCCATGCTTACCCAAGACCTCAGGAAAGCGGTAATAAAACCGATGTTCGCTGGGTACGCCTTATGGATCGAGATGGATTTGGCCTGGAAGCCATTGCCGAAGAACAGCTACTTAACACCAGTGCCTGGCCATTTGCGGCAGATGAGCTGGACTTTGTTGCTGACGACGGCAGCATGGGAGCCTCCGGCCTGACACCCATGACCTGTAAGCATGGCATTGATGTTCAGCCCGGTAACCTGACCACCTGGAATATCGACCTGGCACAGATGGGCACCGGCGGACAGAACTCATGGGGGTCACTGCCGCCGAAAGCTTACCAGCTTCCGGCCCAACCCTATCGTTATTCATTCCGCCTGAAGCCTATTCGCAAAGCATAAAAAATCAAAGGGAGCCATTCGGCTCCCTTTCTATCGCGACGTTACATTTTTAAAAATATGTTTAACCGACTCTTCTGTCTCCAGAAGAACCTGCCTGGCGACTTGTACAACCAATGCGGGATATTTACCCACAGCTGTCTCTTCAGAGAACATAATCATATCTGCACCATCATAAACAGCATTGGCAATATCAGAGACTACAGCCCTTGTGGGGGTAGAATTAGTCATCATGGAGGACATCATCTGGGTTGCAACAATCACTTTCTTTCCATGATTTCCGGCCATCTGTATTATCTTTTTCTGTGAATGCAGGGGCAGAAATCCCCCCACCAACCTTATTAATCCCTTTCCTGCTGCCAACAACGGCATCATTAAGCACTTCACAGACAATTTCAGCATCACCAGTCTGTAAAACCTTCAGGTTAAGCAGATTGTCTCCAATAACCAGCACATCACCACCATGCACATCATTGACCAGAAACGGGCAGTCAACCGATACCCTGGATTGGTCGCCAGTAATACGAGTATTCGTTGATAGCGTGAAAAGATCGCCTTGATATAAATGCACTTCTTTCTTGGCGAAATTACCCAACCGGATTTTTGATCCTTGAAGATCTGCCAGCACTGCAACCGGTTTATTTTCATAACCTACATCAGCATGAGCAGCAATGACAACAAACAGTCCGAATAAATAAACCAGAGATTTTCAGCAGAAAATTAAGTTCAACATATCAATTAAGCCAACACATACAAACTACAGCCTCAAATGTGCATACCGACGAAACATTAAGGCTGTAGTTTTGAATAGGTTAAAAATCGACAGGAGCGTGAGTAACGTTTTTTTATATCTATTCTTTAACCACAATCATTTCGGCTAAACGCTTGAGAGGCCACATCAAACTCAGGTGTTTTTCAGCGTGTCCAGCTGCAAGGAGCCTGTCCGATAGACTCCTGCTCAGTTAGTATTATTCCACTGAAAATAATTCACCAATGGTTCTCATAGTTTCCACTACACCACGAGCAGCCTCTCTGGCATTTTCGTTAACAGGCTGATACTTTCGCTGGTAGAGACAATTCAATGACCGGTCATAAACAGGTCTCATCTCATCATGAACAATTCGGTGATTCTGATAGGTCAGATAGCGGGTTTCAAGCGTGATCCCCATAGCCGGGCCACCGAGCTTACACATAGCCTTGCCAGGCTCAAGCTTCTGTATTCCCTGAGAAAAAGTATCATAGCTGAATGAACGCCTGAGTTTATTCAAACGCCAGAAAGTAGCATCGCTCAAATCTTCGACTTCAATGCCATCAACTGTCAGTTTGAACTGGCCATATTCATTTGAAGTAACATTAGGGTCGATTTCAGTCCCATAGAAATTAACCTCTTTAACAACATCATCACCACGATAATGCTTCACGCTTAACAATAACTTATGATGATCATCCATTGCATTCGAAAATACTGATAGTAAAAGCAGGCATAGACAAGCACTTCTTAAAATCATACAAACAGCTCCAATAAACTATTTTAATTCAAGGGTTATTTCCCGCACCGTCAGGGGGCGGCAGGATACTACTGCAGTGATAATCCCAAAGATTGCTAGCAACCATTCTATAGTTTTCTTTATTTCCTCCCTCCCCATTCGCAGCCAACACAAGGAGGTATTTAGTTTGATTTATGTCACTATCAAGCAATGGAAAAGCTCGTAATACCGGCAATCCAGAACCCTGACCTCCACCTCCAACATTAAAAGCATGGACACCATAGGATACAGGTATATCTTTGATAGTCCTCAACAAATCTAATATACGTGTTGCATCCGGACCTTCACCTCCAGCAGTACTAAAATGAGTGCGGAAAATATTAAGGAGATCTGAAAACTGTGTTGAATAAAATTCAACACTAGCTCCATCAGGCATTCTAACAGCATCACTCAACATTGCTGCCAGTACACACAAATCAAATTCACATACATTTTTTAATTTTTCAAGATCGAGACCTTTAGCCTGAACAAGGCTAACCAGTGATCCTAAATTACTAACTTTCTCTTCAATGGAAGAACAAGACAAAAACTCAGCAAGCTTGATCAACTCTGTCATCAAATAGACAGTCTGCTCATTACCTTGAGCATCCAGACGATTGAACCCGTCAACTAATATTTGACACATTAAGCGGTGACTATCTTCATCAACCTGAGAGTTATTTGCAAAGTCATATAAGCTATCAACACACATTACTAATGCAGTATTTCGATACCTTAGCTGTGGATTGCGTTCTAGCCCGCTGAGTTCAGGGACAGTATTTCTAGTTAATTTTGCAGGCCCCTCTCTTGAGAGAGCTTCTAATAAGAAAGTGTCAAAATCTGCTCTGAACTTATATGCTTTTACTGACTCTGCCCGACTTTTCAAGTCTTCAAAAATGGCCGCTGCATCCGAAGAGCTACCCTCAAGCACACCGCAGCTTCTGGTAGCAATAAGCCGCTCTTCATAAGTATCAACACCTTCCATTCTCTCTGAATCAGCATCAGGTATTCTACCAGGCAAGCTTGGCGGTAGCGGACTCACAGCCCTCTGATTATGAGAAGGAGTCACTCCTGATGCTGAGCTAATAGTTGACTGGCTTCCCAACTCACCAGAATCAGTTGGATCAGGGCTAACAGGTCTAAAGCTAAACTCAGTACCAAGTCTTGATGAGCTATCCATAATACTTCCAGAATACATTGTTACAGAGGCCACTCACGAAAAAGCATGCGCCACACTCTTAAGCCTGTGCTTAGACTCTGAAATAAATGAAACATTCCCCAACCAGGAGTATTTAGATTCATACAATTGAACCGCTAACGACAGAGCTATGCCAGCATTCCTCAGCTACTTAGTAAAAATGAGAATTCATCAAAAAATTAATTATCTTCTAATATTATCAATGCTTGTGAGCCTCGACATTGAGGCTCACTTATATTCAACAAACCGGTGTTCCTGGTGCCAGGAAAACCTCTGGTTTCAGGAGCTTACAGACATTCGGCAGGCGTTCTACTTCTACGATACGCCCTACGCAGATATCCAGCTTCAGAAAGTCCTGGAAACTGGTTTCTTCACTCATAACAGCACTCTTTTTGAAAACATCCACAATGAAAAATTAACTGGACGATTTTACTATCACAATCATCGGGGAGAGCCCTCCGGGGTCAATAGATGGATAAAAAAAGCCGCTTTCAATACGAAAGCGGCTTATGGTTATTTACAATAGAAACCCTACATCATGCCTGGGCAACTTCTCCTTCTTCAGCAGGCTCTGATGCTGTGCCACCCCCGGCGAGGAATGCGAATATCCTCAACCATATCCTGAACAGACTTCGGTGGTGCCTCCGTCACATGGCAAACGACCATCGATACCGTAAAGTTGATGATCATACCCAGTGTTCCGATCCCTTCCGGTGAAACACCAAACCACCACTGGTCCGATGTGCCGCCCAGGAACTTGAAGTAGATGATATAGGACGTAGTAAACAGCAGACCTGTCACCATACCGGCAATGGCACCTTCACGGTTCATCCTCTTATAGAAGATACCCAATAGAATCGCCGGGAAGAATGATGAAGCCGCCAGACCAAAGGCAAAGGCCACAACCGAAGCCACAAATCCCGGCGGATAAATGCCCGCCAGACCAGCAATACCGATAGCCGCCGCCGCTGCAATACGTGCAGCCAGCAGTTCCTGTTTATCAGTAATGCCTGGCATCAGGTTCCGCTTCAGCAGATCGTGGGAAATGGATGTGGAAATAACCAGCAACAGGCCCGCCGCTGTTGAAAGTGCCGCCGCCAGCCCTCCGGCGGCCATCAATGCAATCACCCAGCCAGGCAGGTTAGCGATCTCCGGATTGGCCAGTACCATAATATCACGGTCAACGTACAGTTCATTGGCATTGTCCGTCTGATGGTTACTGACCAGTCGCTCGCCACTATTACCCCTGCCATCAGTAAAAGATGGCTTTCCTTCCATCGGAGCACCCGGATGGTACTGAATATTACCGTCGTTGTTTTTATCAACCCACGCCATCAGGCCAGCGTTCTCCCAGCTGGCAAACCACTCGGGTAATTGCTCATACTCTGCTTCAGACACTGTCTCTAGCAGGTTGATACGGGCAAAGCTGGCAACCGCTGGTGCAGTGGTATAAAGCACAGCAATAAACAACAGGGCATAGCCTGCAGATTTACGGGCGTCACGCACCGTTGGCGTGGTAAAAAAGCGAACAATAACGTGTGGTAGCCCCGCAGTACCCACCATCAGCGCCATGGTAATAAAGAACACATCAATGGTGGATTTTGAGCCATCCGTATACTGGGCAAAACCCAGCTCCCGGGATAACCCATTCAGTTTCTCCAGCACCGAGAGTTCAGAGCCCTCAACATTACTGCCAAAACCCAGCTGCGGGATTGGATTACCGGTAATCATCATGGAGATAAAAATGGCTGGCACCAGATAGGCAAAGATCATCACACAGTATTGTGCTACCTGAGTGTAGGTAATGCCTTTCATCCCACCCAGTACGGCGTAGACAAACACAATACCCATACCAAGCACCACACCGACATTAATATCCACTTCCAGATAACGGGAGAAGACAATACCTACGCCACGCATCTGTCCGGCCACATAGGTAAATGAGATGAATATAACGCAGATAACCGCCACAACCCGTGCCAGCTGGCTGTAATAACGTTCTGCCACAAAATCCGGCACAGTAAACTGGCCAAACTTGCGCAGGTAGGGGGCGAGGCACATGGCCAGCAGAACATAACCACCGGTCCAGCCCATCAGATACATGGCACCATCACGCCCCATGAAGGAAATGATACCTGCCATGGAGATAAAGGAAGCTGCTGACATCCAGTCCGCCGCCGTTGCCATACCGTTGGCGACAGGATGAACACCTCCACCCGCCACATAATAGTCTTTGGTTGAACCCGCCCTGGACCAGATGGCAATACCGATATACAGCGCAAACGATAAGCCCACAAAAAGAAAGATCAGTGTTTGAGTCGCCATCTCACTCTTCCTCCTGAACGTTATATTTTCTGTCCAGACGATTCATCATCCCGATATAGACAAAAATCAGAATCAGAAAGGTATAGATGGAACCCTGCTGGGCAAACCAGAACCCCAGCGGAAAGCCGAAAAAGCTGAATTGATCCAGCTGGTCCACAAAGAGGATGCCGCAGCCAAATGAAACGGCGAACCAAATCGCCAGTAAGGAAAGTAATATCCGTATATTCTCCCGCCAGTAGGCGGCAGCTGCGCTTTGACTCTCACTAGATGAATCATCCTGAGAAGGATCAGCAGACATGAAAGACGCTCCTGAAATTATTATTGTTTTTTTAGCAGCCACTCAGGGCTGTGTGCGTCTCTCACAGTAGCAAAAGTATGGATAAGAGCATCTTAGACTTTAGGCTAATACTCTGTTCACGCTAACGGGCTAAGTCACCTAAACGCCTCAAGTCTATGGCTGGCAGGGCAATGAATGATCAGATCCCAGCTTACTGGTTGATGCTCCAAACAGTTGCTCCTTCACCCGCTCAAGCTTGCCAATCAATAAACCGTTAGTATCTCTGCTTATTTGAGATTCAATTCGATTTTTGACCTTGCACTTAAACGCTTTAAAAGCACGATCTTCTATTATACCTGACGCCTGCAGCCCTGCTTCATTAGGACCATATGTTTTAGCAATCTGTAATGACACGTCTTCAACAGAATATCTTTGAAATACCGGGTCATTAGCATAGCAACCACTAGCAACAACGGATTGTATATAACCTGGTATTATTACTTTCCTTGCCTCGACTCTGGACTCTTCTTCCATTTTCTTGATATCAACAAAACTTGAAACCTCTGACTTCAGGACCTCAAAGTTATTTTTCTTTTTCTCTCTTGAATTTCTTGCTGACAATTTATTTTTTTCCTTTCTTATTCGCTTTTTTTCCTCTTTTTCCGCTAGTGTCACTTGCTTCCTGCCATACCTTTTGGGTTCATGTTCTCTTTCTACTGGGAGCAACATAGATGAAACGCTTTCATCATCAGAAACGATATGGTCAAATCGTTGAAAACCAGATGCGTAAGAAGAATCCTCCACCTTGATCCTGAAGAGACCATCAAAGCCAGCGTGAACTGACCTATCCCCCTCAGACATCACTACTTGAGTTTTTTCTTTTTCAATTAATGGTAATGGCTGATTAGTCATATTTATTGGCCAATAATCGTGACTGCAAGACAGAACATATTCTGGAATCGGCTCGCTTTTTATTGATATAGGTGGATTTATACTGTTAGCCGTAACCAGATTCTGCAAAGCATGTTCAAAAGGTACATCAAGGTTCCTGACTGCACTGGAAAGAGCTCTCTTTTGATCAAGAAACAAAAGCCCTAAGTGTTCTTGCTCCTCAACGGCTACCGATTCATTAGAACAGTCTTTTTCATCCCCATAGTAGCCGGATGTTGATAATACAACTTCATTATTGTTGTGATCCTCTGCTGGCTCTTCACTCCCTACACCACCAAATGGCACCTCAGTTTTTGGTTTACTAATTGACTCAGGAGAAATAGCTCCTAATTTCACACTTGGCATAGCTATAAACGATGGAACCAACAGCTCTTCCCGATCCTGCTCAGCAACATTCTGTAAAGGTAAGCTTGAATCAGTTTTTTCAACAACTACTTGAGCAAAGGGGGTAGAGTACTTTTCTTTTTTGGGCCTATGATCCAGAACCGTAGGCAAGAAGTGCCGCTTACGATGCGGCACCCTGCCTGAAACTTGCTCATCTTCCAATTTCGGTACAGTTATCAAGCACTCCTCATCTTTCCTTTCTTCAACACAAGCATCAGGCTGCTCCAATATAGCTGGAACAGTATCTTCCGATTCGGATGCACCATCCGGAGCCCACCCTGCTGAGGGTCCAGGGCTCTTATCACAGTACGCACTCTGAGATGATTCACTGGTTTCTACAGCTAAAGGTGAAACATTTGCAGTGTCAGAGAAATATAGCAGGCAAGGTTTATCTTGATTTGGACTTATTGAATAGACCTGTTCATTCTGAATATCCTCTCTCTCAAATAAAGCGGCAGCTCCAGCATGAAACCCTGCGGGGCAACGCCCCATCCTATTTATCTGTTCTATGTTTTTTCTTATTAAAGATAACAATGCTTCTGGTGTTTTTTTTCTCCAAACCTCTGAAAACTCATTATCAAGATTGTCATTTATATATTGGCACCAGGAAAATATAAACCCCTTAGTTTTAGCCGCACTTTTTAATTTCTGAGCATTAATAAGCTTATCAAGCCAACCGGTCAGTTTTCTTATCTCAGCAATCCAGCCTTTTAATTGATCTTCACGCCATTCGTCGAGTGGTGCTTCCGTATGCATAACCTGATCATACTTCTTTAGCATGGACCAATCTTCGGGTAAAACCTGAAAACCATGATATTTTTTCAGCCAGGAGTTTAATTTCCCATAAGACATATCTAAAGAAATAGATTGAAACTTGTCAATCATCTCTTGCCAATATTGAAGATATGTATAAGTCCAGAAGTCAGGAGAAATATTACGCCCTCCATTTTCTTGACATAAAAGTTTGTAGTAACCCTCAAGAGTACGACCAAATTCATCGACACCTGTAGCCAGTTGACCAGGTGTCAACTTTGTTCTATCTCCCTGATAATGTTTAAGCAGTAATGCATGCATACAATCCAGGGGAATGAATAGTTCCTTAACCTGACTATTATTTCGCTTGTCTGCTGAATGACTTAAACAGGTTTCACCCTCTTCCTGTTGAATAATCGACCAGGAATCGATATCAGCCCTTTTTATTATTGATGTTAACCAGTCATTCAGACTCTGACCAAAGCCTGCCTTATCAAAATCAATGATTACATCAGTGGCAATCGTACCACAACTTCTATAATCTACTTGAAACGGTTTCTCTCCCTTTTCAGGGACAGATGTCGTTAAACAAATGATATTATCCCTTAAATCCTTAGGTATCGCCTGTTTAACACCCTGTATAACAAATAATCTGGTTGCTTTTGCCTCCATTCCTACCGGGGATAGCCCCTCATGGATATAAATAACCACCCTATCATTAATATGCATTAATCTGACCGCCACCATATGACAATCACAATCATTCATAACTACAAAGCTTAGTGGGGAATAATCATTTTTAATGAATTCTTTTTTAATACCCGTCTTTAATTTAGCGAGATCCTTTGGGTCACCAGAAAAATGATACAAAGGCGGCTTAAAACCATCCTCCCTGGTACTTGCAACAAGATCCTGAACAGCATCCGGGGGCAGAAATACCTCTCCATAACCCGTTGAATCCTCAATTAACATAGGATTCATATCAACCTCTGTTTTTTTATTTCTACAATACCTTGCAGAAAGGTGCCAGGTTAGTCCTGAACCAGGCACATCAACTGCATCAAATACAGCGCCCTCCAGAGAATTTAAATTAAAAGATGGATCACCCTTATTGAGAATTAATCTTCTGGGTTCCTTACCAATATTATAAATCCCTATTCGGTCTCTATCAGCTAGTTTTTTTGATTTAAGAAGAGTAATGTGATTCTCGTCATTCTTTTTTACCTGACCTTTCTCAATACAATCATCAGGAAAAACCAGCCTATTATCCTTATGGTTACGACTTTCAACATAAGCACTTAATTCAGAGTCATGGGTTCCCTTAGTCAATACGGAATTCATCAATTCTTTTACGCACACTCTTTCTTCTTCTTCACCATTAAGTAAGGGATGAAAAAACTGAAAATAACCAGTACCTACTTGATGTTGAACACGAACAATCTCAGCCAGCCTCGAAGTAATTCTCTGCTTACGCATTTCAGAGTCCATTGCGTAACCATAGCGAGGCAGTCTATCAACTGTGTGACAAGAAGGAACTGCTTTAAATGAGCGAACGAAACCCTTTATTTCTTCCTCTCTGGCAACGTCCATAGCTCGATTGCAAGTACCTGATAAGGGCACGCTGGAGCAAGCAGGAGAAAGATTCAATTGAAACTCCTTAAATACATTGATTCTATGTTTTTATTGCAAATTTGAGTTAGAGGACGTGCTTATACTTTAGTTCCTTATTTCTAAATCATTCGATAAATAAAAATTCATTTTGATGTTACTTGAGGCATGCTCTTTATAGCTATATCAGACTTACTCTGACTATAACCAATCCAGGAAGACAACAAGCCTGCACCAACCAATGGCAAACTGCAAAGAAAAAAAACCAGGTAATAATAAAACAGAATCACACTGGCAGGCTCAGAGCTTGAAAGCGTTCGGGTTCCAACCATTGATAACGCAAGGGATACCCCGGAACCCAGACCAACCAGATGCCATGTCTCAACACCGTCCAGATCCGGCTTCAGAATCAGAACAACGCCTACAAAGCCAAGTATCAAAGGTTGCCAATGGCTCTTTGGCACCGCCACCTTCATCCACCCCCAAACCAACAGAGGTACAAACAAAGGCGCGGTATTTCTTAGCAGTGCAGCATCCACCAGCGGAATATGCTTGATGGCCAGATAGTAAGCATAAAAGCAGAGCCAGCCTGAAATACCTCTTAACAGGTGCGCTCCAGGGCGGTGGGTAGACCAGTGGTTGAGCGGATAACGCAACAACATGGGCATCAGCAGCAGCAGGCACAGCCCATACTGAAAAAAAACAATGGTGGTTACTGGCACAACACCCACAATCATCTTACTGGCAGCCCCTGCTGTGCTGGCTACCAGTGATGATACAACGGCAAACAGAACTCCCTTCAGGGCAGCACCATGACCACTCATCTCAGTAAACCTGGTTATGATTTACCTGAGAAAAAAGCGCCCATTACCTGTCGGGCTTCCTCGGAAACCATTCGTTCGCCAAAGATAACACCTTCATCGTCAATACGTTTTCGAACGTCGCCCTGTCTGGTCTGAGTAATCAGTTGCTTAGTTAGCAATAGTGCTTCACGGGGCTTTGCCGCCAACTCTTTCGCTTTTGTCAGGGCATACTCAAAGACTGCTTCATTGGCAATCACGGCACTGGCAATACCATACTCACGCGCTTTCTGAGCATCAAAGAAATCCCCAAGCATCAGCAGTTCAGATGCACGCTGTCGCCCCATAATATCCGGCAAAAGCAAGCTGGAAGCCGCTTCTGGTACCACAGCCAGATTCACAAAGGGCAAACGCAAGCGGGTATTTTCCCCCACATAAACCAGGTCACAATGGAGCAGCAGGGTAACACCAATGCCCACCGCAATACCGCTGGCAGCAGCAACAATCGGCTTCTTCTGCACGGCGAGCTGTCGCAGCATTTTCATGGCTTCAGGTTCTTCGGCACTGTCCTGGACAAGAAAGTCTTTGAGGTCATTACCGGCAGTAAACATATCCGGCTGGGCGCCGAACAGGATTACCTTGATGCTG
Source organism: Endozoicomonas sp. (assembly GCA_965261315.1). Taxonomy (GTDB): domain Bacteria; phylum Pseudomonadota; class Gammaproteobacteria; order Pseudomonadales; family Endozoicomonadaceae; genus Endozoicomonas. Next base: position 39,299 of record CBDHDM010000088.1, on the reverse strand, counting down.
TCATCTTCATCGGCAGCAACCAGAGTCTCCAGTATTGAAGCGTACATCGCTGAGGTCAGCGCATTCTTTTTATCAGTACGATTAAAGCGGATGGTCAGGATATCATCCTGCTTCTCAACCAGGATAAGATTGTTCTGATCCGACATGGGGCTTGCTCCCTGAAACTCTATTGTCATTATTCTGTCGTCCATACTCTATTACAGCGGCTGCTCAATTGGCAGCAAAGAGAGGACAAAAATCCCCATACGGGTAAAAACTGAGCTTTCCGGATCCTTATTGCTGATGACCTGACACTCCGGGTTGCACTCCAACCACTGAATATCGTTATCCATCAACTTCAACTCCCAGAATCCGCCCTTGTCCAGCTGACTCAGACCGGAGACGAATTCTTCTGCCATTTCCGGTGTATCATAGATGGCTCCAATTTCTGTATTCAGCAGCGCAGACCTTGGATCCAGGTTCAGAGAACCAACAAATAGTGAAGCAAGGCTATTGGTAATCAGCACCACTCTGACGCCCCTGCTCACCAGGTCAGAGAAATAGTTTACGCCTTCTTTTCCCGGCACCGGATAAGGGGAAAACATCACCAGTTCTCTGGTTGCACTGTCTATATAAGGTAATAGTTGAGGAGATAAATGTGTCGAGCGGTTAATGTATTTCTGTCCTGACGCTGAATGAGCAGTATTAGCCAGCTCATTGTTAAGCCGTTGTTTATCGTCAGCAGTCACCTTCTTATTGATCAGTGATTCAGCCGACTCTCCTTTGGACGAGGCACATTGATTCGGCTGACCACACCCTGGGCAAATATTGACTTCAGTCATCACAATTCATTCCACGTAAAACCCGCACTGACAGGGGAGCATTCCCATGACATTTTTTTGATACCATATACCCAATAATGACCAGAAACGCCACGCACGGAGTAGGGATGAAGCTTAAACAAAAGTCTTGGGGAAAAATAATACTAACAGCTCTGACCATCAGTTTGATTTCCGGATGCAATCAGGAACAGCCTGAACAGGAAGAAGTACTTCGCCCGGTTCGCTCCATTGTTGTTACCCCCCCAGAATCCGGCTGGATAAAAGAATTTCCCGCCGTTGTTGATGCGGTTCAAAAAGCCAATCTGAGTTTCAGGGTTTCCGGCAAGCTTGAAGACATTCTGGTAAAGGAAGGTGAGTTTGTTCAGGAAGGGGATGAAATAGCCCGGCTGGATCAAGTGGACTTTGAAATTAAATTAAAAGACCGCCAGGCCTCCTACGATGTTGCCAGGGCAGATTATGAACGGGCAAAAAAGCTGATTGAGACCGGAGCCATTGCCCGTGCTGAACTGGACAACCTGAAAGCTAAAGTCAGCACGGCCAGCTCACAGCGTCAGGCAGCTCAGCAAGAGCTGGATTACACCGTTCTCAGGGCTCCCTTTAATGGCCGGATTGCACGACGATATATCGATAATTACGAAGAGGTTTCTGCCAAACAGGAAATCATTTCCCTGCAGGATACCTCAGCCCTTCTGGTAGAGATGGAACTGCCAGAAAGCATTCTGGTTCGCTCCAGAAGTCGCAAAGGTGACTACACCTTCCATGCTCGCTTCAGCTCTATTCCTGAACGCCTGTTCCCTCTAACCCTGAGAGAAACCTCGACTCAGGCGGATGAAAACACTCAGACGTACACCATGACCTTTGCCATGCCCGCCATTGAAAACCACCTGGTACTGCCCGGTATGTCGGTTATGGTCAGGGCTGAGCAGAAAACACCACGCAGCGACATAATACTGATTCCGTCTTATGCCGTTATGGAAGATAAAAACGGCCGCTTTGTCTATGTCGTCAATGCTGAAGGTAATGGAACCGGTACTATTGCCCGAAAAGCAATTACAACCGGTCGTCTTTCAAAGCAGGGCATGATTGTTGAATCTGGCCTGACCATAGGAAACCGGGTCGTGACTGCTGGCATGAGCCAGATGAGTGAGGGTATGAAAGTTCGTCTGCAGGAAGGGGCGGCGCGATGAATATTACCCGAGCAACGATAAACAATAACAGGACGGCTCTGGTACTGATCATTGTGCTGATCATTGCTGGCCTTCAGGCTTATAAAAACCTGCCAAGAGCTTACGACCCTGGTTTTGTAATTCGGGTCGCGAAAGTGATCACCCACTTCCCCGGCGCCAGTCCGGAGCGGGTTGAGCAGCTAATTACCGATAAACTGGAAAAGGTGATCCAGGAAATACCCGAGCTGGACTTCGTTAAAAGTACATCTCGAACCGGCATTTCAATTATCACGGTCAGCATTCAGGAAAGCTACACCAATATGCGTCCCATCTGGGACAACCTGCGGCGCAAAATAGAGAGTGCAGCCAAAGATATGCCCGATGGCGTCATCGGACCAGAGGTAAATGACGAGTTTGGTGATGTGTTTGGCATTGTCGTAACACTCACTGGACCTGAGTTTACCTATGCCGAGCTGAAAGATATTGCCGATCAGGCCAGGGATGAGTTTCTCAGGGTTCCGGAAGTCGCCAAGGTGGAAATTTATGGCGCCCAGGAAGAACGTATCTTTATTGAATACAATAATGCACGTCTTTCTGAGCTTGGCCTCTCACCCACCCAGTTGATGCAGATACTGGAGAACCGCAACATTGTCGTGCCAGGGGGAGCTGTTACGCTGGATATGGAGCGTATCGAACTGGAGCCAAGCGGCAACTTCGAATCAGTGGATGATATTCGCCATACCATTGTGCCCATTCCCGGAAGCAAGAGTGTCGTTTACCTGGACGATATTGCAACGATTAAGCGTGGCTATGTTGATCCAGCCTCTTCCAAAGTTCATTCATCTGGCCAGCAAGCCCTTGGGTTGGGCCTTTCCATGCGGGAAGGAGGCAACAATATTCGAATGGGTGAACAGGCACAGGAGGTACTCAACTATCTCAACCAGACCTATCCCATCGGGATTGATTTCAACGTCATTAACTTTTCCCCGAAAGAAGTCGAGGATAAGGTCAATGACTTTGTCAGCAATCTGATTCAGGCCGTTCTGGTCGTTGCTGCAGTCATGCTGGTTTTCCTGGGCCCGCGCACAGGTCTGATTGTTGCCTCGCTGATCCCCATGAGCATGATTTCCGCCATGCTGGTCATGTCGTTCTTCGATATTGGTCTGGATCAGATCTCACTGGCTGCTTTGATTATCGCACTGGGCATGTTGGTGGATAACGGCATTGTCATGGCCGAGAGCATCATGGTTCAAATGAATAATGGCAAGAAATCGATAGAAGCTGCCATTGATTCTGCCAGTGAGCTTCGCGTTCCATTGCTCACCTCATCTTTAACGACAGCTGCCGCTTTTTTACCCATTTACTTAGCAGAATCAGCAGTTGGTGAGTTCACCGCCTCCCTGTTTCTGGTGGTGACGATCACGCTTCTCTGCTCATGGCTGCTGTCCATGACGCTGATACCGCTACTGTGCGTTCAATTCCTGAAGCCTAAAAAAGAAACCGTAGACTATAACCGCGGTTTTTATCAGCGATATCGAGAACTGCTAACCTGGATTTTAAAGCACCGCATTATTAGCCTGGCAGCAACGGCCGTTTTGTTTGCTGTTGTAATGAGCGGCTTTAAGTATGTCCCTAAAATCTTTTTCCCACCATCAGACCGACTCTACTTTAAAACGGAACTGGAGCTTCCCCTGGGCACAGCAATAGAGCGATCTGAAGTCATTGTGGAAGAACTTGAAGCCTTTATCACGCAGGAACTCAAGGTAAATAGCCAGCGTAATGAAGGTGTTACCAGCTGGATCAGTCATATTGGAACCGGAGGACCCAGGTTTGTCCTCCAACACAGTCCTGAACCGGCCAGCCCAAACTATGCCATGATGGTCATCAACACCACATCCTCGGAAGTCATTGGTAACATGATGCATAAGCTGGATAGTTATGCCTTTGAGAACTTTCCGGATCTTCAAATCACCAGCCGTCGAATTGAAAGTGGTGTCTCAATTACCAATCCGGTAGAGATCCGACTTTATGGCAAGGAGATTGATCCGTTATTCACTCTTGTTGAACAGCTGAAGGCTGAAATGTCCCAAGTCACCGGTTTGAAAAATATCAGCGATGACTGGGGGCAAAGGATCAAAAAGCTGAAAGTGGTGATAAATCAGCCAAGGGCTTTACGAGTGGGCGCCACCAGTCAGGATATTGCGCTTTCACTGCAAAGTGGTTTGAGTGGTCTTGAACTGACACAGTATAGGGAAGGTGAAGATGTTATTCCGGTGCTCCTCAGGTCTGTCGAGGCGGACCGGCAGGATATCGACAAACTGGAAACACTCTCTGTTTATATTCAGTCCACCGAAGAATCCGTCACCCTGAAGCAGGTTGCTGATATTGAGGTGGTCTGGGAGCCAGCAAAAATCCTGCGGCGTGATGGTCTGAAAACAGTATCCGTAGGCGCACAACTGGCCCCGGGCATGACCGCGGCTGAGGGTTTTGCACAGTTGCAGCCCTGGCTGGATGAGCATTCCAGGCGTTGGCCAGCCGGCTACCGCTATGAACTGGGTGGAGAGGCTGAAAGTTCGGGTAAAGCCAATCAATCCATTGGTGAGAAGCTGCCTATGGCTGCCTTTCTCATCCTGATTCTGTTGGTGGCACAATTTAACTCATTGCGTAAACCCGCCATTATTCTCGCCACGATTCCATTGGGTATGATTGGCGTGATTATCGGGCTACTGACGGCTCAGTCCTTCTTTGGGTTTATGACATTACTGGGTGTCATCTCTCTGGCCGGCATTGTGATCAACAATGCCATTGTTCTGCTGGAACGGATCAAATATGAGATTAACGACAATGGGCTTTCAGCTCAGGAAGCTATTGTTGTTGCTGCTCAGCGTCGTCTGCGCCCGATTCTTCTGACAACAGCAACCACCGTGCTTGGGATGATTCCTCTTTACCTGGGAGGCGGTGAAATGTGGGAGCCTATGGCGGTGGCTATTATTGCCGGATTGCTGTTCTCAACCATTTTGACACTGGGTCTGGTGCCGGTGCTTTATTCACTGCTTTACCGCGTAAAGTATTAAGTTCAAAAGTAAAGCAGGGCTCTTCATGAGCCCTGTTCTGAATGAGAATTCCTCTTTTCCAGAGTTAGTAACCATCAATGTTTACAGAGTATCCAACACGTAAAATGGCACCTTCGGAGTTAGTGGTAATAATATAGCCTTGCCTTTTCCCAAAAAACTCATCGTTGATAATGACCCAGCCATTTTGAAACCGTTTGATTTCAGCGTCTTCCGGAAAAGATGAGTTCTGCGCAAACAGCTTTTCCAGTGCTTCTGCCAGCACACCGGCTTCTTCCGGGTTAGTAATAAGAAAATCTTCATTCAGGCAAGCCTGCAACTCAGGCATTGGCTCATCATTTGATGAAGCAAATGCAGAAGGCCTGAAAAGACTTTTGATTACCCTGCCATTCTCATAAAACAGTACTCCACCGCCTGACATCGTGGTTCCATCGGGATAGCCGGTGTGTGGTTTAGCGGTGTAAAAGGTGCAACTAAATACGGTTCTGAGAGCAAGGCTCTGTTTCTTTTGTACCTTTACAGTCTGCCAACTTTCCATTTCCTTTCTGATAGATTTTTCTACATTGCTGGAAGCAGCCAAGCTTAAACCGGAAATACTTGCAAAGAAGATCAGGACACAAGCGGGTACAGCATATTTAAACTGAATAGACATTAATGATCTCAGAGTCAGGGAGGACATACCCTTTCTTATCGCTCCAGATCACTGAAACATTATTTTTTAGCAGGCAAAATGGCCAGTCTGCCAAGATCATAAAACTGGCCATTCAACAATACTAAAAAATCTTAAAAATCAGAAAGCTACTTCAACCTCCAGCAGCGACCATCCCTCTATACTGCTGCAAGCGTGACTCATTCATATCAACATCCCGTTTTTGAATATTGTCATCAACAAACTTGCATTCCTTTGCCCGGAAGTTTTTAGAGCGATCATGCTGAATACCGTTAAGCCACATAACTTCAGCATTTACGATGTCTGCCAGATGAGTATTCAGAACAATTTTCTCCAGACCCTTGTAGCCGGTATTCAGTTCCAGAAAGTCCTGTTCTTCAGACTCGATCAAATTTACCAGCTGTTTGAGGTTTCTGACCTTTTCAGAACCAACACTGTCGACTCTTCTCAGAAACATATTGTGATAGCCCCGGTTTGCCTCATGGGGCAGGACCTTCAGGATTACAACAATTTCATCTTCATCAGCAAACCGGAAATTATTGAGCAGCACCGGCGTAAGCCCTGCAAAGGAAATCAGGTCATGTCCGGCCCCCATCAGCAGCTCTCTGGTCACTTTAGTAAACACCAGTCCCTGATAAATAAAGTAGGAAGGTGCAGACGCTCCATCGACACCCAGTAGCAAATCATTATTCACAGGCTGGGAGAGAGTAACGGTCAGATCCTGCTCCTGCTTGTCACGAATAACACGGATATCGAGCGCCTCTCCAACCTGCCTGGAATGAACGACATAGTCCATGGACACCCGTTCACTGCCACGAAAAACAATGGTTTTATCATGACCAACCGCATGGCCGTCCAGCTCAAGAATGACATCATCCGGCTGTAAAATACCGTCAGCCGCAGAACCGGGAATCACATGGCGAACCAGGACACCTTTGTTTTCTTTCACACCATAGAGCGTTTTAAAGAAACCGTTCTCAAGCTCTTCCGTTTCGATACCCAGACTGGGAATACCACTGTACTGCCCATCAGAAACGTCCTGTAAAAAGTGGCGTATGATGTTTACAGGCACAATATGAGCGATATTGCTGGCTTCAAAAGGGCTGAAGCCCTGCATCAGCACACCAATAATTTCACCATTCACCACTGCAGGCCCACCACTGTTGCCCGGGTTACTGGCTGCATCAATCTGCCCTGCCAGGAATGCGAAGCCGGAATTACTATATGGCTGATACTCCAGTCGGGACAGAACACCTTTTGTTGCACTGATCGTATCACCGCCGATGGGATAACCAAGAAGCATCAAGTCTGTCTGCAGAGGTGGTACCTTCCCAAGAGGAATTGGGGTGGTGCCACTGAAAAATGCAGCTTCCTCATGGTCATGGAAGGGAACGAGCAATGCCAGGTCCAATTCGTGTGATACCCACAAAGGCTTGAGTTTATAACGATCTGTCTGACCATTTTTTCTGCCTTCAATATACGTATGAGCACTGATGACATGACTGTTGGTTAACACCACTCGCTGATCACTGTCTGGCAGTTGAATAATGGCTCCGGAACCGTACTTCTGTCTTGGCCCAAGGTTGGTCCATGGATTCTGATGGTCATATTGATTGAATGAGGCATAGATTTTAATGATCGAATCCCTCACCCCCTGATCTTCCGAATACGTCGGTAGAGAGTCAGTGTTCACTCGCTCTAAAGTGTATCCGCATATCGAGACTGCCAGAAGAAACATAAAGCAGACGGCTTGAACAATACAGTTAGGTCGCACAACCAACCACCTCAACGGCTAGAGAAGAACCCTTCAAACTAGCACAAAAAAAAAATCCTGCTGGCTGTGGCGCTGGTATCACAGCCTTTATAGACGTTTACTATCCTTACTTCAGGTATAATCCGCATGACTAAACGACCTTCATTCAAAATATCAGGCTGTCTCCCATGATTGTTCTTTCTCCCGACGCTTTGAACGAGATATATGCCCGCCACCTTGACTGGTACCCAGCGATTCAGAACCCGCAATCTTCCCCTGAGTTTATTGAAGGCCTGGCAGACATCATGGCTCAGTTCGACCTGATTCTGCTGGATTCTTATGGTGTCCTGTGCAGGGGAAGCACGCCCATTGAAGGTGCGGCCGAAGCCATACAGCAACTCAGGGAAAACAACATCCCATTTTGTGTGGTTTCAAACGACACGTTGACCAACCGCTCTGTTGCTGCAGAAAAATATCAAACCCGTGGCTTTGATTTCACAGGGGATGAAGTACTGACCAGCCTTGATATTACCGAGCAGTACCTCAATACGCTGACGAATAAGGGCAATATTGGTGTCATAGCTCCTCTTGAGCATCCATCCAATCATCTGCTGGAAGGCATGGTTCGACTCAATGGCTGTAACGGTGAGATTCCGGGCGAAGTCGATACATTGTTGTTCCTGACCGGAGCAGGCTGGACAGCTAAAATGCAGGAGAATCTGGCGAATAGTGCCAATGGCCGTCAGTTCAAGTTAGTGGTGGGCAATCCTGATATCGGTGCACCTCATGGCGACCATGTCACCGCAACACCGGGTTACTTTATCGCAGACCTGGTAGAACAAACGATTCAAAAGGCAAAACCGACGCTGTTCGGCAAACCCGATCAATCCATTTTTTCAATGGCGATTGAGCAACATCAGATTACCGACCCTTCCAGAGTCCTGATGGTTGGGGATACGCTTTATACCGATATTCTGGGGGGAAATGCCATGGGGTTCAAAACATTACTGCTGCAATGCGGGGTTTACCAGAATCAAGATATTGAGGAAGTAATTTCCAAAACGGGAATAATCCCTAACTATATAGCGCCTGGCCTCTAAGTTCAGTATTGCCAATGAGGGAATGGTGTTGAGGTGACCTGCGAACCATTCCCCTGGGGAATATCAGCTGGCAGCATAACATCCTGAATAATGGCTTTATTCATCATCATCCATGTCTAATTGAGCATCACCATCCATAACCCAATGAACTTTTTTCAATCTTTTTAGCGCTTGACCAAGCTCTTCATGCTGGATTTTCAAATCAGCAGACTGACTTTCATTATTGGCAAACTGCTTTTTAAGACCATTCATTGTATCCTGAATATCTTCCAGGGACTCGCCTTTGCGTTTAGCTTTATCGAGCTTTTTCTGACACTTTTGGATCTCTTCCTTAAGAGAGGCATGTTCCTTATCCAGAGCGGTATATTGCTTCTTCAAAGACTTATATTCATCCTTTGGTGGGCCTGAATAGCTGTTGACCAGCTTAATATCCATATCAAATTGAATTTTATGATATATATCTAATGATTGCCGAAATTCTATATACTCACTTTTCAAATCAGCAGACTGGCTTTTAATATCAGCAGACTCCCTTTTGAGCCTATTCATTTTATCCTGAATATCTTCTAAAGGCTTGTCTTTGCTTCTGGCTTTATCAAGCTTTTCCCGCCATTTCTGGATCGATTTCTGAACAGAGGCCTGTTGCTTATCAAGATCGGAACACTCGTTCTCCAGATAGGCGCATTGCATCTCTGGATCTTTATAGCTTGTGACAAACTTAATCTGATCATGCAGCGGTTTTATCGACTCTTTGAGTGCTTCAGCCTTAGTTAACACTTTTCTCTGCTCGAGTAAATCGACACCGTCCTCAGCGCTTTTATGGTAAGCTCTCAGGGTGCTCATTAACTGTTCTTTGGCGTCGCCCAATTCTTCACATTGCTCCTTATACGTCTCTGTCCTTGGTTGAAGCTTGTCACCAATATCCCGCTCCCGGGCATTGAGGGTATCCAGTAAACTCTTCATATTTTTTCTGAAGGCTGGATCCCCTATTGTTTTATTTGAATAGCGTCGAAATGTTTGTGACAGGTGTTTTGCCAGCCATTTAAGTCTCAATCCATCACTGAAACCCCGTATAAATTGCGGATCTTTCAGGTTTTTCAGCTTTTCCAGATACTCATCGTCACTCAGACGTTCCATACCATCCAGATATTCCAGATATTCCAGATCATCCGGATGTTCCAAACCTTCCCGATAGTGTACTTCTTGCAGATGTTTTTGCAGTGCAGGGTGCTTTTCCAAGTGTCTTCGAGCTTCAAAAGGCATCATATCTATTGTGTCAAGTGCAGCCTCAAGGGCAGAAACATAGGCGCTGTCTCTAATATGTGAATCAACCATTTCCTCAATGTCGTCATGGCCTGGAATATTCAGTTCTTTAAACACCGAGGCCTTTAACGTCTGAAGACGCTGCTGTAAAGGAAGAGTTTCTTCCACTCTCTCCTTTGCCCACTCACTGCGTTGCAGTGTATCCATAAACCTTTTTTTAGCTGCAGCATATTGGCTGCCAGGAGATAACGCCGTTTCAGACTTAAGGTTTTCGATCAGCGTAACAGCACCGCTGAAATCTCCTCCGACCTTTGCCATCACCGGATCCATTTCTGGTGCTTTTCGCTTTTGTCGTACAGGGTGAAGCGGTCTTTTTTCATGAATAGCCTGGTCTACAACTTCTTGCCAGAGTTTTCCTGCACTTTTCTTAAACGACCTCAATCTTTCTTTCGACGGTTTAAGCTGCTTTTTCCCCTTCGAGATTCCCAAGGTTGCTTTGTCACTAGCCAGATAATGCTCAAGTTCACTGTCATCATCATGGACAGTTTCTGCATGCACAGTCTCAAGCCTTTCAAGCTCTTCTAAATAGCCACTTTCCCCTTCGCCTGCATATTCATCCAGATCGTCTACGGTTTCAGCCAGGCGCTGACACTGCTTAAGCAACTTATCCTGAGCTGAATGGCTGGAGGTTTGAATATCAGCGCCTGATTTCGTCCGTTGAACTACCACTTCTTTTTCAGTATGAGTTTCTGTTCGTGAAACTGAACTTGCAGCTTTGCTACCCGGGTCAAAGTTCGCCCGTTGGACAGTCTCGCCTTTTTCAGTGCTCGGCGCTTGTCTTCGCAGGAAACTTTTGCGTGGTGCCGGTGTTGGAGATTCTTTCAATGACTGAGTATTTTTAGGTAGTGTCGGTAGTGGACGCCCTTTTTGTACATCTGAAGCAGATGCCCTGGTTTCTGGTATGTCGGCAGACTCTTTCTCTGTCATGCCCCAGTCATTAAGCGAACTCGCGTCATCATCAATACCACTATCGCCTGCTATCTCACTCTCTCGATTGTAAGCTTTCCGAGAAGGAAGTGGGCTATCAAGGCTTTCATCCTCACTAATTCCCGAATCCTCAGCAACGCTGGCTCGCTCTTCTCTTATTTCTCTGCCTCGATTTTTGAACTCCAGAGAAGAACGGGCTTTTTCCACTGAATTACGGTCCCTTTCCCGTCTGCGCTGCCTGGCTGTACTATTACGACCTGGTGGCCTGGTATTGCTCTCTTCTTCTTTGATATCTCTATTTTCGATAAGCGTGTCAGGCTTTTCACTATAACCTTCTTGAGGTGCCGTGCTCTTTTTAGAGACCTTACCAACCTTGGAAACGGGTATCCCTTTATGTGAGCCATCATTACTTTCTTCAGCAGGCCTTACTGTGCCCCCGTCATTGCTCGAGCTATTAACCCCAATCGGTCCTTGGCCTTCAATCCCTGGTGGCATGTTTATATCCTATGTTTTTATTGATAAACGCTTGGTTTCCAGTACTCCTTCATCCATCATCGGCTGAAATCAACTGGAATTCATGCTAAGAGCAGATTTCATTGGTAAAGAGTGTCAAAAACACCGGAAAAATGTATTGCTCTCGCTTTCCAGGGGCTTCTTTGAAAATACAGTGCCAAACTATTGATAATACTCAGCTGGCTGCAATCAACCGCTCACCGGCCAGCGCAATTCGCTGCATAATTCGCTCTTCACCTGGATAATCATTAACCGCATAGTGCAGGGTATACACGTTACTCCACAGCGCAACCATCCCCCTCCTCCCATGAGAATCGACAGCAGAAATCAGGCCTGCCAACATGAGCATAAAGGTAATCCAGTAGTGGCTTTGACTCTTCTGCCGTCCACTGGTCAAAGCGTTCCGTAGCAGTATCACTGATAAACAGAGAGTCTTCACCATTATCGGGGTTATGAATAACCGCAGGATGAATATTTCTCACTTCGGCATTGTTCTGTGGAAGTCGCCCTTTGAACGCCTTTTCATACCGGGCAGCATGAACAATATTTCGATTACTGTTGACCACCTTCAAACCTTTCAGGGTGCGCTGTAATCCGGGAGAGAGTGCTTTAAAAGCCTTACTCAAATCGCAAAACAGCGTATCACCTCCCCGACTCGGAAGCTTTTTAGCCATTAAGAGATTGATATTGGTAGGCTTGGCATCAAAGCCAAAGTCCATATGCCAGGAGCGGCCAATATTTCTTGAATCCTCAGGCCGCTTAATGATTTCTGTGATCTCAGATGAATTACCCAGGGGTTGGAAATAGGGATTTTTTTGGACCGAGCCCCATTGCCGGGCAAACTTAAGAAATTCCTGCGAAGACAAATGTTGTCCTGCTATCGCTTTAATAACCACAGTGAAAACATAGGCAGAACGGACGATGCTCATCTTGGTGATGCTGTTAACAATACCACCGTGCAATCTAATCCGCCGTGATTAAATAGCGTGCTACTAACAATATAATAAACAGACACCTCTGGTTGTCAGAAGCAGGTGTCCGCTTTCCTTAAAAGAGAAAGGAGTAAACCATGGCTACTGTTCAGGAAGTTCTCGAAAATATTAAAGGCCGTTTTGACGAGTCTGCTGCGGCCGGTCAAACTCTGACGTTCCAGTTCGACCTAACTGATGACAAGGCTTACTACGCTGCCATCGAAGACGGCGTACTGGAAATTGCTGAAGGCACCAAAGACGACGCTCACGTTACTCTGATCATGGACAGCGAAACATTTGTTGGCCTGATGAGCGGTGAACTGGACGGTATGCAGGCATTCATGACGGGTAAACTGCGTACTGAAGGCAACATGATGCTGGCTTCTAAGCTGGGCGAATTTTTCAAGCAGTAATAGAGCCATTGCCTCTTTACCAAGAGGTTTCACGGCTTTAATGAACAGGCTTCTTACCCGAAGCCTGTTTTATTTTCAGCCACTAACCACCTGCCCACGATAAATCCTTTTTGCAGGCTGCCATGCAGGATCAACCGGTGCAGTCACGTCCTCTCCCAGGTTACTAACACACTGCCGAAGCAATATTTTTGTCTCTTGAATGGCAGTTTTCTGCGAATACTCTTTTAAGTGAAAAACCAGCGAATCATCAGACAGATTAATGACGTCACCAAATTCTTTTTTAATCCGCCGCTTTACCGCCAGAAGTTGCTCAATAGTTGATTTTGAAAGTTGAACTGAATGCACCCTTTTATCTCCTTCTCGACAGCTGTTTTGATAAAATGCGCCCTTTTTGTGCGCCACATCAATTTGAGAAACTTTTACCACCTTATTACATACAACAAAGACATCAAGACGTTACAAACTAACCAAGGCTTCAAACCTGAAATAAAGCTAAAGGGCTACTGCTGTTTTAAGCATAATTAATGCCAGCCTGACCATTGCTGTTTTTATTAGCAAGGTAACGCTGCAGGACAAAAAGAATAAAGATGCTATTGAATAAGAGCGTATTTCACTGTCTGATATAAACCATGCTATTTCTTGTTGCCAAATAATAACCGCAAAAGGACTGCACATGTCATCAAAGCCTGACAACCAACCTTCTGAACCAGCCATGGAAGGCTATGGATCATTAGAGAAAGGCCTTGCTGGAGACTCTTGTCTTACCACTTAGTGGCAATGATTCCACTGGGTATCGGTCTGATCTGGACAGTCCCTATGTCTACAATTGCCTTTGGAGTACTTTATCGAAATATATTTGGCTGCAGCCAGCAGACAATTTCCGGTAACTTATAATTCCTGCTATTCCAGCAGGTTCAGCTCTCTCAAACCTCCTGTTGAAACCCTCTAACCTCTGGCCAGAACTTTTTCTGGCCTCGTTTATCTCCATTGATCTAACTCAACGCTCTTGAGTCACTTCTGCCTAAAATGGCGTTGTCTACGTTAAAAAAACAATAACTTACCTCTGTGCCTCTTTCAGTAGGGCGGTATAAGAACGATGAAGTCAGTGTCTATAAATCCAGACCGCCTGCTCAGTAACCTTTACGAGCTTAGAAAGTTCGGACAATACAAAACCGGAGTCGTTCGACAGATGTACTCCAAGGCTGACATGGACTCCAGATACTGGTTGCGGGAGCAAATGACCAGTGCAGGCCTGAATGCCCAAATTGATGGCCTTGGAAACGTTATTGGTTATTCAAAAAAGTCTGCCCGAACCTTATTAATGGGTTCCCACTCCGACACTCAACCCATTGGTGGCTGGCTGGATGGCGCCTATGGTGTTATCTGTGCGCTTGAGGTCTACAGAGCTCTCGCGGAGAACCCGGATACCGCACACTTGTCAGTAGATATTGCATCCTGGGCTGATGAAGAGAATACCTTCCATGATTTTCTTGGCTGCAAAGGGTTTCTGGGTCAGTTACCGCCACAAGTGATCAGCACAGCCATTCGTGCTGATGGCTACCGGCTGGAGGATGCCTTGAAGGCTTCAGGCCTGGATGGCAATAGCGAACAATATAGTCCCGAACGCTACCTTGCTTACCTGAGTATCCATATTGAACAAGGACCAAGACTGGATATTTCACAAAAACAACTGGGCATCGTTAACCAGATTTCCGGCTGCCGTGAGTTTGAGGTCTCATTTTATGGCGAAAGTAACCATGCAGGCTCAACGCCAATGGCAATGCGGCGTGATGCAGGCATGGCCATGATGGAGTTTGCGACGGTACTCAATCGCCGTTTCCGTCAGATTGGCACCAAACAATCGGTCTGGACCATTGGCCATGCCGAGCTTGATCCGGGTGCTTCCTGCGTTATCCCCGGAAAAGCCATTATGACTCTGCAAGTCAGGGACCCATCCCTGAAACAACTGGACCGAATGGAGCAGGCTTTATTACAAACAGCGAAAGCCCTGAAAAAAGATCTGAAAGTTGATATTCAGATAGAAAAAGAAGCGGATACTCTACCGGTTCGTCTGGATGGCAAAGTACAGGAAGTGCTTTGCCATATCGCTGAGCAGCATTGCCCTGATCAATGGCAGGTCATGTCCAGTGGAGCAATACATGATACCGCTATTTTTTCTCATTTTATGCCTGCAGGCATGCTCTTCGTTCCCAGTATTGGTGGTATCAGTCACAGCTTTGATGAAGATACTAATGAAGAAGACCTGATTATGGGGTGTGAAATCCTGGCCAATGCCGCCGTAGAGATTATTCGACAGGCTTCCTAGCCTGTCGGGCTTAGCCGACCGTAGCGAGAAAAAAGTTCGACAGGCTCCCAGGCTCTGTTGACCTGTATCAATCCATTTTTCTGATCACACCTTAATCTATAGGAATACAAAACTTTCATAAAACAACGTATAAAAAGGAAACAGTTATGTATCTCGACATAGCCTGAATTAAGACCGTATCAGGCCTTCACTCCCCTCCCTTTAGTTATTTTTAGAAATCCTGACAGACTGCTAGAATTCCAGAAAAATTGCAGGGCTGTTATTACAATGCAGAAAAAGATTCCTACCCATTTAATTACCGGCTTTCTGGGTTCTGGCAAGACCACCGCGATACTCCATCTACTCAAGCACAAGCCTGAAAATGAGACTTGGGCAGTACTGGTTAATGAGTTTGGTGAAATAGGTATAGATGGCGCCCTTTTACAGGGATCAACCCCGCGTAAGGACGTGGTTGTGCGGGAAGTGCCGGGAGGTTGCATGTGCTGTGTTGCCGGGCTCCCCATGCAGATTGGTCTCAATATGCTGATCGCCCGAAGCAAGCCGGACCGCCTTTTGATTGAGCCGACGGGGCTGGGGCATCCACAGGAAATAATTAATACCCTCAAAGGCGAATATTATCAGGAGATTCTTAGTCTTGATGCCAGTATCTGCCTGGTAGACCCCCGTAACCTGGGTGACTCTCGTTATTTAGAAAATGATAACTTCCGGGATCAGATCCATTTGGCCGATGTACTGGTCGCCAATAAAACTGACTTATGCCGTGAAGAGGACAAAAAACTGTTCGACCAGTTTGCAGCACAACTGCCAGAGCCAAAGCCATTGACCGGCTGGGTTAAGCAGGGAGAGATATTAAATGGATGGTTGAATCTTCCCCATCTGAACCGCATGGCGGTAAACCCCAAAGCACATCACACAGCTCATCAAGATACTCACCAGAGCAATCCGACAGAACCTGCAACAGTTAGCTTGTCAGAAGATCAGCTGTTTCTCCGCAGAGAAAATAAAGGTCAGAATCATTTCAGCTGTGGCTGGCTATTTTCAGAACAGGCCTCTTTCTCATTTGACCGGCTGTTTTCACTGATTCACTCCCAAACAGCTCAACGCTTAAAAGCCGTTGCCAGAACTGACCGGGGCGTTAAAGGGTTTAACATGCAGGATGGGGCAGTCAGCGTTATAGAGATTGAAGAAAGCCCCGATAGTCGGCTGGAAATTATCAGCAGTACACCGATGGACTGGGACTCCTTTGAGTCTCAGCTGCAGGAAGCCATTATTTACCAGCCAGCGGCATAAGCTGGTTTGTAGTTTATTATGCAAACTGATCGGCTATTTCTGTGAGTAGCCCATTCAGGTGCTCATCGCTATCCGACCAGTGCTTCCATGCATCGGGAAACTCAAGCCGGGAAAAAGGAATATCCCGGTAGAGCTGATTTAAAACAGCCTGCCACGCTTGTAGATACAACTTCCCCTTTGCTTGAATATTCGTGTCAGGGCCATGCCTGCGTGACCAGAAAGAGGAACCATACAGGCTTAACAGCAGTGGGGATAACAGTTCGCCTCGCTTCACCAGTGGCATATGAGCTTCTTCCGTTGCACTGTTGGACAAAAAAATCAGCAGAGGCTTAGCCTCCATAACGGAAGCACACAATGTTTGATGATGATCCTGAATTTGAGCAAGCGGAATATCGTGAAAGAACCACGGCATCACACAGTTTTGCCAGAGTTTCCCCACGAAAATGACGACCTGCTCAGGCACTTGAACTAACTGCTCAGTAAGGGCTGCCCACTGTCCGGACGTCTCAACCGTAGGATCACTGAGATTCTGCAGAAATGTATTCTCTCCGGATAAGTAAGCCCTTTGCTCAAAAGGGCTCTTACGCATCATATTGATCGCCCAGGTCTCGATGGGATTTGACCGGTCATACTCATCGTACAATGAAACAACCTTGCCCTTAGATTCCAGCGTCTTTGCCAGCGCCTTGCCCAGCGTTGATTTACCGGTTCCGTGCGTCCCTTCAATCAGAATCAGTTGCATTGGGCTACCTTGTATGCACGACTTCAGCGTGGAGAGCTGACCATGAAATACACTCAGCTATTTATCTTCCTGCTGACAGCCGGTATTGTTGTTATTTGTAATACAAAAGCATTTGACTCAGTGTCCTACCATGATAACGGGATATCAATAGCAATGGACGATATTAACTGGCGGTCTCACTGGGAGAGCAATAACATTGGCTTCCATCTTGATCAGGCCAACCCCATGCTCATCAAACACTGGCCAAAAATAAGGGCAATGCCAAAGGATATGGTGTTCGTTCCACTGTGCGGTAAAAGCCTTGATATGGCTGAGCTCCATAAACAGGGACACTTTGTTCTCGGCTCCGAGTTGAGCGAAATTGCTGTGGATGCTTTTTTTACAGAACAGAATCTTGATCATACCAGGCATACGGCTGGAGAACATGAGTACTGGTCCGGTGATCGACTCGCTATCATTCAGGGCGATTATTTCACCCTTGCAGAAGACAGTGTACCTGCCAGATTTGTTTATGACCGGGCCGCTCTGATTGCACTCCCACCGGACATGCAGAAACCTTACATAGAGCAGCTGCTGCGCATTGCACCGGATATTGAGCAAATCCTGCTGATCACTGTTGAGTATGACGATACCGCAGCAGCACCTCCTCCATTCAGTATTCCACCTGATCGTGTAAAAGAGCTCTATGGTGAATATTTCGAGATTGACCTGCTTGAAACACGGGATACAAAACCCTCGCCGCGTAAGCAGGCCCAAGGCTTGAAAGTCATTACAGAGCACGTGTTCAAGCTTGACCGGAAGTAGCCTTTAGCCAGAAAAACTCCTGACTTCTGAATACCAATCCCTTGTCCTGCCTGATATCATCAGGCAGGTTTGACCCATAGTCCAACCACTTCAGATACTTTCAGCCCTCTGTCTCACCTTAAGAGAGCTGAGGGTGCACTGAGCACACAACGAAACGTCAACAGACCCTACCCAACCTGTATTTTTTATAGTCGATACACATCATGATCAGGAAGCTGGTTTCATACATTCTTAAAACAGTGGCCACGTACACCATCGTCGGCTTTGTTGCTGTGCCTCCACTTCTACACACAGGCATTATTCTGTTTGGGAATCAGCTGCTCACTAAAGAGGTGAAGCTGGGAGCGGTTTATTTCAACCCACTGACGCTGAACCTGTCCCTGACGGCCATTGATATTCAGGACACGTTGAAACTGGCTTCCACTTCGGTAGACCTCTCGTGGAAAGACCTGAAACGGGCCATAGTTCCTGAAGGAAATACTCGTGAATTAAGGCTGGATAAAATTCTGATCGAAAGTCCGGAAAGTCAGTTCACGCTCAGTGAAGATGGACAACATAATTTTGCGGGGCTATTCAAAGGGTCTTCCAAAGAAGAGACATCAAAAGAGCCTGTGACGCCATCTTCAAAAACCTCATTGCAATTCACTGTTAATAAAGTTGCGATTGAGCATGGCAAGTTCCGATTCACCGATCATCAGTTTACTAATGATGGCCTTCCACTCTCTTTAAATATTGACCAGCTCAATATTTACGGGAAAGCACTCGGCTGGCCTGCTGCTCATTCAGAGATCAATTTCAGCACCCGGTTAAATAAAGGCGCTGAAATAAACAGTCAGATTACATTAGGTTTGTCAGAAAACCTTTCTGAAACTACGGCCTCTGCTTCCATTCAACTAAACCAAATAAATCTGACCGATTTCCAACCCATTGTTAACCACTTTACCTATATAGACCTGATGAGTGGCACCCTCAATACTCAGGCGACTGTTAACTGGCAACAGGAATCCGGATTACAGGTCATTAGTGATATCACCATCGACCAGCTGCAACTCGACGATGTTCGTACTGGAGAGACCTTTGCGAGCTGGCTGCAACTTCAGCTAAACCAGCTCAGCTATCAACAACAGAGCAACCGTCTGAAAATTAACCAGCTACGGCTGGCTGCCCCGGCAGCAGTCGTTGCCGTGGATGAAAAACTGCAGGTCAATCTGGCCAGTCTGGTTAAACCAGCAAACAAGAGCGAAGAGAGCAATAAAAAAGAGGCAACTAATAACGCACCTTCCGAAAATACAGTCTCTGAGTTCAGCCTTGCGATCAACAGACTGACGATTGAAAACGGAGCGATGGACTTCTCGGACCGCTCTTTCCAACCAGGATTTGCCACACCGATTGTGAACCTTAACGGTGAAGTCGATGGCTTTGACACCCAGAGCCAGAAACCGGCAACCATCAAAATCGATGGACGTGTTGATCGTTACGCACCAGTCACCATAAGAGGTGCCATCAACCCATCTTCGCCAATGGATATGGCTAATCTGTCAATGTCGTTTACCAATGTAGAACTGACAACATTAACACCGTACTCCGGTCGTTTTGCAGGCTACAGCATTCGCAAGGGACGACTGCATCTGGATCTGAACTACCAGATCAAAGATCACCAGCTTTTTGCCACTAACCAGATGCTGTTGGACAAATTACTGCTCGGTAGCCGGGTAAACAGCAATGAAGCAGTAGATCTTCCCATTCGCCTTGCCCTGGCACTGCTTAAAGACAGAAATGGACAAATTGATATCACCCTGCCGGTTTCCGGTGATCTCGACAATCCGGAGTTTGAATTAGGCCCAGTCATCCGCACAGCCCTGTTTAATCTGATCACCAACATTATTTCTGCACCATTTGATCTACTGGCCTCTCTGGTTGGTGGTGATGCTGAAGAGATGAAGTTTGTGAACTTTGAACCGGGAAATTTCAATATCAACCGCTCAGAACAGATTGAGTCTCTGGACAAGCTGGCGAAAGCTCTGCGGGATAGACCGGGTCTGCAACTGGAAGTCTCCGGTAAAACGGCAAAGGATTCAGACTGGCCTCTGGTGGCAAAATCACTGCTGGATAAAGAACTCACTCGCCACTGGGCAAGAGAGCTCCATGAACAGAAAAAGCCGGTTCCCGAGAAACTGATCTTATCCACTATGGATGAAGAGACCCGCTTACGTTTGCTGCAGCAGATAGTAGAAAACATGAGCTCCACTGAAACTCTGGATATTGATGTTCAGGACTCAACAACAGATGCAGTAACCAGAATACTGCTGACACAATGGCCATTTAACGAACATGCCATGCGACAACTGGCTATAGATAGAGCCCGGGAGATCAAGGATTATCTGATTGATGAGGGTGGCCTGGAGCCAGAAAGAATATTCCTGCTGAATGTTCAAAGTCTGGCGGAAGGCTCTGCTGATAAACCCTCTACAGAATTACAGTTAACTGCGGGCTGATCATTCATAATATGAATACGTTGTTGAGCACGACTGAAAAAGAAAAAATGCTGGCAGGCATGCCTTATGATGCCTGGGAAGCAGAGCTGCTGGCTGATCGCATGCGCGCCAAAAGCCTGTGCGCCCGATTCAATATAGCTGACCCTACAGACCTCGATGGCAGAATGGCCATTCTCAGAGACCTGTTATCATTCAAAGATACCGCTCATATGGAACCGAACTTCTTTTGTGATTACGGTTACAACATTGAGATAGGCAGCAACTTCTACGCTAACCACAACCTGACGATCATTGACGTATGTAAAGTCACTATAGGGGATAATGTTCTTATTGCGCCTCATGTCATGATATCAACCGGCACACACCCAATAGACCCTGTTGAACGCCAGATCACCGAGTACGGTTCCCCCATCACCATTGGTAACAATGTCTGGGTTGGCGGTAATGCATCCATTCTGCCCGGTGTCACCATTGGGGATAACTGTGTGATCGGAGCGGGCAGTGTGGTCAACAAAGATATTCCTGCCAATAGTGTTGCCGTTGGAAACCCATGCCGCGTTATCCGGAAAGTTGATATCGCAGAACCAGCGTAATTAAGCAATTACAGGTCTGCTAACTCTCAATGTAATAGCTGTCGTTGTTTCCAGAAATATTTGTGTGCTCAACAGTTGATTCCCTTGCTGAGTCATCCTGACTGTCGGAATGGAGAGGCTGTTGAGACTCATCCATTCCACCATTATTGGTTGAAACAGATCTCTGGAGAGCATGACTGCCAATACCAAAGGGGCTACTTGGTTGAACCTGCCCCTTCTTATATTCAGAAAGATGTTTCTGAAACAGTAACTGCACCTCAGGACTTGGTGTTATTTCCTTTAGAGCCGATCGACGCACTCTAACAACTTCAATAGAACTACGCTTCAGGTGACTTGCATTACTTGCTGTAGTGGCAGGCTCAGCCCCAGCAGAAAAAGAGTCATCACCGTCAGATACAGGCATCGAGCCAGATTTAGGGGAACCCGAAATCATTTATTAAACCTACCGGATTTACCCATTGTAAGCGCATAGTACGCTAATACTATCAACCTTTCTGAGTCCTTCAATTAAGGCTAAACGTAGTATGTTTTGTAAGAAATGCAATACCAGAACATGACGTTAAAATAACAGAAGTAAAAACGCGTAGAGACACCGATCAGCACCTAAACTGGAACAGAGACTGTTGTTCATCTCGGAGGCCTCCGATGTTCCGAACCGGCTTATGGGTATTGTTGTTTCTTTCCAGTTACTGTTTTGCCGAAACCACGACTACTAAACAATTGTCGTCAAAAGAACTGCTGACAGAGCATGCTGCGATAAAAGCCGATATTGAAGCCACCAGCAAACGGGTGGTTCAGATGGAGGCCAGCTGGGAAAAAACCACCTCCGAGATGACCCGTGATTTAATCCAGCAGCAGGCCGTTGCCGATATTCGCACCACAACCAAACGTGTCAACAACTTCCTCAAGCAAGTCCAAGCCATCAACACACCAGAGGCTATACAACTGGGTGAAAACGTGGTGAAAGCGGAAAATGGCTTTTTTGAAGCACGACTGGCTCCCGCCTCATCAGACCTGCGTAAACTGTTTGAGCAATACGAAAAGGCTGGAGCCGATGAGCAATTACTGATGCTCTTCAATATCAATGACTTTTACCACTACATCAACTGGCTACTGACCGAAAGACGGGACAACCTGAAGCGGCTGGAAGGCTGGAAGATTGATATCGCCGCTGAACAACAGGAGCTTAACCAGGAAATCACTCTCTATGCCGAGTTTATGGCCACTTATCTGCGTAATAACACCCGTCAGAAAGAGCTGTTACAGGCTGAGCTTAAATCCCTTCCTGCCGATGCCCGTAGCTCTATGGAGGGCAAAATAGCCACCCAGGATCGCCTGGTGCGCAGTGCCGTAGCCAATCTGAAGCAGGTGGTTTTATTGATGGATGACCAGAAACTGCCTGTGGAGCAGTACAACGAGTTGATTTTTAAGACCACCGGAAACCTGGCGGAAGCCGTGGTTAATTTCGACACATTGCGTACGGTCGTGGCCGGACTCTGGGATGACCTCATCCTATGGTTTAAATCCAATATGGGTGGCATGCTCTCACGCCTTTTCCTCTTTGCCGCCTTGATGGCTGGAGCAATATTATTAGCTCGTCTGGTTCGCCGAGGCATCTCCCGGGCAGTCACTCATAAGAAAGCTCGCTTCAGCACACTGGTTCAGGAGTTCTTTATTAATGTCGGTGGAAACCTGGTCGTAATATTCGGCTTTCTGTTTGCACTGGCACAGGTAGGGTTGGACTTAACGCCAGTACTCACCGGTCTCGGTGTCGCAGGTATCGTTATTGGTTTCGCACTGCAGGATACCCTCTCCAACTTTGCATCAGGAATGATGATTCTGATCTACCGCCCCTTTGATGTTGGCGACTTTGTTGAGGCTGGCGGTGTTGCGGGGAAAGTAGGCAAAATGAGTCTGGTCAACACCACAATCCGCACCTTCGACAACCAGGTATTTATGGTACCTAACGCCAAAATATGGGGAGAAACCATCAAAAACATCACCTCGGAGCGTATCCGCCGGGTTGATATGGTCTTTGGTGTTGCCTACGAAGACAATGTCGAGCAGGTGGAAAAAATTCTGGAAGATATTGTTACCAACCACCCGAAAATCCTGAAAACGCCGGAGTATGTTATTCGTCTGCATATACTCAATGAGTCATCTGTTGATTTTGTTGTTCGCCCCTGGGTAAAAACAGATGACTACTGGGATGTATACTGGGACATCACCCGGGAAGTGAAGGTTCGGTTCGATAGAGAAGGTGTGACCATTCCATTCCCACAACGGGAGCTTCACTTTCACTCCGAAAGTTCAAGCCTGCCAACAGAGAGGGTAACTATTCAGCGCTCTGATATTGGACTGCGGACGGTTGGTGAGGGAGAAGATGGACGCGCCTGAAGATTGGCCTGAACCACAGAGATCACAAAGCCCACAAAGGTTTTGAAAAAATAATGTTTTCTTTGTGCGACCACCATGAATGGTGGAAGTGCCGATTTTGCACGACTGCATGGATGCAGAAGCCAGAGTAACGCAGGGAGCGGTTACCGAGGAGCCATTGATCGGCCTTCGTGATCTTTGTGGTCAGGGCCTGTTGACGTTTCGTTGCATGCTCAGCGAAACGTCAACAGGCCCTGAAAATCTTTTACGCTTTTTCGCAGCACTTCTTGTGCTTTTTACCACTACCGCATGGGCAGGGATCATTCCGCCCTATTTTAGTGACCGTGACCGTTGCAGGCTTCTCCAGAGCTTTCTGCCAGATCCTGCGAATATCATGACACATCACTGCCATTTCTCTGGCAACCGCAGGCATGGCCTGAAGCATCTTATTCACATCTGGACCATCTTTCTTTTTGGCCTTTTCCAAAAGACTATCTGAACGACTCCAGACGTTCAGTAAGACCATACAGCTGGACCAGGACTCTTCCATTGGCTGAACCTTGGGATGCTTCAATACCTGAGTCCATACATCCATCAGTAACTCACAGCCCTGTCCATACCCCGTTGCCCACTCCTTGAGGCGGGAAAACTCGGATGAATAGACATCTTCTGCACGACATTCTTCGGGAAGAACTTCATAGCCACCACTGATGGTTTTTCTGGTCTTCTCCAGAAGGTTAAACAGAATATGGCGTACGTCAGCTTCCTGCTGGGAAGACTCAAATACCGGATTTCGGGTAGCCAGAGCCAGCGTCATCCAACGATCCGGTGGTACATTAACTGGAGAGTTGGCAATGGCAAACATCAGGCCTTTAATGGCAGTCAGCGTCATTACCCGCTCACTGCAGGTCGCCAGGTAGGCAGACAGCATCTTTTCCTGAAACTGATCAAACTCACAATTGGCCAGGGATGTTTTTCCGTGATTAGGGCTCAACTCAATCTCCACATCGGACATTAAAAAAGGCGCAGATCATCTCATCATCAATCGCATCCATCAATATGATGCACTGTCACAATATATCGGTATATACCTATCAACTATTTCAGTGAGACGTTACTTCTCTTTAACCACACAGATTGTGGGAGCTTCCATGACAGTAACTCCTGACTTTCCATCCACAACCGCGATTTCCCGTGAAGATTTACGTTTTGTCAATATTGCAGAACACTTCACTTTAGTAGATCATAGCTGCCAACAAACACTATATATAGTGCTCATCAAACAGCCAAACCACCACCTGTAGATATTTCACCCATTAAGGTGCTATATCGACTTATTCTATTTGTCCGGAGACCCACCATGACTGAGATCATCAAACGCGATGGCTCACGCCAGCCTTTTGATGCGCCACGCATCGTAAAAGCCGTTGCCAGCGCCCTGAATGATGCTCAGATCAAAGACAATGACTTTGCTGAGTATGTCGCTAAAAAAGTGGCCAATACAGTGGCAGGTCAGGAAACGGTGGACATCTATGACATCCAGAATCAGGTGGAAGACCTGCTGATGAGCAGCGAGTACCACAACGCGGCTCGCAAATACATTGAGTTCAGGCAGACCCGTGATATCGAGCGGGAATCCCGTAATGCCATGGGCCGGGATATTCTCAGCATTATCAATCAGGATAATGAAGAGATCATGAATGAAAACGCCAACAAAGACAGTCAGGTTATCCCGACACAGCGGGATCTACTGGCTGGCGTTGTCGCCAAACACTACGCCAAACAACATATTCTGCCAGCCCATATTACCGCAGCTCATGAGCGTGGTGAGATTCACTACCACGATCTGGACTATGCGCCCTTTTTCCCCATGTTCAACTGTATGTTGATCGATATTGAAGGGATGATGAACAACGGTTTCCGTATGGGTAATGCGGAAATTGAAAAACCAAAGTCGATCACCACGGCTGCAGCCATCACCGCCCAGATCATTGCCCAGGTTTCCAGCCATATCTATGGTGGCACCAGTATCAACGAGATTGACCGTATTCACGCACCTTACGTTCGCAAGACCTTCGACAAGCACCTCAAGCAGGGCATGCGCTGGATTGGCGACGAAGACAAAGCCCGTGAATATGCCATGGAGATGACTGAGAAGGACTGCTACGACGCTTACCAGGCTTTGGAGTATGAGGTAAATACCCTGCATACTGCCAATGGTCAGACACCGTTTGTCACCTTTGGTTTTGGCCTTGGCACCAGCTGGGAAGAGCGCCTGGTGCAGAAGTCCATTCTGAAAAACAGGATTCGCGGTCTTGGTAGAAATTGTAAGACACCGGTCTTTCCAAAGCTGGTGTTTGCTATCAAAAAAGGTGTGAACTTCAGCGCTGAAGATCCGAACTACGACATCAAGCAATTGGCGCTTGAGTGTGCCAGCAAGCGCATGTATCCGGATATTCTCAACTATGAAAAACTGGTTGAAGTGACCGGCAGTTTTAAAACCCCCATGGGCTGTCGTTCATTCCTGGGCGTTTATGAAGAAGATGGCAAACTGATTCACGATGGCCGAAACAACCTGGGCGTTGTCTCTCTCAACCTGCCTCGTATTGCTATTGAGAGTAAGGGCTGTGAACAAACCTTCTATACGCTGCTGGAAAAACGCCTGAAGCTGGCTAAAGAAGCGCTGATGACCCGAATCCAGCGTCTGGATAATGTTCATGCCCGGGTAGCTCCTATTCTCTATGTGGAAGGAGCCTGTGGTGTGCGCCTGAAGCCGGATGACAAGATCAGCAAAATATTCAAGAATGGTCGTGCTTCTATCTCCCTGGGGTATATCGGCATTCACGAAACCATTAATGCACTCTACGGTGGCCAGTCCGGTGTAGCTGACCTCTATGAAAACGAAGCACTCCGCCAGAAAGGGGTGGCCATCGTTGAAACCCTGCGCGCAGCAGTGAATGAGTGGAAGGAAGAAACCGGCTACGGCTTCAGCCTTTACTCAACCCCAAGCGAAAGTCTGTGTGATCGCTTCTGCCGACTGGACAAAAAGAAATTTGGCGTCATTGAAGGAGTGACTGAAAAAGGTTACTACACCAACTCGTTCCACCTGGATGTGGAAAAGAAGGTAAATCCATACGACAAGGTAGACTTTGAACAGGTATACCCCAAGCATGCCACCGGCGGTTTTATCTGTTACGGCGAATACCCGAACATGGTCAATAACCTGAAGGCCCTGGAGAACGTCTGGGATTACACCTACGACAAGGTTCCCTACTACGGCACAAATACACCGAACGACTCCTGCTACAGCTGTGGCTATGAAGGTGAGTTCAATGCCACCAATAGAGGTTTTGAATGCCCACAGTGCAAGAACCGGGACTCCGATAAAATGTCAGTAACCCGCCGTGTCTGTGGCTACCTGGGACAGCCTAACAGCCGACCTTTCATTAAGGGTAAGCAGGAAGAAGTGGTTCGCCGGGTAAAACACCTCTGATACTGGTGTAAAAGACTTCACCACAAAGGCACAGAGACACAAAGCCAACCTCGTTCCCACACAGAGCATGGGAACGAGGGAAAGCATGTAGCCCATGATATCCAAGGGCCATATATAAATGAACTATAGTTCTATATAGTTACAGCCCTTGATAATTGAGAGAGCTGTATTGGATCAACAAATAAGTACCATGCAGCTTCTTCGGTGGCCACTTCATTTCATAACTTGACACGATAATAGGCAAAACTAACGAACTCCGAAAATTCATAAGGGAGATCTTGGCCATGCTGTGGGCACTTATGATAAATCGTCCCGTTGACTTTAAAGGCTACCCAAGAGTGCATACTTTTCGCCCCTGCTGGAGAAAAACTTCGATAACCCTTCATTATATAAAAAGTTTCATTTTCTTCCTTTAGTAATGCGTCTTCGATCGATTCAATTGATTCTCCAGCAACCCTAGCTGCCAGGATATCTTCGAACAGTTTTTGACCCAGTTCTAAGTTTTTTACAGTATAATTTCTTGCATATTCATAAGCGATTCTATCCTTTAAATGTCCACAACTGTATGGGAGAGCTCCTTCCTTGTAGTCACCAAGACTTCCAAATTTCAAAAAGTATGCATACAAATTTGCACAGAAATCACAGTTGTCCATGTAACCAAATTGACCAAAACGAGGGTTGATCTTCTTTATTTTATTGTCTGTTACGACGGCATCTTCCAAGCGAGAAAGAATACTTACTTTACTCGACAGGCAATCGGCTTTATGACGTTTCCAGTCATTTTTTTGATGCTCCTTAGTACAATACTGGACTTCTCTACAAGCAGCGCAGTTTTTCAATTCAACGGTGGCAGATTCGCACTTTGGATAAGCACACTTAGATGTAGATGCAACAACCGGAGCGACCGTCATATGCTTGAACTTATTTAAAAGCGCACCAGAAGAAGACTTCGGAATATCTGGTTCCCGTCCTTGCGTGGCAGAAGAGGATACTAGTAAAGAATTTTTAGCCATCATATTTTATACCTTTTGGTTATACTTACTGGATTTAGAGGAGTAATTACTAGCTCGCTATCGTATTTTGTGCAATGTCCACGGAATAAGGCTGGAGGACTTAACCATTTGCTTTCGAATAAATCACTAACCGGGCGGCAAGCAATACTTACATTCTTGCTTTATGCGATAAGATGGCGAAAAACAGGAGTCCTTTGAGAAAGCGGAAATGGTATTAACTGTCATACAAACATATGAAACGTAATCCTTGTGTTCCCTGATGGGTCTGAACAAGAGGATGCAGAATCCTGTTTAAGCGAGAAGTGTATATGAACTACCTCCAATACTATCCAATCGATGTGGTCAATGGTGAAGGCACCCGCTGCACTCTGTTTGTCAGTGGCTGCGAGCACTTCTGCAAAGGCTGCCATAACGCCACTACCTGGGATGCCAGTAAGGGAACCCCCTTTGACCAGGCAATGGAAGACCGGATAATTAAGGACCTGGGGGATTCCCGTATCAAGCGGGATGGGTTGTCACTGTCCGGCGGAGACCCACTCAATCCTGGCAATCTGCCCAGCATGCTGAAACTGGTGAAACGGGTAAAAGCCGAATATCCGGAAAAAAATATCTGGCTCTGGACGGGGTACACACTGGAAGAGCTCAGCAAAGCCCAACAGGGCGTTGTGCAATACATCGATGTGTTGATTGATGGGCGCTTTGAGCTGGATAAGAGAGATCTGTCACTGCCCTGGCGTGGCAGCAGTAACCAGAGGGTAATCCAAATGAAAAATCAGATTCATGGGAGCGTGGCCTTGCTCCGGGATTCTTTTTGAACCACTGCTGCTGTTATTCAACCAAAAGCCAGCCAGATACCCACGCCCATCATCAGAGAGCCGGCAATCCGGTTCATCACCCGAACATTGCCGTTTTTCTGCAGAAAATGCCTCAGAGTTCTACCGCCCGCTGCGTAAATATTCAAACAGATAAACTCGATAACCAGAATAATGGAAACCAGAATAATCAGCTGCGGCATTACCGGAAGGTCTGCAGAAATAAAGGGTGGCAACAGTGAGATACAGAACGCCCACCCTTTTGGGTTAGCCACAGCGGTTACAAATCCCTGAACCATCAGTTCTCTCGCCCCCGTCTCCCGTGGCTTCTGTCCCTCTTGCGGAATGGCCATTTTCCCTTTGGAAAGCCACATCTGGAACCCCAGGTAAAACAGATACACACCCCCAACCCACTTAAACACCGTGAATGCCGTTGGGTAGTTCAACATCACTGCAGCCACGCCAACAACGGCCAGCACAGCAATCAGTCCAACACCCAGCAATTCTCCCAACATCATCCAGAGCGCACGACGAACCCCCACGGTCATGCCCAGTGTCATGGCCAGTGTCATGCACATGCCAGGCGTCGCAGAAACAAAGAAAAAAGTGGGAACAAACAGAGCCAGCAGAGATGAACTGACCATATCAACTCAATTCCAGAAAAAGTAATCAGTGGTTCGGTGTTGTCATTAAAAAAACAACGTCTTTATCGACGGAGGATGGCTATCCATCGCCCAATATTCAGTAAGCTTGCAAGTGCTGCAGCAACGTAAGTCATGGCTGCCGCTTTCAGGACTTTTCTGGCTCCCGGAATATCATCCCGGGAAAGATACCCTTCTTCCAGAATCGGCAATGCTTTATTAAAACTGGCATCCAGTTCAACCGGCAGGTTCATCAATTGCACCCAGAGAGACGCAACCATCCCTGATGCCCCCAGAAGCAGGGTTATCAGTGTACTTTGCGGTAACCGTGTCAGCAAAAAGATAAAAGGTGTAACCATCAGGGCCATCACACTGAACCGCTCAATCATCATGGCCGTTTTCAACCGCCTCTGACGACGCATAAAACCAGGGTGCTGTTCCTGGTGTTGCAGCGCATGACTTACTTCATGGGTTGCTACCGCTACGGCAGCAATGGTTTTTCCCTGGTAGTGAGATGGGGAGAGAGAAACCACTTTACCTTCAGGGTCGTAGTAATCCTCACCCTCCTGACCTTCCCGCACCGTCACTTCATCCAGTTGAAACCGGTGAATCAAATGCTCAGCCAGTTCGCCACCGGTTCCCTGCAGGTCAGATCGATCTTTACCGTATTTACCAAGGGTTTTCCGTACCCATAGCTGGGGACCAAAAACCAGGGCAAGAATAGCCAGTAATAAAAGAATCAGGGGCATTGCGCTTAATATTCCCGGTCCTCAGTCTCCAGACGTTCAATCTCTTCCCGGAACTCATTCAGATCCTTGAAATGACGATAGACAGAAGCAAAACGGATATAAGCGACTTCGTCCAGCTGTTTCAATTCCCGCATCACTTCTTCACCCAGTATACGAGAGCTGACTTCACGTTCACCCATCGCTCGCAGACGGTGGATAATCCGGCTCAACGCTTCTTCGAGCAGCTCAACACCAACGGGTCTTTTCTCAAGGGCTCGAGACATACCTGCCCTGAGCTTATCTTCATTAAAAGGCTCACGGGTACCATCACGTTTAACCAGTCTGGGCATCAGCAGCTCGGCTGTTTCATAACTGGTAAAACGTTCAATGCAGGACAGGCATTCACGACGCCTGCGCACCTGACTGCCTTCTGCAACCAGACGCGAGTCGATGACTTTTGTTTCAGCTGCACCACAGAATGGACAATGCATTGAGCAAGATAATCCTTCAGTTTTCAGAGGGGATTAAGCAATGATAACCAGCTGCGGTTTTATTACAAGATAATGTAGAGAGATGAAAGCGATGAACATCGCCCTCCTCACATTTCGTGTGTCTGTACAAATGTGAAACAGGGCGACTTTTAACTTGAACTTATTTGTAGACAGGCAGACGAGCACAGATTTCCAGCACTTTGGCTTTCACTTCTGCTTCAACCTTTTCATCACCAGAACCATCACCCAGAGCGTCCAGAACGTCACAGATCCAGCCAGCCAGTGCAGCGGAATCTTCTTCGTTAAAGCCACGACGGGTAATCGCCGGAGTACCAATACGCAGACCACTGGTCACAAAGGGTGAACGTGGATCATTAGGAACGGCATTCTTGTTAACCGTAATATTGGCACGACCCAGGGCTGCCTCAGCATCTTTACCGGTGTACTCCTTACCGATCAGATCCATCAGGAACAGGTGATCATCAGTACCGCCGGAGACGATGTTAATGCCACGCTCCATCATTACCACAGTCATGGCACGAGCGTTCTTAACAACCTGAGCCTGATAGCTTTTGAATTCCTCCGACATCGCTTCTTTGAAGCAAACAGCCTTCGCGGCAATCACATGACACAGAGGGCCACCCTGAGACTCAGGAAAGACAGCAAAGTTAAGCTTTTTGTTCAGCTCTTCATTTTCATCGGCAAGGATCAGACCACCCCGTGGCCCGCCCAGCGTCTTGTGAGTGGTCGTGGTCACGACATCAGCAATACCTACGGGAGAAGGATAAACGCCAGCAGCCACAAGACCGGCAATGTGGGCCATATCCACCAGTAAGTAAGCGCCTACTTTATCGGCGATATCACGGAAACGCTGCCAGTCAACCACACGGGAATAGGCTGAGAAGCCAGCGACAACCATCTTTGGCTTATGCTCGAGCGCCAGACGCTCAACTTCATCGTAATCAATTTCGCCGGTTTCAGTATTCAGACCATACTGCACTGCGTCGTAGATACGACCGGAAAAGCTAACCTTGGCACCATGAGTCAGGTGACCGCCATGGGCCAGACTCATACCCAGAACCACATCGCCCGGCTTCAACAGAGCCATGTAAACAGCCGCATTGGCCTGGGAGCCGGAGTGAGGCTGAACGTTGGCATAGCCTGCACCAAACAGCGCCTTGGCACGATCAATGGCCAGCTGTTCGGCTACATCAACGTGCTCACAGCCGCCGTAATAACGCTTGCCCGGATAGCCTTCTGCATATTTGTTAGTCAGCGCGCTGCCCTGAGCTTCCATAACTCTTGGACTGGCATAATTCTCGGAAGCGATCAGCTCAATGTGCTCTTCCTGACGCAGGGTTTCTGCATCAATAGCCGCCTTCAGCTCCGGATCAAATTCAGCGATGGTCATGTCCTTTGTGAACATTCATTACCTCTGGGTTGTTGCCTGTAAAATGCCTGAATGTCGGTGGTGAGGCGCTATTCTAATACAGCTTGGAGTAAATCTGCAGTGAAAATCCTTCATAGTCATTATGAGCAGTGGCTGCATAGCTCTATAAACGTTATACGGGAGGTATTTGCATCCAGATTAGAAAAAATGGGATGAAGCCATCAACTCACCCCAGCGAAACCAACCTACACCATCCAGTCTATGCACAGATCTCTTTAATACGTGGAACATTCTTCACAATGTCAGAATGACTGGCATACAGCCCCTTGATGACCTCTGGAGTGACTTCCACCCACTTGGCTCCTATCGCATCATCACCGGCTTCCGGCTTATTAAGGTAAGGGTTACTCCCTTCGATATGTGTATGATAGGCCGCAGTTTCCATCCAGGCATTATCCGTATTGCGCCGGTCATCAACATAACCTTTATATACCTCCTCTGGCTGTTGAAAGCCCGGTGAGTTTTTTACTTTCTCAAAGACCAGTTTGTTCCGAAGCTGAGTGACCTTCGTTTCTATCTCTTTATCTGCCTTACCCTCTTGTTTAAGCCCATCTTCCAGCGAGGAAAGCTGATTTTTGATATCATCATCCAGGACTTCAGGAGAATTCAACGCTTCTTCGGCTAATTCCCGAATAGCTGCGGCTGAAAAACTCTCATCCGTTGGATCAACCATGCCTCCGGGCAAGGCCCACTGGCGATTATCCCCTCGTTTAATCAGAAGCAGCTCATATTTACCATCTGGGCCGTCACGGGTAATAATCGGGTCAGCCGCAAGATTCGGCCCCCACTTTCCAAGCAGACCTCGCCCTGCTGTGCCTGTTCGCCCTTTTGGATTCAAAGGCATCCCTTCTTGATCAAAGCTTATTTTACCAAGATGGCTTTGGTGGGCGCTGTCTTTCCAATTAACACCTTTGGGGTTTAAAGGGTCCGCCCAGACAGGCTGCCTGAGAACTGAGACAGCAGTATACTCTGAAGGCTTATAGTCATTAAAAGAGGTGTCCCAGCTGACTTTTTCATCAGGGACACTCACACGGTGATATCCTTCCGGTGCCTCACGGGAATCCCGACAAACCGAGTGTTCATTCATACCAGTGACCGCCCTTGAACCCAAACCTTTTGCAGCTGGAGTATTACTATCACCAGGGCCTTTGAAAATGTGTTTTCCAGCATTATGTGTTTTCACTGAATAGCCAAAAAATGCCTTCAATGCATATTTTGCACACTTGAAAAAGCCAGGGTCACGGTTATCGTGCCGCTGCCTATAGGCTTCCACAACCCCTTTATATCTCTCAATAATCCCAGACATTCCTTTGCCTCATTTTTTCGAATTTATTGGATTTCCACCCACTTGACCAAACAGAGCCCCAGCATTAGGAGCAAACCTTTTAAATGGTCTTCTGGAACAAAGAAATCACAAAAAATATCGACTTGAAATAAAAGCACTTGATCTATGAATCCTCTGGAACCGTTTCTTCGCCACTGCGCCCGGAAGCCCTGTTCGACTGGCTATTAGTGTCGGGTATAATCAGGCCAACGCACGGATAGAGGATTTCTACGCACGCTGTCTGTTGGCAGGCAAAGGTTCTGGCTTTTATTCAGGCGATGAGAGTGAGACATATGTTGTAGCGGTAAGAAGGCAAGAACGTATAACAAGATACTTCGCAGCTACTTGAGTATGCTTCAAATAGCTATGTCCATAACAATGCTCACGGGGTGATCTCTCACAACCGCTGGTTTCTGGATCGTGTAGCGACTCATATTCTGACGTACGAGGGCAGCCTCCAAGGTGACCTTTTTTGAAGGTAACACGCCGGGTATGAAGCCGATAAACGTGAGCGACTGGGTGAAGAAGCGACGGGCCCTCATCGTATTAAGTACAAGCGTATTGATGCCTGATTTAGTTCATTAGTTCCGTCAATGGCTACCCTTCCAGGGTAGTCATTCCTTTCTTTTTCTCCCCTCCCAGTGAACTTTACATTCAAACCCGACTCCATTGTTGAATGGACAGTTAGCTAGCACCTGTGACGCTGTGTGCTGTATACGGACGTACCTCTTCATCATCGCAAACCGTAACAATGCATTTCGAGTTGGGAGAATTTTATGAAGTTGTACCGGGTTTTATCTTTGCTATTCATCTGCAACCTATCTTCTGCATTCGCTGAAGAGATCGGCAAAATCTCAGCCAGTATTTCCAACAATCAATTGAATGCTTACGAGATATCAGGCGCGTTTACCGGTCAGCCGGAATACAGCTCAGAGCACGCTTATGACTTTGCTTACAACTCCTGGAGACTGACGTCTGCAGGTGGGAAAGTCAGCTTCCCGGTAAAACTGGATGGGCACGACAAAATCTACGCGAAATTCACCTGGGCTGGCTGGGGTGCTGAAACCCTGGTCAATATATATTTCAATGATCAACCGGTTGCCTCAGGCCATGAGGTTCACGGGCATGCCTGGAACAGCCCGGCAACGGATACCTTTGAAATCTCACCCGGTAACTGCTCAGACAACTGCAAGATCACTCTGGAGCTCGATCAGCGCTCACCCATGGTTTTATTTATGAAGGACCTCACGCTGACGGATGAGCACAATGAGATAATCGCCAAAGACGAAGAATAGTATCAAAGTTTACGGAGCCGCCATTTGCTGGCTCCGCTTTGCAACAAACTCACTCCTTTTCTTACGTCGTCATCGCCAGACATTGGCCTGTCGCAGCCGATGTGTATTTCTTTCCATATCCCAGAACACTAGGCCAGCCAGACCGTTAATCAGAGCATTCTCCACATAAAACACCTGCCAGCCCTGATTGATGAAGTCTCCTAAACCTGAAATTCAACCCGTTGACCATTGTCGTTAAGCTCAAGAGTGAACTCAGTAAATCGGGAAGCCTGTCGCCTGCGCTTCTCTCCTTTGAGAGTTCTGGAAAATCGCTGGGCAAAAGCCAGCTCCAGACTGCTTGCTGGTGTCGCTCCTATCTCTTCAAGATCATACTTCTTATTGTCGTAAGCTATTTCCTGCCAGAGCAACGATAGGTTCAAACCTCTATCCAGTTCCTCCCTGCAATTAAACAGACGGGACGTTAAAGGGTAGCTTCAGCAATTCCCGATGAATTCCGGAGCCTTACTACCACGCAACACGCAGAGGAAGCAATAAAAACTCACCCGCACAATTTATCGACTAAAATTGATCTTTACTAAATCATCGTCGTCGGATCAATTATGGGTACTGCCATACAGAAAAAAGTCAGGCAATTCAGTGCTACTTATCTCATAAAAACAGTTTCTGAATGCTTTGAAAAAATAACTGATCACCGTCCCAATCAGTGCATCATTCCATTTGCCAATTTTCCTAAATCTGCTTTTGCCATGATGCATCAAAAGTGTGATTCGCTGTTAGCATTCGATGAGGAAAGGCTCGACGAAGTATGCTGCCATAATCTCGAAAAACTTTACCATATTAAGGATGGTAGTGTTCCTTCTGACACAAGAATGAGAGAAGTTATTGACCCTGTAGATCCCGCCGAACTTAAGAAACCCTTCAAAGAACTATTCAACATTGTTCAGCGTAATGGAGCCCTGAAAGGATTCGAATTCAAATGCGGAAAGCTAAAAGACCATTACCTCCTTCCTATTGATGGCACTGGTCTTTTTTATTCAGGAACCTGTCGTTGTGATGACTGTTGCATCATGAATGAAGGCAAAAAGAATGAAGCCTATTATCACAATATTATGGGTGGGTGTATTGTCCATCAAAATCAGAAAACCGTGATTCCTTTAGCACCGGAAGCCATTTGCAAACAAGATGGTACGACAAAAAATGATTGTGAAAAAGCGGCTATCCGACGTTTTCTGGCACAGGTAAAACACGACCACCCGCAACTAAAACTGGTCATTCTTCTCGATGGCTTATACGCTGACAATCCCACCATTGCTCTGATCAAGAAGTATGGCTGGCACTATATTATCGTCGCAAAAGATGGCAATCATGTGTCGCTTATTGAGGCCATGAATGAGCTTTATGATCAGGGTGAAGTTAAGCACCACACCATCGTTGATAAAGAGAACAATACAACTCACAGATTCCGCTATGCAAATAATGTAACCCTGAATCTGCAGGATGATGCAGAGCAGGTCAATGTCCTGGATTATATTGAAATTGATAAAGCGGGTAATTCGCATGTCTGGTGTTGGATAACCGATATTGAATTGACTAAAAAGACAGTTGAATCCGTCATGAGAGGAGGTCGTTGTAGATGGCATATTGAGAATCAAACGTTTAACACCCTGAAGAACCAAGGCTATCAACTTGAGCACAGCTATGGTCATGGCGAATATCACCTGGCTACGAATTTCGCCTACCTTACATTCCTGGCTTTTCTTTTCGATCAGATTCAGGAGTTGGCTTGTCCACGATTTCAAAAAGCTTTAAATAAACCAGCGAAGCCAACACGAAAACGATTATGGAAAAAAATAACCAGTTTTTTTCTTACCTTGATGATTGATAGTTGGGATGCTTTGTTCAAGGCAATTGCACACGGTTGCAAATCCCAGAAGCTGGCATTTGATACTTCCTAATGCGGTAGATAGCCAGGTATTCAGGGTTAGAGAAGATGAATTTTTCCAGCGCAAAGTCGCTATTGTTTTTCTTTTTTCCTGAGCATTTTGAGTACGCCTACGCATCTGATAAAGATGTTGTCGTGTAATCGTCGGGAGTGGCTGGGGTAGCTTTCAAAACGGGTAAGCCCGAGATCCTGAAGTACAAAAATCCGTCATTCGCAGACAGCGATATCTGAAGGGCGGAAAACCTGCAAACCTGAAACGTCCAGTAAAGAGTGCTGATACATCAGCTTTGCCAGTGCTTCAATTCGGGTAGGGCGAAGTGTTTTCAAACCGGAAACGGGCAGGCTGCCTAGCAGGGACATTACATAAAAACCCACTGACTCCATAAATCGAAACTCATTCCGCTCCCCATGCAGCAGTGAAGGCTGGTAAATAGATAGAGAGCGAAGCCCCATCTGTTTCAGTGCACGCTCAGTTTCACCTTTAACCGTCATATAGAAAGCCAGCGAACCGGAATCTGCCCCATAGGCACTGATCAGGTGAAAAGATGGCTGTCCATGGTCAACGGCCCACTGCCCAAGTGCCAGAACATAATCACGATCAACTTTGGCAAATTCATGTTTGGAACCCGCCTTTTTGATGGTCGTGCCAAGGCAACAGAATAAAGCATCTGCTGCTGGCTCTGTTTCCAGATCTTTTAATTGATCCAGGCTCCGCACAATTTCCCTGACCTTGGGATGGTCAGCCCAGGGCGTAGTCCGATAATGCAGAACAATAACCTGAGAATAGTGATCACTCTCCAGCAGATATTTCATCAACACCTGCCCAGTGGCTCCGGTCGCACCAACCACCATGGCAACTTTAGGGGGCTTTTCTTGATTCATTCTTCTCACCCGACTCTCCAGTAGAACAACCAGTGTAATCTCAAATACCAGTCGAAATCGTCAGGCAAATCAAGTAAAAAGTGCAGCATAACGATAATGCCCATAGCGAAAGAAAAGCGGTTTACAGGGTTTCGCCCCCGAAGAATAAAACGTTTTTCAATAGAAAAGGAGTATCGCAGTTTATGACCAGACTTACAGAAACACTGGCCGCCATTGACCAGCTTCATGGGATGGATCCAAAAATCATTGACGGTGTGCCAGCAGAGCTAAACTATGCCCGGCAAATGACTCACTGGTTACAACAGCTGGCCCCGGATGCTTCTGAAGAACTGCAGATCGCCGTTCGCAGCCAGCACTTGTGCCGCTGGGAAATCCCCCGCTCAGAATACCCGGAAGGACGCACCGGCTACCTGAAGTGGCGCACTGAGCTGGGCAAACTGCATGCGCGAAAAGCCAGTGAGGTGATGACACAGAATGGTTATTCAGAAGAGCGCTGTGAAAAAGCGTCTGCCATCATTCGCAAGCAGGGCATTAAGCATAATGCGGATACCCAGACTCTGGAAGATTGTGCATGCCTGGTCTTCCTGACCCGTGACTTTTCGGCCTTTGCTGCCAAGCACCCCAAAGACAAGCTTTTCTCTATTGTGCAGAAAACCTGGAAAAAAATGTCTGAACAGGCTCAGCAGACAGCGCTGGAATTGTCATTCTCAGAATCCGAGCGACAAGTTCTTCAGGAAGCATTGGCGGGTAATTAGGGGGCGTTGACGTTTCGCCTCCCGTTGACCGCTACCCGCCGCCCGAAAAATAAGACATACACTTTACGGGCAGCGGATAACGACCTTTTATTCCCTACCTCCCCTGCTTTACGTACAATAGCTGCCGGGATTGATGGGGAGTAACGCTGTGATCAGCAGGCTGGATCAGAAAACAACAAATACCTTATATAGTCACTTTGCCCGGGAACTAGCCTCTGCAGGCTTTACCGGTGATATCGAACTGGGCTATGCCGACCGGACCGTTCTGGCAACCGATAACTCCATTTATCAGGTCCTGCCAGAGGGAATTTTCTACCCGCGCTCCACCGAAGACATCAGTAAGATTCTGACGCTTGCCAATAAACCCGATTTCCAGCAGATCGTCGTTTCTCCCCGTGGTGGTGGTACCGGTACTAACGGCCAGTCACTCACTTCAGGCTTTATGGTCGATACCAGCCGTTTTATGAACCAGGTACTGGAGATCAATACACAAGAGCGCTGGGCCAGAGTTCAATCCGGCGTGATCAAAGACTACCTCAATGAACTCGCTGCCAGCGAAGGGTTGTTTTTTGCACCAGAGCTCTCCACCAGCAACCGGGCAACGGTTGGCGGCATGGTCAATACCGATGCCAGTGGTCAGGGCTCTGTGGTTTATGGCAAAACCCGCCATCATGTTCTTGAGCTGACCTCCGTGCTTGCGGATGGCACGGTGTGGAACTCATCGCCTGTCGATAATGATCAGCTTGAACAACTGTGTCAGCGGCAGGACCGCATCGGTCAGATTTATAGCACGCTGAAAAAGACACACAGCCAACATAAACAACGGGTGTCTGAAGTATTCCCACACCTGAACCGTAATCTGACGGGCTATGATCTGGCCAATATTGTCAATAAAGATAATCAGCACGACCTGAACGCGATCCTCTGTGGCTCAGAAGGCACTCTGGCCATCATCAGTGAGATTAAAGTTAATCTGCTGCCTATTCCAAAGCAGTCCGCTCTGGTTCTGGTTTTCTACAAAAGTTTTCAGGACTCGCTACAAGATGCCCAGGCACTGATGGCAGCAGAGCCGGGCTCCATTGAAACCATTGATTCCGTGTGCTTGGGCTGGCAAAGTCA